>JAWBQF010000010.1:0-76521 GCA_038845975.1 Methanomethylicia archaeon
ACTTCTAGTAACGATAAAGCTTAGAATATCTGAAGCCATTCTAGATGAATGGAAATATATAAGCACCATAACAACTAAAGTAAATGAAACCCTCTCCCTACAAACTTAACAAATTTAACCATAAACAAGGGAGAGAACTCCCAAATAAATCTAAAGTTAACAAAGCCTAAAGATGTTAGATAAAATTTATTTAAGTATACTATTAAGATAAATAGGGGACACCATAAAATATTAGAACAAAAATTCAATTGCAAGATTTAGTGGGGCCGCGGGGATTTGAACCCCGGACCATGCGGGCCCTAGCTAATATAAGTTCAAGCCGCACATTCTAAACCAAGCTGAACTACGGCTTAGTGTACAGTTAACTGTACCCCACCCCTTCAGCCCCTAAAATTAATTAAAACTGGATTTATATATTTTATTCCAATGATGCTATGTCCAATTTTGTTTACTATAAATCATTTTGAAAACTTTCATTTCTATACCTCTTCTAATAACCTTAGTTATTAAACGTTTTTCTATGAATCTATTTGAAAACTCTTAAGTGATTTGACTGATTGACTTAAATAGTAAGGTTTCAGGCGAGTTCAGAAATAGCAAAGTAGGACATAGAGTATTCTTCGGGAGGAAACTATGATTTCAACATAATAGCAGAAAACTTAGCTACATGAAACATAATATACAAAGCTTCACTAATGTTTTGAAAGTTTTCTATATGCTCTTTATATTACTCAGTATGATTAGACGTTTACATAAATGATCTATATAGCCTTAATATTCTAGTTAAATAATATACTTAAACTCTTAGGATTACTAGCAAACTACTACTGCTAACTTTGGATGCTAGATGGAGTTCCGATTTAATTAAGCATCATTATTATAATCTCTTCTTTAATTAGTTATAGGTCTAATTGTAGTGTTTCTTTAAGCTCATCTCTTCACTTCATAATCTTAATATATAGTTTTAGGTCTATAAATACTGTTTAAGTTTCCTATTTTAGCGACTTGGTTTATCATGCTCTCTAAAATTGTGAAGTGTTGATAGGGACTTAGGATAGTATTTAAATTAAGGTAATTGTATACAATGTAGGAAGCTATAAAGCAATGATTGAATGTTGTTTAAACTGCTTTTATTCTATATTCATCGAAATCTTTAAGGAAAGAAATATATAATGGCTTCAAGTAGTAGTTTTCTAACTTATAGGGATATTGATTAAGTTATAAGTATTAATTTTCAGGTATCTTTATGAGGGAAATGTTGCTATCTACAGTTACTCCATAGCCTATTGGTGTTTTAACTATTGGTAAAGTTCTCCATCCACCGCAATTGGCAGTTTTACTTTTATAATCTATTTTTGGTATGTGTGTATGGCCGCATATAAGCCAAACATCATTTTCAATTCCAGCTAGTTTCCTCCAAACTTCTTCTAGAAATGGCTTTCTAGTAATGTAAGATAGGATGAAGGATAGTGCTCCAATTCTTGAGAAGTCATTTCCATGATAGGCTACAATAGTTAAATTATCCATTTTAAATTTTGCTATATATCCAACAACATATACTTCAACATCTTTAAAACTGAATTTTTCAGTAGGTATTTTTGGATCATGTACTGGAGAACCTAAAACATAGTATACATTTACATTAGATATATTTAATACATTAATAGCTTTAACTATGAGTTCGCTGTAGCTTGTATATCTGTAGGCATTAGGAGAATCAAATAAGTCACCAACTATAATTATGCTTGAAATATTGTTTTCCCTGGTAAATCTACCAATTCTACTGTAAGTTTCAGCTTCTAGATTCTTTGATAAATGTAGATCTGATATAAATAGTGAGGACCCTGATAAACTATATGACTTTACATTTACATATGGATTTAAACTAGGAATTAATGGGTAAAGTATACATGGAATATTTACAAGTAGAAATAGTGTAGCAATTATTAGAATTATTATTGAATAAATAGTTACGTTACGGATTAATGCATTTACTCTAGACATCCATTACTAAATAGCCTATTAAACTTAAGGTTTTCGATGAAGCTGAAATGCTTTAAATCATTTTATTCACTATCTTTAAACCTTTATGGATTAGGAGTGGTTTAAAATAAGGTTAATAAGAAAAATATTATTGAGCTACTATGAAACTTGGTAGTTGATAGATATTAGGAACTATGTAGATTAGAATTATGCTATCTCATTATAGGTAGTTTGATGTATAGTGGTTAGATGATTGTTTGTATGATCCTAAAACCTTAATATATGTTGTTTTTTTGGAGAGTTCTTTTAGGGCATTTTTTACTATGTTATTTTCTATACTTCCCTCAAAATCCAGGTAGAAGTAGTACTCCCATGGTCTTCCAATAACAGGTCTTGATTCAATTTTAGTTAAATTGATTCCTCTACTAGCAAATACTTTAAGAGCTTTATAAAGGGAGCCGGGTACATGCTTAACCGTAAATACAATTGATGTTTTAACCTTGCCTATTGGTTTAATCATGTTTCTAGATATTATTAGAAATCTTGTATAGTTGTTTTTATCATCTTCAATTCCCTCTGCAAGAATCTTTAATCCGTAAATTTCAGCAGCCTTATTACTGGCAATTGCGGCAGCATACTTTATCCTCCTTCTACTAAGCATCTTAACACTTCCAGCAGTATCATATGTTGGATAGGTAGCTAGCTTTTGCTTTCTAATGAAGTTTTTACACTGTCCAAGAGCTTGTGGATGAGAGTAAACCTTTTTAATATCTTTAATCTCATAGTCATGATATGATATTAGACAATGTGAGATTCTAATAACAATTTCACCGGTAATTTTAAGGTTTGATTCTCTCATTAAATCGTAGGATCTTGTAACGCTACCTTCAATCGAGTTTTCAACGGGAATAATTCCATAGTCTACATAGGAGGCTTCAACAATTTTAAATACATCCTCAAGATCCTTGCAGGGTATAAATTTAATATTACAGTTAAAAAACTTCTCAGCAGCAATCTCACTATATGCTCCACGTTCACCTTGAAAAGCTATAGAAATTGGCTCATAAATCCACCAGAACATACTTAACATTCTAATTAATAAGCATTGTGGCTAAAAACTCCTAACTATCTGATGGAAAGCTTTATAGCTGTAATTCATAGTTCTACTTTAAACTTAACAATATATTTTTGGAACATTTTCTTAGTTGTATTATGCAGTATGTTTGGTATTGATAATAGCTGGAAATAGCTTAATTCTTATGTGGAGAAAATGAATTGTTAGCTAATTAATATTGCCTTTATGGAGATAATATGTATTGTGGGGATATTGAGACTCCATAGTGTAGAAGCTGATCATTACATTTAGAACATAGCATAGCCTTCTTAAAGTCAGTATCATATATACTATTACTGAACCTCATTACACATCTTGGATTACTACAGTGTTGAAGATATAGTAAATGACCTATTTCATGTAGAACCTCCTTCTTAACTCTTTCAGTAAAAATTTCAAAATTATTGATTAAACCATAGAAGCTTTGTTTCAGCCTTGCAAGATATACAATACATGTTCTGATAGTAGGTATAGCCTCGCCGAAAATAAAGTTTAAACCTTTAACATAGGCATCAACATCAGCAAGTCCTATAACAAATCCATTTTTGAAATTAAGCTCACTTCTTAACCACTTAATAACGCCATCACTATCATACTGTTTTCTCCTAGTATTATAGAAACTGTTTGGTATTGACATATTCTTAGCACTAATTTCAACATTTAGTTTAAAAACGTCATTTAGAAAGTTTCTAACGGTTTCTACGATGTTTTCTTCAACAACACCCAATGGTTGAATAAGTATTTTCAACATTACAGTTTCACTTAGTAAGTTTAAGAATAATATTGTAGAGATCTTTAGGCTTTTTAGAATATAGTCTTAGCTTTGTAGCTCCTATAGGATTTGAGGCAATACTTGCTATAATATCTACAAATTTCCTCTTTTCATCATAACTTATACTTTTAGCCTCAATAGGAGCTGGAAGAACAGTCATATCATTAATTACTATACCCTTATCAGTAACTTTATACCGTTTAGCAATCATAAGTGCAGCATAGCCTCTCTTAGATGCTGATATTCTATTTACTATTTGGTTTAGGGAGGATATTGAGAACAGTAGAGCATAAAGTATAAGCCAGCCAAGAAATCTTCCGAAATGCTCATCGCAATAGCCAAGCTCTGAAACCCTGCTAGCAATTATAGATTGGAATCTGAAACTATTTAATAAATAGAATAGAATTAATACCAGAAGTGGAAGTGTAAACATCGTAAGCATTGTTAATCCTTGAGCCTTCAAATCAACATTTAAAAGAGGATCTTTAGACATTAGGGGCTTTACATCATCATCATCAGCCTTAACAATGATTTTCCCACTTAAAACATCTCTAATACTCATTGAAGTCTTCTTAAAACCACGTCCACTAATAATAGCCATAATAGCCATAATAAATATGAAGTATCCTAAAAATACATAGCTAGTATATTCTGGTGGAGCATATGAGGATATATATGCAAATACAAACATAGCTATAATGCTTAACATGTAGTTGATCCAAAGCTTCATAGAATCATAGTAGTATTAAGGATATTTAAATATTTTGAATATTATGGAATTTATGTTAGAGATGATTTTAGTAATTCGCTTATATCCTTTACTGTAATCTTATCCTCTAAACCTAAAGCCTTCACAGCATCTGTAAGCATAATAACACAGAATGGGCATGCTGTAGCAATAATATCTACATTAAGCTCTAATGCCTCTTTAACTCTCTCAACTGATGGCCTCCTATCGTAGGGTGCTTCCTCAGTCCAAACTCTTCCACCACCTCCACCACAGCAGAAGCTATTCTCCCTATTTCTATTCATCTCAACAAGCCTAACTCCAGGTATGGATTGAAGTATTTCTCTAGGTTCTTCAAATATATTGTTTCTCTTACCTAGAAAACATGGATCATGATAGGCTACTCTAGCATTAATATTTCTTAGAGGCCTAATTAAACCATTTCTTAAAGCTTCAATGAATACTTGAGTGTAGTGTTTAACGTTAACAGTTAAGCTACTGTATGGCTGTTCATTCCTGAATACATTGAAGCAGTGAGGAGAATTTGTTATTATGTTTTTAATGTTATGATCACGGAATACTTGAATATTATGCTCAGCAAGAAATTCAAATAGTCCTCTTTCACCAAGTCTTAACATATGGTCACCACAACACCATTCATCAACTCCAAGAATACCATAGTTTAATCCTATTAGATTTAAAATATAGGCTGTTGATCTTGCTATTTCATGACATCTAATATCATATGCTGGACCACAGCATACAAAGTATAGGTTTTCATACTGCTCATTAGGCTTCAATAATTTAATATTTAAATCCTTAATCCAGTCAATTCTCTTCTCAGAGGGCATACCCCACGGATTATATGTTAGAAACGTATTTGATAAAACATCCCTAACAGTTTTAGGAACAAAACCCTCCTCAACAATAACTCTTCTCAACTCAGTAACTGAATAGGAAGAATTTACTTCTTTAGGACAGTGTAAAGTGCATGAGTGACATGCAGTACATAGCCATATATTATCTTCAGATATCTTAATTCTCTCTTTAATACCTTCATCTCTTGAATCTATGTTAAACCTATACATTGTAGATAGAGCTGTTGGACCGAGGAATTTATCATCAATAGATGCTGGACAAGCAGCATAGCATATTGCACATTTAATACATAAAGTATAGTTCCAATACTTCCAGTGATCCTCAGGTTTTTGAAGTATTTCATTCTGTGGATATGTAGATCTGATAAGATATGGCTTAATATACCTATACTTATTGAAGAAGTTGTTAACGTCAACTACAAGATCTCTAATAGTAGGCATGTTTGGAAGAGGCTCAATGAAAATGGAGTCCACATTTAAATGAAGTATTTGAGTATAACATGCAAGCATTGGTTTTCCATTTACAAGCACACCACAGCTTCCACATATACCCATACGGCAAGAATATCTAAAATTAAGAGAGCCGTCAACATTATCCTTAATGTATAGTAGAGCATCAAGAAGAGTCATACCCCTATAGACTGGAACAGTATATGTTGATATTAATACTTTACCGGATTCAGGATCATATCTTTTAACTTTTATTTCAATGTTTTTAACAAATTCAGCCATAACACCACCTAGTATGCACGTACTTGTGGAGCCCACTTTGTAATAGTTACAGGAATATATTCTAGACGTGGACCATCAACAGTATAGTAGGCTAATGTATGTACAAGCCAGTTTTCATCATCTCTATTCGGATAGTCAATTCTTGAATGAGCCCCACGAGATTCTCTTCTATTTAAAGCAGATAGTAAAGTTACCTCTGCAAGATCAAGCATAAAGTCAAGTTCTAATGCAGCTATAAAGCCTGTATTAAAAACTTTTCCTCTATCCTCAACTCTAGCACTCTTAAATCTTTCTTTTAAATCCTTAATCCTCCTAAGCCCTTCTAGAAGCTTATCGCCATGCCTGAAAATCCATGCACAATCATCCATTATACGCCTCATTTCATTTCTAATTTCTGGAATTCTCTCACCACCTTCATGTTTAAGAACACTATCATAAACTCTCTTCTCCTCCATTAATAGAAGGTCTTGAGGTATATCCGGTAGAGAGGATAATTGAGCGTTTTTAGCAGCTTCAACACCTGCAATAGCTCCGAAAACTAAACATTCAGCTGTTGAATTTGTTCCAAGCCTATTTGCACCATGAAGGCTTAAACATGAACATTCACCAGCAGCATAGAGTCTAGGTACTGGGGTTTCAGTTTTAATGTTTGCATGTATACCACCCATGGAGTAATGGGCTGCTGGCCTTATTGGTATTAGCTCATCTACAGGATCAATACCGGCAAGCTTAATACATACATCCCTTATTAATGGTAATCTCTCATTTATTTTCTCCTCGCCAAGATGTCTAAGATCCAAAGCAATATATGGGCCGAAGGGACCTTTAAATCCTCTACCTTCAAGGATTTCAGTATGTTCAGCTCTTGAAACAACATCTCTAGGAGCTGTTTCCATATATTTAGGAGCATAACGCTTCATAAAACGTTCACCATTAACATTTATTAAGTATCCGCCTTCACCACGAGCTCCCTCAGTAATAAGAATACCTGATGGAACAAGACCTGTTGGGTGAAACTGCACCATCTCCATATCCTTTAAAGGAACGCCTGCACGGTAAGCTATAGCTACACCATCACCTGTAGCTGAATGAGAATATGTTGTGAAGTTATATATTCTCATATAGCCTCCAGTAGCCATTATTATTGATTTAGCCCTAAATACACTCATTCTACCAGTCTTTATTTCGATAGCTGTAACACCCCTAGCAATATTATCATCAACTATAAGAGATGTAACAAACCATTCATAGTAGAAGTTAATATTATCGTAAGCTAGTGAACGGCCATATAACGTATGCATTTCATGAAGACCAGTATAGTCAGCAGCAAAACATGCCCTCGGGAAGCTATGTCCTCCAAACGGTCTTTGAGATAGCTTTCCATTTTCATCTCTACTCCATGGACAACCCCAATGATCAAGCTTAACTATTTCTACAGGTATTCTATTAACAAAAAGCTCTACAACATCCTGATCAGCGAGAAAATCAGATCCTTTAACAGTATCCCATGCATGAAGCTCTAATGAATCTCCTTCTCTCAATACCGCAGCAGTACCTCCCTGTGCACATATGGAGTGGGATCTAGTAGGGTAAACCTTACTTATTACACCAATACTAAGCTTAGGGTCATATTCAGCAGCTGCTATAGCAGCTCTTAAACCAGCGATACCAGCGCCAACTATTACAATATCATGACTTATAACTTCCATATAACCGCCAATAGGCTATGGTAGAGAAACCTATAAATCTTTCCATAAAGTAAGTGGAATTGACAACTTAAGAAGGAAGCTACAATATATTAAGTTGTAACGTTTAAGTAGGCAACCTTGTAGATTTAGACATGTTTATCATCTCTAGCTACATTCCCATTAAGTCTCAATTTAGGGTTTAAATTGAATAGCATTTGTAAAATATCAACCCTTCTCTAACCGCCAATAACCTTCACGAGTTTAAGCCATTAACAATATATGTTCTTAGATTTAAAATTTACAAGACAAAGTAAAACCAACATGATAACCTAGAGGCATTTAAATTCGGCTATCTAGAACTTAAAGCTCTGAAATAACTTTAAGCTACATGTTAAGTTGTTATATCTAGGGAAACATAATATCTATCAGGATTGCTGATATGTTCTATTAAGAACTCATCGTGGAACTTCAGTATATTGTTATGTATGATGTTTGTATGAGTGTTAGGAATGTTGATGTAAGCTGCTCATATCTTACTATTGAATACTACTATATGCAAAGAATCTTTCAGTAGTGCTTCTCATTTTCTTATATACCTTTTATTGAGTCTATAAGGCTTTCTACGTTTAAGCTTAATCCTCAGATTAACATTTATGTTATTTTGTTTCCTTAATACTTAAGGTAAGCTCTTATGTCTTAGTGTTACATGAATCTCCATAATCTACTTAGGTCAAATATTCTCATATCCATTATAGCCAATCAGCTCTTCTTCCTAACCTAATGCTATGCTATCAATAGTGATTTACTTCTAAGCCTCTTAAAGCTTAAGTAATATCTATACTTACAGGTATCCATTTACAGTTAGCAACAAGCACATACAAATAACATTCAATACAGTCATTATTAATTATAGCTTAGAGAGAAAGAATTTTAGTAAGCGTTCACCCAATTATTATTAAACTCATAAACTTTATATATAAACACAGGAATAAAATCTAAATATTTTTACAATGACTTCTAACAATCTGAAGTTAATACATATCATTATTTAGCGTGAAGTTTTTAAATGTTAAATTTTAAATATATTATGGAAACATCTAGGATACCGGGTTTCTATAAGCTTTCAGTTACAGAAAGATTAAAAATTATTGCTGAATATGCATCGTTAACTAACGAAGAGGTTGAAGCTCTCAGTAATTTTGGAAATTTAGGTGCTGAACTAGCTGATAGAATGATTGAAAACGTTATTGGAGGAATAACGTACCCATTTGCAGTTGCTGTAAACTTTCTTATCAATAATCGTGATTATATAGTTCCAATGGTTATAGAAGAACCTTCAGTTGTTGCTGCTGCAAGTAATGCTGCTAGAATTACGAGAAGTAAGGGAGGTATACAGACAAGCAGTACAGATCCATTAATGATTGGACAGATTCAGTTAGTTAATGTTAAGGATCCTTGGGGTAAGAGAGCATTAATACTTGAACATAAAGATGAATTGTTAAAAATCGCTAATGAGCAGGATCCAGTACTTGTAAGCCTTGGTGGTGGAGCTAGAGATCTTGAGGTTAGGGTATTGGATACTTTAAAGGGCCCAATGGTTATTACCCATCTCATCGTTGATGTCAGAGATGCTATGGGCGCAAATACTGTTAATACTATGGTTGAGGCAATAGCACCATACATAGAGGAGCTTACTAATGGGAAGGTATATCTCCGAATAATATCAAATCTTCCTGATAAACGAATTGTTAGAGCTAAAGTTATTGTTGATAAGAAGGAGCTTGGTGGAGAAGATATCGTTGATAGGATAGTTTCAGCATGGGCTTTTGCAGCTGTAGATCCTTATAGAGCTGTAACGCACAATAAGGGAATTATGAATGGAATAATAGCTGTAGCTCTTGCTACGGCTCAGGATCATAGAGCTATTGAAGCAGGAGCACATGCATATGCTGCTAGAAACGGGAAATACACTACATTAACTACATGGGAGAAAAATGAAGACGGTGATCTTGTAGGTGTTCTTGAACTACCTATTCCTGTTGGAATTGTTGGTGGAGCTATTAAAACACACCCAATTGCAAGAATAGCTTTAAAAATACTTAAAGTTAAAACTGCAAGAGAGCTTGGAGAAGTTATGGGGGCTGTAGGACTAGTCCAAAATCTTGCAGCACTAAGAGCACTAGTAACAGAGGGGATTCAGAAAGGCCATATGAAGCTTCATGCTAGAAATCTTGCAATTATGGCTGGTGCTAAGGGTGAAATGATAGATAGAGTTGTTGAAGCAATGATTGGAGAGGGAAAAATTAGATTTGATAGAGCTAAGGAAATTGTTAGAAAGCTTAGTGGAAAATAAGAGTTCTATTTACTTACTAGATAGGTAAATAGATTCTCATTTACATCATGGCTAACATTTATTATAAAGCTAATTAACTAACTCAACACTTTCATACATCATATAGACTGGAATAGTAATCACTAGAAATTAGGAGTGTAAAAGTTTATTAAGTTCTTCTCAATATAACATTGATTTATATGTTTTTACCATGCGAAGTAGCTGTAAAAGCAGTAATTCCAGCTATTAGATCTGCAATTGTGAAGGTAATGTATAATGAATTTGGATTTAAACAAATAAGCATAGCGGAGTCTCTAAACATAACTCAAGCTGCTGTAAGCCAATATATTAGAGGAGTAAGAGGAACAGCTATAAGTATTGATAGTATTCCTGAAATACATAGTGAAATCATTAATTTCATTAACAAAGTCATAATGGAAAATATTAGTAGAGATGAGCAAATAATTCACTATTGTAAACTCTGCAATACTATTAGGGCTAAGGGACTTATGTGTGAGATACATAAGCAATACGACTTAACGATAAGAAAACTTAACTGCAGTATCTGTAAATCCTTTAAATGTGGATTATAGCATAACAGCAATACATAACCATGTATGAGCTAGTTACATACAATGTAATACTACAGCTTAACATAATGGATGCTGATAAAATATTTAATTTCTAAAAGAAGATAAAATTATTAGGAAACCTAAATAGATTTCCATATTTTAAGCTGCAATATTAGTTAGGCAGTATCCTTGTACATTTAGTATTTTCCCCATCTAGAAGAAGACATAGGTTTTCATATTTAAGTACATTACCAATAACTACTTGAATACCCCTTTCTGCAAGTATTAGTGCCTCCTTAAGTTTTCCAAGCATTCCTTGAGTAACATCATTATGTGTTGAGTAACCAACAAACTTAATAACTTCACTAAAATTTGATGGGGTTATAGTATTTATAAGCTTGGCATTTATTGACCTTTTAGGGTCAGATGTATAGACTCCATCAACATCTGTTCCGAAAACAACTTTATCAGCACCAATTTCAAGAGCTATTTTTGAAGTAATTTGATCGCCTGAAAGTATACCAAATCCATGTTTTGTATCTAGAACTGTATCACCACATATTACAGGCATTATGTTGAGGTCTAAGAGCATTTTAATGGGCTCTATAAAGATCTTACTAATTCTGAAATCCGTCATAACTATGAAGTCCATAGGATACATGGGTACAGCTGGAACACCATGCTTAATTAGAGATTCAACTATGATTTCACTTAGCCTAATCATACTAAGCTTTGTTTCAGCAACACCAATAATTTGGCTCTTATCTCTAAGTCCGAGATGTAAACCATACTTGTATGCTAATGGATGTCCAAAGGAGCCTGCTCCATGAATGAGTATTATTCTCCACCGATTTAAAGCATTTGATATTTCATGTGCAATACCGTTTATAACATCTATTCTAGGGGTAAAAATTCTCTCCTTATCCGTAATAACGGACCCGCCGATCTTAATGATCGCTAATCTTCTAGGTAAACAACTCATCTTAAACATACTTACTTATCATAGTGAGAGTATTTAAGTTTGCTGTAGAGGAAATTATTATGAAGCAGGTTTTTGTATGTGGGGTATTTAGTGAAAACTCCGGTAAGACAACGTTATGTAGAGCATTAATAGAATATTTAGCCTCAATAGGAGTTAGGGTTTCAGCTTTTAAACCGTTATCTGGACATAGCTTCTGGGAACAATATGATTGTTACCTAGAATGTTTAAGAATAGGAAGTATTTTCTGTGAGGATGCCTATGAACTGTGGAAACTAGTAAATGTTAAGGTGCCAATTGAGGTTTTAAATCCAGCTGATATACTAACAACAATACCGGACATTATAAAGCTAATAGATAAAAACAGTATTAATAACATTTTTAACTCAACAATCTATAATTGGATGTATATTGGAAGATTTACAATTGCTCATAAAGGGAAACTGGAGCATATAGTATACTATAATGTTAATGAGGAAATAATACATCTCGATGAAATTATTAGAAAGCTAAAAATTAAAATCAGTAAGCTTATACCAATAAATGAATTCAATGACTTCATGAAAGTTCATGAGGAATTCTACTACAATGCTGTTAACTCCTGTTATGAACTAATATCTAAAAATGTTGATTTAATAGTTGTTGAGGGATTTAATGATTCAATATATCCTTGGAGTGGAGTGGAAAACTCAACAATAGTTCTTGCAGTATCTCCAGGACATATTATAATTTACAATGCTAAAGAATTTTATAAAGCCATAAATAATCAAAAAACCATAAAGGTATTTTATGATGTTGCTAGTAAAGTTAAACCTATAAAAATACTTAGAATACCACCACTTACAAAACACGATATTAAGGATACTACTATACTAGTCAGGAAATATAGTAATGCGCTAGCTGAAATAGTAAATATCCTTAAGCTCTAATTAATCTATCAACTTTACCGGTACTTCATATCTAAATCTTTACAGTTTAAACACTATGAATATATTTAAACATGTTTAAATTCATCTCTAAACTCTAGAACCTAGGCTACTTTATCCAAGAGGTCATTAGGAAAACATATACGGTGGAGCTTCATAGATTTAAACATGTTTTATATCTCTCCTTTAGTGCTGTTTTGTCATAAAGTAGACTTTTATCATTAATCTAAAATCTTAGTTACTGAATGTTTCATGTGAATTCTTAACATTCATTTTCTATTAAGCACTATAGTATTTTGAATAGTTTTGGTGGCATATAATCATTAGAATGTGTTAAAAACCAAGACTACAGTCCAGCAATACTGCACAAACACTATAGACACATCTGAACTAAGCTTCGTTAAACTTATAAGATTGATAAAGTATGGCTAACTGGTGGTTTCATGAATATTGTAGTCTGCGTAAAGGCAATACCATATATTGAGGAAAGGATAAGAATAGATCAAAACTGTAAGGACATTGTTAAAACAGGATTAAAATTTAAAATAAATGATAGCGATGAAAATGCATTAGAGGAGGCACTTATACTAAAGGAGAAATATGGTGGAGCTGTAACCGTTGTTTCTCTATGTAGTGATAAAGAACTTACATATGCTGAGCAGGTTATATGGGAATGCTACGCTAAGGGGACTGACCATGCAATACTTATATGTGATAAAATATTTGAAAATCTAGATCCATACATCACATCAAGGACCCTAGCTGAGGTTTTAAGAGGTATAAAGTATGATCTTATATTAACTGGATGTCAAGCAGTTGATGATAGTTACATGCAGATTGGACCGATGATAGCGGAAATTCTTGGAATACCGTATACAACACTAGCTGTAAAGATGCAGGTTCTAGATAATGAAAGAATTCTTGTACATAGAGAGCTTGAAGAGGGATATAGACAGGCTGTTGAGATTAAACTACCAGCATTAATTACTATTCAGACAGGTATTAACCTACCAAGATATGCAGCTCTCATAAAGGTTCTAGCCGCGAAGAAGAAGCCTATAAGGAAAATTACAGCTCAAGAGTTAAAGCTGAATATGGAGATGATAAATTCATGGAGAAGCATATTTATTGAAGAAATGTATATACCAAAGGCTGAAAGAGCTGCTCAAATAATTACTGGATCTCCAGCAGAGGCTGCAGCTAAACTCGCCTTAATTGTTAATAATATATTAAAAAGCGGGTGAAAACATGAAGGAAGTTCTAGTTATAGCTGAGCATAGAGAAGGAGAACTGAGAAGTTCCTGCCTTGAAACTATATCGAAAGCCCACGAGGTCGCAGGTAAGGGGGGATTAGAGGTTACATCGGTAATCATAGGTTCAAACATTAAGCCATTAGCAGAAAAACTACGGGAATATGTTGGTAGGGTTTATCTAGCTGAAAATCCTGAAATTAAGTATTATGATTTTGAAACTTACAAGCACATAGTATCTAAGCTTATAAGAGAAGTTAAGCCATTAATGGTTTTAATGGGTCATACATCATACGGTATGGACTTAATGCCCGGCTTATCATCCTATCTAAATCTACCCCTGGTAACAGACTGTATAGATATTGAATTAAATAATGGAAGATTTAATGCTATTAGACAGGCATATGGTGGTAGAGTTAATGTGAAAGTAAGCCTAAAACCATCAGAAACATATCTAGCAACGCTTAGAGCTGGAATATTCCAGCCAGCTAAACCAATTCAAACTAAGGGAGAAATAGTTGAAGTTGGTACCCCACCATTAGAGCTAAAAGTTAAACATCTTGAAGTAATTAAGCCAGAAATTGAAGATATAGATATTTCAAAGGCAGATATTGTTATAGGAGTTGGATTAGGTATAGGAGCTAAAGAGAAAATACCTGTTGTTGAAGAACTTGCTAAAACGCTTGGAGGAGTTTTAGGATGTTCAAGACCAATAGTTGATAGGGGATGGCTACCACAAACTAGACAAATAGGATTTTCAGGCAAATCTATTAAGCCGAAAATATACATTGCTGTAGGAATTAGCGGAGCTGCGAATCATGTAGCTGGGATTAAGGGGGCTAAAACAATAGTAGCAATAAACAAAGATCCTGGAGCACCAATATTTAATGTTTCGGATTACGGTATTGTTGGAGATTTATTCCAAGTTATACCAATATTTATACAGGAATTGAAAAAATTTAAGTAATTATTTAAGAATAAAACTCATTTTTTCATATGCTCTTTTATTTATATTCTCATGAATATTAGCACCATAAGAATCAATAACTACAGTTAGAGGACCGAAGTTTTCAACTTCAAGTATCCATAATGCTTCAGGCATTCCTAAATCAAGCCATTCAACGCCTTTAACCTTTATAATAGATTGAGCTGCAAGAACAGCAGCACCGCCAGTAAATTCAGTATATACTGCACCATAGGCTTTACAGGCTTCAGCTGTTTTAAAGCCCATACCTCCCTTACCAACAATCATTCTAACTCCAAGAGCTCTTATTACATCATATTCGTAAAGCTCCATTCTAGTACTTGTTGTTGGTCCAGCAGCTATAACAATCCACTCCTCATTAACCTTCTTAACTATTGGCCCGCAGTGATATATAGCCATTCCTCTAAAATCTACAGGCAATGCACCACCCTTACTGACTATTTCAAGAATTCTCCTATGAGCTTGATCTCTGGCTGTATATATAGTACCTGAAAGATATACTATATCGCCAATTCTAAGAGTTCGAACATCAGATTCTGAAAGAGGAGTTTTAAGCTTGTACTCCACTATAAATCACCCTAACACCTTATAAGTTCCATTACTATACACTACTGCAGAAGCTCTTCTTGCAGCCCAACAGTTAAAAGCTATAGCAACGGGAAGACTTGCTACATGTCTATGAGCATACTCAATATTGACACCAAGAACTGTTGTTCTACCTCCTAAACCCATAGGCCCAATACCAGTTTCATTCAATAGATTATAAAGCTCCATTTCCATTTCTGCTATCTGAGGCTCTGGGCTTCTCTTATTTAATGGACGTAGTAATGCTTTCTTAGCTAAAACCATAGATATATCAGCACCACCGCCAATACCAACACCTACAATTGTAGGGGGGCAAGGCATACCGTTAGCTTCAAGAACTGAATTAATAATGAATTTTTTCACACCCTCAATTCCATCAGCAGGTGTTAACATCTTAAACTTACAAACATTCTCCGACCCTCCACCTTTAGGCATAACTGTAAGTTCTAGTGAATCACCATCAACAATGCTCCAGTGAATATATGGTATGAAATGCCCAGTATTATCACCTGAGTTTTTATTTGTAAATGGATGAACAGCATTAGGTCTTAAAGGTACTTTACTAGTTGCTATACGTGTAGCATTAATAATTGATTCTTCAATATACTTAATACCTGGAAATGAAGCACCAACCTTAGCAAAGAAGATTATAGTGCCAGTATCTTGACATACTGGTGCCTCAATGCTTTCTGCAAGCTTAACATTATCAAGAATAGCCTTAAGTTGAGCTTTAGCTATATCGCTAACCTCATTATCATAAGCTGTTTTCAAAGCATTTTTAACATCATCTGGCAAGTATATAACAGCTTTTCTAATAATTTCAATACAGACATTTTCAATAACTTTAGGATCAATCATTTCCATCCATAGCTAAATTGGAAAGATTCTTAAAAGCTTTTTCACATCATGAAAGATTCTGTGAGCTTTAAATATGGAAGATGTGCATAGTTAATAGCTTAAGTTTACAAGGGCATTGAAACCGCAGACAAACTCTATAACTGCTAGATATGTAGGCTATTAGCTATATATGATGTTTATGGAAATTAAGCTTTAACACTTATTGAACCATACTATTTTTAAGTTCACTACTTACTCTTATAAGGATATTTACAGCTTCTCTTGCATTTTCGGCAAAAACAACTATCATAGGCTCCTTACCTATATCTCCAGTATGGTATATAACGTCTGGTACAGATCCATATTTAGATATTGCCTGCTCAACACCCCAGGGAATTGTAGCTCCCTCAATATCCTTAATTTCTTTAGGTTCAAGTTTCCTATTGTATGATGATACTTTAAGACCTAAACTATTAAGAGCTTTTAAAACTTCAGGATCATACTTAATATTCAATGCAGCCCTTAAATCGACATTGTACTCCATAATTTTTAAAATATATCTTGCTAGATGTGATGATGCACCAAACTTAACGCATTCAGGAATTCTAACACCATCAATCGACTTTACAATTCTTCCAGGAACTGCAGCTACATCATTTATATCTGTAGCATATGGTATTGCCATAGCAATATTCATTCCAACCTCAGGTATAAAATACTCCAAGTTACGTATATGTCTTAATAGCTTTAGAGCTTCCTCAACTTCTCTGATAATATGATGTCTTGAGGATTCACGATATAACATCACCATGGGATTTACTGGTCCATATCCTCTACCAATATTTAAACCATATTTCACAGCTAATACTACAAGTTCTTTAGCTTTTCTTACTGAATCTATTATACTTAAGCCCTTAGCAATTCCAGCAGCTATAGCTGCTGAAAAAATGCAACCTGTTCCATGTGTTGTTTTAGACTCTATACGTGGTGATGAAAGAATTTCAACTTTTCCCTCATGTACTAAAACATCAGGAGACTCCTTATCCTTAAGATGACCTCCCTTAACAACAACCGCCTTAACACCATACTCACATATTTTTCTAGCAGCCTTAATCATATCATTAACACTTTTAATTTCAAATCCGGAAAGAAATTCAGCTTCAGATATGTTTGGTGTTAAAACAGTCGTGAGTGGTAAGAGCTCTTTAACCATAGATTTTATGGCATCCTCTCTTAGAAGCTGAGCACCGCTCTTAGAAATCATTACTGGATCAACAACAACTGGGAAGCCATATCTTCTAACTCTACTAGACACTACATTAACGATTTCCTGTGAATAAAGCATACCTGTTTTAGCAGCATCTATTCCAAGATCTTCAGCAACAGCGTCAATCTGTTTACCAACAAAATCTGCAGGTATATTGAAAATTCCGGTGACAGAAAAGGTATTTTGAGCTGTAACAGCTGTTAATGCAACTACTCCATGAACGTTTAAAGCGGCGAAAACCTTTAAATCAGCTTCAATACCAGCACCACCACAGGAATCGCTACCGGCAATAGTTAGTACAATAGGTATTTTAGCCATAGATACATAGGTTAATCTAGATATTTAAACTTAGTTAAAATAACTGTTAACAGAATGATTTAGGTAAGCTTAGAATATACAATTTCCTTCAGCATTAAAAATAACTACATTAACGCTATGTAGCTCCAGCTTAACTTTAACTCTAATGTTTACAGATAATTAACTACTAGTTTTTATAGCTTAGAAGATTGTTTACAAGTAGTAGAATGGAGATTCCTACTTAATTATTTACCTAAGTATATTTCCTGAAATTAACATCATCTAACATTCTCTCTAACACTAGATCCATATTCCTTAGCTATTAATAAGGTTTAGATAAATAACATTCAATAATTCATCCTGAAACTAAGCTTTCAACTTATTACTGGATCATTAATCATCTTCTTCAACGATTTTCCTAGATGTTACTGTTTCCCCGATAATCCATCCAAACTCCTCTCTTAATATTAAAATTGATGCTTGAGGGGGAATTACACCTTTCTCAGTAATTAATAAATCAATATATTCTGGAGGAGTAACATCAAAAACAGGATTTTTAACTTTAACATTTATATTCTCTCTTAGAAAGGAATTATCTACCACCTCTAATGGTGATCTCTCCTCAATTTCTATAAGCTCACCAAGTATTGTTTCTGGACTGAATTTGTATGTTTCAGCAGCTACGAAGAATCTTACTCTTGCCTCATGAGCTGCTAAAGCTATTAAAGATGTACCGATCTTATTAACAACAGCTCCATTAGCAGCAACAGCATCAGCACCTACAATAACCTTATCTATATCCTTCATAAAGTGTCTTACAGCTGAATCGATAATTAAGGTAACCTTAACACCAATACTACTAAGTGTCTTTGCTGTTAAATATCCTTGAAATCTAGGTCTTGTCTCAGTAACATAGACTTCTATTTTCTTACCATGTTTATAGGCTGTTTTAATAACTGATATTGCAGCTGAGCTATTACAATGTGTTAAAAGTACATCACCATCCTTAATTCTTCTAGCTCCAAGCTCACCAATCACATCAAGTGCTTTAAGTGAATTCTCTATAAATAAATTAGCTGATGTTATAGTAATATCCTTAAGAATTTTTAACTCAATACCTTTCCTATAGGCCTCCATAACCCTATACGTAATGAATCTAATACTATTTGGTAATGAGACGGCTGTAGGTCTTGTATTTAGTAGGATTTTTGAAACCTCATTCAACCCATCCATATAATCATCAACATTCCTAGCAGTTGAAGACTCTGCAAATATAATGAATGCTTTAGCAGCTGATCTAGCTATTTCAGTTGCACCTCTTATTCTCATAGTTCTTATATCATCAGCTATTCTTAAAATCTCATTAGAATACTTCATTAAACATCCTCCTTAGAAACTCAGCAATAACTGATTTAACTGAAACATAGCTTACCGGGCTTGGAACAGTATCAGTTCCAATAACAGCTTCAGCACCAGCTTCTAATATTTTCGATAATGCTTGATTAACAAGAATTGGATGTGTACATGCTGTAATGATTTTTCTAGCACCATAACTCCTTAATGCTTTAATAGCTTCAACCATAGTCACACCAGTACTTATAATATCGTCAACTAAAATTACATCCTTACCATCAACATTAAGTCTTTTAGGCTTAACAGTAACTCTGTGAGAATCGTATCTAATCTTTTCCAGAACATCATATTCAATATTTGCTCTTTTAGCAGCTATTTCAGCCCATTGCTTAGACTCTTCATCAGGTCCAATAACAATGGGAAACTCAGGCTTAAAACTTAGCATTACATAATCCATGAGAAGCCCCATTGCTGATAAATTATAAACAGGAATTTTAAATAGTTCTGATGGATTACTAATTCTATGAAGATGCATATCTATGGTAACTATGGAGTCAATATTTAAACTTTTAAAAATGGAGGCAATAGTTTTAATACTTAATGCTTCACCAGGTTTAAATCTATCATCCTGACGAGTATAGGCAAAATACGGTATAACAGCTATAATCTTACTTGCACCGAGATCTCTTACTAAATCAGAAAGTAATATAAACTCCATAAGGTAATCATTAGGTTTTAAAGCAAAACTTTGAAATATAGCTACAGGCTTACCTGAAACATCACCATTAATCCTTACATAAACTTCACCGTCAGGAAAAACTTTATATTCACTAGGAACTATTGGAGTACTAATTAGCTTTGATACATTTACTGCGAGATATCTACATGAAGATCCGGATACTATTAGCATAAAGATCTACCTAAACTAAGTACTTAAATATTATTGTAACTAGTGTATAGCCTGCCGTTCGAATATTAAGACAAGATTTACACTCTTTAAGGAAGCTAATAATTCTAGTTACCCATAGAATAGAAGTGTAGAATGATGATGTACTTTTCGCTTGAAGCATGAGCTATGAGGAGCAGTAGAGCAGCTGATGAAGTGCTAATCCATAAGCTATAACTAGAAGTGGAAAATTCCAGGCCTTGGAGGCGCTAACAATATCAATTCGTAACATTCATAGTTTAACTATCTCTAGACTCTCCTAAATTATAGATTTAAGACTTAATAGTTAAAATAATCTATAGATTTGTTTCTAGAAATACTAAGTAGAACTTCATTTCTTCTACAGGTCCTAAGCTTACAAACTGCAGATTAAGCCAAAGAACTTAGAATGTAGAATCACTATAGAGGTAAATTTAAAACTTTATTATTCTTCCAATAATCTTTGATTGTTAACTTTAGGGATATTTTTAAGGGTAGTTTCATAATAAATGTTGATGAGCATAATAGTTAAGATAGGACAAGAATTTGAAAACAAATTAAAGCCATGTAGATTAAGTATCTATAAAACCTATAAGTATCTACTTGTAAGCGGGGAAGTAGGGATCTGAGAAGACTAATGAGAAAGTTGAAAAGTGAAAATGTAGAGTTTGAAGTAATTATACAATCTCCTTAACAAGTTAAGTTTTTATATTTTAAATAACTAAATTAATAGGTGCACATTTTGAGAAAGGTAGAAAGCATACAGTTTAGAATTTCAGTTGTTGATTGTTTAAAAAGACTTAAAACAATGTATTCTTACAGTAAACTTGAGGAGATAACGGGAATACCTAAAACTTTACTATGCAGATACATTAAGGGCGACGTTCTTCCAAGCGAGAAATCAGCTCGTGAACTATTAAGATCCCTGAGAAAATATGATGATGTTGGAATGCTTATTAAAAGTAGACTTAGAATAAATGAGGATGGACTATTTGACCTAAGCAGTATTGCCTATGATATTTCAATATTAAGAAGAGCATCTCAAGAAGCATTTATAAAGTTTTCAGATAAGGGGGTAACAAAAGTTTTAACAGCAGCGATTGACGGTATACCACTTGCAACCTCAATAGCAACGATGCTGAACGTACCAATAGCAGTAGCAAAAACCCATAAGGATCCGTCAACAGATAGCTTCATAGAGGAAAGCTATGTTCTTGTAAGCCCTACTATGAGGATTACATTATATCTACCACGAAGATTAATTAAAAGGGAAGATAGGGTTCTTATAGTTGATGACGTTATTAGAACAGGAAGAACAGTTTCAAAACTTATTAGAATGGTTGATAAATGCAAAGCAAGCGTTGTGGGTATATTTGTTCTGATAGCTGTAGGAAAAGCTTGGAAGGAAACGTTTTCAAGTTTTGAATCACCAGTTGCCATTCTATATGAGATATAGCATTACCAGACGTGGCAACTTAGCATATTGTAGCTTTCTTCTTAAGTTGCCAGGCCCGCATTACCTATAATAATATTCAATAATGGGAATACATTATTTAATCAGATGGTTTACTATGTAGAGTATTAAAGATTTCAAACTTAGTATAGATTCACATAAAGCATTAAGATAAGCATTTCTCAGAAATATGCTATACCCTATAGAAGTTTTACTTCTTCTATTACTTTAAGTTTTAGAATTTCCATCAGCAGTAAAACAATGGTTTCTTTTAACCTCAGATAAGTTCTCTAGAGGAATGCCTAAAGGGATGTTAATGTAGAGCTAGCTAAATAAATACTTAAAAATGGCTCTGTGGCTTAATACTTGTTTCCCATATTTTTATCCATTAAATACTACGATTATAGAATCCATATTAAAATTTCTCGTATTTTATGTAAATTTAGATCTACGAATTTCAGAATTAAGCTACAAAACGTTAAAATTTTCAAATATGCTTATAGTTATATAGATTTAGGAAGAAATATTTGGCTGCTAGTTTAATATTTCAGATTAGCTTATACAATCTAACTATTAAAATCTTTAATTAGTAAAAGTATATTTAGAGTAATTCCTAGTATTATAAGGTTAAAATGCCGAGAAGGCCGAAAACGAGGAAACGTAAATCTGGATATATGTACTTTATAGCTGATGGTATAAGTTCAAGAATGAACATAGAGGAAATTGTAAAGGTAGTGTTTTCAAAGGGCGAATCATACAGGAGAGCGGCATACATAATACTTGAGGAGGTTAAAAGATTAGCGGCAATGAGTGGAAGAACTACACCAACATATAACATTACATCTGATGAAATGTCAGAATTTATTAAAAGAAAGTTTGGAAGAAGACGTAGAAGCTTAGCCTATAAAGTCTTATTCGAATTTCTTATACCTTTAGGAATGATGAAGTATAGTCCAGATGAAAAAAGATACTTTTTAAGTAGAGAGTTTGCATTAGCACTTAAAAGAATAGGGGATTCATATCTTCGATGGCTGGAAACAGCTTAAACACTAATTAATGTTTTAAATGAATATTATCAGTTTACTCCATTATATAAATGTATATTTCAGTTAAGCATTTTAAAAGCTGTTAAATAACTACGTTAAAAAACATTGACCAAAAAATCAAATTTTTCATTTAAAACTTTCAAACAAGAAATTAAGATATACAGAATACATATATTAGGGATTCTGCGATGCGAGGGCATTTAGCCTCAAGAAAGAGTAAAAGTATAAAATTTAAATGTAGTAAGTGTGGAAGAAAACTTACAAGAAACGACTTAATTAAATTCAGCTCAAATTTAAAACCATTATACTCACTTAATAATGGTGGGGAATATAAACCATTATGTGTTACATGTTATCATGAACTCATAGGCTTATATGTAACTCGACAATTAAAAACAGCTAAATGAAACTTATTACTTAAATTATTCTATTCTTTTATTTAACCTTAAAACTCTAAGTTAATATATGGTTTAAAAGGGAAAATAAGTAGTAGATATGATAGCTGTAAATCGTAATGTAAAGATAAGTTCAGAAAACGGCTTTAAATCATCTTATAGTCTACTCACCTCCTTTTCATCATCCCATATAGAAATTAGGGAAAACTTAAAAGCTTTATGTGATTATCATGGTTTAAAACCTTAAATAATACTGGTGGAAAGCTGTTGAACATTGATGTATTGATCATAACTGAAAAACCATCAGTTGCAAGAGTATTTGCTGAAATACTCTCTAAGAGTAAATATCGAATTATGTATAGTCATAACATTGAATACTATGTTTTTAATTTAAATAGTGAAGTATGGGCTTCAATAGGTCTTAAAGGACATATTTTAAACTACGATTTTCCAAGTAAGTTTAATAAATGGACAGAAGTAAATCCACGTGATCTATTCTTCATAGACCCACTGCACGTCATCGAGAAAGGATGCTATAGATATGTTGAAGTCCTAAAAGATATTGGTAGAAACATACGTTACGCTCTACTAGCTCTTGATGCTGATTCTGAAGGGGAAAGTATAGCGTTTGAAGTTCTTGAAATATTGAAGCAAATCAATAAGTACTTTGAAGCTAAAAGATTATGGTTTTCAGCAGTTACAGAAAGGGATATTTTGCATGCATTAAACAATCCTCAAGAGCCTAATAGACTTCTAGCTGAGAAATGCTTTACAAGAATGATTATTGACTTAACAATAGGATCAGCATTTACAAGACTTCTTACATTAAGCGTTAGAAAAACACTTCGTAACGCTCTTCCTAAAGGACATTTTCTAAGCTTTGGACCATGTCAAACGCCTACATTATGGTTTGTAGTTCAAAGGGAAATTCAAAGAGAGAAATTTAAAGCTAGAAAGTTCTATAGGATTACATGTACGCTTAAAGCTAATGGATTAGTATTTGAAGCTGAACATTATAAAGGAAAAATAGATAGTAAAGAGGAAGCTGAGAAAATATATAGTAAAATTAAGAATGCATTGAAAGCCTATACTAGAAGCTTTAAATCAAACATAAAAACTAAGAATCCTCCAACACCATTAAACACCATAGAGTTTGAAAGTAGAGTAAGTAAATTTCTAAACATTAGATCTAAAACAGCCCTAGACATAGCAGAGAAACTCTACCAGTATGGATATATTAGCTATCCTAGAACAGAAACCGAAATATATGGACCAACAATAAACTTAAAAGAAATCGTTCAAATGCTTTCAAAAAATATAAACTACAGTAAGTATGCTGAAAACCTAATTCTTAAAGGATTTAAGCCTACGAGAGGGGGGAGAGATGATAAAGCCCATCCGCCAATACATCCAACAAGAATAGCTTATGAACAAGTTATTACTGAAGAATTTTCAAGAAATGCTTGGAGAATATATGACTTCATAGCTAGACATTTCCTAGCAACACTAAGCAAACCAGCTTTAATTGAATCTCAACGTTTAGAGCTGGAAATTGAAGAGGAGAAATTTATAGCTGAAGGATTAAAAATTATTGAGGAAAACTATCTCGAAATATACTTCTACGAGAAAATCAGTGAGAAAAAAATACCAAAACTAAACACTGGAGAGGAAGTTGAAGTATTGAAAATAGAATTGAAAGAAGGAGAAACATCACCACCACCATATCTCTCAGAGGCAGAACTGATAAAGCTAATGGAAGCTAAAGGAATTGGAACTGATGCAACAATTCAAGACCACATATATACAAACATTAAGAGAGGATACTTCTACATTGAAAATAAACGATGTATACCAACACCTTTAGGCATACAGTTAATAAAGGCATTAGACAGCATAATACCTGAAGCCATTAGACCGGAAGTAAGAGCCTTTATTGAAACACAGATATTACAAGTTGCAAAGGGAATTAAGACAAGAAGCGAAGTAGTGGAGTTTGCTAGAAAAACATTTCTAAACTACTATGATAGACTTGAAAAGAACATAAGTGAAATATCGAAAGCTCTAGCTCCACTAGTAAGGAAAAGCATACTTCTTACAAATATTAAGAGGAAAACTAGAAAATTTAAACGGGCCCGAGGGGATTTGAACCCCTGACCACCGGCTTTCTTCCTCATCCGCTAGCCAACCTGAGGCCGGCGCGCTTCCATACTACGCTACGGGCCCAATATATTATCGCTTAAATACTTAAAAGCATTTAGAAAAGTTAATACATTTAGAGTTAAATTTATTAGTTCTTATATTGTGATGACTTATGGAAAATATTGTTAACAGCTTAATACAGCTTGGCTTAAGTAGAGGAGAGGCTGAAACCTACCTACTAATCATTAAAGAATATAGAGTTTCTACTGATTTCTTAAAACTGAAGTTAGGGGTTAGGAGTCAGGACGTTGAGGAAATTCTAAAATTACTAACAGTAAAGGGATTTATTAAGCCAGTATCTGAACTATCTAATACCTATGAGGCTACAGAACCTGAAACTGCTATATCAAGACTAGTATTAAATCGTATTAAAGATCTTGAAGATAAAATCAGTCAGATTAGAAATCTCGGATTGAAAATTAAGGATGATATCCTTAAAACGTATAAGGAGGCTAAATACGGTATTAGAGCTGAACAACTTATACAACCTCTAGCCAGTCTTAGTGAAATGGAGATTCACACATTTAAAATTATTTCTGAAGCTGAAAGAAATATTGATATTTTTACTTTAACTTTTGGATGGTATGATAAAGTTCGTGAAGCATTAATCTCATGTCTTGAGAGAAGAGTTACCATTAGAGTTTTAATGAAAATAGCTGATGAAACTTCAAGAAGAATAGCTCTAGAACTTAAAGAATTAGGAGCTAGCGTTAAAATACTAGCTGAAGAATGGCATCCATTAAGAGGAACAATAGCTGACAATAAGAGAATGGTATTTTTAATATGGGCTTCTAAAGGTGAGAAACCTATATACTATTTACCACACTACTCAACTAATGAGGGAATTCTTGAAATATTTAAAGAATTCTTTAATAAAAAGTGGAATGAAGCAAAGCCATTATAGATTAAATATAAACGAAGTAATGTTGAGTATAATTAAATTACAAAGCAGACCTCCATAAACCACTATGACTTTAATAAAGAGTCCTTAGCATATTTCCAGCACTTAATATATCCTAGACCAGATCAGTGAATATACTTATAATGTGTAGTATGAATGTGATTCCACTGTTTCTTAAACTGGTCTACTTCACATATAATTTTTAAGGCTACTTTATTACTCAGTTTATCATCTCTTGCAACATTTACTATTCAAGCTATTGCTTTATGTGTAAGTCCCAGACATGAAATAAATGCTTTAACCTCCTCCTTCAAACGCTCTACATATATCTAATAGTTTCATCATTGTCCTTAACTAATACACTTATGAGCACTACAAAGATGCTTAAATAACATATCTATGCCTTATTGGATCAGTATGTAGAACATGAACTATAAAAGCAGCTTTAAACTTTCTATATAACTTACCGTCATGTTAACTTTAAAAGTTTAAGCGAGGGTTTTCTTACCATATACTAGTAAGATTAGCAATTATAGATTCTTAATAGGATAAGACTGCACATTAATAATTAAAACATGTAGAAAATGGAAATTCAAAGATATAATAAAATTAAGATTCTAACAATAGAGATGATAAAAATGATATAAAACTTCTAAAGTTAACAAACATTCTAACCGACGTGATAACTTAAGAAGTATACTCTGTTACTAATATTTCATATGGTATTAGAGGTTTGTAGAGGTCTGGATTCTTTGATGGAAATAAGATTCCATTGAGGTTAAGTACAGGTATAGCTTTATATTTAGATGTTTGAGAGAATTTCTAGAATTTATTTACGTATAGTCTACGATCAACAACTAAATCTTACTTGTTTCCATCAAACTACATTCAAATAATGTAAATTATTAAAGCTTACAGTGGCTGTGGCATAATTTTCACCTCTAATATTTTGAATAACTCTATTCCCCTTATGATCTCATGTTTTCCTATTTTTAAAGCTCTTGGCCATGAAGGACGTGAAGACTAGAAGAACATATGCGGCTATATTTGCCAAGCCTTTCACATACAGCCTTCCTATAGCATAAATGTTATAAAAATCAATAAATACCTAAATAGTGGTATTTAAGTAATATTGTAATAGCTTCTAAGTCTTTTAAGAGAATACATTCTTTCACTATTATTTATCTCAGCTTTTTCAATGATTTCTACTAAAAACTTTATAGCTTCATCCATTGCTTCTCTATTTACTGGAAATGGAACACCATCCTTACCTCCAAAAGCAAATGAGTACTTTACAGGATCCCTCCAGCTTGGAGGAGTACCGTAAATAACTTCTGAAATTAGAGCAAGCCCACGTATTGTAGCCGGTCCAATACCTTTAATGGTTAAAAGCTCCTCAAAATTCTTAGGCTGAGTTTCATATGCATTTCTTAAAGCATCCCAATTAATACTACGAGGCATATATAGCACATCTATAGTATAGCTTGTACTTGAATTGGAAAACCACTTATCTAGGCTCTCTTGGCATATTGGTCTTATAGATTTTAATGCATTTAAAATCTTATGTGGACCATCTTTAACTATATCTACGCATATTTTTCTACAATCTTCACTATTACTTGAAGTCATATCTAAAACTCTTCTTCTCACAACATTACCAACTATGGCTGTATGGGGTTCATTAACATAGTCTTTAAGAGCCGTAGATAACCAATGATATCTACGAGCTGTTTTATCATGAATATTCATGCCTTGCTGTATAACGGCCCAATCTCCATCTTCAGAAACTATGAAGACATGATGATAAAGAGGATATCCTGCTTGAATGGCAGCATTATCAATCTTAGCTGTAATTCTACTAGCATATTTTAAGCTTTCAATTTTAGATGTTGATAAATTAAACAAGGCACCTGTGATCTCAATATCATTTAGAGTTTGAATTGAACGTTTACCTTTACCACCACAAACAGCAAGACCATGTCTCTCATGTTTTAAAGCGGTTCTTAAAACACCAGAAACCACTGTTGTAACCCCTGAGGAATGCCAATCATATCCTAATATACAGCCAAAGCTTTGAAACCAGAATGGATTTGAAACTCTTCTTAAAAACTCATGTACTCCATATTCATCTATAATGATTTTAACAATAACATCTGCAAGTTTAATCATTCTTCTAACAAGCCAACTTGGTGCCTTCCCGCCGTGGAGGGGAAGGTAGGCTACTCCAGACCTTTCCAAAGTTATCATTAACTAGTTTAAACTAGGAAATTTAAACTTATCTCATGGCAAAAATTGAATAATACATAATTTAAGATGAAACCATAAGTTATGCATATACTAATGGAACTATAGGAATACACTCTTACTCAAATGTTTTGTTTATGTGATTCCTCATATTCTTCTGAATGATGGCTATTCCGCTGTCTTCTAAGCTTACTAGTGTTAATGATGTTAGTGTTCTTACTATGAGTCATACAATGTTATTAGGTTGACATAGAGATATTATCATAGATGTTGCCGTAAATCTGTATTAAAACTTAATGTAAGACTAAACAATATTTACATATTCAAAATTTTTCTAAGAATAACCTAACCTATTCAAACTCCAAAAGAAACAAGAAAAGTATAGGAACTGATAGCAATAATAAGCTAACCACTAACAAATACCTAAGTAAATAGTTGGTAGCTAAGAGTTATTAGAAGAATGATAGAGATAGAGCTTTTAAAGATCTGTCTTTATGACAAGAATGAGATAACACTATGGGAGCTTTACTTATATGTGATTTAGAGTAATACTAAATAGATAGTGTAGCTTTATATAGCTTAAGATAATCAGTATTAAGAACATTGAGAACTACTAGATAATTAATGGTGAGCTTATGGCTAGAAGTATTTTACTACATCATACACTTACACCTGCTCTTGGAGTGGTTTTCATGATTGTATCATTTACACTTATTGTTCCAGGTATTCTAGGATTTGCTTTTACATTGAGTGGGAAACATGATGAAGCAAATATTGCAACAGCATTTATACATATTGGACTCGTATCCTTTGCCTTAGGATTTTTTACTTTTAGAAAGTTTAGAATTGAGAGTGTAAGATTAAGTTATGGGGAGGCTATTCAAATAGCGGTTATTTCATGGATTCTTATACCAATAGTTAATGGAGTAGCAATAAGTATTTCAGGGTTAATGAGTCCTATAGATGCCTTATTTGAATCTATAAGTGGCTTTACAACAACAGGGCTAACAGTTTTAAAACCACCAATTGAGAGCCAACCATTAACTCTACTGTTTTGGAGAAGTGTTTCCCAATGGGTTGGAGGACTTGGAATAATCTACATATCAATTTTAGTAATTGCACCTCCAAGCTTATTAACAATGAGAATATTTACTGTAGAGGGACATTTAGAAAAAGTTGAAGCAAGCGCTGTTGAAACAGCTCATAAAATAATTAGAGTATATCTATTACTAACAGGTTTAAGTATTATCTTATTCTTAATCGTAGGTATGAATCCCTTTGATGCATTAAATCATGCATTAACAGCAATAGCAACCGGTGGATTTAGTACAAGAACTGAAAGTATTGGATACTACAAGTCAATCCAAGTATATATTGCTGCAATCATATTAATTATACTGGGAGCTTTAAACTTTCCATCTTATACGAAACTTATGAAGGGAAAAATTAGGGATTTCATAAAGTATGAGGAAAATAAAACGTTTCTAGCTCTAGCATTTTCAATATCTATACTTCTAACCTCTATACTCGCCTCAAAAAGCAGTATTGAAAATCCTATTATGTTCGGAATCTTCCATACAGTTTCAGCTATTGGTGGATGCGGATTTCAAATTGGAAACTTAAATATACTTAATGAGACTTCAAAAGCATTAATCATAATTTCCATGATTCTTGGAGGATGTACAGATTCGACAGCTGGAGGTATTAAGACTTTAAGAACAATAATGATGTTTAAAGCTTTAAAATGGGAGCTTAAATTAGCATTATCACCAAAAGGAACTAGAATAATTAGAAAGATCGGAGATAGAGAAGTTACTGATGAAGTACTGATAAGAACAGCTTTATTTATGTTAATATATGTACTCTTAGTATTTATAGGTGGAGTAGCAATTAGTATTGAGGGATATTCATTAGTAGACTCAATGTTTGAAGCTGCTTCCGCCATAGGTAATGTAGGATTAACAATGAATATAACCTCGCATTTAGCCCCTACATGGATTAAACTAATTCTAATGATATACATGCTTCTAGGAAGATTAGAGATTCTACCATATCTACTGCTAATTTACAGATTCATTAAAAAATAATGTTTATAGTCTAATTTAAATTCATAATCTAGAGGCGGATAAATGTTGAAGTTCTACATTTTGTTAGTATTTAAAGCACTTGACTGATTATCAATTCTTTCTTAGCTTGTTTATATTTGTGATATATAGTGTTTTATGCGTTAATCTATTACTCTAGCATAGTTTCCTATGGTTTGATATGTAGGTTGTATATGTGTTAGCTACTCTAGGAGTATATGCTAATAATACCGGCTACTAGCGTCTATTGATGGTTTTAATCTTAACATATAACCTTATTAGAATTGCTTAACATTCTTATAAACTCTCTATCTTATACTTAATTGCTTAAATAGTACTCCTACATAGATATCATGAATTCATTAAGATTAATCTTTAGCCCTCTGCGAGCAGCTTAAATAACAGTATTAATCCAATATACTAGTTTAACTCGACTTGAACCATACATGACCTTAAGACATGCTTACTAATAACATAAGAGCTTAAGCATACTAAGTATTCTTCACTTGAAAGCTAGCATAACCTAACTACGTAACATAAAATGGTTTATTATGTTTAAGCTACATTGATAGCTTACAAGCTTTTATTCTTCTAATAAATTGTTTCGATACTTCAAGCTTAGGATTTACTATTTAGCAACGATAAGCTCTGTCAAGTATTTTGGAGCGATGAAATTAGAATCTTAAAATCAGTCGTCATTCATGAAGACTTTCCTACCAGATTTGAAATCCGCATGCTTAAGTTATCTCATAGACAAGGAAAATTTAGGAAGAAAAATTAGTAAGTTCAACATGAAGATGAAGAACCTAACACAAATAAGTTAAAACAGAAAGGTTTAAACCCTGTTAACTAAGTACTACTTATTACATAAATATTGAAGACTTAACTGTGAGCTTGATCTTTAAGAATTTTAAACTTGAAATTCCACTAAATATAGAGTTAATGTAAAGTTTGATAGGGTATTTAAAATGCTTAGAATCATTATGGAATTCATATTTTAAATAGTAAAGTTTAATTAGGATTGGGATTATTGATTTTTAATGAGGATCTTAATTGTTGGAGCTGGAGATGTTGGAAAAAGACTTACAAAGATATTGACCAAAGGCGGTAATGAAGTAGTAGTCATTGATAGGGATAAGAGAGCATGCGATATTGTTGCTGGTGAAACTGACGCCTTAGTGTTAAATAGGGAGGCTACCGATTTGAATGTATATGAGGAGATAGAGATAGATAAGTTCGATATTGTACTTGCATTAACAAACAGAGATGAAGTTAATCTTTTTGTATGTATGGTTGCTAAGAACTATGGAGTACCGAGAATTATAAGTCTTGTAGAGGATGAAAAAATAGCTGAGTTTATGAGTGGGTTAGGTGTTGAAAAACCACTATGTAAACCTAAGCTAGTTGCAAACACATTAAGTAACATTATTGAAGGAAGAAGGGGAGTAGCGGAAATTTTTGAGGTGGAGAAGGGAAGCTTCAAAATAGTAGCAGTAGATATTGGTGAGCATATAGTAGGTAAAACATTAAGGGAACTTAATATACCTTTAAGAGCAAAAATAATATCAGTATTTAATGGTGAGGAATTTATTGACCCGGATCCGGATTATACTTTAAAATATGGAGATATGGTTATAGCATTAGTCCATGTAGACGATATTAGAAGGCTAGAGGACACATTAAGGTGAAGATAGAATGGCTGAGGCTTGGCAGTGGATAATTGATCAGACAACACTTTTAATGATTTTAAGAATAATTATTACAATTGTATTGGCCTATTTAATAGTTAAATTTTTAGAATTTATTCTTTCAAGACTCTCACATAAACATATTATAAGCTATGAGGATGCTAAAAGGATAGATGCTATAACTACAGTATTTGTATATGTAGTTACAGCCATAACTATAATTTCAATAGTTACATGGTCTGAAACCATAATATATACTCTAGTAGGATTGTTGTTAATAGCTAGTGGTATAGCATTATATTCAATTAAAGACATCATTGGAAACTTAATAGCGTATTATGGCATAATATCAGTTAAAAATGTAAGAATTGGAAACATCATAGAAATAAACAATGAGAGGGGAGTTATTAAGGGAATAACTCCAACACATATTGAGGTATATATAAATGAGGATAAAACCATACAAGTTCCAAATATTGAAATATTTCAAAAACCAATACTGATATATAAGGCACCCCATACAGTTAAACTTAAAGTTAAAATGAATAGACTAATTGAATTTGCAAATATTGAGGAGAATTTGAGAGACATATTATCAAACTATAAGGAAATAGTTAAGACAAAGAGTCCAATAGTACATGTTAGGGAAGTTAATGATAAAAGCTTTGAATGCATATTAACAGTTTATGTTGAAAACCCAATGAAAAAGGAGAAGGTATTTTCAGATATTGCAAAAATTCTAACCGAGAAATTGCAAAATTCAATAATAAACATTGAAAACATAGAGTAGCTAGACAATTTAAGGATCATAGCTAGCATTATGATAGCTATAGTAAGGTACTATGAACTTTAAATATTGAAATGGAAATTGTAGTTAATGGCTTACGTTTATAAGACAATAATAGGGACCTGGCAACTTAAGAATAAAGCTACAATATGCTAAGTTGCCACGTCTGATAATAAGGCTTTGTTAACTTAAGCATGTTTTATCACCTCTATTTTTGGTATTATGTTTTCTATGAATTCTTAGCTTTTATTTCCTATTAATCCATGTTTGTTCAGTATGTATATTATTGATTTTAAGCATTAATGCATGCTTACAATCACATCTATCCTTCATGCACGGTATGTAGTTATCGAATAGCTTAGTTCTATCCTATATACTGTATTATTCTCTCCATTAGATTCTTAACCTCTAAACTATACAATTCATGTTTTAATTTTAATATTCTACTGCTTTATAATAATGAGCCCCATCACTTAATACAACTATATTAGAACCATAAATAGCTCTAATCTTTTTAAGGAATGTTAGAGATGTAAGCATGTTGCAACATCACAAACCCATACATATAGAATCCTTCTTAATAATGGCTCGAATGCAACATAAACAACCTTACTCTTAAAACCTACTTATAATAGTATCATCAACCATAACAATTCTAACATCCCTCCTATCAAAATCAATAGAAGATTAAGATAAACCACGATAATATAGATACATAACTCCTAACAATAATGAAGCTTAGAATATCTGAAGCCATTCTAGAAGAACATGAACGAAAATATATATAAGCACCATAAACAACTAGAATAAATGGAGTTCTCTCCCTAACAAACTTAACAACTTTAACCATAGATTCACCATAAATAAGGGAGAGAACTCCCAAATAAATCTAAAGTTAACAAAGCCGATAATAATATAGTTAGGTTTAAATACTACATTTTCGATATAAAGCAGGTGATACTGTGAAGGGATTACTTGTATGTCCGAATTGTGGTTTTCAATTTGAGATAAGTTATGGAAGAACATTTGCATGTGGTGGGTGTAGATATTCAGTAACTGGAAGCTGTAATATGGCTAAGTGTCCTAAATGTGGATATGAGTTTAATATATAGTATCATTTTAGGAGATATGTGGTGGTAGTATTTTTGCTTCAGCTGCTGTTCTTGAGTATCTTCTTGCAAACGATTCGTAGAAGGCTACTTCTTGCTGTGATAATGGTCTAATTCCCTTAAGAGCTTCTTCAAAATGCTTCATACGTATCTTAAGCTCACTAAGACTATTCTTTAAATCCTTCTGATTACCATACTCTAATAGAAACTCTCTTATTGCAAGCATAGCAGCATTACTACATACAGAAGCTATATCAGCACCCGTTGCTCCTTTAAGCCTACTTATAAGAGCATCTATACTAACATCTTCAGCAAGAGGTTTACCCCTTAGATGTATTGAAAGTATTTCCTTAATTGCTTCAGTATCTGGTAGAGGTACATAAATTAGCTTATCGAACCTTCCAGGTCTTAAAAGTGCTGGATCAATTATATCTGGTCTATTAGTTGCAGCTATTACAACAACATTCCGAAGATCTTCAATACCATCAAGCTCAGTAAGCAACTGACTTACTATTCTCTCAGTAACATGAGAATCCCCTAGTCCTGAACCGCGCATTGGAGCTATAGCATCAATCTCATCAATAAATACCACACAAGGAGCTGCCTGTCTAGCTTTTCTAAATATTTCTCTTACTGCTTTCTCGCTTTCACCAACCCATTTACTAAGTATTTCAGGCCCTTTAATAGATATGAAGTTTGATTCGCTTTCATTAGCTACTGCTTTAGCTAGTAATGTTTTACCAGTACCCGGAGGACCATAGAGAAGAATACCCTTAGGAGGTTTTGTATTCATATGTTGAAATACTTCAGGATATTTTAGAGGCCACTCAACAGTTTCCCTAAGTATCTGTTTAACATCCTCTAATCCACCTATATCACTCCATTTTACATTTGGAATCTCAACCATTACCTCACGTAGTGCTGATGGTTCAACATCCTTTAATGCTTCAAGAAAGTCATTCATTGTAACCTTCATCTGATTAAGAATTTCCGCCGGTATAACTTCTGCTTCAAGATTTATTTTTGGTAGGAATCTTCTAATAACTCTCATAGCAGCCTCCTTACATAGATGAGCTAAATCCGCTCCAACAAAACCATGAGTTAAATCTGCAAGTTTCCCAAGATCAACATCGTCTGCTAAAGGCATATTCCTAGTATGTACGTGTAGTATTTCTAATCTAGACTGTCTATCAGGTACTGGAAACTCTATCTCCCTATCAAATCTTCCAGGTCTACGTAGTGCTGGATCTATAGCGTTAGGTCTATTAGTTGCTCCTATAACGACAACTTTACCACGTGGCTGAAGACCATCCATTAATGCAAGAAGCTGAGCAACAACTCTTTTCTCAACTTCACCGGTAACTTCCTCTCTTTTAGGAGCTATAGCATCGATTTCATCAATAAATATTATGCTTGGAGCTGTTTCCTGAGCCTTCCTAAATATTTCTCTTAATCTCTCCTCACTTTCACCATAGAACTTACTCATAATTTCAGGTCCACTAATACTATAGAAGTTAGCATTTGTTTCATTAGCTACTGCTTTAGCTAGTAATGTTTTACCAGTACCCGGAGGACCATAGAGAAGAACGCCCTTAGGTGCTTCTACACCAAGTCTTTCAAACAATTCAGGATGTCTTAGAGGAAGCTCAACCATTTCCCTAATCTTCTGTATTTGCTCTTTTAAGCCTCCAATATCCTCATATGTTATTCTGGGTAATCCTTCAGGTAAGGCTTTAACAGGCTCCTCACTAATGACTATTTCAGTACTTGAGGTAACAACTACAGCATCCGCGTAGGGTTTAACGTTTACTACCATAAGCTCAACCTTCCTACCCATAATCCCTACAGGTATGTAGTCGCCTCGAGTAACAACTCTTCCTTCAAGAAGCTGAGCTAAATACTCCTCACCACCAACAATTCTTAAAGGTTCTGTTGGTGCAAGTACTACTCTCTCAGCTTGCTTAGCTACCGCCTTTCTCACAGTAACCTTCTCATCAAGACTCACATTAGCGTTCCTCCTAGTATAGCCATCAATTCTAATAATTCCCTTACCATAGTCTTCACTGTATCCAGGCCAATTTATTGCAAATGTTCTTCTCTTGCCAATAATTTCTATGACGTCGCCAGCAGATAGTTTAAGCTCCTCTACAACCATCGGATCTAATCTTGCAATGCCTCTTCCAACATCTCTTGGATGAGCATTCTCCACTCTCAAAACAACATGCTTCCTCTCACTCATATAGACACCTAATCTATTTTTATTTCAAATCCTTTAGGTTTAGGAATACTTTTAAGCTTGAACTTAACTTCAAGAATACCATTATTATATGAAGCTTTAGCTGTTGATGGATCTATATCATAGGGGAGATCTATATCAATACTATACCTTCTAAGTTTACCGTCAGCACTTATAGATAGTAGATTCTCTGTAGAGCTTACTTTAATCTCCTCCTTTGAAACACCAGGCATTTCAACTAGAACCGTTAATATGCCTTCCTTTTCATCAATGGCTGTTTCATAGTACGGTGTTCTAATATTGGATTCTGAAACTGGTAGTTTAACATTACCGAAACGTCTAATAACTGGATATCCTTCAGGAGTGAAGGATATACTTAAGCCATACATGTATGGCCTTTTAAACGTTGTAAATGCTGCTTTACCTATACGACGTATCCTCCGCTCAATAGCATTCTCAATTTCATCAATCATTCTAAATATAGAGTTAAAGATCCTTTCAAAATCTTCACTAAACACTATCTCACCTAACTAGAGATAGAAAAATAGGTATATATAAATTTTTTCCCTTAACAATTCATGAATGCTATCTCAAAATTTTAGAGTAAGATTTATATATAGCTTTTTATGATAGTACCAATATGGAGGATATAATATCGATAATTGCGAACCCGGAAAGAAGAAAAATAATTAGATTACTTACAGAAAAGCCTAGATATTTTCTTGAATTAGCTAGGGAGCTTAAAATTTCGCAGCAATCACTACATATACACTTAAATAAACTAGTATCTATAGGTGTAATTAAAAGCTATATTGTTAAAAGCCCTTACGGTCCATATAGAAAATACTATGCTTTAAACAGTGATTTCTGTATTGAACTTAATGTTTTAAATGGATTATATCATATTAATATATGGAATCCCATTAAGGAGTTCAATGGTGTTAATGATTTAAAAGATCTTGAACAGCTTATTGATAACATAGAGAAGGAAAGCGATCTAATTAAATCATTAAGGTTAACTAATACCGTATTAAGAGAAATAAATAGAAGACTTAATGAATTAAATATGAGGAGACTTTACTTAATAAATTTAATGGCTAAGGCTAGACGTAAAGCCCTCGAGATAATTGATAAGCTTAACGTTAATTATGTTGAGAGGAAAATTCTAAAAGATACTTTAGGTTCAGACCCAGAAAAAATTGATGAGTTAATTGATAAAATATTTACTGAGGAAATTGAACTTATAACTAGAGAATTAAAGAGTAAAATTTGTAAAATATTTGGCTTATAACATTAAATCTAATAATTGTTTACTTCAACTTAGTAGATAATAATTTTGCTATAAAGAAAATTACTACAGAAGATAACGATTTTATTTCTCTTCTATTGGTTACTGGCCATTTGTTTACATCGATGGTTAAATATTTATTGTAAAGTTAACTAGCTATCCTAATAACACTTTCATATATTGTAGATTAAGACAGTAAATATTATTCACCAGGATAAATGAGCTGGGATAATAAAAGTTTAATCAGTACCTTAAAAATTAAGTCTTCTTTGCCTTCTTTTAAACGTATGGGAACCCATAGAGAGATTAATATGCTAAGTAGATTGCTTACTCCATATAACTTCACCAGAAATTTTAGCTATTCTCACTATTCTATGATGGGGTATATATTTCTCCTCATGATTTTTCCTTATTATAATGCTTCCTGGTCTTAGCTCTGAAATATCTGTAAAAAGTACTTTCTCAACATTGTTTCTATGATCTCTACTTATAAAGTAGATTTCGATATCGCTAATTCTATATTTCCCTGACCATTTAATCTCATTAAGTATGTCTCTTATTCTTAGCCTCCCCATTATAACACCGAGAAAATAAATAGAACTAATGATAGCAAGAATAGAAGTAGCCAGATCCTTAAATTCGATTGGAACAATTTCCCACCATCAAACATCGGTAGTGGAAGTAAATTAAATAGTGCAAGAAACGAATTTATTGTGAGAATATAGAATCCATATACACTTAATGCTTTAATAAAATTCATTATGATTAAACCTATAAATGCAATAACTATGTTTGTTAATGGACCTGCTGAAGATATTTTAGCTTCAATTCTCCTCGTAATATATGGACCCCAAATCACTACAGCTCCGGGAGCTACAAATCTAATAGGTAAAGCTACTGATAATAAAGATATTAAAGCCAACATAGGATTAATACGGAATTCAGCTTGTAAGCCGTGCTTCTGAGCAGCTAGCTTATGAGCTACTTCATGAACTATAAATCCTAAAAGTACAGCTACAACTATGGGTGGAACTACAGTTAAATTTTTACCCCATGAAAAAATCAAGCTGACTATAAGCATAGCAACTCCTAAATGTTTAAGCTCTGTCTTTGAGAAATGGAAAGTTATTAGTTGCCTAATAATTGATGGCCTCTCATAAATTAATGGTTTAAACTCAACCCTAAACTCAGGTACTCCTCTTCTCAACCCAGGACATTGATGATTCTCCGGTAAACGATGAGTAGAACAGAAAACTCCACCACAATACGAACATGTGAAAGGAAAAGATTCAATAGCCCCACATACTTGACACTCCCTACGTTTCTCCACACTAAACACCAATTAAACAGTAAGATATTCAATAGTAAACATATATATACTTTACTTAATAACTATGCTTTGTGAACTTTAGATGTGAAAGCTATGTAATTGATGTCTTAAGTTAACAAACACAACTACCAAATCAATCAACTCAGCATGAACGCTACCTTACTTCCTACAGCATTAGCTAGTGACCGCTAAGCCACGCTATTTCACAACATACTGTAGTATCCTTAACTTTTAATGTTAAAAGTAAGAACTTATCTGAGAGAAATTAGTATAAAATCCTAAACATAACCAATATAGAGCCTTGTAGATTCCATTTCTACAATAGAGATTCGTTGAAACCTTTTTACCAACATTCATAAATATCGAGTACATCTACATAACCTTAACAACATAATCCTAATAGTGAAGCCCAGGTTTCTAGATATAATGTAATACTTATGAAACTATGTTCGGAATATATAGCTTTACTAATAGATTTAGGTTGTTGAAACTCTATGAGAGATAAAAGATAGCAGGTCATAGAATTGCAAGGAACACGAACAGTATTAATTTCAGATTATTAATACCGGATAGTAATACACTACAGGAAAAAGGTAACTTATTTATATTCTATAGGATAAATCTTAAGGGTGAATATGGTTACACTTCATGAGGTAATTAGGGAAGCCATATTGTCTTTTGGCGGTGTAGCATCCTCTAACGAAATAGCTAAATACATTAATGAGAAGTATCCTAATACTTGGAAGAGGAATTCAATAAAGACATGTTTATATTCATGTAGTGTAAATAATCCTTCAGCATATGCTCACCATGCTTCAACACCTAAATTCCTATTTAATCATGGCCAGGGAGTTTATGAAATCTATGATCCTAAAAAACATGGAGTATGGAGTAATGGAGTAAAGATTGATGAAACACAGCCTATTCAAGTAAGAGAAGTATTAGACGCATCTCCTAAAGAAGAAGCTATTGAAACAGAATTAAGTCAAAGTCATGCTGCAAATGAAGTTAGAATTAACCCTGCCGAAACATTAAAACCTACAAGAAACGAAGTAGAAAATACAAGTAATAAATTTAGCTTCTTCGATGCTATTAAATCACTTATTGCAAAAATAAAGCTTATAATATTTCTAATATTTAGAATATAACATTAGGAATAATTGTAAACTAATAGAGAAATATTAATAATAAGAGAGACTGTAATTGCAAGTATTATATTTGCAGCTGTAATTACTAATGTTTTTTTAACTCCATATTCTTTTACTAGTGCAGCTAAGGTTGCTATGCATGGAATATAAAGCATTGTGAATATAGTGAAGACAATCATTTGTCTTGGTGTAAGAACAAGTGAGAAATTCATAGTTCCTGAAGCTTCAGCAAGCATAGCTATTACTAGTTCTTTTCTAAGTATTCCTAGAATTAGTGGTACAACAGTTACAGTAGGTAAACCCAGTAAACTACTAACTATTGGTTCAAATTCTTTCTCAATAACATTTAGTAATCCCGTTTCCTCCAAATAGTTTACAAAACCGCTTCCAATGATAAGAAGTGGAAATGCAATATATAGAAATTCCTTAATTCTAATGTAGGTTTTTAATAAGATAATCTTAATACTTGGAATTCTAAACGGAGGCATCTCCATAATTAAACCTATAGCTTCACCAGTAAGCCATAGATTAGCAAGCTTTCCAATAGCGAATACTAAAGCTAGATTCATAATGTATAGGATTAGAGCTACATGTACTCCAATATAGTTACCAACCAAATTTAGGATGATAATTGTTCTTGCTGCACATGGTACAATCGTTATCAGGAAACCTAATATAAGCTTCTCCCTCCATGACTCCATAATTCTACATCCTATACATGCAGGTACATTACATCCATAACCAAGCAGTAATGGTATGAGTGCCTTACCATGCAGTCCAATTTTATGCATTAATCCATCCACTAGGAATGCAGCTCTAGGAAGATAGCCGCTATCCTCCATTATGTATAGTAGTATGTAAAACGGAACAACGTAAGGTATTACGAGAACCAGACCAGCTACAAACCCATCTATAAATCCACGTATAACCCTAAACCTCAATGCAGGCAATTCATTAATTAGTACATATAGAAGTTCTTCAAGTAGCCCACTTAGATAGCCACCAATGAAAAATATTAGTGAAAACATAGAGGTTAAAACTAATATTAGAATCAAGTAGCCCCAAATCTTATGTGTTGTAATAAGGGATAGATTTTCAATTAGTGAGGAGGTTGGTGGAGTCTTAACTTTTAAAACTTCATTTGCAATTTTACTTGCTAAGGCGTATCTCTCCGCAGCTATAATGATGTGTGACGGTTCACCGTGAACTTCTTCAAGCCTGCAAGCTAGAGACTCAGCTAATAGTAATATCTCTCTACCTTCACTAATAGAGTTAAACTTACTAATAACTTCATTATCTCTTTCTAATAGTTTGACTGCAAGCCATCTTGGAGGATAAGTTCTACATAGGAAGGATGCTTTCTCAGTAATTATATGTCTTAGCTTTTCAATAGAATCCTCAACTTCTTTACCATACCTAATTTTTAATGGGTTTAATTTAATTTCTCCTAAAGCCGCTTTAACAGCTATAGATAATGCCTCATCAACACCTTGCCCGCTTATAGCAATCATCGGTATTACTGGAACACCTAAAATTTCAGAAAGTCTATTAATAGCTATATTTAATCCTCTTTTAGTAGCAATATCTATTAGGTTTAAGGCTACGACTACTGGAGCTTCAAGCTCCAAGATCTGAATTGTTAGGTAGAGATTTCTTTCAAGTGATGAGGCATCAATAACATTAAGTATAATATCCGGTTTTTCAGTAGCAATATATTCTCTAGCAATAACCTCTTCTTCACTATATGCTGAGAGTGAATATGTTCCAGGAAGATCAAGAACTTCAACTATATATGAACCGTATTTAACAATACCTTCAGCTTTCTCAACAGTTTTACCTGGCCAGTTACCGACATGTTGGGCTAAGCCCGTTATTTGGTTAAATATTGTTGATTTACCAACGTTAGCATTACCTGCAAGAGCAATTTTAATAGTTCTACTTCGATTAGTCATGGGGTTAAACCCTTCTTACAAATACTCTTTTAGCAACACCATAACCAAGTGCAAGACTAGTACCTCTAACAAGTATTTCAATTGGCCCCCTCATAGGTCCCTTCCTAATAATTCTTACTTCAACATTTGGGGTTAAACCCATCTCAGCAAGTCTTAATGTTAATCCTCTACCACCTAGAATATAGGCTACTAAAGCTCTATCACCCTCCCTTAAATCTACTAGTGGTACTGTATCCTCAATTCTCCAAGGCATTTGTTGAAGATCTCTAGTTAAGTCCCTAACAGAATCTTTATCTAGGCCATGAGATCTAGATATATGAGAGTACCAATTATGAACTTTACCTTCAAACCTTCTCCTTAATAAGTCTAAAATAGAGAGTTTATGAATTGAATTGTGTAAATGATTACCTCTATGGTTTAAAACAGCTTTCTCACCTTTATCTGTAAGCAGATAGCCGTAGGAGTTCTTAACTATATAGCCGTTATTTAACGCATTGCCTAACACTTCACTAATTGCTTGTTCAGATTGATTAAGTCTACGTGAGGCATCACTAATACTGAACTTATATTTAAGCTCCTTAATCAGTTCAAGAACTTCAATAAGTAGATCCTTCATGTAATCATCTTCCTAACATTTATAGATGAAGTAATAGTAGGGCCTAGAGTTCTTGTAATTCCATTAATATCTATGATTAATAGGTTATCAAACGGTATCTTATCTATAACTTTAAGAATACTACCTGGAGTAAGCCCTATATCTTTAGCATATTTAAGTATATTAAAGCTTTCATCTGTAATATTTACAATAACACCAGTATCACCTAAACTTAGATTTGAAAGCTGTATACATGGGATTTCATCAAGCTCACCATTAGGTTTAGGAATAGGATTACCATGAGGGCATGTATTAGGGTTTTTTAAAGCTTTTTCAATTAAATCTGTAACATATTTTGAAAGACCATGCTCAAGCCTACAGGCTTCATCATGGGCTTTACACCAATCAACTTGAAGAAGATCTGTAAGAAGTCTTTCTGAAAGTCTATGTCTTCTCACAACATCAATAGCTACCTCCACTCCTTTACTAGTTAGCTTAACACCCTTATGATATTCATGAATTATAAATTTCTTTTTCTCAAGTATTTTAACCATTTTAGAAACAGTACCTAAAGTAACATTTAGCATCTTAGCTAAATCAGTAGTCTTAGCTAAACCATACTTCCTCTCAAGCTTCCATATGGATTCAAGATATTCCTCTTCAACAATAGATATATGCATAATATTAACTACGAATAATACAATATATATTTTTCTATAATCTAATTTTTAATTAAGAAATTTCTTATTCACATTGAATATATTACATAAAATTTATATTCAAATTTTGAATAGACTGTTAGCAATAGCTATATATAAAGGTGATTTAATGAGTTACGATATCATTATAACTAGCGATAGAACAATGATAAGTAACCATCACAGTAACGAGTTTTTGGGATTTTTAACTACAAGCCCATCAATGGGGTTACCCGAACCTATCTGGATGTGGCTTGCAGCTCCTAAAGTTAAAGTTGATAAGATAGGTAGACCTATTCAAGCACCATACGGTCTAAGAAAAATCGAAGCAGCACTTCAAAACGCTGGATTTAAAGCAGCTATTATAGATCCAGACCATATTTACAAGCATCTAGATAAAGCTAAAATAGTCATGATAGGACATCACGACTACTTCGCATTAGGACCACCAAGCTGTGAATGGATGATGATTACAGGTAGAGAGCCTGTAAATGCTAGAAGCTTCCGTAGATTTATGGAGAGGTTTACACAAGCAGCAAGAAATAAAGATATTAAAATTGTTGTTGGAGGGCCTGCAGCATGGCAATGGCTATACATGCCTAAACTAATAGAGAAGTATAGAATTTCAACAATTATTGACGGAGAGGCTGATAAGATTATAACTTATATAGCTCAAAAAATATTGCGTGGAGATTCTTTACCTAAATATATACAAGTTAGTTTAAACGATACACCTAGACTTGATGAAATACCATTAATAAAATATCCGTCGGTTAATGGATTTATTGAGGTTATGAGGGGGTGCCCACGTAAATGTAGATTTTGCAGTGTAACTCTTAGACCACTTAGAATATATACTTTTAACATGATAGAAAGAGAGCTTAAAGTAAATAGTTTAGCAGGTATAAGAAAAGGAATACTTCATGCAGAGGATTTACTACTATATGGTAGTGATGGAGTAAAACCTAAACCGGAACCGCTAATAAAACTCCATGAACTTGTTAAAAAATACTATATGAACATTGCTTGGAGTCATGTAAGCCTATCAACTGTAAAGTATGGTCAAGAAAACTTTAAACTTATCTCGAAGCTAACTGAAATAATATATGGTAGTGGACAAAGCTGGATTGGAGTAGAGGTTGGAGTAGAAACAGGATCAGTAAGGCTTGCTAGAAGAATTATGCCTATGAAGGCTTTACCATATCCGCCTGAAACATGGCCTGAAGTCGTTGAGGATGCATTCATGATAATGCATGAACATAGAATTATACCGGCTGCAACCATTATAATAGGTCTCCCAGACGAAACTGAAGATGACGTTTTAGAAACAATAGAGCTTATGGATAAGCTGAAGAAATATCGAAGCCTTATAGTTCCAATGTTTTTCGTACCAATGGGAACATTAAAAGATAAAAATTGGTTTAAAATATTAAATATTAGAGAAGCGCATGAAGAACTTCTGGTTAAATGCTTTAGACATAGCATATACTGGGCTGAAGATATACTTTCAAAATTCTATCTAAGAGAACCACATCAAGCACCACTAAATATTCTTCTAAAAACGGTAATAAACTACTTTAAGATCAAAACAAGAAGTTTTCTAAAGTATTACGAAAATAGAAGTTTAACAACTAAACTTAAAATATGCTGTACAGCAAGGGTCCAATAACAATATCTAATAAAAGCTAACTGAATTTATAGATTGTCCTTCTCCACTCTTATAATTAGAAGCTAATTAAAAACCTCATAATCATCCTAAATAGGAAAATTACATAGAAATTTACAGCTATGTATCAGAATATCTATCATCTCTACGAATATCTAAATACTTATTAGTCCTGAAAGTTATCAATGAAGCTGGAATCCAACTTAACCGATTGCTTACATTATTATTGCATCTATTATTTGTAGTATAATTAATCAGTAGATTGATGTTTTCCAACATCATATATGAGGAAATACATAATTTCTCTACCATTCCATTCCCTGTAAACTTTAAGTTTATGTATTAGTGACTTAAGTTGACAAGATACAGTACCCTAGCATCAGGACCTGGCAACTTAAGCTTTAAGATTTCCTTATTCATTATGCTTATTGATGTGACATGATTGATTTATTATTGTTAAGCCTACATATCAAATATTAAAATTCATAGGTGGAGGAAATGGTTTAATGAATTCCCATATGCCATTACCTAATTCTCTAAACTCCACGATAGAACCTATAATCAGCACGACTTAAATAATTTTTAGGCGAGTTCAATCTTAAGTTGCCACGTCCTAGCACCAAGTAGAAACATTTAAATTGATTAGAGAACATTTAAAGTTATGGTTTCAACAGTTATAATTAGCTTAATTGCCGGATGGATTACAGCTGCATTTGCAATGTGGATGGCTGCAAGAATAGTTGCTGGAAGTAAAGCTACATTTATTGGGTCATTACTTATAGCAGTTATTGGGCCAATTCTAGTATTTACCTCACTTATACTTTCTACTCCACTACTGGGTTCATTAAGTATTTTATTAGCATTAATACTTTGGCTATGGGCTGTAAAATCAATATTTGGAGTAGGATGGATTTCAGCATTTGCAATAACCATACTTTCAACATTCACATTTCTAGTAGCAATAATAATTGTGAGTATAGTTCTAGGTATAAGTGAGTTTATGCTTTCAATATTGAGAAGACTTATAGAGGGATATCCACATATTGTTAGATTTTAACGAATGCTCTTTAATAAGATTTTGTGGTTAGTTTCAGCTTGCTAACTTAAGCATGTTGATTATTCTATTTTGGTGTTTTGTTTCTATGAATTCTTAGCTTTCATTTTTTCATTAATTTATGTTTATTAGCTATACTATTGATCTCATAAGCATTGATACATGTTCATTATCGCATTTATCCTTCATGCATGGTATATAATTATCGAACAGCTTAGCTCTATCCTTAACATACCGTATTATCCTCTCCATTAAATTCCTAACTTCTAAAATATATCATGTTTAAACTCAATATTCTTCATGCTATAATATTGAGCACCATCACTCAATACAATTATATTAGAACTGTAAATGGCTCTGATCTTCTAATGTTAAAATGTAAGTATGTTCACATCATCATAAACAATGTGAGAATCCTCCTCAATAATGGCTTAGCAACACAAACAATCTTATTTTAGAACTTACATTAATGATTGCACCATCAGCCATAAATCCCAATATCCCTCCTATCAAATAGAAATCTTAAGATAAACCATAACATAGATACAACTCCTACAAAAATAAAACTTAAAATATCAGAAGCCATCCTAAATGAATGAAAATATAAGCAATAAACAAATAGAATAAATGAAGACCTCTCCCAACAAATCTAACAACTTTAACCATACTAACACCATAAATAAGGTAAACTCCAAAATAAAGCTAAAGTTCACAAAGCCTTGTTTTCTGATTTTTCTATGAGTGTTTTGATCTTTTCTAGTGGGTTTGTTCTAGTTTAGGATTGTTTGAGTGATTAGTGGTGTTCGATGTTCTGGATGTGGTTCTATGAAGATTAAGAGTTATGGGAATTGTAGGCTTGATTTAAGAGTATTTCTGTTTGTAAGGGATATTTAATAGTTAGGGCTGTATGATATTCTATTATTCTAGATTTAGGGAATGTTATTCTCATAATGTTCTAGGCTTACGTAATTCATATATGGTTTAATGCTTCTAATAGGAGTCTAATGACTGTATTTAGGTTTTTGGGAAACTTATGTTGAGGATTAGAGATGGAATTGGTAAGATTGAGTTTAATGGTGTTCTTGAGTTGATGAACTATACGTTAGTACTGATTGGAGAGTAGAGTAATAGTATATTATTAACATCTAGGTAGAGTACATAGACATAGATCTTTAGGAAGTATGGATTATGGAGTTACAATAAGCTAGTTATACTCATACTTTAGTATGAATATGTTTCATCAAGTATTGTTGAGTCTAAATAGTCCTCAAGATAATAGGTAGAGAATTGAGAATAACTCAACAACATATACTGATAGCTTCAACAAACTTACTAAGTAAGCTAAATATACTCATGAATATATAAACAACATTCAGAATGAATCAAGAAGAATACCAGATAACAACCTCAAGAATAAACATCAACAACTAAGCCATAATTAACAATTCAACACAAGAAATACAACAATATAAACCTAACCCAACAACATCCAAGCATGTAAAAAACAAAAAGACAAACCAACAAAGGCAACCATAAAATCATAAATAACTTATATATCAATAATCCCAAAACCTTATTAAAGAGCGTTAACAAAAACTTTATACGTTTTCCGAATATTAATGTTTGTGCCTGATATTGATACTATAGGCTATATTGGAGGATTAAGTAAGCTAAGTAATATTCGATTCATACTTAAATACTTAACTGGACGATGCCTAAGAGATAAAGAGAGACGAGTAGAAGTAGCTTTACAACTTTACACAAATACTAGAAGTAATGCCTGCTTTACATGTAAGCATATTGTCTATCCAGTAATTAGTAAAATTATTAAAAGAGGAGCTGAAAGCTTTGGAGTACCTGAATGGAAAATGAAGGAGAAATTTAAAGACCCATATTGGAGGAGAGGGCTTGCCTGTGTTCTTATAGGGGTTGCTAAGTACGGCATACAAAGACCATTTACACCAGGAGTACCATTTCTAATCGTATGGGATTATACTTATGCATGTAATCTTAAGTGTAAACACTGCTATAGTAGTGCTGGTAAACCTTTAAAAGATGAGATGGGAAGAAAAGAAGCTTTGAAAGTTGTTAGCATTCTTGGAGACATCGGTGTACCATCAGTGGCATTTTCAGGTGGGGAGCCACTAGTAAGAAACGATATATTTGACGTTTTAAAGCTATGTAAGGAATACCGTATATTTACTGCAATAGCTACAAACGGTACTACTTTAACCAGGGAAAATGTTGAGAAACTTAAAAGTAGTGGAGTTGGATATTTACAGATTAGTCTTGATGGAGTAAGTCCTAAAACACATGATAGCTTTAGGGGAATAAATGGAGTTTTTAATAGAGTTATTGAGGGAATAAAAAATGCTGTTGAATCAGGAATATTTGTTGAAGTAGCAACAACAGTAACCAAGTTAAACATTCATGAAATTAGTGACATTATAGATTTATGTAGAAGGCTTAAAGTCAACTGGTTTATGGCATATAACTTCATACCTACGGGAAGAGGAAGAGAAGTAGTCAATCTTGATCTTTCACCAAGTGAAAGGGAGGAATTGCTTAAAAACCTATGGATTGAGGCTTTAAAAGGAGGCTTAACTGTTTTAACTACAGCTCCACAATTTGCACGAGTTGCACTAATAAATTCAAAGAATATTAATGAAGCTATAGTACCAACGCATTTCTACTCAATGAAGCTACCAGGTAAACTTGCGGAGTTAAGCGAATTTGTTGGTGGATGTGGAGCTGGAAGAAGCTACTGTGCAATAGAGCCTGATGGAACTATTCAGCCATGTGTGTTTTTACCAGTAAGAGTTGGAAACATCCTCATTGATAATTTTGAGTATTTATGGGATAATAGTGAATTACTTATAAAATTAAGAAATAAAGACCTACTGAAAGGAAACTGTGGAGTATGTAAGTATAGATATGTTTGTGGTGGATGTAGAGCAAGAGCATATGCATACTTTAACGACTACATGGCTCCTGATCCCGGCTGTATATATAATGCTCAATACATACCTGAATTAAAAACAAGAATATATTCAAAATAGTCAATTTGCTATGTTGAAACATGCTCTAAAACTTCTCTAATAACATCTCCAACCCCAATATCTGAAATATTAGAAGATATAAATACACTTAAAGAGTTTAAATCATCTAGCCCGAACATGTTTCTAAAAGCAGTTATGATAAGTCTCCTAAAATCACTTAGAAGCTCAAGTGAAGCTATAAGCTTATATGTTTCAACAATTACCTTTCTCGCTTCAGCCATAAGCTTTCTATTTTCCTCACAAACGGTCTTAACATCATCTACCATCTTAATCAGAATATATATCCACTAATATCTTTAACAATTACGATATATTTAACAATTAAACACAACTTATTTTTCCTAGAAATACATTTATAATACTGTCTTCCACCTATAGAAACTATAATTAGATTTAAAAATTTAAGTAAGAACTCTTTAAAATCTAGGTGTTTAAATGTTTAATGTTAGAGTTAGAGGAATTTACGCTACTGCTATAACTAGGCTTTGCATGGATTGGGGGTTTAGGATTGTTCAGCCAACCGAGACTATTATCGATAGGTTTAGACTTACAGATTTAAAGGAACCGCCTGACATCACCATTAAAGATTTGGAAAGCAAAGATGGAATTATAATTATTGGTTTACGTAGAGCTGTAGAGGAAGTATTAAAAAAGCTAGAAATATATTTTCCAGAAGTTATTGTTTTAAAGTGTTTAATGCCTATACGCTCTATTGTTAAGGGTATTGTTAAAGATTTTAGAAATGGTGAATACATAGTTGAGGTTAAACCAAATATATATGGTGTTTTAAAGGGAAACTTTAGGATAGGAGATGTTATTACAGTATCTGTTGCTAAAACATCTTTCACGCGTAACAACTACTTAAAACTTTCAAGTAGTCTATGGATTAAGGGGAGATATGCATATTTAATTCAAGATAGTAAGGTTATTGTAAGCAGACACATTAGAGACCGTAACATTAGAAGGGAATTGTCTTCATTAGGGCTTCTCTTTAAAGAGAAGGGATGGGGTGTTAAGTGGAGAAGTTCAGCACAGTATGCTAATATACCCTCCTTAATGGAGGAATTAAAGAAACTCTATGAAAAAGCTAGAGAAATACTTAAAAGCTCTGAAAAAACACCATATGTGGAGCTGATTGATGGAGAATATATTGCTAAAGTTATTTTCCCGTCAACTACTAAAATAGAGCTAGATAAAATTAGAAGTAAAACTATTCCAACAGTATATAAGCATCATATCTACAAGTCGAGTGGAAAAATAGGATCAGTACTTGTTGATTTTGCTGAAAAAATACTTAACGAATTTAATGTAGATGTAGTATCAGGAGATCTACATGAATTCATGATTGAACTACTAAGGCAAAGGAGTAAAGTAGAAATACTACATATTAAACCTTCAGGAGAAATTATAAGTTTAACTCCAGGCTCAATCATAGAAATAAATAAGGAAAAACTAATTCTGAAAAGAAGATTAACTGCCGGTGGCAGATATGATGGATTAAACATTCCTAAAGAAGAAGGAGATTATGACATAATGGAGGTTAAACCAAATGAATGGACTATTACACATAGCTACTACTCAAAAAATAGAGTATTAAAGGGCAGATATATCAATATAAATACACCACCAGAAATAACATACAAATATATTAAGTATATAGATTTAATCGTAGATATTGTCATACTACCAAATGGAGAAGTTAAAATTCTAGATTTGGAGGAATTTGATAAGCTATGTAGTGAGGGAGTAGTATCTAGTTATATTAGAACTAAGGTCAACAATATTATTAGCTCCTTTAATACTGCTCAATAAAACATCATAAAATGCAGTTGTATTAAGTCTATAAAGTACTTAAGTGTTTAAGTTATGTTCTAAGCTTACTTCTAAACAGGGTATATCGAAATATTATTTTGTTGTATTTTATGCTTGTAAGGTGGGAATATAGGGTTTATGATGTTAGATGCTAAATGATTCTAATTTTTCAGTTTCGATTCGGTTGGCGGAGGTTTAAGAAGTTTAGCTTATGCTTGAAGTATTGGTTTAGAGAGCTGTTTAAGGTTTATATATGCTAGGTTTATTTGATGGAAGAATTCTACTACTTTAGCTATTAGGATTGAGCATCTTCCTAGTTAAATTGTTATAAATGTATACTCTTCATCATGTAAAGTAAGTTATGACTACATAGTTTCGATTTAACAGTTTCACTAACTGTATAGAATCTACATGAGCTTCTTATGTATAAGAGCTTAATGGAATCATGCTAGTTCATACTAATACAACATTAGAGTTCGTAAAAAGTATTCTGATTAGTATTTGATGATAGAGTACTTAATGCCAACTAAATAATTTAGCTAAGGAATATATTTTAATCGTCCTAGAGGCATAAGTAGAATTAGAATAGATATAGATTCTTTAACACGAACTCTACAACTAGATATACTGGCGGGAAGACTTCGAAATTCTAAAAGTAAAGTTTAGGGATAGACTAAACCAGAAAGAAGAATCAATAACAGGATGAATCTAAGGATCATATATCAACTAAAATACTCATGAGGGACTATAGATGAACAATTAAGCACTATTGTTAAGGCTAAAATTTATAAATTCTTTAGGAGGTTATAAGTGGTTAATATGAGTTCATGGGATGAATCTATAGCTAAAGCTGTTGAGAAGGTAAGTCCGTCTGTTGTTGCTGTAGGAAGTTTAAGGATTGCTCATGATTACTTCCTTCAACCCATACCAATAACAGGTTTAGGTTCAGGAGTTATTATAGATGGGAATGGATACATATTAACCAACTATCATGTTGTTGAGGGTGTGGAACGTATAGAAGTAGCATTAAGTGGTGGTAGAGTGTTAAGAGGTGAAATTGTAGGTGTTGATCGGAGAACAGATCTAGCATTATTGAAAGTCAATATGAAGAACTTACCAGCAGCGATACTTGGAGATTCGTTAAAACTAAAAGTTGGACATATTGTTTTAGCTATAGGTAACCCATTTGGTCTATTAGGGGAGCCTACAGTTACTATTGGTGTTGTAAGCGCATTGAAAAGAACAATAAAGTCTGAAAGAGGAGTTTTTGAGGATATGATTCAAACAGATGCTCATATTAATCCTGGAAATTCAGGTGGACCTCTTATAAACCTTAATGGGGAAGTTGTTGGCATAAACACAGCTATAATTCCATTTGCTCAAGGAATTGGATTTGCAATACCAATAAACACAGCTAAGAAAGTTGTTAACGATCTTATAAATTATGGAAGAGTATTAAGACCCTGGATTGGTATTCAAGGTGTTGATATAAATGAAAAAATGGCTGAATATTATGGATTACCGATAAGTAAAGGATGCTTAGTCATAGATGTTGCTCCTAATGGACCTGCAGGCTATTACGGTATTCAACCTGGTGATATTATAACTGCAATTAGTGGTAGGGAAGTAGACTGTACGGAGAAGTTAAAGTCAATAATTGAGAGAATGAATATTGGAGACATAATTGAGATAACTATTATTAGAGGAGATAAAATAGTAAACATACCTATAGAGCTAGGCTATTTAGAATAGCTTATGGAGAAAATAATAGTAGATAGAGAATTAACGAATAAGTATTACGTATTTAAAGATAGGGAGGAAGCAGCAGTAAGGCTTGCTAAAATGATTAAAACGAAAGAATTAGTAGATCCAGTAGTGTTAGCAATACCTTCAGGAGGAGTACCGGTAGGTGCTACATTAGCTTTAATACTTAAATGCGAGTTTAACCTATTAATTTGTAGAAAACTCCACTTTCCAAACAATCCAGAAGCAGGATTTGGAGCTGTAAATCCTGATGGTGACATAGTGCTTAATAGAGAACTTATAAATTACCTCAACATTAACAGGGAACTTATAAATATGGTTATAAAGCTGGAAATTGAAGAGATAAAGAAACGTTTTGAAGTTTTCAGATTGATAGAAACATCAATTAACAATAGGAGCACTATAATAACTGATGATGGACTTGCATCAGGTTACACTATGCTTTCAGCTGTTAAATACGTTAAAAAGAGAAAACCGGAGAAAATCATTGTGGCAATACCAACAGCATCTATAAGTGCATTAAATTTAGTAGCTCCACACGTAGATGTTATTTATTGTGTTAATGTTAGGGATGATACATATGGTTTTGCCGTTGCAGATGCTTATAAAAACTGGTATGATGTAAATGATGTTGAAGTATTATCATATATTAATAAATTTAAAAGTGAAAAACTTAACATGAAATGACTATAGAAACAATATGTTCCTTATATCTTACTATTGTAAATTAATACGTTACTTAATTGAATTTAATAATTCATAATGTTAAACTGTTGATTTTGTATAGAAATAGTTTCAAAATATTTAAGCTTTTCATATTTAATGTGTATTATTATGCACGTGAAGTATTACTAGTTATTAACTAGTTAAACATTAATTCAATGAGAACTATTGTTTAAATATATTAACATTACTATAGTTAATATATTTCAAGAATCATGTTTAAACTTCATTAAGTAGGGTGAATCATGTTTAATAGGGACTTAGATTTCAAAGTTTAAAATCAAAGAAAGATTTTTAAAAGGATATAGGGTAAATACATTATGGCTAAAATATTGAGATACATAAGGCCTGATGGTTTAGAATCTTATGGATTAATAGTTAATAATCTTGTTATAGATCGTAGGGATATAGAAAGAATATTGAATCTAAAACTGCCTGAAGATATTGTATCCTTTATATCTAGTACATATTTAAACATGATTCTTGAAAAAATTGAGAACCTCAATTTTAAGCAGGGATTTAAACTAGAAAATTTAAGATTACTTGCACCAATTCCAAACCCGCCGAAAATACTATGTTTAGGGTTAAATTATATAGATCATGCTGAGGAGCAGAAGAAAACTCCTCCTGATGAGCCTATGATATTTATTAAGCCTAAAACATCAATAGCAGGACCCTTTGATGATATTTATGTTCCATCTGACTATGTTCAACAACTAGACTATGAGGGTGAGCTTGCAGTTATTATTGGAAAGCTAGGTAAAAGGATAAGTGCATCTAGAGCTTTAGACTATGTATTTGGATATATGGTGTTTAATGACTTATCAGCTAGAGATATACAAGCTAAAGATAAACAATGGACACGCGGGAAAAGTCTAGATCAGTTTGCTCCAATAGGTCCATGGATAGTTACAAGAGATGATATTGAAAACCCATATAATCTTAAAATAATAACTAAAGTTAATGATGAGATAAGACAGAATTCATCAACTTCAAAAATGGTGCATAAAATAGATAAAGTAATAGAAGTATTAAGTAAGGGAATGACACTTGAACCAGGAGACATAATAGCTACTGGTACACCTTCAGGTGTAGGTGTTTTCATGAAACCCGAACCTAAATTCTTAAAGCACGGAGATATAGTTGAGATAACAATTGAAAAAATAGGAACAATAAGAAATCGAATAATATTCACCAGACCTTAAAATACGTAATTGATATTAGTTGAAAACTATCCATTTTATCAACGTTTATAGGGTTAATTTCTCAACACAAAATTTATAATTTATTCATAAAAATTGAATAATTTTTCACTCTCTGCTAATTGCACATAAGATTTACCTAATCATTTCCGAAGCATAAAGTCTTAGTTGAATCATCATTCTTCATGACTTATTATATTTTGTCAATTTGGTCTTAATTTTAACATGCAGATAAATAGCAATAGTATTATATTGCACCTCAAAGCTTCAATAAATTAGGTTTATTTCAATATGTTCTAAATTGCTACTATGCTCTTAAGCCTATATAATTTTTAGAAGTATTAATTTTAGTTAGACTTATAGAATATGGAGTTTCAGCTGTAATATAGTGTTTACATTAAAGCTGCGGAATTATGGAAATGCCAATAATGTACATTAACCCACATAAAACAGCAGTTACAGGTACTGTTAAAATCCAGAAGATAGCTATACTAATTGTAACAGTCTTATTGATGAGTTTTCTATTTTTAGCAATTCCAGCTCCAATAATTGATCCAACAGTAGCATAGGATGTAGATATTGGTAAGCCATATCCTATAAACATGTAGGGTATAGTTGTAAAGAGATAAACAACAAAAGCATTACTTATCTCTGCTGCAAAACCAGTTAATACGTCAAGTCTATAAACTTCAAATGCAACTGTTTTTAAGACTCGGGGACCAATAACTAGTCCCCCAATAACGATTCCAATAGCACCATAAGTAGCTAGTAGAATCATAGTATTATAGTCAGGTAAACGACCTAACTTCGATGCAATAGTAACATAAACACCAGTAGCATTACCAACATCATTAGCTCCGAAAGAATAGGCTGAAAAACAGAGAGAAAATATAAGAAGAACCTTAATTAGCTTCTCAAAAACTAGTGATTCCCAAATTTTACTTCTCTTAATGAATGTTTCAAGCATTTTATAAACTGTAAATGCAAGAATAAGACTACATAGAGGGGAAGAAATCCAGCTTAAGGCAATCATTGCTAAAACTTGAATATTAATGTTTAAGCCATATTTAACAAGACCATATCCTAAAATAGCGCCAATAACTGAATGTGTTGTTGATATTGGTTTACCTAGAAGAGAGCTGATTAAGATCCATATGTTAGCTGATAGAATAATAATAAAAGCTCCAAGAACATCAATTTCAGGTACTATACCTACCCCTATGGTTTTCATAACCATAAATCCTTGAAGTAAAGAGCCAATAAAAGTAAATACTGAGAAAAGTATTAGAGCTTTGCTAATTGATAATACTCCAGACCCTACAGCACAATCAGTAGGATTAACAGCATCATTCCCACCCATGTTAAATGCCATTATGAAGGACAATACTAAGCCACAGGCAAGCAGCACTATATCCAACTAAGCCACCACTACAACATTATGAGAAATATTTATATAGTTTCTCTATATAATAATCATAGTCTATATATAATATATAGATCTATATGGAGACAAGAAAACTCGTTAAAACAGGAGGGGCAACTTACATAATTTCTCTACCTAAGGAATGGATTAGAAGACATGAATTAAGTAAGGGAGCATCTATAGGCATATATGAACAGGCAGACGGGTCACTTATACTAAGACCTTTAACATTCAACTTAAAACAAAACAATAAAGTAATGAATTTAAAAATTATAAGTGAGAACGAGGAAGTTACATTAAGAAGCATTATTGCAGCATATATTTCAGGATATGATGTCATAAATATATTATCAAACAAGATCCCATTAAACTTTAGGCGTAAAATCAAAGAGGTTATTACTAGAAAGCTTACAGGTGTTGAAGTGATTGAGGATTCTTCAACAAAAATAACGCTTCAAGTCCTATCACATTATGCTAGCTTCCCACTAAGAAGAGTTATAGATAGAATGGGTGCTTTAACATCATGTATGTATGATGATATTTCAAGAGCACTTACAGAAAGAGATAGAGATCTTCTCCGTGATATTATTGAGAGAGATGATGACGTTGATAGACTCTACTTCTTATCAATAAGACAGTTAACAGCAGCCATTAGGGAGCCGAATATACTAAGTAGTTTAGAAATTAAGGATCTTCGAGAATGCTTAGAGTATCGTGTTATAGTTAGACATATCGAAAGAGCAGCTGACCATGCTACAATAGCATCTACAAATCTATATGAAATCCTAGATTTAATTGATAAAGATATAGTTTCAAAACTAATTGAAATGGAGAATGAAGCCTGTAAGTCATTTAGGAACTCTATATACTCTATAGTGAATACAAGTAGTAAAAGAGCAAACATAGCTTTGAGTTTAAGAGGCTTAGTGCGTGATTATGAAGTTGACTTAATAGAGAAAATACTAACTGAAACCTCTAATGTTAAGGTAGTAGCTTACTTACGCTTAACTATTGAAAGTCTAAGAAGACTTGCAGAATATGCAGCTGGAATTGCTGAAATACTACTTGATCTAGACATAGATACAAGAAATGAAGCAAATATACATGAACAGATTGAAGACACATTTAGTTAAGTTTATATTTAACTGTAATACTATATACAAGATGAATTCATGTCTAAATCCGGTCATGTTGCTGTATGGTTTGGTAGAAAAAGAGAGAAAGCAGTACTAGCAACTTGTGAAAAACACTATAGTAAAGTTTTAAGTGTTATTATGGAGATGAAGAAATTCATCGAGGCATACTATAGTGGCAACTTCGATGAGGTGAAGAAAAGTTTTGAAGAAATATTTAAGTTTGAAAGAGAAGCTGATGAAGTTAAGAAGAGTATAGTTACTGAACTTATGAAGGGGCCCTTTCATCCTCTAGATAGAGAGGAAATAATGAAACTTGTATTAACTGTTGATGATATAGCTGCCTATGTTAAAGCATCATCAAGAAGACTGCTTTACGTTAACCCTAAAGAAGTACCGGAAAACATTAGAAATGGATTGAAAATAATAACATATAAGATGTGTGATGCAGCTACAATATTGAGAGATGGGCTTAATAAACTCGTATCTAAATCAGATGATGCATTAGACGCAGCTGAAAAAACTGAGAGGATTGAAGAGGAAGTTGATGATTTAAGAGTTGATCTTATAGCTGAAATACTTAAATGGGGAGATATGGTTAAAAGTATAGGTAACTGGCTAATGATTAAGGACGCTGTAGAATTCATAGAGAATGCTGTAGATAGACTTGAAGATACAGCTGATGTGATTAGAGCAATAGTAATACTAAGTACTTAAACTAAACAGATCTTTAACTAGCAGTTCAACACTTCTACAATCACCATCAAGGTTTAACCTTATTGGAGTTATTGAAATTACATTTTCATACTTTATAGCATAAACATCGGTTCCAGGCTCAGCATCTTTATAGTTATCTATAAGCCATGATACGATTCTATATCCATTATTAGTCTCACAATGTATATCGCAGTAGCTTACATGAGCAATTCTAGTTACTTTAACTTTAATATTATCTAGTTTTTCAGGGATATTTATAGATAATACTTGAACACCATTGGGCATGCCATTCTCTAAAATATATCTAACAATTCTTCTAGAAACATCCATTGCAACTCTAAGCTCATCAATACTAACATGATTCTTTCTACGAATATCCCTAATACAGTAGGAAATAGCAATAGCTGGAACGCCATGTATCGCAGCTTCTAAAGCAACGCCAATAGTTCCAGAGTTTAAAATATCTTCAAGCCCTATATTAGGCCCTAAATTAATACCAGCAACAACAATACTTGGTTTCCTCTTAAGAATTTTATTGGTAGCTATAAAGTATGCATCAGCAGGTGTTCCATTAATTGAGTAAGCTTTAAAACCATTAATCTCAATACTGGATGTACGTATTAATCCTATAGATAATGCTTTACCAATACCACTACGTTCATATTCGGGAGCGACAATGACTATTTCACCAAGTTCTCTAAGAGCTTGACTTAAAGCCAATAGCCCTATACTATTAATACCATCATCATTAACTATCAGAATTGTATTCATAAGAATCATAGAGTCATAAGATTTATAAAAATTTATATCTGTGGTAATAAAAATCAAGTGTCTTGAAGTATGTGAAGAATATTAATTCTATTTTCATATTTTAGTGAATGACATTATATAGCCTTAATTAAAAATAGAATTAGTAATTTTAATGAGGATAATAAGGAATATGATTATATACTTAATATTGTTGATGCAAGAGCTTAAATAGTAAAATGTTTAAGTCCTTTAGATTAGAAGACTTATGAAGCCTTACGTCATCTTATGTGCTGCTGAAACAATTGATGGTAAGATTGCTAGTAAAACAGGTTTTTCTAAGTTTTCATGTTTACAAGATCTTAAAAGGCTTCATATATTAAGGGCTAATGTCGATGCTGTACTTGTAGGGGCAAATACAATTATTAATGATAACCCCTTATTAACAGTAAGACTTATTGATGGAAGAAATCCTATAAGAATCGTTATAGATGAATTACTGAGAATACCGTTAAACGCAAATGTAATCATTGATAGATCAGCTAAAACAATAGTTGTTACCTCAAATAAAGCCTTAAAAGAAAAAATAAGTAAAATACGTAGTATGGATGTCGAAGTATTAATCATGGGAGAAAGCATTAACCTTAAGAACTTAATGGAAAAACTGTATGAGAATGGGATAAGAAAAATACTTCTTGAAGGTGGGGGCATATTGAACTGGTATATGCTTTATCATAAACTTGTTGATGAACTTCACATAACTATAACTCCATACATTCTAGGTGGAGATAATGCAATATCGCTAGTAAGAGGGGAGGGATTTAGCAATCTAGATGACTGTATAAAAGCTAAATTAATAGACTATAAGATATGTAGTTGTGGAGGGGAAATAGTATTAATTTATAAAGTTATGTATTAGAAAGCCATGGGTTCACCATCCAAGAATACTAGTGGTTTATTTATATCATTAATGAAATGAAACTTAATTACTAAATTGATATCTTTATACAATCTTGATATTTCTAATAGTAAATCCTCATAAAATTTAACATAATTAACTGTGAAACATTTAGGTAAACATACGTTAACAACAACATTTGGATGCTTATTACTAATATTGTAGAGAATATTAGAATACTTTAATGCATATAATTTAGATGCTAAAACAACCTCTTTAGATGTTAGCGGTGTCTTAATAAGCTTAACATTAAATACTCTAGAAAACCAATAAATAATTTCTTTCTTAAACATATCTATATCTAACCATTCTCCAGCTAAACTGGAGATATTAACTACTGGATATTTAATATTAATGAGGGATTTATATAAATTACTTAAGTTTGCATCAAATAAAATTGAACTATGAACTAATAATGTATTCTGTGACCGGTACTGAGCAAAGCCAGCAATCTTGAAGTTATCAGTAAAGACACTATTAGAAGCCTTAAACTCCACATTAATACCTAGATCTCTAAGCAAATTTACCAATGGCTTAGCAGCAACTTTATATGCATATTCAACATTCATAAACTCTTTATATTTCTCAATATTAACAACTAGACTGATATTAATTACCCCCATATCATGATATACTGCACCACCGCCTGAAAGTCTTCTAACAATCTCTATACCCGTGATTTTACAGAACTCTAAATTAACCTCACGCATAACATTCTGTGAATAGCTAATAATAACTGATGGATTGTTACGCCATAACCATAAAACACCGTCATAACCACCATTTTTAAATAATCTAAAAACTGATTCCTCAATACTAAGATTAAGCCTAGGATTAAAGCATTCATAATTTAATAATCTCCATAAAACCATATTTACCCTACAAGTCTAATCAAACCCCCAATAATATATTATACTAATAATTTAAGGCTTAACTTAATTCTTAAAAGTGTAAAAGCATTACTAAATATTCTCCGGAAATTGGTTTAAGTTTACTTGTTCTGAGAACTTACTTTAATAAATCTAGCAGCCATGTCTATGTATAGCTTTAGCTAAATACTATATAAGTATTAAATTCATCTAAGCTTAAAGGCCTCTACTAAATACTTAATTATACCGTAAAGACTTGTGAAGAGCGTAAAATTAATCCTATTAAACCGTTATAAACTTAGGCCTTTTATTGTCTTTCGAATTGTTAATAGCTGAAAATGTAACTTGAAGAATAGATAAAATTCATATTCTTTAAAATATTGATCAGCATCTTTCCTTACGGAGTCTTCCAGCTCCATCTATGATGATATTAATTAGCGTAACTTATAAGTGATATATTATAATAAGCTTTATTAAGGAAATTAATAATATTTTTAGTATGTGGAATATTCTTAGTGAACGATTCCAAAATGATCCGGCGAAAATGAGGGTTGCAAGACTTGTTATTGAGCTTGGATTAAGAGTTTATGGTGGGGAAGTTTATATTGGTCCATTAAAGGTTACCTTAACATCAATAGCTAAAGCATTAAATGTTGATCGAAAAACTGTAAGAGAAGCTGTGAAAATACTTTCAACTGATGAAAAACTTGGACCAATACTTAGTAAAATTAGATCAGCAGGCGCATTCCTAAATGAAGCTTCAAAAATTTTAGGGTATACACTAGTTATAGTTGAGGCGGATTCGCATATGCCGGGTATTATTGCAGGAATCACTAAGATTATTGCTGATGCAGGTAGAAGCATAAGACAGATTATGGCTGAGGATCCTGATTTATTTCCTGAACCTAAACTTTACATAGTCATAGATGGAAAGATTCAGGAGGATCTAATTTCAGAGATGCTTAAAGTTCGAGGGGTGAAGAAGGTATCTATTTCATAATATCTAGCCTTAATTCAAATTTAAGAAACTAATATAGAACTCTCTAGGCTTTAAGTAAACTTTTTATTATTTTAGATCAAGTATATTGTGGTGATTATATGAGGTTCTATGAGGATTTTAATATTGGCGATTTCTTTGAAACCCCTAGAAGAACCATTACTGAGGCAGATATAGTAAACTTTGCAGGAATTAGTGGTGATTTTAACCCACTTCATATTGATGAGGTATTTGCTAAACAAACAATATTTGGGAGAAGAGTTGCTCATGGATTACTAACTCTAGCTGTTACTTCAGGACTTTGGATGAGACTTGGCTTTTTTGAGGGAAGCGTTATAGCTTTTTACGGTATTGATAATCTTAGATTTGTAAAACCTGTATTTGCAGGAGACACTATTATGGCTAGGATTAAGGTTATTGAGAAAATTGAAAAGGGAAATTATGGTATTGTAACTTTTAGTAATGAAGTTTATAATCAACGTGAAGAACTGGTACTTACATTTCAAGCAAAACTTTTATTGAAGAAAAAACAATTATAAGTACTGTATGGCTGTGAGCTTAAGCCTTATTAAGGTCTTCTCATCTTATTTATGATGACGATATATGCTGTAAAGAATTGAGCTTCATAAGGATTTTAGCACATTTCAAACATAATCCATGATGAAAATAACACTTTACACATACTTTTCTCCCACATCGTCTACAAGTATAGCTTGCTGTTTTAAGCATGCATATAGAGCAGATACTTAATAAATTTGCCATGTTAGCTGGTTTTTAATCTACTTATTATTTCCTCAGCCACCTTCCTTCCTGAAAGCAACATAGATCCAAATATTGGACCCATACGCGGAGCTTGTTTTAAAGCTGCTACAGCCATACCTGCAACGTATAGTCCAGGAGCAACCATTCCGGTATTGTATAGTACTTGACGCTCACCTTCACTAGCCCACATAGACTTTTCACCTTTAATTTCAAGTTCAAGTTCAGGTATTTTCCTTGAAACAATAGCTAATACTTCAGCATCATGTCCTGTTGCATCCACAACCGCTCTACATCGTATAGCTAGAGGATCAACATGTAATCCAGACATTGTTACAGCAGTCCATTGGAGCACAACTCCAACTATTTGTGCTCCATATCCACTATGTCTATACACTACATCATCTACAGTTACTCCAAGAAGTATTTTAGCTCCGGCATCTATAGCTGCTGATGCGAGTTTTGCTATGAGTTCAGCAGAGTCAACAACATAAATACCGTTTTCAACCTCCTCATAGTGACATTTTATCTCTTTAATTATTTCGTCAGCTGGACTTTCAACGATGACCTTATGGAAAAGCATTCCTCCACCTCCTATTCCACCTCCGAAGGATAATTTCCTCTCTATAAGGAGTGTTTTTAAGCCTGCCTGCGCAAGATATTTTGCAGCTGATAATCCAGCAGGTCCAGCTCCAACAATCACTACATCCCGCTCAGTAAAATCTATCCAGTCTTCAATAGATTTCCTTAAGATATATCTTGTAACAACCTCTTCAGTAACTTCTTTTACACCCATAATCACTGCTATAAGATTAAAAATATTTAAACTTTAAGTTTTATATTAGATGTTTAAGTATGGATTTATTTATTAAAACTCAGAAAGGACTTGAGGAAGTAGCCGCATCCCATATTATTGATGTTTTAGGTAATGTTAAAGTAGTTACTAAGCCAAATGGATTTTTAGGTATTATATTAGCGGATGATGTAGATGATAAATATAATGCTGTAAAAATCATTAATGAAAACATTCCAGAAGTAGAGTATGCTTATCCTATTGAGGCTGAAGTAAAATCAGTACTTGAAGAAATAGTTAATACATCAGTTAGAATAGCTAAGGAAAGAATTGTTAAGAATGAAAGCTTTGCTATAAGAACAACTCGAAGAGGTAAACATAATTTTTCAAGTATAGATGTTAATATAAAAGCTGGAGCTTTAATAAGAGAAGCTGTAGGATCCGATGTTGACCTTACAAGTCCAGATAAGATAGTATACATTGAGATATTGGGAGACAAAACCTATATAATGATTGGAAGTGGAAGAGAGTTTGAGGAGTTTAAGAAGAGAAAACATGGAAAGAAACCTATATTGGAATTTCTACGTAGATTATCCATTGTTCAAATACCCTATACAGGACCTCTTAACGCTGTATATGCAATGGGAGTTAGAATTGGAAGAGCTGTACAAACATTTGAAGTTAATGAATTAGTAGTATCACCTAAGGAAAAGATATCGGCAGATGAAGTGGATACATTTATTAAGGGAGTATTTGAAGGTATAAAATCCCGTTATGAAGTACAGCAGAGAACTTATAGAAGAGAAGTACATAAAGTACCAGTATATATTCAGGATCTATATCAGTTAGTTAGAGAACGACGTAATGAATATCTAATTTCAACCTCAACAAGAGGATATGTAATAAGTAGGATTTCAAACATAATTGATGAGGCAGTAAAAAGCGGTAAGAAAATAAGCATTCTCATAGGGGCAAGAGAGGGATTACCTACAGGTGTACTTAGACTTTCAAGAGCTGTACTAGATTTAAGTCCTGGAGTTACAATATCAACTGATTTTGCATGTGTAGCCGCATTAATAGCCTTTATAACACATATAGAGGAAAAAACTCATAATGAAATGTGATAATAGATATGTATAACTACACTAGTATTATTGGCATGTAAAGGCTTTGTCAACTTGAACATGTTTTATCACTCTATTTTGGTGTGTTTGTTTCTATGAATTCTTTAGCTTTCATTTTTTCATTAATTCATGTTTGTTAGCTATATTATTGATTTTATAAGCATTAATACATGTTCACTACCACATCTATCCTTCATACATGGTATGTAGTTATCGAATACTCTAGTTCTATCCTTAATATACTGTATTATTCCCTCCATTAAGTTCCTAACCTCCAAACTATACAATTCATGTTTTAATTTTAATATTCTCATGATGCTTTATAATAATGAGCACCATCACTTAATACAACTATATTTGAACTATAGATAGCTTTAATCTTTTAAGGAATGCTAATGATGTAAGCATGTTGCAACATTACAAACTCATATGTAAAGAATTCTCCTCAGAAATGGCTCAAAACAACATAAACAATCTCCTCATAGAACCCACATTTATAATAGTATCATCAACCATAAATTCTAACATCTCTCCTATCAATCAATAAAAGCTTAAGATAAACCATGATAATATAGATACGTGACTCCTAACAATAATGAAACTTAAAATATTTGAAGTCATCCTTAATGAACATGAACGAAAATATATAAGCAATAAACAACTAGAATAAATAGAGTTCTCTCCTTACAAACCTAATAACCTTAGGCATACCATCACCATAAATAAGGAAGAGAAAACCCAAATAAAGCTAAAGTTAACAAAGCCCATGTAAATGAGAATAAATATATATTGGAGTTATTTTAATTAATGCTATATGGCTACTAATTATGGTTCAATCGCTAAGGAAATAGCTGATATTATTGGTGCTGATAAGGTTTTTACTGAAGTCCATGAACGTATAGCTTACAGTAGGGATTGGAGTGTTAGACCCTTTAATGAGTTAAGTCTCCCTGATATTGTTGTCCGTCCTACATCAACTGAGGAGGTGGCTGCAACTGTAAGAATAGCGTATAAACATGGAGTACCAGTTATACCATGTGGTGGGTTAACTGGAATGGCTGGTGGAGCTGTTCCAACATTTGGAGGTATTATGATTGATACGCGCGGTATGAATAAAATTTTAGAGCTTGATACTGATAACTTAACAGTTACTGTTCAAGCCGGAATAACAATATTTAAGCTTAATAGTGAACTTGAAAAATATGGTTTATGGTTTCCCCATGATCCTGAAAGCAAACAAGCAGCAACAGTTGGGGCATCTATAGCTACTAGAAACGATTCAACATTTGGTATTAAATATGGTAAAATTGAACAGGCAGTTATAGGCTTAATTTTGGTCGATGGTACTGGTGAAGTAGTTAGACTTGGACAAAGAAAAACTTTAATATCTTCGTCAGGATATAGATTACACTGGCTTCTAGTAGGGTCTGAGGGAACGCTTGGCATAATAACTGAGGCAACACTTAGAATATTTCCTAAGCCTAAGGATAGATGTGTAGATATGATAGCATTTAAAACATTTGCTGATGCCGTTAAAGCAGTTAACAGAATAATTCAGGCAGGATTATCTATTGAATCTGTAAATATTATGTGTAGTAGTAGATTTCAGTATTATACTCATGCATATAAGGTTAAATATGGAAAGGAAGCAAAAGTCCCTCCTGAAACAAAGGCTATATTATGTGTAACATTTAACGGCGACGATGAAGTTGTAAACTTCTCAAGAAACTACACTTTGAAAATATGTAAGGAAATAGGGGGAAAAGTTATTGAAGAGGGGGAAATTGTTAATGCATGGTGGACAAGTAAACACACATTAAATTTTGAACCTGGAAAGCAAAAATGGCCTGACAGTCAAAGAGTTGAGAGATTTGGAGCAGCTGATGCAAGCATACCTATGGGGAAACTTGATGAGGCATACGAGAAGTTTAAGGAAGTAGCGTTAAAAAATGGTTTGAAGATTTTAGGCATGAATGTTTATGTTCAAGCCCCATATAGCCTACATACAAGCGTTAGCTTTGCGGTTTATGTTAATGATAAAGACTTAGATAATATTAAAAGATTTTACAACTATGTAAAAGAAATAGGATTATATGCATTATCCATTGGAGGATCCTCAACAAGCTATCAGGGTGATGGGGAAAAATATGCTGGAACTCTATGTGAAATCGAGCATAAAGACTCCTTAAAGCTAATATCATCAGTAAAAAGCATATTTGATCCTAAACATATTATGAACCCAGGTAAAAAATTTGGGCCATCAAAATGGATTAAAGTAGGTGGCTAAATGAAAATTGGGAAATATATAGATAACATATATACCTGTAATAGAACTAGATGCGGATTCTGTATTGATGAGTGCCCATCATATAGGGAAATAGGAGTTGACTTCTATACTTCAAGAGGAAGACTAATAATTGGTAGGGGATTAATTGAAGGAATAATTAAGCCATCACCACAAGTTGCAAAAACAGTATATGAATGTACACTATGTGGTTATTGCGAGTACAAATGTGCGCTTGAAAACGTTAAAATCCTTGAAGCATTAAGAGGAACTATAAAGGAGTCAGGATTTGAACCTGAACAATGCAAATATATTATCGCATCACTACATAATAATGAAAACCCATACATGAAACCAAAACGGAATAGAGGACTATGGGTTCGTGGATTAAATGTAAAAAAGAAAGGTAAAACACTATACTTTGCTGGATGTACAGTATCATATTCAAAATATCTTAAAGGCAATGCTAAAAACATAGTGAAAATACTTCAGAAAATAAGTTTAAACCCAGCTTACCTTGCATCTAGTGAATACTGTTGTGGTGCATTTCTACACATGCTAGGATATGAGGAGGAATTCCAGAAAAGAGTAGAGAAAAACTATAGGGTAATTAGAAATTCCGGATGTGAAACAATAGTAACTTCATGTCCATTCTGCTATTTAACACTTAAGAAAGAATATAGTGAAATACTTGGAAGCAAATATGATTTTAAAGTATTACACATAACCCAGGTATTGAAAGAATCTATAGATGATGGTAGGCTAAATCTAATAGTAGAAATGAATACTACTGTTACCTATCATGATCCATGTCATCTAGGAAGGTTTATGAAGGTTTTCGAGGAGCCTAGAGAAGTTATTAAAGCAATTCCTGGCATAAACCTTATTGAAATGAGGAAAAATAGATTTGATTCCCACTGCTGTGGAGGTGGAGGAGTACTTCTAGCAATAAATCCAGATATAGCGTTTTCAATAAATAGTAAAAGACTAAGTGAAGCTATTGAAACAGGAGCTAAAGCTATAGTTTCATCATGTCCAATATGCGTGGAAATGTTTAAACGTAAAATAAAATATGAAAATATTAAGTTTAAAGCATACGATATAGTAGAGCTTGTAGCTAAAGCAGTAGGATAACTCTATATTCCCTCCTTAAATCTCCTATAAGTATCATAGTTAACGTACTGTAGAAACTTGTTTTCAGCCTGATACCTTACATTAAATCTCTCTATTCTAGATCTCTTATCCATTATTTGTGGTGTAGTTATAAATACATATGCATCACTTCCAGCTCCAGAGCCATAGCTTACTAAAAGTATTCTCTCATATGGCTTCGCTACATCAAAGACTGCCGCTAAGCCAAGCGGCGAGGATCCAGCATAGATGTTACCAAACCTCCCAACCTGTAATCCTGGAAGATACTGATCCTCTTTAAACCCTAAAATACGTGCAACTCTAATTGGAAAAGGTATGTTTGGTTGATGGCATACAAAATACTGAATATCATGTGGTTTTAAATTCATTTTCTCCATTATCTTAGATGCGGCCTTAACAATATGTTTAAAATATGCAGGTTCACCTGTAAATCTTCCACCATGGCTTGGATATCGTTGACCATCCCTCCTCCAGAAATCAGCAGTATCAGAGGTCACAGAATACCATCCTTCAACTTCAGCTATAACATCATATTTCCCAATTATAAATGCTACTGCACCAAATCCAATAAAGAAGTCAAGCTCACCACTCGGAGAATCTCTAGGGAAAGATTGAGAGTTATCTGCACCAATAACCATTGTAAACTGAATACCACTTTTCTCGTAGGAAACAAGTGAAACAGCATCTTTTATCATGCTTGTCGCAGCTTTACATGCAAACTCGGTATCTATAGCATCAATGCCTTGAACACCATTACTAAGCTTTTCACCAAGATCAAGAACTTGAATAACCTTTGATGCTATTGGCTTAACAGCATAGGGGTTTGATTCTGTGCCTACGTATACTTTACCTATAAGACTATTATCAACAGCTGAATGTATTAAAGCCCATTTAGCAGCTTCAACAGCAGCTGTTATTGAGTCCTCATCAAGAAATGGAACAGCTCTAACCATATTACCTTCTTTTATCCTAAATCTTGAAGTATAGAAACCATAGCCTACAATTCCTGGGTTTTCATATACTTTACTTGGTTTTATAATTTCATAGCGTTGATATGGGTAATACTCATCAGTAAAAGTAAATGTTAATGAAGCTGTTGGAATAATTTCATCTGGACCTACACTATATCTACGTCTAAATCTTGGAGTAATCTCCCGGCCTTCAAACATGGAGACTTCAATATTGTCTTTGGGAACTATATAATCAGTAAGTCTTGCTGGAATTCTTATTTTACCATTATGGAATGATACAATACCATAAATGAATGATTCAAGCTTCCTGAAGCTGTTTGTAGGCTCTCTCACAATAGTACATGTTTCAAGCTCGCCCTTCTCAAAGAAAAGAGAAAACTCCTCCATTCTCCCTATACTTGCTCTACCACAGTTACCACAGTAGTTTCTAGGTTTAAAATATATGCCACCACATACACCACATCTACTACTTCTTAATCTATCTCCAATATATGAAACTCTTCTTTCAATAGGTTCACTGCTCACTTAATCACCTCTAAATACGAAGACGTAGGCTTTAGTACCAAATCCTTCAAGCTCAACTGTTAATCCATGTTTTAATCCATTCTCAACTTTAATCTGTCTATCATTAGATACGCCTCTTAACTGTGAGGTTATTTCGAATATTTGTGCACCTCCCAATGCTCCAAGAGGATTTCCATCAGCTTTTAAACCACCATTAGTATTAACATATAAAACTCCATTACTGAATTCATAGTAAAGCTTATTTTTAATGTAGCTATTATAAATGATTTCCCATGATTTACCGCAGCTACAAAAACCTAGATCTTCAAGTAGAATTGCCTCCATAATTGTTGACTGATCATAGAGTTCAGCTATTTGAATATCATTTATAGATATTCCGGCTTCACTTAGAGCTTTACTGCCTGCAAGCTTTACAGATTTAAATCCGATTCTTTGTGGTCTTAGGGTATAGGAAATATAGTCGGTAGCTGAACCTAGACCTACAATATGTATTGGTTTATCTGAGTACTCATATGCGATACGTGGACTAGTAATAATAGCTACAGTAGAGCCGTCTGATGGATGGCCAGTTATTGGCGGTGCATAATCATAAATTCCTAGTATGCCTTTAGAAACATATCTAGCATTTAAAACGTCATCAATTTTAATCTCTCTACCATAAAACTGAGCATATTTATTTTTTGAGCCGAATTTATGGCTCTTAACTGAAACATAGGCTAATGATCTCATAAACTTATCGTAATACTCTTTTCCTATATTGTAAGTCTTAATGTATTCTCGAAGCATAAGCTCATGACTAGATTCAGGAGTCCCACCACTATAGTAGGTCCAGGGATCATAAAGCATCATTAAGTCGTCCCTTATCTTATCAAGCCTATCACTAATCTTCTCAACACCACCAACAAGCACAATATTGTAACGTCCCGAATATATAGCTAGACACGCATTCATTAAGGCAGAGCTGAATGATCTAAACCTTTCCATTGGGATGTTAAGATTTAGCAGTTCAGCTAAAAATCCTTCTTCAATTCCGATTTTATTTGTTACTTGTAGAAAGTAGTCACTAATATATATAGCCTCAATATCCTTCCTTTCAATATTAGCATTTATAAGAGCATTTAGACCTGCCTCCTCAATAAGATCTTCAGGATCCTTTTCATAATGCTCACCGAAAACAGTTCTTCCAACACCTATAATTGATGAGTATACAACCATATTAACACCACTTATATAAATTGTCGAATATTGCATATGATTTAGTCGTACAACTACGATAGCAAACACCCTAATAAACTTATTGGTATTTAGATGAATAGCAACTTAAGGATTTAATTAGGAAGCTGAATTATTAGTTTCTAAATGATGAAGCTTAATATAATTGGATGGTTAATAGGATAAACTACATTTAAAAGCTAGAAGTTTAAGACTTGTTATTTAGAAATAATGAAGTTCATAATAATTTTAATGGATGTAGTAGCTTATAATTAAAAAGTGGAATATAAACATTGTATCGTCACATTTTCTAGTTGGGACCTGGCAGCTTAAGCTCATTTTCTAGGTGGTTGTAGATTGTATGAATAGTTTATGAGTTCTAGTATTCATTTTTCTCTTATCTATGATTTTATTTATTGGTTTGATGTTATGTTGAGTATTTTGTTCTTTACTGAATGATGAGTATCTTATCTACTATAATTCTCCTATGAATTTTAACGATGATGGTTTATTTCTTGAGAGGTTTTGAAGCCATAATCTAATATCAATGAAAACCTATACTCATCACAATACCTCATTAATAATTAAACATCATAATATTCCCTTAAATACCTTCACAACTATTACTTCACCCCTAAATACCTAAATAACTCAATAATCTACACTAGCATTAACCCCAGTCCCACCTATACCCTAGGAATGATCCACACTCACCCCTAAACCTATTCACCCACCTACCAAAACATCCAGAAACCCATAACCAAATAATACTCCAACTCCTCAAACTAGACATCCGAATATGGAAGCTAGCAGAATCTTAACATCCAACGGAACCTTACTATCTCAAAAACTCCAAGATCCATATAAACCCTAATACTAACATAAAAACAATAAAAGCAGAACTTATATAACTTCTAAGTTGCTACGTCTAGATTTTATAGAGTTAGGTTTAAATGTTTGCATATTTGTTCAAATTGTGATGAAAGAAGAGCCACCTGAGCTTGTCGATGAGGATCCTGTTATTCTCTGAATTTCGCTGCTACTTGTAGTGAAGTATATAAGCATGCTATGTATGTGTTTTTTTATGAGTGAGCTTTGGCCATGGATTATTCCCTTACCTGCTAAAACCGATGAACAGTATCAAGTTCTTACATCCATATTTAGTAGTAAAGTTGCTACTAGCATCGTTAAGTGTATTAGGCTTTATGATAAGACCTATCAGAAAGAAATTATTGGGGCTACAGGTTTTTCTAAGAAGGCTGTTTTAAATGTTCTCAATAGGCTTGTTAAATTTAATATTTTAAATGAGGGTACTGAAAGAGTTGAAAGGAATGGTCGTAAATACTGGGTTAAATGGTATACTCCAACATTTCTTGGTAAATGGCTTATCCTTCTTTTAACTCCTATTGAGAAAATTAATCGTGAAGACCTTCATGAGATTCTTAGTAATCTCTTTAACCTATATGCTACCAGTCTTGCTAAGCTATGCTTAAAACTTAATATGGATTTTAATCAATACTATGTATCTTTAAATAAAGCATATTTTAATGAGCTTTCTAAAGTCTTAATGAATACTAAAAAGCATTGTAGTGTAGCTGTCTTCGGGTCTTCAGCTCTGGATTATATTATATCACTAGATGAATTCCCTAAATCTGATGAGGTTAGAATTGGTAGGGAGATATCTATATCCCCTGGAGGATCATCAGCTAATGTTGCTGTTGCTTTAAGTAGACTTAAAGTACCTACTGCATTTATAGGTAAGATAGGGTCTGATGATATTGGCCGTATAGTTATTAAGAGTCTTATTAATGAAGGTATTGATTTATCTTCTGTTATAATTGAGGATAAGAGAACACCCTATGCTATAGTGGTTATTAAGAATGGATTTGATAAAAGAATTATTGTACCGTTATCTGATAATATGTGTCTCTCAATATCTAATCCATCAGAGATTAACTGGTCTATTGTTGATGAGGTTAAGCTTATATATATTGGTGAAGTTTTCATCGAAGCTGCTTCAGCATTATCTTCATATGCTAGGTCTAAAGATAAAATTGTAGTTTACCGCCCATCAACTCCCTTTCTCAATATGGGTTTTGAAAAGCTTAAACCAGTATTTGAAAATACAGATATTCTTATAACCAACATGTATGGCTGGTCGTTAATTTGTAAATCATCTTGTAAAAAGCTAAGATATGATGACTTTATAAGTGTTGGTGTTAAGTATCTGATTATAACTAAGGGTGGTGATGGAGTTGATGTTGCTACGGAGAATTATGTAAAAACTTTTCCAAGTATTAAAGCTAATATTGTAGATACATCCTATGCCGGTGATGTATTTTCAGCTGGTTTAATAAAAGCTTTACTTGATGGTAGTAGTATTGATGAAGCTATAAATTACGCTAGTAGAGTATCTGCAATATCTATTTCACGTACAGGTGGACGTAGTAAAATTCCATTCCTTGAGGAGTTGACTTAGCTTCCTAAAATTCTACTTAATTGTTGTTTTATTGAATTTATTACTGATGTTACTGGCTTAATTGTATTTAAAGCTATTAGGGCTACAGCAGCTGATGGTGTTGCTATTGATATTTCTCTTCCAAAAATGTCTGATAGACATACAATCCTACTTAATCCTAATCTCTCAGCCGCTTTCCTAGCTAATATCTTCTCACCTAACCCCATGGTAAGTATTGGAGGCTCCTCTACACATTCTTCTATGATTCTTGTGTAGACTTGATGAATTCCCTCAGCTATTTGCTCTATTTGTTTATCATATATGTATTTAGCTATATTTATAATATCTCTCTCTGAAAGCATATCTACATCTGCACATACTATTCGTGCTATTCTAGCTAAGCATTCAGTCCTGGTTTTACCTCTACCATCAGCTGTTTCTGTTGTGTAATCTTCCTCTTTAATGTTGTTGAGAACTAGATGTACATCCCCTGTTAATGCAAATAGTTCTGACGATACTCTAGCATATCTTCCTCTAACAGGTACTTTACTAATTATTGTTGCAACGTTTGTCCTTAATACTCCTGTATATATTAGCTCACCGTTAATGAGTTTTTCAAGATCGTTCATGCCTTCAGCTCTACAAATCCTATTAACTATTGGTATTATTGAGCATGTGGTACTACCAACATCAACGCCTATACATGTATTCATAATCCTTGATAATAACCAGCCTGTTGCTGCCCAATTTGAAGCTGCAACCTTATTAGGTTTTTTCCTAGCTTCATCAGCACTGAAAATATTTAAATCATTACTTACAACCTTAATTTTTTCATTACCATATATGGACTCCATACAATTTATGATATGTTCTATACCCTCCCTCTTTGTAAAGTATATGTCTGAAAGCTCAGCTGTCATTGTTAACCCGATGACATCAATATCCAATTTTCCAGCTATCCTGTCATGTATCTCTCTGATTTTTAATGAAAGATTTTCTTTGCCTTTACGCCAGATTGGAAAGTACTCCTTAATAGATCTTATGTGAAATCCATCATTTTCAAGCTTAACTAGACATGCCTTAATATTCGCCCCACCTACATCCCAGCCTATAGATGAAGGCATAGTTTTAAAATCTATACATTAATAAAGCTTTTACTATTGAAGTAGTCTTCAACTTCTAGTTTTAGTCTTTCAACTTCTCTTTCAGTTTTCTCTACTGTTATACTGTTTGCAGTTATTAATGCTAATTCTTCCCCCCTCTTAACACTGTTTAATACAACAATGGGGTTTATGAATACGTTATCCCTACCAATGAATCTATCTAGAGTTTTAACTTTTACCTTTCTTTTAGCCTTTATCTTCCTAATTATTGAGTATCCACTATACTCTATATTTACATCAACATTTCTATTTACAACCATATTTGGTATGTTTATGTTAACTACCCTTCTAAGACCTATATAAGATGTTGTTATTCTAGGATTTACATCTACTATGTATGGTATATTGTTTGAAATTATAAAGTCTAAGCCAATGAATCCATTTAAGCATTTTAACCTTCTTGTAGCCTCTACCAGAGTATTTAATATTTTTCCATCTAGCTTTATAGGAATTAATCCACCATTATATGACGATTCCCCCTCTGGAGGTTTTAAATCTACATATTGAAGATTTATTGATAGTACTTTAACGTTTAATCCATCACCTACAATGCATGCACTAGCATTAACTCCATCAATAAATTCCTGAATTATAAAGTAGTTTTTTAAGGTATTGTTTTTAGCTTTAATTATTGCTTTCTCCATATCACTAATATTATTAATTAATGAAACCCCAATACATCCAACTCCATCAACTGGCTTGATAACAAATGGGGGTTTAATTCTTCTAGTTTTCATTAATATCTCCTCAAGTTTAAATGTTGACTTAACTGTTTTAGGTGTTGATATATTTTCTCTTCTTAACGCTTTATATAGTAAATACTTGTTTGAACATGTCTTTACTACTTCTAAACACGGTCCAATACTTTTTCCACCAGCTCTTTCTATTATACCTATGATTTCTGGAAGTTTTTGCGCTGGGGCTATAACAATTGTATAGTTGAACTGACTTGCAAGCCTTTTAAGTTTTATATATGGGTTCTCATGCTTACCAATTAATAGTATTTCATCTGCTTCGATAGGATATATATTTTGAATTTCACTACTTACCATTATAGTAGTATTATGCTTTGAGCTAAGATCCCTACTAATACATTTAAGCATAGCATACCCCTCCATAGCTGCTCTAAACTCCTTCCAACTGCTAAAACCGCTAGTAGCATATTCTAAAACTAGAATTGACGCCATTTACCCACACTCATAGCATCAGGACCATGTTAAATATTACCTAGTCTACGTAAGTAATGCGGCAATAATTCCGGTTAGGAATATTCCATCAAATGTTCCAGCTCCCCCTATACTTACTACTGGAGCTCTAAGCTTCGGTATCTTGTCTATATTTAGTAGATCTGCCCCTATTAATGTTCCAAGCGTTCCTGAAATGTATGCTACTACTGGACTTCCTCCTCCAGTAATAAACGCTGCAAGTACAGCTACTATTGGTGGAATTAATGTTGGTATTGCTATTCCAAGTCCTCTTACAGGTCTTGCTACACCATGTATTACTATGGTTGTAATCACCGTTGCTAATGTAATGCTTGGTAGTATTGCTATGTCTACCATGATAAGATATACTGATACCAATATTGGAATTAAGGCTCCCCCGACATTTACTGCTACAATTGTTTCTAAAGCTTGCTCCTCAATATATGGTGTAGGATAACGTACTCCAAAGAATTCTATAAATCCTAAGTTAATAACAGGAATTTCCGTTCTTATCCTATGTATTGGAATGTTTATAATGCTTCCAATAAGTGATGCTACTAGTAGGAAAGCAATTATTTTAGGACTGAATCCAAGTTTTCTAAACGCTACTCCAATAACATCTATAAATATAAGAAATGTGAAAAGCATTAACAAAATTAAAAACAACATCATAAATGGTATTGTAACTGGTGGATAGAGAATATGTTTACTCAAACTTACACCATATAACTTTAGATTTATAGCTAATATTCTTTACTAATTTAGAAATTGCTTTGTAAATTTAAGTATATTTTATTACCTCAACAGCCCCTAATTCTCCTCCTATTAAATTCAAATAGGAAGTTTAAAGATCTAAACCATAATATAGATTTCTAACCCTACAGTAATAAGCTTAGAATATCTGAAGCCCATTCTAAATAAATATATAGGTACCATAAAGCTAGAGTAAATGGAGTTTCCTCCCCAATAAACATTTTTAGACATAACTCTCTAAATAAGAAATATACATCTATACATCTTGACTTTATCTCTAAATAAGAGATAAACTCCCAAATAAAGTTCATAAAGCCTTAGAGATAGCCCTTTAACTTAGTATGGAGTAGTTGATAACTAAATTCAAGATAGCGTTAAACAATGGCTTTTCTCATTCAATTTCTATAGCACTTACCTAATACTACAGTGTGAAATACTTAAATTCTTCATTAGTGATTCAACATGTATTAGATTCTACTTATTCTTTATTCATAGCTGGAATGACCGTTTTCTATGATTACTATTTCATCATTATGGCTACTATGGAGTTTATGGTTTGCTTGATTTCTCTATTTTTATAAAAATTTGTTAAATTACTCCTAGTAGTTTTAGTAGGTCTTCTAGTATTGCTGATATGTTGTTT
>JAWBQF010000011.1:0-75589 GCA_038845975.1 Methanomethylicia archaeon
ACCTATTAATCCTAAACAAACCACTATTCTTAAGGGCTTTGAGGAGCCACCTAATGGTGATCACCTCCAAAAGCGGCTTCTCAAAGCTCCCTAAAAATAACTTGACAGTATCAATTTATAATATGTGGCAGCTTAAGAAATTATATAAATCTGTTGTTAGTATTTCGTGTTGGAATTAAGAGTTTGTTAAGGATCTTGGACTTTTGAGGGAAACGGTGTTCCATTAGATATTGAAATGATATAGCATTCCATGTTTCAAATATTTGAGGAAATTTCTAGAGCATTATCTGAAGTTCATAGGTATTAGACGTATAATATGAGAAAAATAATGTGGTTTATGATTATTCACGTTTTCTTCTTCTAGTTAATACAGCTATAATAACCACTATAACTATAAGTATAATGGCTATAAGAGATATTAGTGTTAAATCAATATAGGATGGTGTAGGAGTAGTTAGAGTAGGAGTTGTTGTTATAGGAGTTGTAGTCGGTATAGGAGTAGTTGTTTCTTCTTTAAGCTTTATATTTAAATACATTAGCGAATTGTGTCCATATGGTCTAAACGCCCCTCCAGGCTTTGGAGCTATACCTTCCCACTTATTTGCCCAATAAGCCTCAATTGTAGCTGTATACCATAATGTTACATCATATACATTTTCAATTATATATCTTTGCATTTCTTTAATTACTTTAGCTCTCTCTTCATCATTTAGTGTTTTAAGCTGTTTATAGTACATTTCATCATATTTTACATCTTGAAGCCAGCTGCTACTATATACTCCAGCAGCCTCTGATGTCCAGGCGTAAAGTATTGACGATTCATCATGAACAGTCCAACCCCACATAGCTAAATCCCAATCTGTTGTTTTAGAAATCTTATCCCATAATACTCCTCCCTCCATTAATACGTAATCTATGTCTACTCCTATCTTAAGCCACCAATCCCTTAATATCTCTGCTACTCTAGCTCCTAGTGGAAAACCATTATAGACCCAGAATCTGAATTTTAGTGGTTTACCGTCCTTGGTTTCTCTTATTCCATCACCATTTTTATCTACGTATCCAGCTTTCTCAAGAATTTCTGCGGCCTTAGTTAAGTTGAACTTGGGGCGTATATTTTCATACTCTTTAGCATAGTATCGGCCGAAGGATGGTGGTATGATTGAGAATGCTTTAACTGGTGCTCCATAGTATAGGTTGTTAATTAGATAGTCTACATCTATAGCATGTAGAAGAGCCCATCTTACTTCCCTATCTAATAATGCTGGATGTTGACTACCATTTCGGGCAAGATTAATGTATATATCATCAAATCTCGGTATAACCTCCTTAATAACTTTCACTCCACTTATCTTCTCTAATTCAGGTATAGCTGAAGCAGGTATTTCCGCAACAGCGTCCAGCTCCTTAGCTCTAAAAGCAGCAATCATAGTTTCATGTTCTGCAAATAAACGTATTACTAGTCTATCGATTTTTGGCTTTCCTGCAAAGAACTCGTTAAATGCCTCTAAAACTAGATACTCCCCAGGTTTCCACTCTACAAATTTAAATGGACCATACCCTATTGGCGGTATATATTCGTAAGTTAGACATTTCTCATCAGTTATACCTTTCTCAGTCCATATATGTTTGGGAACGAAGTAAACTGATGTAAGCCATGGAAGTGGGCCTATAGGCTCCTTAAGTTTAATCTCAATCGTATATGAATCCCTCACTATAGCTTCCTTCACTCCAGTCATGAATCTCGACATAGCACCTTTATATTTTAATATTAAATCAAAAGTGAATTTAACATCTTCAGCTGTAAATGGCTTTCCATCATGCCATTTTACATCTTTTCTAAGATACACTATAACTGTTGTTGGGTCTATTCTCTCATATTTTTCAGCAACCCAAGGTACAGGATTCAGGTTTTCATCATAGCGGAAAAGAGTACCGTAAAGTGCAGATCTATATATACCGTATGCGTATCCAGCAAATGGATTAAATTTTATAACCCCTACCCAACCTAGAGTAAATGTTACTGGAATTTTCTGTGCTTGAATAAATGGTGTTATACATGTTAAAATTAGTAGCATAGCAATTATTGCTATAGTAATTCTCATTTGTTAAACACCAATTTATTCTAAAATAGAAATTTATAAACTTTTGTAGTAGGTAAAATGGATTGTGAAGTCTATAGAGAGTCTAAACAATGTCTTTATCATATTGGAAGGCTTTAACCTATGTTTTATTACAGAGTAAAGTAGAAACACTACATTAATTTGACAAAACAGTTCGGATATGGCAACTTAAAAAGTTATATAAAATCTATTGCCAGTATTCATGTTCAATATTGAGTTTGATGAGATCTTAGAATATTGGCATGTCCAAATTAATGCAAAGTTCTATTGGAGATTAAATACTTGATATTTTATGTATCCAGATGTTTAAGGGTTTTCTAGAGCATTATCTTTCATAGGTTGTTTAAAATAGCTATTGACAGGTGGATAGATAAGCTTGAAGTGAATGTAAATTCATCATAATTTTTAGGAGAGCTATCTGGATAAAGTTGAATTAAAGCTAATGATAAGTTGAGTTTATGTAGTTGTAGATGCTGATGAAATGGTAGCTATGAGAGACTATTTACAAATGCATTATGATGTCGAAATTCATTTAGTGATTAAATCATCATGATGAAAGAAGCATTCCTTAGGTTGGTTCATCATGGCTTTCTAAATCTTTTAAAGAACTTGGACTATATATACATTAACCTTTCAGTTCAGTAAGTATAATAGAACCGATATACCCATAAATTAAGAAACGTAAATAAGTTTAAATTGTCATGTCCAGGTGGAATTAGCAAAGTATGTTTACAAGTGTTTATAATTCTTTAGATATAGCTTAAACTTTCAAATGTGAAGATATCCATATATTTGATAGTTAATAAATTGGATTTATAAACTAGATTAGAATAGTTGAATAGTAGTTATACTAAGAAAACATAGAGTTACTTAAGAGTCTACAGTTTCTAATGGAGGCTTATTTAGTTTTACGTTATTAAGCTTTTGTTATTTGATATAGATTCATAGCTTATATCCATATTTTTATGTATTTATTACGATTACATGAGCTTATTGATGCTTTCTGTCTCTCTAAACTTAATTTAGGAGTTAGAATTAGACTATAAGATATGTTCTAAATAGGCTATGATTGAATGGACTCTGGTTGATGACGATAATTATTGTTTAGTATATTTAGGCTCCATCTTTTATAGAGGTTGTGTTCAATGTCTAGAATGTCGAGGATTTTCCCAACAATATAGTTTACTAGGTCGTTGATGTCATTTGGTTTATGGTAGAATGCAGGCATGGCTGGAACTATGTAGACTCCCTGCTTTGCAAGCCATAACATGTTTCTAAGATGATTAATACTTAATGGTGTTTCTCTAGGCATCAAGATAAGTTTTCTTCTCTCCTTCAGCATTACGTCAGCAGCTCTTAAAATAATATTGTCTGAGTATCCGTAGGCTATGCCTGCAAGGGTTTTCATACTGCATGGAGCTATGACCATTCCATCTGTTTTAAATGATCCACTTATGATAGGAGCTCTCCAATCATTAACATTGTAAGTATAATTAGCGAGCTTTTCAATTTCCTCTTTCTTCATGTTAAGCTCGTGTTCAATTATTCTTTCAGCAGTGCAGCTAATAACTAAGTGAATTTCAGCATTTCTTCTATTTAACTCTTCAATTAGCCTCTTAGCATAGATAACACCACTTGCCCCGGTAATTGCAATAATTAGTTTCAAGCAACCACCTAATAGCATAATTCAATTAGCATTTAAACTTAATTTAAGCTAATATTATATGAGGTAAGCATTTAAAATACTAATGCATACCTGGAAAACTAAAATAATTGCATTGGTAAAGAATTTAAATATGAAATTTAATCGTAATAGTTGAATTATGAGGATATGGAGGATTAGTGAGAAATAACCTCATAATGGCTAATATCACTGTAGGACTAAAAATTAGGGGAATAGAAATGCTAAAGTAAATTGTTTGCTATAAGGATAAAGCTTTACCATTCCTTTAGCTACTGAACGTTTATGATATATTTTAGTGCTTCCAATATTTTATTTAGCTTATGTTACTAAGTTCTAGAGTAATTACTCTATAATTTCTCTTATTGAACTGTTTAATACTATGCAATAATGTTATTAGCTTTATTTAAAGCTATAAGTTCTCAATGAATTCATACTGGTCCTCTTACTTAATAATTTTAGCTAATAGTTATCTATTAGCTAGAGTATTTTTAAACAACTTCTTGAACAAGTTTATGGAGTATAATTAGGTTTAGAATCTATAAAGCTTTATTTTCTAAAATACTTAACTTTTAATGTGGATAATGCTTGTCCTATAGCCTTAGAAGTTTAAGTATAGTGTTCTTACACTGTATTATGAGTAGAGTTAACAATAATGCTTATGGAAAGATTTAAATATAGTAAACACTGTTATATTGGCTACTAGTGGGTTAGTGATGTATTTATGTCTGAGAAAATCTCAGCAGTTCAAGTCTATAAGTTGCTGCCTGGAACTAATTGTAAAAAATGCGGAACAACATGTATGGGATTTGCTGTAAAGCTTATACAGAAAGAAGCTAAACTTGAACAGTGTACTCCTCTAATTGAGGAATCTAGATATAGTGAGAAGCTTAGTAGATTAAGGGAGCTTCTTAAACCATTAATGGAGGCTCCGGAAACTCTTATTGATGTTGATGTTGATAAATGTATTGGATGTGGAAACTGCGTTATAGCTTGCCCAGCAAATGTATCCATTGAACCGCAGGTAGCTAGAGGATTTAATCCGAGAAGTAGTGATGTAGTGTTTACTGTTGAGAATGGGAAGCTTAAGATTTTAAATATTCAGAAATGTAGAAGATATCCACCCTCAAGAATGAATTGTAGAGTATGTGAGCTTGTATGCTATAGCAATGCTATAAGGATATTGGGATAACATAAATTAAAAGATTAATGTTGAATTGCTCCATGAAGACTATACAATTATAGATTAGAAGACTGATTGAATCCTTTAATTTGTTCTGTGATTTTATATGAGAAGTAATATGGTTGATGGTTTAAGTTCTAGAGCATTTAGTTCTAGCAGACATGTCCAACTTATTAATAAATCTCTTACTATAACTTTAAATGTAGCATGTATAGAAGAAATTATAATAATAGAAATATGAGAAAATTAATAATGAAGTTAAGTAATAATTGGGCACAACTGTTCTGGCGTAAAACTTATATTATTATAGGGTACTTAGGATTGGATTGTTATGGTAAGGGTTGGAATAAACGGATTTGGAAGGATAGGTAGGATTTTCTTTAGAGCTGCTTTAGAGGATAAGGAGTTTTTGAAGGAGTTTGAAGTTGTTGCTGTTAATGATATTACAGATGCTAAAACTTTAGCTCATTTACTGAAGTATGATTCAGTTCATGGAGTTTTAAATGCTAATGTAAGTAGTAAAAGTGATTCAATTATAGTTAATGATATTGAGGTGAAGGTACTCTCCATAGAGGATCCCGCTCAACTACCCTGGAGAGATTTGGATGTAAGTATTGTACTTGAATCTACAGGAAGATATACTGATAGAAAAGATGCTGAAAAACATTTAAAAGCTGGAGCGGAGAAGGTGATAATATCAGCACCTGCAAAAAATCCGGATGCTACTATTGTCTTGGGTGTTAATGAGGAGATATATGATAGGAGTAAGCATAATATAGTTTCAATGGCTTCATGTACAACAAATTGTTTAGCACCTATGGTGAAGGTTTTAAATGAGAATTTTGGAATTGTTAGAGGGTTTATGACTACATGTCACGCATATACAAATGATCAGAGAGTACTTGATTTAGCACATAAGGATTTGAGGAGGGCTAGAGCATGTAATCTATCAATAATTCCAACAACAACAGGAGCTGCAAAAGCTATAGGGGAGGTTATACCCGAAGTTGCTGGTAAACTTGATGGAGTTTCTTTAAGAGTACCGGTAGCTAACGGCTCCATTACTGATCTAACAGTAGAGCTTAAAAGAGAAGCTAGCAGAGAGGAGATAAATAGGGCATTTAAAGAAGCAGCTGAAGGAAAACTAAGAAATATATTGGAGTATACTGAGGAGCCAATAGTTTCAGTTGATATAATTGGTAATCCAGCTTCATGCATAATAGATGGCTTATCCACAATGACCTTAGGAAACATGGCGAAAGTGTTTGGATGGTATGATAATGAATATGCATATTCTAAACGTCTTGTAGACTTAATGAAATACATGTATAGAAAGTAATGAATTCAAAAATTAAAAAATATATTGTTTAAGTATTTTATGAGGTAAGTCCTGCCTTTATAGCTTTATATGTGTTTATGATTGATTCTAGGTTAAAGTTGTATATAAGTATAGGTCTTGCTGGAGCTCCAGATCCCTCCTTAACTATCATTGCAGGTAGTGAGAATATAAATGCAGTTGTATTCATCTTAGGAAGTATGGCGAAGTTAAAGTTTTCCCCAATCCATATATTATTGCTAACCACAATTTTATGAACTGGAAAATCTACTGTTTGTGGTGGTGGATCTATACTTAAAACATCAAGCGCTATTCCCTTAACACCCTTCCTAACAAGATACTCAGCTGCTTCAGGTGTAATTCCTGGAAAGCCCTTACCAGATTTACTCCAATACTCACTCCAACTCTTATATACTCCCCAGTAACGTATCCATCCGGTATTTATTAGAACTATATCACCCTTACTAATTACTATACCTGTCTTTTCCTCCCATGATTTAATATCACCAGCAGTTATTGAGTAATTGGAGTGTTTAATGTAGGAACTCATATCCATTATTACTGCTCTACCCCAGAATCTATCAAGGGGTATTTCATTGATTCTCCAAACATTAACAGCAAAATGTGCCGGAGCATCCATATGTGTACCTGTATGCTCATTCATGGTTAAAGATCCATAGTATGCACTATACTTTTTTATCATTTCTTCAGGAGTGCCCTCTCTACTGAACCCACTCCATATAGTAAACCATGCAGGCATACCATTTCTAACTAGGAGAGCTAGATCGTATTTATCAGCAAGATCAAATGACATCTTCATTAGATTGGCTAAAACCATGTTTAGATGAATGCTAACATCAGGATCATAGAATGCTAACACTTCAAGTCCAGGCCCTGCAGATCCCTTCTCAGTTTTTAATGGAGCTATTATTAGGAAAGCTGCATTATCAGCTAGCCTCTCAAGATTAGTATTTAGATTCTCAATTATGTAAACGTTTGCCTCAGTGATTACTTGATGTGCTGGAAAGTTCATAGCTGGCGCTGGATCTATACTTAAAGTATCCACTCCAATACCTATAACTCCTTTCTCAACTAGATATTTAGCAGCATCGGCTGAAAGGCCTGGCCATCCTCTTGCAATGTTCCAGTATTGACTCCAGCTACTATATAGCCCCCAAAATTAGCCCAACCAGTATAAATTAGAACTATAGATCCTCTCGGTATCTCAACACCTACGCTTTTCTCCCAACTTTTCAATTCATTCATTGTTATAGTATCGTTTGGATGTGATATATATTTTCTTGCATCAATCACCAATGCAACACCATATAATCTATCTAGTGGGATCTCATTAATAAACAATCCATTAACACTAAAATGTACAGGAGCATCAACATGAGTTCCAGTATGTTCACTTAAGTTATTTAAGAGAAGAACATAATAACCATCCTTTGGTACAGTAGCCGTAATCTTAACCTCCCCAACAATACCAAACCACTTAATAATCTCGTTTTGTATAGGATAAGTTAACTCAAGCACCTTAACTCCTAAGAACTCAGTTTCTCTAGGGCTAGGAATCTTTTCAGCACCACTAAAGCAACCAACAACGCTACTAGCTGAAAAACCTTAAATTCAACAAATTCACCCAGAGTTTAGTGGGAATAACTTATAAACTTTACTAATAAATTGCTGATACTGTTACTTTTAGATTTTTGAGAAGTTATTCTTTAGAAGTGATTTTAATAGATAAGCTTCTCAAAGCCCTAAGAGATAAAGGAGTTTTCAGGCGTAATAAGGTTTCGCTTAAAGAGGTTGAGAGCATTCTCTACATGGCTTAGCTATAGGGATATAGCTTACGTCTGCTGGGTTGTTGATGTGGGTCATGTATCAGTATGGTGTTGGGTTCAAAGAATTGAGGGAGTAGGAATTTATGTGAATCCAATAGAGGGATTGTAGCTATTGATGAGATGAAGCTGAAGGAGACTGGAAATCATTTCTACGTATGGCTACGATAGACGTTAAGACCAAGGAGCTCCTAGCAATAAGGACCTCATGGCAACGAAGCATTCTAGATACGGAGCTTTCCTGAAGCAGGTTCTGAATGCATTAATAAGCCTCTAATCCTAGTAGGGACCTTGGTATCAGGCATTACATAACCATGGTTTAAGATGGAGGCATCAGACCTTCGCTAAGAAATGCTATGGAGTGATGGTTTCGAACACTTAAGGATCGAACAAGAAGATTCTACAACAGCTTCCAGACAAGAAAGTCATAAAGATCAACTTATTCCTCAATTTCTTCATAATTTGGTATAATTGGATAAGACCACAGCAAACCTTAGGAATACCACAGCAATAACATAATCCTAAAAGTAACAGTATCAAATTGCTTGTTCTGTTAACTTTAGCTCCAAGATTATTTTTATTCATTGCACTATTAATGTAGTATCTTCACACATGTTATGGGTTGCTTATATTAGGATAGTTAAGCATTATTGTTAAGCCTAATAACCTTTAGATATTTAAAATACATTATTGTTAGCTTCATTACTTCCTATTCTAAATTGATATTGTATCCTAAAATGGAGTTCTGTGATAAACTATTATATTAACATAAGTCTTAGAAGGCTTCAACTACCTATAATCCGGAGTGGTTAAGAGTAAATCTTAATGTATGCATTTCTTCAAGATATTAAGGGAGAGATGATTTCAGTATAGTTATCACTAGTCATTTAAATGCCACACATATGCTTCTAAAGCTAGCTGTTAGATTAGATATTAAGGTTAATAGAATGTAAAATAAGAGTTAATGAGACACTTAAAGATTTTATTGGAAAGCATAATCAATACATAGTAAGTATAGAAAGCTATTAAAACGTGCTTGGAAGGTTAATACATAATTGGATGGAACCATATACATCATTAAACAATAAGACATCATTTAGAAGGAGATCAAAGATTTAGATAAAATGAAAGCTCTTAATAGGAGAGACAATAAAATAATGTAACATCATAAAGTTAACAGAACTAAATCACTTATAGCTTAATTCTGAAGCACGCAAATTCAATGAGTATTAAACCATAAACCTAGTAATAGAAGATCTTGTAAAACGTAAGTTATCAGCTACATATACTTTTCATATCTAAAGTTCTAGAGCCAATAGAGATGGACTATCAACTTTAGAAATTCTATTTAGGTATTCCTTACTCTTGTCTTATCAGTAATATTGGTATAGGTAATTAAGTTTAAATATTTTGCACTTATATAATTAGGTTGGCTATGTGAGGTTGGTTAATGCTGCCTCCGTCTTTAATTATTGATAATCTGAAGACTTATTATGAAACACGTAGTGGAGCTGTTAGAGCTGTGGATGGTGTAAGCTTTCAAATAGAGGTAGGAGAGGCTTTTGGTTTAGCTGGAGAGTCTGGATGTGGTAAGACAACTATAGCCTTATCTATTATGAGATTGCTTCCGAGAAATGGTAGAATAGTAAATGGTAAAATATTGTTTAAGGGATTAGATCTTACGGAGGCTACATTGAGAGAGATGAATAAGATTAGGTGGAAACGTATTTCAATGATTTTTCAGGGAGCCATGAATGCTCTAAATCCAGTACATAAGGTAGGAGATCAAATTGTTGAAGCGATAGTAGCTCATGATGGAGTGGAGAAAAGAGAAGCTTTAGAGAGAGCTGGGAAACTTATGGAAATGGTTGGGTTGTCTACAGATATGATTAATAAGTATCCGCATGAGCTTAGTGGAGGTATGAAGCAGAGAGTTATTATAGCCATGGCTCTCTCATGTAATCCGGAGCTTATTATTGCTGATGAACCTACCACAGCCCTAGACGTAATTGTTCAAGCACAAATACTTAAACTAATAGGTGAGCTTAAAGCTAAATTAAACCTATCATTAATGCTTATAACTCACGATTTATCAATAATATCTGAGCTATGTAATAGGGTAGCTATTATGTATGCTGGGAAAATTGTGGAGATAGGAGATGTAAAAAATGTTTGTAGGAGTCCACTACATCCATACACTCAAGGATTAGTAGCTGCTTTCCCTAGTGTTAGAGAGGAAAAAAGAAAGCTATCATATATTCCAGGCTCTCCCCCAGATCTTTTGAATCCACCTTCTGGATGTAGGTTTCATTTAAGATGCTCTAAAGCTATGGATAAATGTAGGATGGAGGAGCCTAAACTGGCTAAGGTAAATAATACATTTATAGCATGTCATCTATATGATTAGTGATAACGTTATAATTAAGGTTGAGGATTTAAAAAAATGGTTTCCAATTAGAAAGGGGGTTTTTGTAAGTCTATTTTCTAAAAAACAGGAGTTTATTAGAGCCGTTGATGGAGTTAGCTTTGAGATAGTTAAGGGAGAAGTTTTTGGACTTGTTGGTGAAAGTGGATGTGGTAAGACGACAGTAGGTAAAACTATTCTTAGAATTATTGAGCCTACAAGCGGTAAAGTATATTTTAAGGGAATTGATATACTTAAATTATCAAGAAGTGAAATAAGAAAACTTCGTAGGAGAATGCAGCTAATATATCAGGATCCTTTTGAATCATTAAATCCTAGAATGACAATCTACAATCTAGTAGGAGAACCATTATCAATTAATAAGCTAGTTAATAATGTAGATGAGAAGGTAGAGAAGGTTATTAAGGCTTTAGAAGATGTTGAGCTTAAGCCCCCAGAAACATTTCTCGATAAGTATCCGCATGAGCTTAGTGGAGGTCAAAGACAGAGAGTAGCTATTGCCAGAGCTTTAGTACTACAGCCGGAATTCATAGTAGCGGACGAACCTGTTTCAATGCTTGATGTTTCAATTAGAGCTGAAATTCTTGAAATAATGCTTAAATTAAAAGAACACTATGGAATATCTTACCTCTTCATAACCCATGATCTAGCATTAGCACGTCATATATGTGATAAAATAGCTATAATGTATTTAGGAAGGATAATGGAGATAGGGGATGTAGAAGACGTAATGAGAAATCCCATGCATCCGTACACTAAAGCACTACTAGACGCTGCTCCGGATATTACAGAGAGTAAATTAAAAATTTCAATAAAGGGATTTGTACCACAATCACCTATAAATATCCCTCCAGGATGTAGATTCCATCCAAGATGCTTAGAAACCATGGATTTATGTAGAAAAGAAGACCCGCAACTACTTAAAGTGAATGGGAAACATTATGTAGCATGCCATCTACATAACTAAAACCAAAACCTACTACACCATAACTAAGACTAAATAATCCATTATAAAACATTAAATTTAAGCTTATATAGCATTATAAATCTACATCTACCATATTTCCTAAACGGGAGCTTAATATGATCCTAGAACCACAATGATGTTTAAAATATTAACTTAATGCTAATTAAGCTAGGTAACACTAAGCTTAAATGAAATTCAAATATACTACTATATGGTTTTAAATCTGATTTCAAAAGAGGATATTGAGAAAATACATTTAGCAACTATAAACATCCTTTATAAGGTTGGAGTTAAGTTTAATGATGAGGAGGCTTTAAGAGTTTTTGATGAAAATGGGGCTGAAGTAGACTATAAGGGTAAAATTGTAAAAATAAATGAATCACTCATTAAGGAAGCCATTATGAAATGTCCTAAAACCATTAAACTATACTCTAGAAATCAGAGAAACTTTTTTGAGGTAGGGAATGGTAAGACTTATACTCATACTCCTGAAGGAGCACATTTAGTAGAGGATTTGGAAACCGGTGTGGTTAGGCCAGCATTATTAGAAGATATGGAGAACTTCATAAAGCTCATCAATAATTTAGATAATATAAACGTATATGCCCCTATAGTAGATCCTCAAGATATACCGCTTAAAGTAAGGGATCTATATAGAAGTAAGATTTCACTAGAAAATCTAGAGAAGCATTTCATAATATGTAGCCACTCATATGAGGGAATGGTACATAGTGTTAAGATGGCAAGCATTATAGTTGGAGGAATAGATGAGCTTGTAAAAAGACCAATAGTAACCGGTGATGGAGGAGCAGTAAGCCCATTAACCTCTTCAAATCATAATCTTAAAATTCTTAAGTACTGTGCAAGCATAGGATTACCATGTAGTATAGGATCTATGCCTCAAGCTGGAGCTACAGCTCCTGCAAGCCTAGCTGGAACAATAGTACTTCAGAATGCTGAAAACCTATCATGGATAACCCTAGCACAGCTAATTAAGCCTAAACTTCCAGTAATATCCCTTACTAGAGCTTCAATAATGGATTTAAGAAATGGAAGACTTGCTGCTGGAGCTCCTGAAGCAGTAATAATGTCTGCTATTTTGACTCAACTATATAAACACTATGAGATTCCTGTAGATTCCGGATGGTGTGTTTCAGACTCTATACTTCTTGATGTTCAAGTAGGCTACGATAAGATGCCTATGATGCTTATATCCATACTTTCAAATGCTGACTTCATTTCCGGATTTGGGCTTATAGGTTCGGGCTCTATTGCAAGCTATCTCCAACTAGTAATAGATGATGAAGCTTTCTCAATAGTTTCACGTATAGCTAGAGGAGTAGAAATAAATGATGAAAGTCTAGCTTTAGACATAATTGGTAAAGTAGGTCCTGAAGGAAGCTTTCTAGGTGAGAAACATACAATAAAAACCATAAAGATGGGAGAATACTTCTTCCCGAAGGTATTTAGTAGAATAGGAAAGGAAGGAGAAAGTATTACTTGTCGTGCAAGAAGAAAGGTGATGGAACTTCTTTCAAAAAGTCAACCAGAACCATTACCCATAGATGTTAGGAAGGAACTGAATACCTACTTCAATGAAGCTTTAAAACAGGTGACTTAATGATCTACGATATAATTATTAGGAATGGATATATAATTGACGGAACTGGAAATCCATGGTTTAAATCTGATATAGGAATATCAAACGGTAAAATAGCTAAAATAGGGAAGAATATTACTGGTAAAGCTGAGAAAAAAATAGATGCTAATAAGCTTTTTATTTCTCCAGGATTCATAGATATACATACCCACTCCGATCTTACCCTACTAATCAATCCTAAAGCAGACAGCAAAATAAGACAGGGAGTAACAACAGAAGTTATAGGTAACTGTGGTTTATCAGCTGCTCCAGTAAATAAAGAGAATTTAAGACTACATAAGAAGCTTTTTGAACCATACTCTGAGTATGTATCTTGGAGTTGGAGAACAGTAGAAGAATACTTCAAAGCAATGGAGGATAATGGATTATGCATGAATGTAGCTGCTCTAGTAGGTCATGGAACTATAAGAACAGCCGTTATGGGTTTCAATGATGATCCGCCTACAGAGGGGGAAATGAAGGAAATGAAGCTTCTAGTTGAGCAAGCGATGATGGATGGAGTATTTGGGATATCTACTGGACTTGTCTATCCTCCAAACTGCTTCTCAAATACTGAGGAAATAATAGAGCTATGTAGAGTTGTAGCTAGATATGGGGGAATATATGCTACCCATGTTAGAGGCGAAAGAGAAAGCTTTCTAGAAGCTATTAGAGAAGCTATACTCATAGGGGAGAAGACTAGAATTTCAGTTCAGCTATCACATAATGCTCCTAAATACGGCGCTTGGAGTATGCTGAGGAAATCCCTAAAAATTATTGAGGAAGCTAGAGTAAATGGTTTGGATATAACTCTAGATAATGATACTCAGAGGGATTGGCATGGATTCTTAACAAGCATTCTTCCACCTAAAATGCAAATAATGAATATAGATGAGATAATAGATCTCTTGAGGAATCCAATAAGACGTGAAGAAGTAAAGAGAGAGATTGTTGAAGATAAAATTCCCGGTTTTGGACCTATAGGTTTAGTTAAGCATGGTAGATGGGATAAAATTATTCTCTTCAAGTCAAAAAGGAAGGATTTTGTAGGTAAAAGCTTTGATGAAATCTCTAAGATGCTTAATAAGGATCCATTTGAGCTTTATTTTGATGTGTTAATTGAGGAGGAGAAGGATGCTGAGGTTATTTTTAGTGAGTATGTTAGTGAGGAGGATATTGTATCTATACTTAAACATCCATTATCCATGATTTCAACAGATTCTATTGCAAGTAGCCCACATGGAGTTTTAGGTAAGCTCTCATCATATTATCCAGCAAACTATGGAGAATACCCGAGAATTCTGGGGAAATATGTTAGGGATGAAGGGGTTTTGAGGCTTGAGGAAGCAGTTAGAAAGGCAACATCTTTTCCAGCTCAAAAACTTGGAATATTTGATAGAGGGATTATTAGGGAGGGTATGTGGGCTGATATTGTAGTATTTGATCTAGGTGAAATCAAGGATAATGCTACAGGCAAATTTCCTCACGAATACCCTAATGGAATTGAATATGTAATCATAAATGGGGAAATAGTTGTAGAGAATAGAGAATATACCGGTTTACTGCCAGGTAGGGTTTTAAGACGTTTAAACCCTAACCTACGTATTAAATATTGATAAATTAAACCTAATCTAATATACTCTATATGATATAGAAATCATAGCCTCAGGCTATTATACAGTTCCTAGAAGCTTAATATAGCATCTTGCCAGTATTTTTGTTAATGCATTAAGATCCTCTATGTTTATGTTTTCATCAACTCCATGAGCATTAGACTCCTCCCTACTTACCCCAATACTAACTACAGGTATTCCTAAAGCACTTATAAATGATATGTCTGAGGATCCCTGCTCTCCTACAGCAGGTACATTTATGTTTAGTACTTCCCTTATAGAGTCTTGAATAATTTTAACCAATGGATGGTCTGGATTAAGAATTCTTGAAGGGGGGTAGTATGCTCTATATTTAAAACCTATATTTACGTTATTATTTCTTGAATACTCCTCAACAACTTCTCTTATCTCTTTTACTGCTTCCTCCAGATTTTCTTCAGGTATCATTCTCCTATCAATTATTACTGTACATCTATCAGGTATTATGTTAGATTTTAATCCACCCTCTACTACATTAACATATAGTCCAGGCCTCATGTAATTAACACCATTAATTGGCTTAATAGGTATTTTAGATCTTCTCTCAGAAATTCTGTTAGCCAGCTCTTTAATCCTACATATTAAAGATGCTGTATGCTCTATAGCATTTACTCCACGCCAACCCATTCCTGAATGATAAGACTTCCCATAAACCGTTATTATAATCTCTATATCTCCAAGATCAGCTATTCCTATTTCATCTATGCTTCCATCTGTTGAAATACAGTAGTTAATCTCTCTGTTTATAACTCCTTTATCTATAAGGTATCGAATGCCCGTATAGCCTCCGAGCTCCTCATCAGTTGTAAATGTAGCTATAATACTTCCTCTAAGCTTAATGTTTAAGCTCTTTATGGCCAGCATAGAGTAGACCATAGCTCCTAAAGCTCCCTTCATATCTGAGGATCCTCTACCATAGATTTTACCATTCTTAACAATACCACTAAATGGATCTATACTCCATCCCTCAGTAGTTGCTGGTACAACATCAGTATGGCCATTAGTTAAAAGAATAGGATTTCCCCATCCTAAGTAAGCTACAATATTTACTCGAGAACCTGAGAAGTCTAATATGCCATCATCTTTCATCTTACTCGTAAGCAAGTTATCAGGTATACTATAGGTTTCAGCTCTTAAACCCCCTTCAATAAACTTACTGGCAATCGCATTTGCAATTACATCATAGTTTCTTCCAGGAGGAGTTGATGTATTGATTCTAATAAGCTTACAGGTAAAATCAACAAGACTATTTGTATGCTTATCAATCCATAAATCAACCATTCTTATTAAATCATTATAATTCATAATTTATCCAGACTTGTAAGTATATAAATTATTCTAAACCAAACTTTGCGGCATACCTTATAGCAACTTAAAGACTTTACTAGTTTAAGCAGGTTAGTATCGAGGCATCCATAGACTGGATTAGAGACTTATGTTTAAATAGAGTTTAACCATAAATCCTTAAGGAAGGTGGAGAAACCGATAGTTATAGCTACTGATGCTAGTTGTAAGTGTTCATAGATGTAGTGGATGAATTGAACACTTATACGGTAAGAAGAAATACATAAGATACAATTCACAGTTAAGAGTAAGGAGACTATACCCATCATGCTACAACAGATAACGTACACAATTCAAGCCCTACCACAGTAATTAGGAGAAAGCTAAGCATAGAAGTATATGTGAAGCCTATTGATAATTTCTCTAAACTTATAGACTCCTAAACAGTGTTAAAGCATTAATTAAGCCTAGACGTAATATAAGGGTCGATAAGGCCTTAAATAGGCATAAAGCTGCAAGACTGTAAGAGGGTAGGAAGTAAAGCGTGATCTTTAGGCTACGGTAGGTACTAAATCATTGAAACAGTTTTCAACATTTAAAGCACCTTAGGAGAATACTGCATGGTTAAGGAGCTAATAACAAAAGCATATATTGTGAAAAACCTATTTCAATATTATACTTATCAATTACGCTTCCTAACACAACCGATACAAATCATAGATGTTAAATCACTAAATCTATGAATCCATCTATGTATAACCTCATAGCTACGATTGATAGCTAGAATTTTTACTTGCCTCCTTAAACTACATCCTGAAGATTAATAAAGCTGCAATATATGAAGAATAATCTTATCATAACAAAGGAGCATGACTACTAACCGTACAAATATAGAGTAAGAGTAACGCTAACTAAATATCTAAGTTAATAAGATGTTTAGTTTATTAAAACTATGTATTTTGCTTAATACTACTTATAGTTAACGTCTTCTTAATTTTGGATTTAGAACTTCGTCAAGGGCATGCCCAACAAGTGTAAATGCTAGGACAACAAGTGTTATGCATATTCCTGGAGGAATAAACCACCAATAAGCTCCTTTCAGAAATCCACCTCTAATACGCGCAAAGTATAGTATCATACCCCAGCTCTTATAGGTAACATCGCTTAATCCTAGAAAGGATAATCCTGCTTCTGAAACTATGGCACCTGATACATTTAGAATTGCGTTTGCAAAGAGTAGAGGCATAATGTTTGGAAGAATATATGATTTAAGTATGTAGAAGTCAGATGCACCAATAACTTTAGCTGACTCAACGAAGACTCTCTCTTTCAGTGATAGTACTTGTGATCTAATTATTCTAGCAGTATATGGCCAACTTAATAGTCCAATAACTATTATTACTGTATTTATGCTTGGCCCCATGTATGCTGCAAGCAGAATCATTAATGGGAATGATGGTATAACAATAAATATATCTGTAATCCTCATTAGAAGGCTATCTATCCTACTAAAATATCCTGAAAATATTCCAATAGATCCTCCAATAACTGTTGATATTAAGGCAGCGAGAAATCCAACAGTTAAAGAAATTCTTGCCCCATGAATTAATTCACTGAGAATATCTTGACCAACATCATTAGTTCCAAGAATATGCTCCCAGCTTGGAGGAGCATAAATATTTAATGAGAATTTATATGGATTATATGGAGAAATAAAATCAGCAAATATAGCTATAAATATGAAGAATAAAAGAATAGTAAGACCTACCATACCCATTCTATTAGATCTGTAAATACTCCAAAACGTATTCACCCTCTTTACTGTAATCAGGTATCCTCTAGATTTTAGTCTTTTAATCATAGGCTTCATCCATATCTTATTCTAGGATCAAGTACTCCGTAAACTATGTCAGCTATAAAGTTTGCAAGTAGAACACTCAATGCTATTATGAAGAATGCGCCCTGAATTACTGGATAATCACGGTCACTAACAGCATTGTAGATTATTGTTCCTACACCAGGCCATGAGAAAACGGTTTCTGTTAATACTGCTCCCGCAACTATAAGCCCTATCTCTATAGCAGCATAGGATATGGCTGGTAGAAGAGCGTTTCTTGCAGCATGCTTAAACATTATTGTTGACTCCTTCAACCCCTTGGCATAAGCTGTTAATATATAATCCTCAGTAAGTGTTTCAATAATGGAGCTTCTTACAATCAAGTATTGACCTCCATAAAGTATTAAGGTTAAAGCAATTGTCGGTAAAACCATATGTTTAATAACATTAAGTATATATGCAGGTGAAAAAGCGAATGTTATAAACTCAGGATCAAATGCTCCACCAATAGGGAATATACGTATCCTAACTGCAAAAAAGAATATGAGGAGCATACCTATCCAAAATACAGGTGTTGAATATGTTGCTAATGCAACAATTAAGCTTGCTATATCAAATCTTCCTCCCCTTCTCCAGCCAGAGATAATACCTAGAACTGTTCCTATTAAAATTGCTAGAAATGTAGAGAACCCAACTAGAAGTATAGTCCACGGCAACCCATACATTAACACCTCTATTACTGGTGTTGGATAACGTGAAAGCGAAACTCCTAAATCTCCTCTAAGTAGATTACTTAAGTAAATTATGAATTGCTCATGTAGTTGCTTATCTAAACCATAGGTTTTAAGTAGAGCTATTCTCTCCTCATAGCTCATTTGAACCCTACTTCCAATCAATCTACTAACAGGGTCTCCAGGCATTAAACGAGGTAGTAAAAAATTAATTATAATTATTATAAAAAATGTTATTGTTGTATCTATTCCTCTCTTCACTATATATCTTCTTAACCCCATCTGCTACCCCTATTTCCTCCTTCTTATAGCAATAGCTACTGCTAATATAACAATAATAACCACAACAATCCCGATAACCCACATTTCTAATCCTGGAGCTGCTGGAGGAGTTGGTGTAACTATTGGTGTTGTTATTGGAGTTGACATTGGAATTGTCGGTGTAGTGGGTGTTGTTACTGGTGGCGTAGTTGTTGGAGTTGGCTTAACTACTCTATGTACTTTTAACCAGGTCCATGGATTCACATCAGTAACTATTCCTGAAGGAAAGGGAACATAGCCTATAAATGTATCTGTTCTATATGGATATGTACAGTACTGCATGTATAATGGAAGCATTGGTAATTCATCAGCAAATATTTCCTGCATTTTCCAAATTATTTCTCTTCTTTTATTTAGATCAACTTCAACACGTTGCTCTCTATAGAGTTGATCCCATAAGCTACTATTATATCCCATACAGTTCATTCCATACTCTACATACTCCCAGCTACACATAGTACTTAGCATATAGTCTGGATCTAAATCTCCATCCCCAACCATTACCATGCAGAAATCATGTTTTACATACGCCTTATTGATCATTGTATCGAAGTCTAAAGGTACAACGCTTACTCTTAATCCAAGCTCTGTCCACCAGAGCTGCATTAGTTGAGCTGCTCTTATTCTAACTGGATCATAGTTTGGAGGGTTTATTTCTAGCTCTATGGGTTTTCCATTCTCATCCTCTCTAACACCATCCCCATTTGTATCTATATAGCCTAACTTATCAAGTATCTCCTTAGCTTTTGTTATGTTAAACTTGTATTTTGGTAGATTTGGATTATACCAGAAATCTAATGCGGATGCTATCAGAGAGTATTGTGGTTCACCATACTTTGTTCCTATTACTGTTTTTACTATTTCTTCACGATCTGTAGCGTAGGCTAAAGCATGTCTAAACTCCTTTACATCAAGTGGATGCTTCTTAATGTTAAAGTATGTTATGTATACGTAGTAATCTGGAGAATTGTCAATTGCTATGTTTGGATCTGCTTCAAGATCAGGTATTACAGCTGCTGGTGAATACCATGGTACTACATCTACTTCCCCTGCTCTAAGAGCCATTATCATCGAGTCAAGATCCTTATATATCTTTATTATAACTCCATCTACGTATGGTTTCTTTCCCCAGTATTTCTCGTTTGTTTTCAACTTAATATACTGTTCAGGGACTCTTCCTTCAAATACAAACATTCCGCTGCCTATGAACTTATCATTCTTAAACTCTTCAGGTTTCTCAATACCTCCCCATATATGTTTTGGTAATATAGGCACTGACCTTAAGGTTCTAGTTAGAAATGTTGCTGACTTCTCACTAAGATAGAATCTAACAGTATATTTATCTATTACTTCAACATGATCTATGAATTCAACTCTACTTATAAAGGGAGCAACTTCCTTTTCCTTAATATAGTTGAAGGTAAATGCAACATCTTCAGAGGTAAGGGGAACTCCATCATGCCATGTTGCATTCTTAACTATTTCAAGGGTCCAAACCAATCCATCATTTGAAACATTCCATTTCGTTGCTAGCCATGGTGTAACTTTAATACTTGGATCAAATACAACCAATGTATCATAACACATTGAAGTAACAATATAGCTCCACCAGCTCTGTTGATACAATACGTTTTGAGTTTCCATATCACTCATGAAGGCAACTCTTAAAACTCCTCCATACTCCTCTCTTAAACTCTGAAAAGCAAAGAATTGAGGAAGTCCTAGAACTATAATTAGAAACACTAGCGCAATAAGTTTGCTCCTACTTAACATTTTAAAGTACATCATAATCCCAATATATTAAGACAAGTAAATATATAAATTTTAATATGGATAGAATGGCTTTGTTAACTTTAAGGTTTGTGGCTTAATATTCATTTCTCGTAATCTATATCATTAAATACTTAGGAATGTTTATTAAGCTTTCTCGTACTTTATGTAAACTTGAATTTGCAAATTTCAGAATTAAGCCACAAAGCAAACTTTAGATTTATTTGTGAGTTCCCTCCCCTATTTATGGTGTTAGTATGTCTAAAGTTATCAAGTTTGTAGGGAGAGAACTCCATTTACTCTAGTTGTTATGGTGCTTACATATATTTTCGTTCTTCTAGGATGGCTTCAGATATTTTAATTTTTATTGTTGTAGGAGTTATGCATCTATATTATCGTGGTTTATCTTAATCTTCTATTGATTTTGATAGGAGGGATGTTAGGATCGTTATGGTTGATGATACTATTATTAATGTGGGATCTATGAGGAAGATTGTTTATGTTGCATTCGAGCCATTACTGAGAAGGATTCTACATATGGGTTTGCGATGCTGCAACATACTTACATCACTAACATTAGAAAATTAGAGCTATTTACGGTTCTAATATAGCTGTATTAAGTGATGGAGCTCAATACTATAAGCATCATGAGAATATTAAAATTAAAACATGAATTGTATAGTTTAGAGGTTAAGAATCTAATGGAGAGAATAATACAGCATATAGGATAGAACTGGATTATTCGATAATTATATACCGTGCATGAAGGATAAATGCGGTAATGAGCATTAATGCTTATGAAGTCAGTAGCATAGCTAAACGAAACATGGATTAACAGGAAATAAAAGCTAAGAATTCATAGAAAACATAATACCAAAATAGAGGTAATAAAACATGCTTAAGTTAACAAAGCCGTAGAATATATAGAAAAGCTTTAGTGGAAGTATTTTTATTTCTTAAACTATGTCTAGGGAGATTGATGAGAAAGATCTTCAAATTTTAAGAATTTTACAATCAAACTGTAACTTGCCAGTTAAAACTATTGCTAAAATGGTTAATAGCCCAGTCACAACTGTTCATGCGAAAATTAAAAGACTTGAAAATCTTGGCTATATAAAATCTTATAAAGCTGTTCTCGATTCTAGAAAATTAGGTAAATCAGTAACGGCTTTCATTTTAGTATCCTTTGCATATACTCCGCCTATAGCCTCTAGAATGCTTTCTCAGAGGGATGTAGCTAAGGATATTGCAAAGTTTTCTGAAGTTCAGGAGGTACATATAATAACTGGAGATTGGGATCTTCTAATTAAGGTTAAGGCTTCAAGTATAGATGAAATAGGTAAGTTTGTAGTTGATAAACTTCGTACAGTACATGGTGTAGAGAAGACGCTAACATGCGTTGTATTCGATTCCATAAAGGAAGGTTTTGATATTAGCTTTTAGATTAGGTTAATAATATTAACCTTTTAAGGTATAAGTACTAAATCCGCAATATCTATTATAAACATTGCTATTCTATCTAAATTGGAAATTATATTGAATAATCTTCCATTCACATTTTTCATTTCACTACCTATTTCCTCATGAAAACGTTTTACAGTTAAGATTATGTCGTTAGCTGTTTTATAATCCTTACCTAGAAATGCTGTAATGGATTTTCTATAAAAGCCCACTATTTTATTACCGATATCAACTATCTTGCTTAGCTTAGCCTCTTCAATTGTATTATTGTTAATAATTTCTATTGAACATCTTGCTATATTAGTTGCACAATCTCCAATGGATTCTATGTAGCTTGCTGCAAGCCTATAATCAACAATATCTAATGGTGTAAGATTAAATTTGGAGATAATGTTATAGTTTTGAAGAGCACTTCTTAAAACTCTAACAAGTAGAAAGTAGAATCTATTTATTTCCTCATCTCTTCGTGATGCTAGAAGAGCTGTATTAATGTCTTTTTTAACTAGTGATGTTATAGCATCTCTTAGAATTCCCTCAGCAATAATTCCCTCTCTACTAATAAGTTTTGATGGATGTATTGATTCGACATCAAGCATACTTTGAATAGTAATTTCATTAAGTCCTTCTTCAACAACTTCAAGACCTATAAGAAATCTAACAGTATCTTTAATTGTTTTAACTTCATCCTCAGTTAAGCCTCTGTTTGAAACTATTTTTATTGTTTTATATCCGAGTAGATATTTACTAATAATATCACGTGAAATTGTTGAGGTAAGATGAATGGTAGCTATATTTTCCTCTTTAGCTTCATTGCTTGGCTCAATAATTAGAGATCCGTTTCTACCTATACTAAGCTTAATAATATTGCCCTTATCTAGATTGAATTGTTCAACCCATTTCTTAGGTAGGCTTATGAAGTAACTACTTCTACCGATTTTCTGTATTCTACGATTAAACATGGATCTCAATTTAATTTTTAAAATATATATTTAAATTTTTTAGATGTTAATAGACTGATTAATTTGTTTAAACTGATTTAAACAAAATATAGATAAAATTAAAATTTATTTTAATTTTTTTAGCTTGTGCTCCATCCATCAAAAGATATAATTAGCTCCAAAAGCAATTTACTTAAAGGTAAACGAATTGTTCTATGTGTTTGTGGCAGTGTTTCTGCTATTAAAGCTCCTGATATTGCTCGTGAGCTCATGAGACATGGTGCTGATGTTTACCCTGTAATGAGTAAAGCTGCTTCTAAAATCATTCATCCATATCTTTTAGAGTGGGCTACTGGTAATCAAACCATTACTGAGCTTACTGGCCGTATAGAGCATGTTGAGTTTTGTGGTTTAACTGAGAGTAAAGTGGATCTTGTTCTTGTATGTCCAGCTACTGCTAATACTATTAGTAAGTCTGCTTACGGTATTGATGATACGCCTGTAACTACATTCATATCAACAGCTATAGGATCTAATATTCCAGTAGTATTTGTTCCTGCAATGCATGAGTCATTATATAGGAATCCCTTTGTTACAGAAAATATTAATAGACTTAAAAACAATGGAGTTATATTCATTGGACCTAAAGTTTATGAGGGTAAAGCTAAAATCGCTGATATTGAAGATATTATCGAGGCAGTAATTAGCTTCTTTACTCCTAAAATTCTTACTAATAAGAGAGTTATTGTCACTGCAGGTCCTACTAGAGAGTATCTTGATGATGTTAAATATCTCTCAACTCCAAGTAGTGGTAAAATGGGGGTTGAAATAGCTAAGGAATGTGCTGCTTCAGGTGCCTCCGTAACATTGGTATGTGGTCCTATAAATGTACACGTACCTACAGGTATTACTATTATAAGTGTTAGCTCATGTATTGAAATGTTTAAAGCTGTAGAAAGTAGTCTTAGGAATAATAGTTATGATTATGCATTTCTTGCGGCTGCACCAGTAGATTTCACCTTTCATAAGAAACATTCAGGAAAAATACCTAGTGAGCTTGAAGAGGTTACGGTAAAGCTTGTTCAGAACCCTAAGATATCCGCAGAAATTAAGAAAATATCTCCTAAAACAATAACTATTGGCTTTAAAGCTGAGTATGGCACTTCACTTGATGAATTGATTAATAGAGCCTATAAGAGACTTATTGAAAATAACTTAGATCTTATAGTTGCAAATGATGTTTCAAGGTCAGATATCGCTTTCGGATCTGATTATAATGAAGTCTACGTTATTGATAGATCTAAAAATGTAATACATATACCTAAATCAAGTAAGAGGGAAGTTGCAAGAAGAATTATCGAGGTGGCTGTAAGTGTTAAGTGTTAGTGGATCTGTGTATGTGCCAGTTCATGTAACTGGATTTTTTAAACCCCATATTACCGATAACCCATTAACAACAGGATCTATTGGAGCAGGGCTTGTTCTTGAACCTGGATTAAAATGTACAGTATCAGCTATTAATTCTAATTCCATAAATACATATTTTAACGGTTCCAGGATTTCAATAAAGCCTGTTAGTATATTATTAAATATGCTTAAACTAAATAATTTAAGAGTAGATTTTAAATCTTACGCACCAATAGGATTCGGATATGGGGTTAGTGGAGCAGCAACTCTTGCTCTAGCGCTTGCTGTCCTTAGTAGTAAGTATGAATACTATAGAGCAGCTCAATTAGCTCATATAGCTGAGGTTCTATGCTTAACTGGACTTGGAGATGTATCTGCAATATTTAAAGGCTTCATGTTAACTATTAGAGTTAAACCCGGAGCTCCAGGCATCGGTGAGGTTAAGTCTTTAAATGTTAGTAACCATATTAAAATACTAGCTGTAGATTTAAAGCCTAGACATACTAAAGATGTGATTACTACATTAGCAGATAAAATCAATACCCATGGCCTAAAAACATATAGATGTTTCATGGAGAATCCATCTCTAGAATCCTTTTTTGATCTCTCAAGGCTCTTTGCTGAAAATGTTGGGTTTATCACACATAATATTAATGAGGCCTTAAGGAAAGTAGCTAGCCTAGTAATTGGATATACTGTTAAGAAGGGGGTTTTGCTTATAGCTGTTGATGATGATATCGTTTACGATGTTTACCTTAAAATTAAGAAGGAATTTCAGAAAGTAAGAATATTTAGTTTAGGTGGGGGGTTGAAGATTTTAGGGAAAATGGAGAATGAAATATTAAAGATTTAGTATAGTAGGTAGTAGTAATGAGTATACCTGTTAATCATCCTAGACGTCAATCCTTACTAATTAGGGAAAAAATAGTAGAGGGGTTTAGAAATGGTATTGTTGTAGCTCAAGGATTGATAGCTCATGGTAGAGGGGAGGCTTTCGACTATATTATTGGTGAAGTAACTCCTCCACCAACGTATGAAGCTATTACAGCAGCTGCAGCAGCACTCATTACTGCAAGGAAACCGGTAATATCTGTAAATGGTAATACAGCAGTACTTGTAGGTAGAGAAATAGTAAAGCTTTCAAGCATTGTAGGAGCAAATATTGAGGTAAATCTATTTCATAGAGTACCTAGTAGAGAAATTAAGATTAGAGATTACTTAATAGAATGTGGTGCAAATAATGTTCTAGGTGTTGGTGATGATGCTTCAGCTACAATACCTGAACTTATGAGTGAACGTAGACGTGTAAGCCCCTACGGGATTTTAGTTGCTGATGTTGTTCTAGTACCGCTTGAAGATGGTGATAGAACTGAGGCATTAACTAAGATGGGTAAAACCGTTATAGCCATAGATTTAAATCCATTTTCAAGAACATCCAGGAAGGCAACAATAACCATAGTAGATAATGTTGTAAGAGCAATACCTATCTTAATAGATACAGTACTAAAACTAAAATGTATGACACGTGAAGATCTTGAGAATATTATTAAGAAATATGATAATAGGAAAGTTCTAAGTAGAGTTATAGAGTATCTTCACTCTAGGCTTAGGGAAGAATCAAGATTAAATCTACTCTTCGAAAAGGGCCCCAATAAGTAGTGGCAATATTACTGTTGCGTCCCCTTCTATGGTTATATGTCTAGCTTTCTCATTTATCTTGCCCCATGAAATTGCTTCTTCAGTTCTTGCACCACTAAGACTTCCATCCCATTCAACAGCTGTCGTTATATAAATAGCATAGTCTAATCCATTCTTAAATTGGTTCCACCATATAGTATGATGCTTCGATATTCCTCCTCCAATTATTAATGCTCCAGTTCTCTTTGCTGTAAAAACAATATCTGCTAGTTCCTGTTCATCCTTAAGTATGTCAATCATCATTTTTTTGGTTCTTTGAGAATGCATCCATAGTTGAAATCCAAATGCTCCATCAGTAATTCCAGGAATATATGTTAAAATTCTATTCTTGTAGCACCAATATATAATGGATTCTTCCTTTTTCTCCTCTTCTTCAAGAATTTCACCAATTCTCCAAATAAGTTCCCTAGTTGAAAGTGGATTAGTGAAATCTATTTTGCTAAATATTTCCTGGAGTTTTTCCTCAAGAATAACTCCATAGTTTTCATTAGCTATGTAAACGTTACCAAGTCTGTTTATTTCTAGACTGTGAAGTATTGAATCATCAACTTTAATTAATCCATGATGGTATGGTCTCCAAAGTCTAGCTAAGTCATGATCTAATGTACCACATGTAGTAATAACAATATCAAAAATCTTTCTCTTTATTAGTTCCCTAATCACTCCTCTACATCCAGTAGCGATAATACATGCTGGGAAAGATAAAAATCTCATACAATCTCTATCATTAATCATTTCCCTAATAATATTAAACCCAATACCAACCTTCTTAGCTACAAATCCTCCGCTCTGCTCCATAGCAATAATAAGGCTTCTTAGACTTTTAATTCCACTTAAATCAATGTCCTTAACAACATTTTTAAGTATTTGTTCTCTATTCATGTAATACTAGCTGTTAACCTACTTTTATGCTTTGCCTTTCTAATAGCTTAAAGCAAATTATGGGTTTGTATGAATCAAAATTAAGGATGTAATATATGACTTTAACTTAAGATTAGTAGTGAGTTAACATGAAGATATAGTAGATCTGTTTGATGCTGAATATCCTGTATGGAGAAATGTGTAACATGTAGAAACTGAGCTAATATGTATACAAAATTATAAATTAATAAAGTAATTGAAGTCAATATTCTTGTAAATGTAGTTCTATGATAGGCTAATATTGAGGTACTTTCCAAAATATTTAAGTTCTTATGGTTCTACTGGAGTTTGTAAGCTTAGTAGTTATGAATGGAATTTAATTAAGTGCTTACTTCTCATATTAGGCTAGACTATAGTGATTGTGAAATTGATAATTAATGGAGTCCTATTATGTTATTACTAGCTATAGTGGAAGTGAGTGCTCAATATATCTCTAAAGTATAGGTGATGTAGTTATGGAGACTAATAAGATGAAATGATGGCTATGATGAATTTAACATAGAAACTATGTAGGAACTAATGAATCTTTAATGAAAAATTGTCAATAATAATGTTGAATTTAGTGAGTTTATATTCTAAAAACTATTTTCTCATAGCCTCCTACTATTTCTCCTCTTCTAGCATTTATGATTACAATATTTTTATATGTATTAACATATCCTCTCAGTAATGTTTCTAATACTCTAGACCTTAACGGGAAAATCCATGTAGTTTCAAAATCGTATGGTGTCTCCTCTTCATTGCTTAAGTTTTCAAAAACATTAATTCCTCTACTTAGATTTCCCTTAAACTTAATAGTGAATGCTATTGATGGACTATCTTTAAAGCCTCTATGTATCAATTGAGTATTAACAATCTTAGGTTTAGCTACTATATTATTTATCTTAATTATTTCTTCATTAAGAAATTCCTGCATATTTAATGTAATATTTAATAAATCATTTCTTAATGCTCTAGGCTTATGAAGAAGCTTAGCATAATATCCTTCAGGATCATAATAATCATATATAAGTATTTGATTGAATTCACCATTTCTTGAAACTGTAAAGTAGCATGTAGCATGAACAGGTTTAACATTGTTTTCCAAGGCCTCACCTTATTTAAGTATCTGTATTTTAAATTTCATTTCTACATATTTAACTCTACTATCAATGCATTTCTATTTCTCATATTTTTCGTATATGATGTAGCTATATCTTTTGTTTGCAATTCCATTTAAGATGTTAAGAATATTCTATTCTATTATTTAATAAGCTAAGCTTTATTTATAGAAGCTCTGAACTAATCTGAAAACTCTTAAATATTGTTAAGACTTAATTAGGTTAGTAAGTTAACTATCAATTAATTATGGAGTTTTCAGATAGGTTCTCTATTTTTTATTCCTTAGTTAAGTCTCAATCAATTCTAAACAGAAACTAATAATTTTACTGCGGAATAATTTAGTAAATTTCGCAATATCTTTCACATAAAGTATTTGGATGCTAACATGATTCTGTGGACTTTATATATGAGAAGTACATGTAGCTGATGGGTTAAGTTCAAAAGGCAATTAACATGGTGAGGTTTATATATCTGTATTATATCTCTTTTGAGGAATAAAGCTCTATCTAGAATTTATATGAAAATTATGCAAACATACATAGATGGTTTTTCGAATCCTTATATGAAATATATGAGAAAGCACATATTAAAATCGAGACATCATTATACACAACCTTTAATAAAAACCAGAGATAAAAGAATAGCAAGCGCAAACTTTTACATATACAATACAAAAGAAGACATAGACACACCATATAAAGATTATTAAGTTTAGTGAAGAGTGGTTAATATGAGGAGAAAGATGAAAATCGATGATTTGATATTAGAGGCACTACGTGAAGCTGGGAAACCATTAACAACGATGGAGATAACAGATATGGTATTAGCCAAGAGGGAAATATGTCTAGACGAAATACCACTTTACTTGAATAGATTAGAGAAAGCAGGCTTAATAGTGAAAAAGTTTGATGTTAAAACAAAAACCTATCTTTGGAGTTTACCATGAATTAATTCATGATAAAATCGAGTTCTAAGTAATTAATTATGACTAATATACCTCAGCATGATCCCAAAATTTTTTTAGTTCTCTTTCAATATGTTTCTTAATGTATTGTATTTTAGCTGGGTTAAGTATTATTGTTTCCACATCGAAAATTATGTAGTTTCTTTCAGTTCTTAGTATTTTGATTTCAGGATCATCTGCAAGTTCTCCCCGAATACTTTCAACTATGTCACGAATAATTTTTCTAGCTTCCAATGGATCAATATCAAATGGTATCCCTACATTAAACTTAGCTACAATACCACTTTGAGTTGTTTTATTTAGTATTGGATTATTTAACATATAAACATGAGGTATTGTAACTCGTTCACCCTTAATTGTTTCAATAGTTGTTGATAGTGCATTAATATTGACTACTCTACCAGTTACTCCATTTAATTCAATCCAATCACCTATTTTAAATGGTCTATAGACCCTTACATAGTATTCAGCTCCCATATTTCTAAGTAAATCATAAAACATTACTATTAAACCTATTACAAGAACCCCCAAAAGAATGCTCATGGTAATAGTTTCAAGGGAGATGATGCTTATTGCAATAATTAAAGCTATGAAATATACTATTAACTTTTCAACCATTAAAATTTTAGCGAGAAATGTAGGCTCAACATGTTGAAGTGTGCGTTTAGTAACTGATAATGTAAATCTTACTATAAGATAGGCAGCAACCATTACTAGGCCTGCTTCTACAAGTCTTAAAACTAAATTTAATGATTCATTCATTAAATCACCGATTAATTCCAAAAGCTTTACCTAGTTCCCCATTTAAATCTATCTCTAACATTGACCTATCATGCTAACTTTAGAAGTTTTATTTGAGGATGCTTCTACTCTATATTGGTTTGATTAATAGTTATGTACTCTTTTCCAGGTTAAGAATACCATTTACATTTGTACTTCAGACTTTATTAACTTATTTTCTTTGAATGTATTTTGAGGAGGACCCAAGTAGGCTTTATCCATTAAACTATGAGGCTACACGTAGACGTACTCATATACTTGGTGATTTATCATTAATTATTTATATATCATTAATTATTTATATCGTCATGTTAGGAGGGTTACGTTGATAAGTATAATGTTAAGGTTCATTCATCACATGGGTTAGATTGCATTTGAAAGAAAGCGTAGAAGAGTAATCTACGTTTGCCCATCATCTACATAATGATTTTAATATCATGTTCTTAAAGACTTTAAGGGATAAATATAGTTTTAAATTTTATTACTGATTACTTCAATGTCATGTAGCTATAGCTAATAGATTAATACAATATCAAGTTGATTAATACAAAATTCTGAGAAATCTAATGAGGCGTTTAGAGAATTTATTGGGAAGAATGATTAATACATATCATGTCATGTAGATGTAGAAAACCATTAGAACATGCTAAAAACTAATATATGCATAACATATTAAGATTACACACATCAATAAACAATTAAACATCCTATAGAAAATGAAGAATTGAAGATGTAGATGAAACAAAAATCTTGACAAGAGAAGTGATAAAATAGTATAAAACATTTAAGGTTAACAGAGCTAATTAAGATTCTGTATATGTTTAAGTTTTAACTATTTCAAAGTTATGTTCAATTTGTTTATGAAACCAATTACTGTCTCTTTAACTTTTAGGGGAGATCGTGAAACTTAGGTAAATAGTCGGCCAGGTCATTCCTTTAAATTTAATAAAGAATAGTAGTAATAGGATTAGTAGAGAATGTGGAAGAGAAGAGTAAATATTACGTGCTTACCTTTAGATAAATTCCCCTCAATGTTAAATGTATAAACCTACCCCCAAGGGTTATAAGGTAGATTTATTAGTTATAAAAATTAGGGGTTAAAAAAGTTATAAATCATTAAAATTCTCTTCAATTCCTAATAAAAGCTACAGTAATGAAGAATCTTTTATGTTGTTTCTTCATCAGGAAGTAAAGAGATAATAGTATTATGACGAACGTTTAGGTAAAACTCGAAAAGAATCAAGAAAGTATGAGAAAGATGGAAGTATATAGTGTAGCTATGTCACCATTACTTATTATAAGAATGATATACTTCATGACTATTACAATGCTCCATATCCTCTTGATGTTCTCTATAAAAATCGACAAAATAAATAATGGAAGATATAAAGTAGTTCTGTATTATGGCAGCAGCTAATACCTATCAGATAGGGTATTTGATTATTATGATTTCTCACTAAAGGAGGTAATAAACTTACTCTTCGAACGCTGAGCATATAACATTGATGTTACTCTAGTATGTTATGGTAGAGGCTTCACTAAACTAGGAGTGTGATCCGTGTCGTTTAGAATTTAGTTAAACTATTAATCCCTCAATTATTTTTTTCAAGTTATCTATATTTTCTATTATGATTTTTGCTCTATCTTTAACGATATTGTTTTTAGGATTTATGGCTATTGGTAATGCGGAGTCAATAAACATGCAAGCATCTGGTAATCCGTCTCCTATAGTAATTACGTCTTTTTCAGATCTAATGTTAAAGTTTTGTGAAATTTTATTTAAACTCACTCTTTTACATTTAGGACATTTGATACACCATGGGGTTTCAAATATTAGATCATTAATTACAATATCTCCAACTATTCTTCCATTCCTAACTTTTAATGGAACAGCCTCTATGAAATCCAGGTTAAGATTTTCAAGAATTTTAACTGCAATTACATCATATGTTATTGTTATAACTCCTACTTTCATTTTTCTATCCTTAAAGTATTTTATAACTTCAATCCACTTACTATTAATAAGATCCTTAAATAAGTCATTAAGCTCTAATATACTTACTCCTTTTAGAAGCTCTGCAATCATTTTCGATTTTAATCTTTCATCTATACTTAAGTTTAAAACTTTAATAACTTTATCTTCTATCTTTAAATGCTTAGATAGAATAATTATTGATCTTCCACTAATTAGTGTCCCATCTAGATCTAAAACTACCATTCTATACATATTTACTTCTTCAGCATTTTCTTTACAGCTTCACTAAATTCCTTACCAGATCCGATCACTAATAGTAAATCTCCCTTAGTAACCACATTGTCATCAGCTGGTTTTCCATTACGTATAAGAACTACCTTAATATTTTCATCTTCTACAATGCTTGTTGGACTTCTAAATTTTAATACTGAAAAATTAAATCCACATTCATCCTCTTTAAGGATTGGTATACAGCCATGTTGTCTTATTTTTAATTCAAGAACTCTTAATGCTAAACCTATAGGATCAAGTACTATATCTGCTCCTGACTTTTTTATTATTTCAGAGTTTAAAGGATTATTAACAACTCCAATAACAAAAGGTACACCATAAACTCTTTTAGCAGCTTCGCATAGCCTAATGTTTAAAGTATCTATTTCCGTTGATGCGACAAATACGTCGCAAATTGAAATGTTTGCCTTTTCAAATGTTTTAGGATTCTCTAGATCACCCCATAGAGGTTCAGCATTAAATTGTTTAGCTATAACTGTAGCTCTCTCCTGACTTCTTTCAATAATAGTGATTATTGCCTTTTTATCAGATGAAACTATAGTTCTTAGAATAAACTGTGATGTATGCCCACCCCCAACTACTATATACCTCACTTAGATTCACCAATTTTTTCTGGAATAGTTTTGATATACCTATCATAACCTATTCTATCTATTTTCCCATCTATCATAGCCCTTGTAAGTATAGCTTTAGCCACATCATAAGCCATATCTGTTAGTAAATAGAGAGGCTTCATATCATGGTCTTTAAATCCTATATTAACCTCAACAATTTTAACCCCCTTCTTATAAAGATCTATAAGAATACCGATATCTACTCCCCAATCCTCCTCAAAACTTACGGATAAGAAAACACTTTTAAGCCCAGCTATTTCACCACTTAAGGGCTGACTAAACGATATTAACTCCGGATAAAACATTCTAAGTAGTGGTCTTGCAACAAGCTCCGTAACTCTACCTGCTTTCCTTCCAAATGCTCCCTTGACAAAGTCCGCTTCTCCATTAACAATTGGTTTAGTAAGACTTAAAATCATTGAGGAATCCAGATTTTTTATATCAGCATCTAAAAAGACAATTATACTTCCCCTAGCGTAGTACACTCCATCCCTCATAGCTATGCCCTTTCCTGGATACTTTAGATTACTTTGATAAACTACATGAGCACCTGCTTTCAATGCTTTTTTAACAGTATTATCTGTACTTCCCCCGTCAATAACAATAACCTCCATAACATTTTGAGTTCTCTTAGCTATTTTGACGTTTCTCTCAATAAATTTCTCCTCATTCTTTGCTGGAAAGCAAACACTAATCATAAGTTACATAGATATTCATTATTAAAAATTTTACTACATCTATATAGTTTTTGTAGCTTTAGATATGAAAACATCACGATTATGACCTAAATTCATGGAGAACTAACAGTCAGAAGAAGTTTAAATATTCTGACAGTTAATTGTAAGCCTTAATCTGATAACTTGATGGAAACTACAGTTAGAAGTAATAAACATGGATTCACATAGCAGAAAACTAGATAGTTAAGTTTTTATATTTTCTAGCTTTGTGGCTTAATTCTTTGTTGTCTAGGTTTCTTCCTTGATTTATGTTTCTTTTTTGATTTTGCTTTATAGGTTTATTAGCATGTTGTATATGTATGCTTGGCTTCTAGTTCTTTCTTTATGCTTTCCATGTTTTTTGCCATGCAGTATTCTCCATACTGGCGTTTGAATGTTGAGAATGTTGTTTCAACAGCCCAACGTCTACCGTAGCCCACCATCCCCGCCTATCCTTCATCACCCACCTTTTTGATAAGCCTAACCGCTCTACGTCTCTCCAGGGACCTCTATCATCTCTAGCGTTACGTCTAGGCTTGATGATGGGTTTTACACCCATCCCTCTAAGGAGATTGTAGACTTCAGAATTATCGTAAGCTCCATCCATAACAGCTTCAGAAACCCTCCCTAGAGGCATCGTTGATTAATTCTGGTAGAGATTCTGAGTCGTGAACGTCATCTGTGGTTACCTCCATAGCTAAACCTCCCTAGTCTTAACGTTTACTGCGAAGTGGATCTTAATGTAGCGCTTCTTCTTGCCGTGTACGCGCGTAACCCATCCACCAGACTTATGCTAACACCGCTTGAGTCAACAGCTATAGTAATAGGGCCTCTTGAAACCCTCAGCGTGTAAAGATGGGTTAAGCATTAATATACGTCTCCTAACCCAAGAGTAATCAACTGATGGAGGGATAAGCCTATTTAAAGCCCTAGTGAAGCCTTCAAGCTGTCTGTAAGGCATCGAGAAGAGATAACGTACAACGGTGAGGAATTCAACATACCTAACGGTAATCTTGAAGGGGCAGCTACCTTACCACGATTCAAATCCATAAGCTCAACATCATAGCCTTCAGAAATTCCAAGCCAAGTAGAAGCTCACCACGCCTAACAAGCCTCTCATCAACAACAGACCAATACATAAATTAAAGTAAAACATAAGAAACTTAAAGAATTAAGCCACAAAGCAATTTTCTTACTAATCACATTTGCAAATTTTCGATTTTGAGCTTAATGAAGAGTTTAACAAGGTAGTTTCGAAAAGTAAAATTATGGTTATTACCTCTATGGCAAATAGTGTTTATCACGTAAATTTACAGTCCAGTATTTAGTAAGGTATACTGGTAAAGTTTTATTTGTGAAGTTGATGTTTATAGTGTTCATGAAACATTTTCAAGATATGGTATATTATATAGTGCCTAATAACACTTGTTATTGCTAATGGCAAGATTGTAGAGAAATTATAGGTATTATTCCAGAAGCTGAACTTTAAAATCAGCTAGAACAGCATATTATTGAAATAAATAATTTAAATTCAGGACTATGTATTTCAACTACTTATTAAATTCATATTTTAGGTAACACTACCTCTAAGGAAAGTTAGAATTCTAAACTTAAACTAATGTAATAATATTCTCACCATACTTTTTAAATGAATTCGTTTAATTCTTAAGTAATTATAGTAAAGATTGTTTAGTCTATGTAGATTCAAGTATTACTTAGGAATTCCGAATTAGAAAATCATCTTAACTATTTAGTGTTTTCTAGCCGTTTACCTGTAATTAATAGGTTAAAGATATTTGTCCAATAAGTTTATAAGCTCATCCTCTCTTAAATAAGGAAGTTGTGGTGGAGGTGCTATGAATAGCCAATACCAATTTCAAGAAGTAACAATACTACTAATCAGCATATATTAGGTAGTTTAAGAAATATTATATTGAAAGCTTTAAATAGGAATCAAATACTTCTACTATCTAAAATCAATGAAAATTCTGAGAGTACAATAACCTCTCTTCTAACAAAGCTATCTAATGAACTGGATATTCCTCTTTCAACATTAAAGTTTAATGCTAAAATTTTAAAATCGTTAAATCTTATAGAGTTTAAGCAGAATGATAAGGCTAGAATTGTCTGCTTATCGGAAGCAGGTAAATTCATACTTAACATAGTTAACTTACAGTTTAACGAGAATTACTTATCTATTATTAAAAATCTATCTGAAGCTAAACTTATCTTTCCAAGTATTTCTCAATCGAGAACTTTTCTTGAAGAGCCTCTTTTAAACAATCTTAAAGCTATAGCCTCAAGAATTAGAGAGAATGTTGTAAGGATGATTTCTGAAGCCGGTTCAGGACATCTTGGAGCTTCTCTTTCTATTATTGATATTCTTGTAGTTTTATATTTTCTTAAAATTAAACATGATCCAAAAAATCCATCATGGTCTGAACGTGACAGGGTAATATTAAGTAAGGGACATGCAGCTCCAGCCTTATATGCTGTTCTAGCTGAATGTGGCTATTTCCCAACATCCTTACTAAGTAGTTTAAGAAGAATTGATAGCTTCTTACAGGGACATCCTGAAGTATACATACCTGGTATTGATATGGTTTCAGGATCTTTAGGTCAGGGTTTATCAATAGCTAACGGTATGGCATTATCATTTAGGCTTAATGGTAAGAACAATCGAGTATATGTTATCATGGGCGATGGTGAATTAAATGAGGGTCAGGTATGGGAGGCTGCCTTAACATCAAGCCATTTAATGCTTGACAATATTACAGTTATAATAGATAGAAATGGTTTTCAACAGGAGGGATCTACTGAAAATATTAAGAGACTTGAACCTCTAGCTGAGAAGTGGAAGGCTTTTGGATGGCACGCCATAGAGATTGATGGACATGATTTAAATCAAATAATAGCTGCCTTAAATGAAGCTGAACTTACTAAGGGTTATCCAACAGTTATAATTGCTCATACAATTAAGGGTTTTCAGCAGAATTATTGAAATGGTGTTTAAATGAAATCTATTAGGGAAGAATTTGGTAAGGTGCTTACTAGCCTAGGTGCTAAATATAGTAATTTGGTAGTTCTTGATGCTGATTGTGGTTCTCATACTAAATCTAAGAATTTTTCACAGAAATATCCTGAAAGGTTTTTCAATATTGGTATAAGTGAGCAAGATCTTGTCGGGATTGCTGCTGGATTAGCAGCATGCGGTAAAATTCCTATTGTTTCATGCTACTCGATGTTTTTAATGCGTGCATGGGAGCAGATTAGAAATACCATCGGTAGAGCTAATCTTAACGTTAAGCTTATCGCTACCCATGCTGGGGCATCGCCACATGCTGATGGAAGCTCACATCAATGTTTTGAGGATCTATCTATTATGAGGGTTATCCCAAACATGACCGTAATAGCTCCAGCAGACTCTAAATCTATGGCTTTACTTCTTGAAGAAGCTATAGATCTTAACGGTCCCATTTACATGAGGCTTGGAAGAGATGAAGTTCATGATGTATATGATAGTAATCCCCATCTTGAAATAGGTAAAGCTAATACTATAGTTGATGGATCTGATGTTTCAATAATAGCTTCAGGAGTTCTAGTTTATGAGGCTTTAACAGCTTCTCAAATGCTTAAAAGAGATGGAGTTAGTGCTAGTGTAATCGATCTTCATACAATTAAACCTATTGACACTAACATTATTGTTAATGAATCTAGGAAAACTGGTGCCTTAGTAACTGCTGAGGAACACAGCGTTATTGGAGGTCTTGGAAGCTCAGTTTCTGAAATTGTTGTCAGTGAGTATCCAGTACCCGTAGAAATGGTTGGTGTTAAAAATAGGTTTGGTGAGTCTTCACTTTCATATCGTGAGCTTCTTTTAAAGCTTGGATTAACAGCATCCAGTATTTATCATGCTGCTAGAAGGGTTTTACTGAGGAAAAGGTGATTTAATGAAGGATCTAAAACTTCTTAGTAAGAAAAGTATGGAGGATTTTATCATTGTTGATGTTAATGGCTTAAAGATAGGTAGTAATAGCATAGTCGTTATTGCCGGCCCCTGCTCTATTGAAAGTATTGATCAAGCCTTAGAGATAGCTAAAACAGTAAAAAGTTTTGGTGCTACTATTTTTAGAGGTGGAGCCTTTAAACCACGTACATCTCCATATAGTTTCCAGGGACTTGGAGTTGAAGGTCTTAAAATACTTTCAAGAGTAAGAGATGAAACAGGTCTCCCAGTTGTTACTGAGGTTATGGATACTAGGGATATAGATATTGTTTTAAAGTACTCTGATATACTTCAAGTTGGAGCTAGAAACATGCAGAATTTCCCTCTTCTTAAAGAGCTTGGGAAAATTAGAGCTCCAGTTATTCTTAAGAGGGGATTTATGTCAACTATTGAGGAGTGGTTATTAGCTGCTGAATATATTGCTCTTGGAGGAAATGACCAAATAATACTATGTGAAAGGGGTATACGGACATTTGAAAGGGCTACAAGAAATACTCTTGATCTAAGCTGTATTCCAATAGTTAAACAGCTATGTAGACTACCTGTAATTACGGATCCAAGCCATGCTACAGGTATTAGGGAGCTTGTTAAACCTATGGCTTTAGCATCCATAGCCGCTGGGGCTGATGGAATTATGGTTGAGGTACATAATAACCCTGATAAGGCATTAAGTGATGGTTTCCAATCTTTAACGTTTAGTGGCTTCAAGGATCTTATGGATGGAATTGTTAAGATTTCAAAAGCTATTGGTAGGGGTATTATAGGATGTTTAGGCTAATATCTACAGTTCAGGTTAAAACATTGAGTAGATGTTATCCAGTATATATAGGATTTAACCTATTGGATTTTCTTGATGTCTTCCTATCTAGACATGGTTTAAAAGGTAAGTTTGCATTGGTATCTCACAAGTCGTTAATGGATATTTATGGTGATAAAATAATATCCTCAATTAGTAGACTAGGCTTAGATACTATTATAATCGATATTCCTGAAGGAGAAGAGAGCAAGAGCTTTAATATGCTTACACAGATATATGATGTACTTATTAATAATAGATTTGATAGATGGTCTACAGTTACTGCTTTTGGTGGTGGAGTTATTGGTGATTTAGCTGGGTTTGCAGCTGCAACATTTATGAGAGGTATAAATCTAGTGCAAATACCTTCAACTCTACTAGCTCAAGTTGATTCAAGCATTGGCGGTAAGGTTGCAATAGATTATAGAGGTAAGAACATTATCGGTGCATTTTACCAGCCAAATCTTGTTATAACGGATTTAAACTTATTAAAATCTCTATCTGTAAAGGAGTTTAGTTCAGGTCTTGCTGAGGTTATAAAGTATGGTGTTGTAATGGACCCTCAAATACTGGATATATTGGAGAATTACTCTAATCCTCTCCCAGATGATATTGTAGCTGAGCTTATTACTAGGTCCTGTAGTTGTAAGGCTAGAATTGTTGAAGCTGATGAACGGGATGAGAAGGATATTAGGATAATATTGAATTTTGGGCATACTATTGGGCATGCTATAGAGGTAGCGTCAAATTTTAAAATAAGTCATGGTGAAGCAGTAGCTATAGGTATGGTTTATGAGGCTAAGCTTTCAGTAATGCTAGGTTTTTTAGATATAGACGTTGTAAATAGATTAATAGGTATATTGAGTAAGTTTGGCTTACCAATTTCAGTCAGCCAGTTAAATATTGAAAGAATTTTAAGTTCACTTAGTTACGATAAGAAGATAAAACATGGAAAAATAAGGCTTATTCTTCTTAAATCTGTAGGTAACCCTATTGTACATGATGATGTTCCAATAGATTCTATTAAAAGAGTCTTGGAGATGTAGATTATGGGTGTTAAAATCTGTCCTGTAGTTACACGTTTCAACGATAATGTGATAAGCATAGCTAATAAATTTAAAATATTAGAGTTAAGAATAGATCTTGTAGGTAGCTTATGGGTTAATGTAGTTTCAAGAATAAAAACAGATTGGATTGCCACATGTAGACGTAGAGATCAAGGTGGAGCTTGGAGTGGTAGTGAAACGGATAGAATAAATATTTTAATGGAGGCTATTAGACATGGAGCAAAATTTATAGATATAGAGGATTCCACAAACGGTCTTCATGAATTAGTAAAAATGTTTAAGTCTATGGGTGTCTTAGTTATAGTTTCACATCATGATTTTAACAATACTCCTGAGTTTAACCATATGGTAGATATTGTTAGGAGAGAGATTGAATTTGGAGCTGATATATGGAAGATAGCTACAACTGCAAATAGCTTTACTGACTGTTTAAATGTGTTGAGGCTTCTTAAGCTTTTCAGAAATACTCCTGGAATTGCTTTAGCTATGGGTAGCCATGGAGTATTGAGTAGAGTGCTTTCACCATTACTTAACGGCTTCTTAACATATGCTTCAATTGAAAAAGGAGATGAATCTGCACCAGGTCAATTAACAGTTAGTGAGCTATTAGAAATATATAGGCTTATAGGTGTTGAAGTTGATAGATGCGAAAACTAAGGTTTACTGTTTAATTGGGGATCCTGTTGAACATTCTATTTCCCCATTAATATTCAATACTGTATTTAAGCATCTTGGCTTAAATAGTGTTTATATAACATTTCATGTTAAACCTGAAAATCTAGAGAGTGCTATTAATGGATTTAAAGCTATTGGTGTTAAGGGTTTTAATGTAACTATACCTCATAAGGTTCGAATAACTAAACTAGTAGATTATGTTGATGCTAAAGCTCAGCTTATAAATGCTGTGAACGTTGTTAGTAATTGTAACGGTATATTGAAGGGATACAATACTGATGGATGTGGTGCCTTAAAAGCTCTTAAAAGCTTTAATGTTATAGTTAGTGGTAAAACAGTTACCTTAGTAGGCGCTGGTGGTGCTTCAAGAGCTATAGCATTCGCAATAGCCTATGAAAACCCTGAAAAAATCTATATAGTTAATAGAACTTTAACTAGAGCTGAAGAGCTAGCTTATAGTTTAAAAAGTAGGGTTAATGCTAAACCATGTAGCTTTAATGATCTATATGCTTTTAGAGAGGCTGATATTATTATAAATTGTACTCCAGTCGGTATGTATCCTAATGTTAATGAATCCCCATTTGATTGTAGTCTCTTAAAGAATGAATGCGTAGTTATGGATATAGTTTACAATCCTGTTGAAACTAAGCTTTTAAGGGAGGCTAAAGCTTTAGGTTTAAAAACTATAGATGGTGTACCAATGCTCATATATCAAGCAGCTTTAGCGTTTAAAATATGGATGAATCAATATCCTCCCATTGATTTAATGATGGCTACAGCTTATAGAGCTTTAGGTGTTAGCAATGTATCGTAACATTGCATTAATTGGCTTCATGGCGTCTGGAAAAACAACTATAGGTAAAGAACTTTCACGTAGAATTGGATTTAAGTTTATCGATACAGACTCCGTGATAGAATCCGTTTTTAATATGACTATTTCGCAGATATTTGAAAAGTATGGTGAGATTAGATTTAGAGAAGTTGAAATTGAAGTATTTAGGAAAGTATCTCTTGAAAAACAAGCTGTTATATCATGTGGTGGTGGAGCTGTACTAAATTGGATCTGTATGCAGTATATTAAGAGTTCCTCAATAGTTATATATTTACATGTATCGCTAGATGAGTTGATAATGAGATTGATGGGTGATAATAGTAGGCCGCTTATTAAGTCTTCAAATAATAGAGAATCATATATTAGAATGAATGCTTTACTTCGTGAACTCCTCTATGTATACTATGCTGATCTAACTATTGACGTATCAAATTTAACTGTTGATCAAGCTGTTAATGAAATAATTAATTGTGTTGGTGGTTTAGTTGAATATTAAAGTATATCCCTCACAAGTACATGGATCAATTAAGGCTCCAGCATCTAAAAGTTACACTCATAGAGTTCTATTTTGCTCTGCTTTAGCTAATGGTAGAAGTATAGTTAGGAATCCCTTATTATGTAGTGATGTTTATGCAACTATAAACGCCCTAAGAAGTGTTGGTGTTGAAGTTTATGTTAATAATGAAAGTATAATAGTTGATGGTGGTGAATTAACTCAGCCACAAAATCCTATAAATTGTATAGAGTCCGGTACAACTATGAGGTTTACTGTTGGACTCTGCTCATTAATTAACGGTAAATCTATAGTTACAGGTTCAAAGTCTCTTCTAAGAAGGCCTATCAAGCCTCTTGTTGATGCATTAAATGTTTTAGGTGCTAAATGTACATGTATTAATGGACTTCCACCTATAACTGTTGAAGGAGTGTTAAAAGGAGGTAGCGTATTGGTTGATAGTAGTTTAAGCTCTCAGTTTATATCGTCAATAATGATTGCTGCCCCTAAAAGTAGTATTGGTGTTGAAATCAGATCTATAGTAGAGCCTGTCTCAAAACCATATATTCTCATAACATTAGATGTAATGAATTCATTTAATGTTTCAGTAAAGTATAGTAATGATTTTAAGTTTATAAGTGTGGAAAGACAAAACTATACTCCTAAAGACTTTACTGTTGAAGGAGATTGGTCCTCAGCAGCAATTCTACTTGTACTTGGTGTAGTTGGAGGAATGGTTACAGTTCAAGGTCTAAACATGAATAGTTTTCAGGGAGATAAAAGTATTGTAGACCTCTTAAAGCTAATTAATATTCCAATTGAAATCGGCAACAATTATGTTTCAGTTACAAAACACTTAATTAAGCCATTTGAATTTAATATTTCAGATACACCTGACCTATTTCCAATTCTATGTGTACTTTCAGCCTGCTCTATTGGTACATGTAGACTTTATGGAGTTAATAGGTTAAGATTTAAGGAATCCGATAGGGTTGTTGCAATGGCTGATGGATTAATGAAAATGGGTGTAAATGTAGCTTTAAGTAGCGACTATATAGCTATAAAGGGTGGGAGGGTTATGGGAGGTGTTACTATTGACTCCTACAATGATCATAGAATCGCTATGGCTTTTACTGTTCTCGCTACAATAGCTGATAACCCTATAATAATTAAAAATGCTGAATGTGTATCTAAGTCTTATCCAAGCTTTTGGGATGATGTTCGTAGACTAGGTGTTAAATTTGAGGTGGTTTAATGTCTCTCGGAAAAAACTTTACAGTGACATTTTTTGGTGAAAGCCATGGTGAGTGTATAGGTGTAGTTATTTATGGATGTCCAGCAGGCTTAAAGTTTGATGAGGAATTTATAAATCAGGAACTTAAAAGAAGATCACCCATAGACTACATGATATCTACTAGTAGGGTTGAAGAAGATAGTGTTAAAGTTTTTTCAGGGGTTTTCAACGGTTATACAACTGGTGCACCAATATGTATGGCTATATATAATCGCAATGTAGATTCCTCAGTTTATGAGGAGTTAAGATTTAAACCACGTCCAGGCCATGCAGACTATCCAGCATACATTAAGTATGCTGGATTTAATGATTTTCGTGGTGGAGGAATTTTCTCAGGTAGGCTAACGGCTGCATATGTTCTTGCAGGAGCAGTAGCTAAGATGATGTTGAAAATCTTAAACATTGAGGTTATAGCTCATACAGTTGAAATAGCTGGTATTAAGGCTAAACCCCAAGGTATTGAGGAAATAAGAAGAAACATACATAGTAATGTTGTTAGATGCGCTGATTTGGATGCTGCATGTTTAATGATTGAAAGAATAAAGAAAGCTATGGAAAACGGTGATAGTGTTGGTGGAGTTATTGAGTGTATAGCTTTAAATATACCTATCGGACTTGGAGAACCTCCAATCGATACTCTTGATGGTGATATTGCAAAAGCACTTTTTGCTATACCTGCAGTTAAGGGTGTAGAGTTTGGATTGGGGTTTGACTTTGCAAGAATGTATGGTAGTGAATGTAACGATCAATTCACAGTTTCAAACGGTAAAATTATAATGAAAACAAATAATTGTGGTGGGATTCTAGGTGGAATAAGTTGTGGCACGCCGATAGTATGTAGAGCTGTAATTAAGCCAACACCATCAATACATAAACCGCAGAAAACGGTAGATTTAAGAAGCATGAAGGAAACAATCATAGAAGTTAAGGGTAGACATGATGTATGCATAGTTCCACGAGCTATACCTGTAGTTGAAGGTATGGTTTCAATAGTTCTTGCCGATCATGCTATTAGATTAGGATTGGTGAAAACCGTATTGAGGTGACAGTATATGAATTTAACCAATAAGCTATCCTATGAGAGGGCTTTAATAGATAGTATTGATGAGCAAATAGTTAAGCTTCTTGCTAGTAGAGTTCAAGCAGCTAAGAGAATCGCTGAAATTAAGGCTAAGTATGGATTAGGAATTTACAATGGTAAGAGGGAAACCGAAGTCCTATTGAGAGTTAGAGAGCTATCTATGACTTATAATTTAAACCCTGATAAAATTGAAGCTATTTTTAAAGCTATAATTAGCTATTGTAGGGAAGTTCAGGAGGATATTTAATGCTATATGAAATCTTTGAAAGAGTCTTAGCTCTTGAAGCTTCAGGTAGGAAAATTATTAAGATGAATGTGGGGGAGCCTCCTGAAGACATTCATCCTGAAATCCTAGAATGTATGGTTAAAGCTATTAGGGACGGTAAGGTAAAGTATACCTCTTCGAAAGGTATGGTTAAATTAAGAAGAGAATTAGCTGCTATTCATGGCGTTGATGAAGATAATATTGTAATAACTCCTGGGTCTAAATGGGGCATATATGCCTCAATACGTGTAATACTTAGAAATAATGATGGTAATGTAATGGTTTTTGCTCCGTTTTGGCCTGCTTACAGTTTAATGGTTACTGATATAGGTAAATACTTGAAAGTTGTAGATTTAAAGTTTTCAGGTAATAATTGGATACTAGACTTCAATAGGTTAACTGAAAATATAGGTAATGTTAAGCTTCTAATTCTAAATAGTCCAAATAATCCAACAAGTACTATGATTAAATATGATGAGTTAAAGAAACTTGTTAAGCTTCTAGATGAATTTAATATTACTGCAATATCTGATGAAGCATATATTGATTTAAGCTTTATAGAAGCTAAAAGTCTAATAGATTTAACTAGTGAATGTATTGTCGTAAGAAGTTTTTCAAAGCTTTTCTCTATGACTGGACTAAGAATAGGCTATGTAATAGCTAGTAAAGAAGTTGCTAGTGCTATTGCTAACTATAATAGTGCAACCATAACATGTGTTCCTGAATTCATTCAGGAAGCTGCTTTGAAAGCTCTTGAGTTAAGAAATGAAATAGCTAAGTACATGGTTGATAAGTACCGTGTAAGAGCTGAAATTGCCTATAAAATTCTTACTGAAGCTGGATTTAAAGTAGCTAAGCCTGAAGCTGGATTCTATATATTCCCTAAAATAAACATAGACTCTAATGCTTTCTTCTTAAAACTCTTAGAGAGTGAGGGTATTGCTGTTACTCCAGGATCAGCTTTCGGTAATTTCAACGATTTTATTAGGATATCGCTAACTGTTGACAATCAATTTCTTACTAATAGTTTAAATAGGTTAGTGAGGTGCTATGAATATTTTAAATAGAAACATTTTGATAATAGGTGGAGCAGGTAAAATGGGTTTATGGTTTTCAAGGTTCTTCCTTAATTGTGGCTTTAATGTATCAATATACGATATAGATGTTAAAGCAGCTAGAAACGCTCAGAGAAAACTTAACTTGAGGATTTATGAAAATATTGGGAAAGCTATTGAGGATAACAATTTAATTGTTATTTCAGTTCCTATGGAAGCTCTTAAAGATGTCTTTACATCTATTTCACATCACATTCACAATAACCATATAATCATAGATATATCATCAGTTAAAGTCTATTCAGTTAAGTTAATGCATGAATATGTTAAGCAGGGCTTTAAGATAGGTGTTCATCCAATGTTTGGTCCTGGTGCAAGAACAATTAGCGGTAAGACAATAATATTTACTCCCATAAACATAGATGATTTTGAACCATCATGGAGTATAGCAAAAATTTTTGTAGATAAAGGTGCTAAGGCTGTTTTTATGACTCCTGAAGAACATGATAAGTACATATCAGTAATACTAACATTTCCATTTGTTATTAGTATATCAGTAATGGATGTAATTAATAATCTTAACTTTGATGATGTAGTAATAAATGAAATATCAAGTCCATCATTTAAGCTCCTACATACATTGTGTAAGGCAATTATAGGTAATGATCCTAAACTATACACATCAATAATAAAATATTCATCAAAAGATGCAATTAAATACTTCTCTAAAATTCTAAACGATATCGCGAACATGGATGAATTAAGTCTTAAAGACTATGCTGTTAAGCTAAAAAGTAGATTGAATTTTACAGATCTTCTAGAAGCATATAACCTCATGTATGATTTCTCTGAATTAAAGCAACAATCATATAGACACTAGTTAATAGTAAATAGCTTAGGAGAAATCAACTAAACATTAGTAAAGCAACTAAGTCAACACTAGAAATTAACATATAAGATAAATGGTTCTTCACATGAGGATGAAATCTCTTCTATCTCTTATATACAGTACATATTCTCAACTTAAAATATTAGCAATTAATAAATCTAGAAAATTATTCCTGAATTCATTGTAAACTGGTTAGCTTAAAGTTAAACCATTTAGATATGTTATAGATGTAAGTATATTCACAACATCACATAAATAAGGGAGGATCCCAAATAAAGCTAAGGTTAACAAAGCCTTAATTAACTCAGTAAAGCTTAAATAAATCCCCTTTAATGTGGCTTATGGTTCATATTAATAATTATGAGGTTATTGATGGACTATACTATTCTGAAAATCATGTATGGGTTAAGATTGAAAATAACACTGTTGTAATTGGTATTACAGATTATGGGCAAAAGAATTTGAAGGAAATAGTTAATGTAAAACTTCCTGATTTAGGTGTGTCTATTAATCAGGGTGATGTTTTGGGAAGTTTAGAAACTGCTAAGGCAGTTATTGATGTAATAGCTCCTTTAAGTGGAATAGTTAGGGAAGTCAATGAAAACGTTATAAGCAATCCATCTATAATTAATGAGGATCCATATGGGAAGGGATGGCTTATTAGAATTGTACCATCAAATCTACATGAAGAATTATTAAAACTAATGGATTTCAGTAAAGCTATTAAGTGGTACAAAACATTAACGTAGAGTCATCATGTCTAAAAGTATAATTATCATTGGTTGTGGAGCTGCTGGTCTTAGTGCTGCTTTAAGCGCTAGGAAAACTGATAGGAATGTTAATATAACAATAATAGATCAAGAAGAATATCCTGCTTACTCAAGATGTGCTTTACCATTTGTTATTGGAGGTGAAATTAATGATTTTAATAGTTTGCTAACGTTTTCTCCATCAATGTATAAAATGATGAAAATAGATTTGAGATTGAGAAGTAAAGTTATAGATGTAGATCCTAAGTCTAGAACCATTGTATATATTAATTACCAAGGCAGAGAGGAAACTTTACAGTATGATTCATTAATACTTGCTACAGGTGCTTCGCCTATGATCCCATCAATAAGTGGTGTTAATAAGCGTGGCGTATATGTTTTGAGAACTATAAATGATTGTAAGGCTATTGTTGAAGCATTACCTAATTCAAGAAATGCTATTGTTATTGGTGCTGGATTGATAGGGCTTGAAACTGCTGATGCTCTATATAGGAGGGGATTAAATGTAACTATTATCGAAATTCTTCCATCAATAATAAGAACTAATCTAGATGAAGACATGGCTGAAATTGTTAAGTCAAATATTGAGGGAAAGGGTGTAAGGATACTTGTTAATAGGCATGTTGACGAAATTACTGGAAGTAATCGTGTTGATGGTGTTATATCCAATGGTGAAAGACTTAAGGCTGACATAGTAGTTTTAGCAACAGGTATAAAAGCTAATATTGAGCTTGCTAATCGAATCGGTATTCAAATAGGTATTACTGGTGCTATTAAGGTTAATTCTAGAATGGAGACAACAGTAAAGGATATTTACGCTGTTGGAGATTGTGTTGAATCAAACCATATGGTTACTGGTCAAGCTATTCTCAGCCAGTTAGGTACGACAGCTGTAAAGCAGGGAAGAGTTGCTGGAATTAATGCTGCGGGTGGATATGCTGTTTTTCCAGGTGTTTTAAATTCAGTGGTTTCAAGAATATTTAATCTTGAAGTAGGTGTTACCGGTTTAAATATGCTTCAGGCTGAAAAGTATGGATTTAAAGTGCTTACCGGATCTATATCGTGGAAAACAAGAGCTGAATATTATCCTGAAGCTAAAAGTATTAGGGTTAAGCTTTTATTTGAAAGAGGGTCTTTGAAAATTATAGGAGGACAAATAGTTGGCGGTGAATTTGTTGCTCCACGTATAGATTCTCTTGCATTAGCTATACAGGCTGGAATGACTGTTTTTGATATTATAAATTCAGATACATGTTATTCACCTCCACTTGCTAATACATGGAGTCCAATAACATTAGCTGCTGAAGCAGCCTTAAGCAGGATTAGAGTTACTTAGTTTTGAATTGTGAACTTAAGCCATCAGCTACATGTACTTCTCATATATAAAGTTAACAGAGCTCTTAGTTTGCAAGTAAACTTTATATACTTCTCTATTCATGAGGATTCGATAATCATGATTGCTCAACGTGAACACTTCATAATGGTTCCTGAATGGGCTATTTTAGTTCTCTATATTTCAATAATACTTTCACTAATATTTACCATGTACGGTATTTACCATAAGTTTTCTATATATGGAATTCGTAATTTCAACTTTCTATCTACATTACGTAGAAAAACAGGTTTTATATTACAGTCAGAGCTTCGTCTTCTAAGGGAAAGATATGGAGGATTAATGCATACATTAATTGTAGCAGGTTTAGTAGTACTTGCTATTGGAACGTTTCTAGTATTTTTCGAGTACGACATACTAATGAAGATAAATCCTAACTATCGCATACTTACTGGAAGTATATATTTAGCCTATGAGTTTATATTGGATTTAGCTGGACTTCTATTAATTATAGGCTTAGTTATGGCGATAACTAGAAGAACTATTTTCAAGCCAAGTAGGCTTGAAAATAGAGTTGAAGATATAGTAGTACTTCTCCTACTACTTTATGGTGGTTTAAGCGGGTTTATATTGGAAGGCTTAAGAATAGCTGCTAAAGGTTTACAGTATAATCAGCTATCATTTATAGGTTATATTTTATCCATAGCATTCCTAAATATAAATGGTATTGCAGAGATGTATTTAGCTATTTGGATTAGTCATGCTATAACATTAGCAGTAACCTTACCGTTATTCATCTACAGTAAATTAAGACATTTCCCTCTTTTCTTTATAAGTCCTCCATATAGTGTATATGAGTTTAAACCATCATTTAGCCTAAATGAGGTATTAAAAAGTAAAAAAATAGATTTTAAAGTAGGTTTAGAAAGCATTGATGCTTTAAACTGGGGTCAACGTGTAAATATAGATGCATGTGTAAACTGTGGTAGATGTCGAGATGTCTGTCCAGCTTACCGAGCAAATAAAATTTTATCACCGAAAGCAGTTATTCAAAAGCTTAGAGAGTTCATGGCTAAAAATATTTGTAATGCAATTACAGATTCAGCTTTACATGAAAATGAAATATGGGCTTGTACAACATGTGGTGAATGTGTTGTTACATGTCCAATATTTATTAATCCATTAAACTATATTCTTGAATCACGCCGCTACTTGGTAACAAATTTAGGAAAGGTACCTACAAATGCTTTATTTAACATAATGGTAAGAGGTAATCCATATGGCTTACCACGTTCTGATAGGAGAAATTGGATGAAAGATTTAAATGTTAGTTATGCTAAGGAAGGTGAGGAAGTTGAAGTTATACTGTGGGTTGGATGTGCTGGAGCCTACGATTCTAGAGCTCAAAAAATAGCAAAGTCTCTAGTATCCTTACTAAATAAGCTAAATATAAAGTTTGCAGTATTAAGGGAGGAAGAGTGTTGTGGTGAACTTGCCCGAAGACTTGGAGATGAAATATTGTTTCAGGAAATTGTAGGGAGAAATATTGAAATATTTAGAAAGTATAAATTTAAGCAGATAGTAACACTATGTCCACATTGCTATAATACGTTTAGAAATGATTATTCAGATTTTAATATAAAGCTCAATGTTAAATCTCATGTTGAGTTAATATATGACCTAATAGCAAATGGTAGAATTAAAACTTTCTCCCCTCTTAATAAGACTATAGTCTATCATGATCCATGCTATCTAAGAAACTATAATGGAGTACTTGTAGAGCCTAGGAAAATAATAAAATCCATTCCTGAATTAAAGATCGTAGAAACTAGTAAACATTTCTGCTGTGGTGGTGGAGGTGGCGGTAACTGGATTGAATCAGAGGGGGTTAGAATTAATGTTCAAAGACTTGAAGATATTGCTATGAAAAATCCAGACGTAATAGCTACAGCATGTCCCTACTGTGTAAGTATGTTTGAGGATGCATTGAAGTTTAAAGATCTTGAAGGTAAATTTGAAGTTAAGGATTTATGTGAAATTGTATGTGGTGTATTAAGGTGATTTCATGTTAAATATGATTGTAGGGATTAAATGGGTTCCTGATACTGCTGATGTAAAATTCGATCCTGTTAAAGGCACCCTAATAAGAGAAGGTGTTGAAAGTATAATCAATCCCCCAGATCTAAATGCTATTGAGTTAGCTTTAAGCATTAAGGAGAAATATGGTGGTAAAGTCTACGTTATCTCAATGTCTCCTCCTGCAGCTTTAAAGGGTCTTAAAATGGCTATAGCTATGGGAGCTGATAAAGCAATACTATTAACAGATAGAAGATTTGCAGGTGCAGATACGCTTGCAACATCTTATACCTTAGCCATGGCTATACGTAAAATTGGTAGCTACGATATAATAATATTTGGAGAGGAAACAATTGATAGCGCAACTGGACATATAGGACCCGAAGTCGGAGAGATTTTAGGTATTTCTCATATATCATATATTAAAAGAATTTTAAATATAGATTTAACGAGTAAGATTATTGAGCTTGAAAGAGAGGTTGAAGATGGTGTTGAAGTATATAGATCTAAACTTCCTATAGTAGTATCTGTTGGTGTTGGAATTAATAGCCCAAGGTATCCTATACCAATTAGGAGATTATATACAGAAGTAGAGACTGAGAAATATATTGAGATTTGGGATTTAAACAATATTGAAGCAGACCCAAATAAAATTGGACTTCAAGGCTCTCCAACTAGGGTTATTAAAATAGTTGCTGCTCCAATGGTTCAGAGGAGAATGGAGATATTTCAATATTCAAGTGAAGTATTAAACCTACTAATTAAGAGACTAAAAGAGTGTGAAATTTTGTAAGGTGATTCTATGGTTGAGTTTAGTGGAGTGTGTGTATATATTGAACAGAGAAGAGGAATTATACAGGAAGCTTCACTACAACTTTTAGGTGAAGGTAGAAGGTTAGCTGACAAACTAAATGTTAACCTAGTAGCTTTTATGATTGGCTATAATATTAATGACATCATTAATGAACCAATATGTTATGGTGCAGATAGAGTAGTATACGTTGATGATGAAGTGTATAAACACTACAATGTAGAAGCTTATACTAAGGTTTTAGTTGAACTATTATTAAAATATAAGCCTGAAATATTTCTTGTAGCAGGTACAAAGTATGGTAGAGAGCTAGCTCCTAGTATTGCTGCTTGTCTTGAAACCGGTATAACAGCTGACTGTACAGGCTTTGATGTGGATGAAAGTAGAAATCTGGTACAGATAAGACCACCATTTGGTGGACGTGTACTTGCTTATATAATAACCCCAATGAAGCGCCCACAAATAGCGACAGCAAGACCTAATGTTTTCCCAACACCTAAACGTAATACCTATAGGAAAGGTGAAGTAATACGTGAAAATATAGCTATAGGGAAACCTAGACTTGAGCTTGTAGAGTTTAAGGAAAGTGGTGATGAGGAGTTACCTATTGAGAAGGCTGAAGTAATTGTTGCTATTGGTCGTGGCTTTAGTAAATCTGATTATCATCTAGTTTATGAACTATGTAAAGCATTTCCTAATAGTACTATTGGATGTTCAAGACCTCTTGTAGATCAAGGTTTAATGCCTAGATCAAAGCAAATAGGACAAACAGGTAAGACAGTTAGACCAAAGCTATACATCGCTATAGGCATTTCAGGCGCTGTACAACATATAGCAGGTATGAAGGATTCTAGATATGTTATTGCAATAAATAAGGATCCTAATGCTGAAATATTTAAGTTCTGTGATTTCGGCGTAATTGGAGACTATAAGGAAGTAATACCTAAATTAATTGAAGCATTAAAAAGTAAACATTAGCATTTCTAGTTTTCTACTAATAAGTTCTCCAGTTCTTTACGTATCTTTAATACTTCATTAGAGTTAAGGTCTAAGCTTTCTATAGCGAATTTTCTTCTTCTAACTACTATATTTTTACCTGTTACTTTATTTATAGCATTTTTTAGAATTGTTTGTTTAAAGATTACTGTTCCACACCTTTGCCATTTAGGTTTATCATTGATGTTTACTCCATTCTTAAACAGTAACTCTATGATTTGGCCTGCTTTTAACCCTATGCATTGCTTTCTACCTATAATGTTTTGAGCATAAGTATTTATGAAGTTTCTAAAACAGTCTGAAGCTCTCCATTTAAGATATTCAATAATATCCTCTAACCCGTAAACCTTAACTATTCTAGCATCAAAAGCTATGATTCCACTATAGCTTCTAGCTTTATTAAATATTCTCTGAAATGATGATGTTGTAAACGCTGATAGTAGTGAAACTATTTTTTCAACTCTTCCATTATGTGGTAGATGTACATCCTTAAGTATTAGATAGGAGATTTCATCAGAATATGTATATGCAAGAGATATGTGGAAGCCTGAATTTTTAATAACGTTAAAAGCTGTTTCAACCATTATATTGTGTAATTCCTCATCAAATGGTTTTTTGAAACCATACTCATCGGTTAACTTATGGAATCCATTTCCATCAACTCTTATAAAGATAGGTGCTCTAACACTTAGCCTACTATAAACCTCCCTTAACCTAAATTTTTCATCAACTAATAATGGCAAGCTCTCCAATAGCCTCTCCGGCAAATACTTGAATATATTTTGAGGCTTTATCTAATACCTCAACAATAAGTTTCATAAGTATTTTTAGAATGTTGCGGGATACTATTAGAATGTTTCTTGTACTTTCAGTAGCCATGGTATTTACAGAACCTCTAAACGAATATGCATGAATTATCTTTACGTTATCAGTTAAAATTATTGATTACTTGCCAGTACTTCACTTTTATCACCTATAGGTCTAAATACCTCACCATTACGTGCAAATCTAAGATTTAAATTCTTCTCAATCTTATCATAATCATAGAAGCCTATAGGTATTAGACTTTCAATACTAGCTAAATTACAAACATCAACAATATTATTTATCAATGGGAAATTCAATCCACTAACAACTTTTCTAAGCAATGTTTCGCTTGCAGGTTTCTGCTCTGTTGAATCAATTCTAAGCTTCCAATAGAAATCTCTATAAGCTCTCATAATACCCCCTATTCCTTAATACTACTTATAGTGTTTCTTAACTTATTTACAATTTCCATTAAAATATATAATGTATGGTTTGATGTCCCCTCAACCTTAACATTTTCAATAATTAATGCAACCAATTTTAAATCTGGAAATCGAGTCTTAACTTTAGAGCTTATAGATATCTTAATAATCATAGCTATTAAATATCTGCCTACATTATAGGTCTAGAAGAGCGTCTCGTCCTCTATGTGTAATACTGTACTTTTTATCTGATTCAATAACATAATTAAGTCTTTTTAAGGCTCTAAGTTTTCCAGCAATTTTTCTGCCATCAATACCTAGTTTTCTAGCAATTTCAATACATGTTAATGGCTTATCTGAGCTTGAAAGAGTTCTAAGTATATATTTCTCCAGGTCTGAAAGTCTTAGAATATACATATATCCACCTAGTAAACTCTTGAACCTGGAGGTGCATTTCCCTCAATAGTTACAAAGTATAGTTTACCATTTATGTCCTCAGCCATTAGTATCATACCCCTACTTTCTAATCCAAACATTTTTTTAGGTACTAGATTTGTTACGACAACAACTCTCTTACCAATTAGTTGATCAGTGTTTGGAAATTGGTCTGCAATACCTGTAATGATTTGTCTTACTTCACTACCAATATCAATCATCATTTTTATAAGCTTCCTGGAACCTGGAACTCTTTCAGCTGATTTAATAACTCCAACACGTAGGTTTACTCTTAAAAAATCATCATAGGTCACTTCACTTCCAGACATAACACAATATTTTATAAGGATACATATATATTTTAACACTAACCAATCTTAAATTATATTGGGGCTGATACTTCATGCTCTACGATTTGGGATTTGCTGATGCTCACAGTCATGTTAACCCAATCTATGGGCTTGGACCTGAGAAAATAGCTAGACGATTTAAAGATAGTGGTGGCTGGTTTATAGCATTAATATCTCTGCCTCCGTGGAGCTATGGCTTAGAACCTAGTGGAATAGAGGCTTATGATGAATCCTTCAGGCTAGTTATTAATGCTGGAAATAAATATAAGCAGTTAGGGCTAAAAGTAGCTATTCATCTTGGCTATCATCCCTCAGAAGTTGATTACCTGGTTAAGTATGGTTTAAAGCCATATGATATTAAAAATTTAGGATTTAGAATCATTGATTTAATAGCTAATTACGTTAGAGAAGGGTATGTGCATGGCTTAGGAGAATTTGGACGTCAACACTACTCTACAAATCCTGAAAACATAAGGATAGCTGAAGATATAACTAAATATGCTATTCAGAAAGCAAGAGATTTAAACGTATCAATTCATCTTCATTTAGACCAAAGCTTCAATGCTTTAGATTTTGTATTTAGAATTGCTAGGGAGGCAGGTATGGATTTAAGTAAGGTTGTCATACATCATCTTAATCCAGAACTAGCTAGAAACGCTGAAAATTTAGGATTAAGCTATACTGTTGTAGGTAAAGTGGAAACTTTAAAAATGATTATTAATAATAGCTTTAAATATCTTGTTGAAAGCGATTATCTAGATGATCCTAAAAGACCTGGAGCTGTTATTCCACCATGGACTATACCTAAAACATGGAGAAAACTATTAGCTGAAGGTTTATGTGATGTCAGCTACGTTCAAACTATAAATGTAGATAACGTAGTAGCACTATATAAGTCCCAGCTTTTTTAAGTTATGTATGTTCCATATGTTCCTAAATGTAATGCTTAAACTGTTACTGAATACCGTATTACTCAGATACCTCGTTTATGTGGTTTCCATACTCTTCTGAATTGTGGCTATGCTACTAGGTTTGTTAATATTATCGGTGTTGTTTATCCTTACTGCTATTCATGCAATATTATTAGGTTAGTATAGAGGCATTATCGTAGATATCACTATAAACCTCGCCTTAAAACTTAATGGTAAGATTAGGCAATATTTGCATATTCTAAGAATTGATTTATTTAATGCATCCTTTAGAATATTACATATCCAAATATTTAAAGCTTCTAAAAATAGAGAATTGAAGGTAGGTAAGGTAGAGGATAAGTTGAGGATAAGATACCTACCATATTTTCAGAATCGAAAGATTATGTACTGCAAATGTAGTAGGAAATTATGAAGAAGCTATTTAAGGAAGTGTTAAACAAACTTAAACATATATACTGATGGGTTACCACCATATATTTAGTTGAAAATAGGATTCAACACCTACAGTAAATTATTTGAAAGCACTAAGAGATGAGCTATGCAACAATTATGAGAATAAATTAGCATGTTAAGACCATATCAATACATAAAGAATATTGAAAAACAACATAAACATACTTAAACCTTTCGAATTTTGAGAAAACAAGAAACATATAAATCAATAATAATTAGCCATCAACAAGACTTCTAAGTAAACAATTAGCAACCGAAATTTGTTAGATGAAGAATAAAATGGAGCTTGAAGATTTGTTTATAGTGAAAACGAAAGAATATTTAATTATTCAGAGACAGCTATATACTCACATCCTAGATTATATTATAAATGTCTCTGTTCACCATCTAGGACAGAGTTAAGTAGAGGAAATATATTAGCATGTATGTGGTAGTTATGGATGCTCTGCTTGAAATCTATATTTTACCTTTGTATAATGTAGTTGAGGTGAAACTATGAATGTATACTTTAGAGAATTAAGTTTCTCAACAAGAAAACGAAGAGAACTTATAGATATTACAAATCAAGTTGAAAAAATTGTAGATGAAAGTAGTATAAGAAATGGAATATGCTTAGTTTATGCACCGCACGCTACTATTGCTATAGTAGTAAATGAGCGTGAAGCCGGCTTGATGAGTGATATAATGACAAAGATTGAAAGAGATTTTTCAAGTGGTATTGAATGGCTTCATGATAAAATTGATGATAATGCAGATGCTCACTTAGCTTCAGCGTTCATAGGATCTTCAAGAATATTTCCCGTAATTAACGGTAAACTTATAAGAGGTACGTGGCAAAATATATTTGTTCTTGAACTTGACGGTCCAAGATCAATTAGAAAGATTATAGTGGAAATTATAGGTGAGTAATTAAGTTAGATCTCAATGAAGTCCTTTGAATATTCAGTAAGTACTTCAGCTCCATTCTTTGTTACTAGAATTGTATCTTCAATTCTTACCCCTCCAATATTTTCTATATATATTCCAGGCTCAACAGTTATAGTCATCCCTTCTTTAAGTTCAGTGTTTATGTTTTCTGCTATTCTCAAAGATTCATGTACATCTAATCCTATTGAGTGTCCTGTTGAATGTATGAAATATTTACCGTAGCCATAGTCTTCAATGATCTTTCTTGCAGCCCTGTCAACCTCAGAGCATAATACCCCAGTCGTCACAGTCTCTAGAGCTTTTTCCTGCGCCTCTCTTACAACTTCATATATTTTCCTCAGTTCATTAGTTATACTTCTAGTAGCTACTGTACGTGTCATATCTGAGTAGTATTCACTATGTTTTGCCACTATATCTACTACTACTACTTCTTTATCCCTTATTACTCTATTGCTAGCTTTCGCATGAGGTATAGCTGATCGTGGTCCCGAAGCTACTATTGGCTGTATATCTATAAAACCATTCATACTGTATATCTCATATGCAATACATGCAGCAACATCAACTTCTTTAACACCAGGTTTAATTACCTCAATAGCCCTACTTATAGCTTTAGAAACTGTTTTTGAAGCATTTTTAATTTTTTCAACTTCATCTATGCTTTTTATAAGTCTAAACCACCATATAGCATCGGTAGCGTCTACAGCTTCAATGTTACTGAGAATATTGGATAAGCGAGTATATGTAGCATACGGTATTGAGTATCCTTCAATACCTACTCTATTTACACTTCCTCTAATTACTTTACCTATAGCCTCTATAATATCTCTAGCTAACACCTCCTCCTTATTTTTACTTTGTGCTGAATATAAATAGATGTTGACATTATCTAAGAGTTTAGCTCTTGGATACTCTAAAGTATGTGTTACTACATGGATTTCTCCATCATTATAAAATATAACTGCAGAATAGTCTAGAGAACTTCCTAGAAAGTATGCTATATTGGCTTGATTGAGTAGTATTAGTGCATCAAGCTCATACATTCTTAAGCTTTCAATGGCCTTACTTAATCTATTCATATACATTGAAACTCCACCAGTAAAGTTTAACTTATTCAGTTAACTATGATTTACTCTAAACTATTTAATCCTTATATATTGTTCTTGTAAGCTTAACTATGATAAGCAGATATTATATTGATATGAAGGTCTACAAATGCTAGAGAACCATTGTAAAAGATTTTATACAATTAAATAAGTATGAAAGATCAATAGAATATTCCTATATTATAATTGTGCCTCCACTAATTTAAAGTCTGAATTTACCTCTTAATCAATTACTCATACTGAAAAATTGTGTTAATAATTAGAGAATGTATTAATACTAAGACTAAAAGTACTCTTAAAGCATAGATTAAACATTAAATGAATCACAATAGCTTATACGATGTAAAGCTTAAAGCTAAGAATATATTAGCAAAATATCTAGAGGTTTATTTATGACCAAAAATATAACTTGATGGAAACTAGGTCATTATAATAAGATTTTAAAGCATGTGTTTATATTTGAACTCATTGCAAAACCCTCAAGTATATTATTATGCATGCTACTTTTATGAATTCTAGGAATGTTGATGCTAGCCTTTCATATATTATGGTTATCCTCCTGAATGATGTTATCCATGAGAAGAACCTTTCAACAGCACTCCTCATGCTCTTATATGACTTCCTATCAAATCTGTATGGTCCTCCACGTTTAGGCTTACTCCTTGGTTAACATTTATGTTCGCCTTTATTCCTCTATTCTTAAGGTATTCTCTAATCTCTTAATATTATATGCTGAGTCTCCGTAACCTCTTTAAGTCTACTCCTAGCCCTACCATGCTTAACCCTTACATCCTCAAGGAGCTTTACGAAGCGTTTGAGTCATGCTCATTACCTGGCCCAACCTGAAGGCTTAAGGGTAGGGATTCAGGCGATACAAAGCATGAATCTTCCTACTTAATATGCTTATATCCATCAAGCCTACAAGCTCCTCCTCCCTAGCCTTTATAGTTGTGCTATCAACGCAACTTTATCAAGGCTTACCTATAGAGTAACCCTTAGATATCAGGGCGTTAAGTATTCTCTCCAAACACCTAGCTCCAACTCTTAAGCCTCCTAAAGGCTGTTGAGTAATGTTCATACCTAGAGGTACATCCATCTACAGCCAGTAACAAGCACATATAAAATACCGTTCAAACTATCATCAATCCTAGGCCTACCAACCCTAGCCCTAGGAGGAAGCAAAGACCTAATAAGCCCCTACTCACAATCACTAAGCTCACGAAACTCCATACATAAAACTAAGAAGGTAAAATTTAAATAATTTTGCAATGAGTTCTTTATTAATATTATGTTTTCTAAATATGTTGCTATAGTTAAAAATATTAGAGGTATTATCCTTCTTGATCCTTACACAGATTCATCTAGGATTATAGAATGGCTTAGTGAAAGGTTTAAGTATAGGAATATCGGTGTTTCTAAACTACCTATAAGTAAAAATCCTGAGTTATTCAGTAAATGGCTTAATGGGAGACCATTTATTGAGATCTATCATCCCATACAGGAAACGTTTTCTCTTGTTGGTTTCTTAGAGGATATTCTCGGCTTCGAGAATTATGTATGTGACTCTATAGTTCTCTCATCAGTTTATGTAAGCCCACTACTAGTAACTGATGTTAAGCTTTTTAACAGAATTTTAAAGATATCTATTGATCACATTGAGTTAAAGGTTAAGCTTAAAGTTAAGGATTGGAAACTACATTTAAGAATTGCAGCCTATACTATCCTAGGTATGTATAGGCAATGTATTGAAGACGCTAAGGAGTTATGGAATTTAAATGTTGATTTATTTAAATTTATTAAGAATCATTCCGAGATCGTAGGGAGAGATAAGAAGAGGTATTGGAGACTAAGTAGAGGTGAATTGCCTATTGGAGTTTTCTTAGCATATCTTGATATTGCAGGTTTAATTGTTAAAAAACAAATTGAAAAATCACCTGTATTGGGGGTTTTGAGAAAGTTTCCTATTGATGTTGTAGCAGGTCTATCTATAGTTTCAGTTATTAATTTATCGTTAAGTAGTATTTATGACTAGAACTGTTAATGTTAGGTTTGGTAATACTGTTAAATGCTATGAGGTTATTGAGAATCCAATTCCTCACATAGTTGTTCCAACTACTAAAGAAGTTGTGCATGGATGGTTTTATGGATATGGAGATCGTGGAAGAAGAGAATGCTGCTCTGAAAGAATACTTTTAAATCCGTACAATGGCTGCTCAGTATCTTGTATTTTCTGCTATTCTCGCGGCTTTAAGGGATATTTTAGGCTTTGGAATGAAGAAAATATTATAACAGTATTTAAAGGCTTTGATGTTAAGCTTAAAGAGGAACTTAGCAAGCTATATGTTGCTTCATGCGGCTATCTAAGCCCATCAACAGATCCTTTCCAATCTCCCCTTGAAGAAATGTATAATCTCAGTGTTAAAGCAGCTAATGTAATGCTTGATTTAGGATTACCTATAGAGTTTATAACGAAGAAGGGCGATAAGGTTCCATTAAGTCTCCTACATAGAATGGCTGAACATCGCTTCAGTCATTGCTTTACCCAATATACTATCATTGGGATTGATAAAAATATTGTTCAAATATTTTCACCAGGTTCCTCTTCTACAGAGGATCAATTTAAATCTGTATGTCGATCAGCTGACTATGGATTGTTTACCATAGTGAGGGTTGACCCTTTACTACCAGGTATAACTGATGATTCTGAAACAATCGAATATATTGTTTCAAGAGGCAAGCATGAAGGTGCATCCCACTTTATATTTAGCTTATGTGATCTTTCATCAGGCTGGAGGAATAAAACACTTAGAGCCGTTAAGGAGTATTTCCCTGAAGCATATCCATTATGGCTGAAGATATATAGTAAAGGTTATCTAGGCGGTCTAAATTATCGCCTTAAAGTCTTTAAGACAGCTCGTGAAATATGTGACAAATATAGGGTTACTATGGCTTTATGTATGGAGTTTAAAATATTAAAAGATAAAGGTAGATTAAGGTATGTAGGGTTAAATGAAGAATTTATGACTTCTAGAAATTGTGAAGGTGTAGATATACCAATATACTATAGAAGATCTTTAAGGGATGAGTTTAAGCCATTGGAAGGCTGTAACGGTAACTGTCTTTTTTGTGCTAAAGGTTCTCAACAGCCTGTATGTGGTGAATATAAGCTTATGCGTGCTGATGCATTAAAACTTAAGGATTACATTAGGTTTAAGCCATCAATATTAAGGCTTTCTAGTTAATCTCCTAATTTCCTAATTTTTGTGGATCCACAATATGGGCATTTTTCACTACTATCTTTAAGGCTAAAGTATCCTCCTCTTCCAATTTTATTACAATCCACACAAACATATCTGCCTAGCCTACCCATATGCTTTCATATTTTATCTGAATTTAAGCTTTTATCTTGAATATTCATTGGAAATCTAAGCTTAGCTGCAGCTCCTCAGTCTCTCTACATGCTTTCCTTTGAAATCCATATATGTTCCACTATACTCTCTCTCAATCTAAGTTCTTGTTTTTTCATTAGTTTAAGAACATCGTTAAGAATCGAACATCTAATTTTAATATCTCTAGGTTTTCATGATAACTAATAAATTTACTAAGTTTAACTCTTAGTCTTCTATTAAAACCATAGTAGATAGAAATTGTCCTGTAGGTTTAAATATTATATTCAGCATTTTATACTCTATATCTAAATGTATAATTTTAGCATTAAGTATTCTTAATAGTATGCATACCTCAGTATCATTAAGAGGTGTAGATTCATCTATTGTTTGAATGCTAATATCTAAATTTGTTTTATTTCTTCCTCAATTAGCCTGATCATACAGATCACCGGCTCAGTTAAACCCCACCTGTTTACTCATTAAATCCTCATAAATCGAGGGCTTCCTCATTGCCTCCTAAGGAAGTATTGTAATCAAATATTTAAATTTATTAGATCTGGTAATTATACGTCTTTTTTAGCTAGAGATTAGGAGTTATTGTTACTTGTAGTGTTTGTTTATTGGTAGTGACTTAGTTGGTTATCTTGCTTCCCTAGGATTGAACGTTAAGGTTTTAGTGATTATTTCCGTAGGTAGTATTAAAAACCTTAAAACAATCAATTGATAAAGCTGAGTTTATTAAGGGTGATGTAGCTAATCTAGATGATTGGTTGATGCTTTTCATCCTGCTGCTAACTCTGAATTTAGAATTGACGACCCAAATACTCATTCTAAGCGGAATAATCTAGAACATATAATATACTTGAAGCTATAAAGATTAGCGATATTAAACATTTCATATTTAAATCTTCTTTAATAGTCTACAGCAATGATGAAAGCTTAATATCTACATAATAGTCATATATTGAGTTAACCTGTCATATATCGATCAGCAAATATTGTTAGTCCAATATCAAAACATGAAGTAATGTAGACCTCATAGATTAAGTTTAGAAAATAGCTGTAAGCTTGAATCCTTAGAGGTGATGCAGAGCCAAAATCTTAATGGTTTAAATGATGTTGAAGGCTTTTGAGGAAATGAATTGGAAGATACTACATTTAGATGTATTGGTAGTGTTAATGATATCAGAGGATGGATTAGTAAGTGTGAAATACATGCTTCCTAATGCTTTAAAGCTTAGAACTAAGGACCGGCAAATATTTAAGTATTGAAGCTATAAGAGCATTAATTAAACAGTAGAGTATTTAAGATTGTATGCTAGTAAGTAAAAATGTATGATTTCCTAGTTGTAGGACATTTAGCTATTGATGAGGTCCATGTAGATAATAGAATTAGATTCGGTATTGGAGGTTCATCCTACTACTGTGGCTTTAATTTATCGCTTTTAGGTTGGAGGGTACGTATAATTTCAAAGATCGGATTTGATTTTAATCCATACTTAGATAGAATGAAAAGCTTAGATATATCACTAGTAAAAATATCCTCCAAGCCTACTACTCGTTACCAAATAGTATATAATTCTAACTATGAAAGAACTCTTAAGCTTCTCTCAAAATGTGAGGATATTTCAGAATCCGACATACCTAGCAATTTAGAAGTAAAAGCTATTCATATTTGTCCAATAGCAAATGAAATCAACATAAATGCTATATTTAAACTTAAAGAATTTAATGGAGTGTTATCAATTGATACGCAAGGTCTATTAAGAGCTTTTAGAAATGATGGTAGGGTATATTTAAGGAAACCTAGAAACATTTTTAATATAGTTAGAGATATAGATATTTTGAAAGCTGATCAGTTTGAAATTAAAGTTATTCTTAATAGCTTAAAAGATATAAGTAGACTGTTTGATATTGGTGTTAAAATTGTAGTTGTAACTAGCGGGTCTAGCGGAGTAACAATATATACTTGTGAAGAGGTCATTAATGTACCTGCTCCTAGAATTTATGAAGTTAAAGACCCAACAGGTGCTGGTGATGTTTTTATGGCTGGTTTTCTTCACGGATACTTGAAGGGAATGAATATTGTTGAATCAGCACTTTACGGTATTGCGTCCGCCTCAAGTATTATTAGAAAATTTGAGAATAGATTTATTGATTCGAATGACGTTGATAAATTATTTTGTATTTTAAGGAGGAGTTTAAAGGTAACACGTAGCCAATCATTATGACTTAACTAAAATTTATATAGTTTAATTGAAAACTCTAGAATGGTGTTTAAGGGATGTGTCTTTGGGTTAGTTGAAAATCTAAGTTTACTACTGATTTATGCAGGGTGATGTTTATGAGTGAAGAATTTATTGTTACCCCATGGGAGGTTAAAGGGTTTGTTGATTATGATAGGCTAATCAGGGAGTTTGGGACACAGCCATTAACTGATGATATTCTAAATAGAATTCATAAATTAGCTGGTGAACTTCATGTTCATTTAAGACGTAAAATATTTTTTTCTCATAGAGATTTTGATTGGATTCTTGATAAATATGAGGCTGGTGAAAAGTTTATCTTATATACTGGTAGAGGTCCATCAGGCCATACTCATTTGGGTCATTTACTTCCATGGTTTTTTACAAGGTGGCTTCAGGAGAAGTTTAATGCTAAACTTATATTTCAAATGACTAATGATGAGAAGTTTCTCTATAGATACGACTTAAGTATGGAAGATGCTCTAAAATTTTCATATGAGAACTCTTTAGATTTAATAGCATTAGGCTTTAAGCCTGAAAGAACAGTAATACTTATTGATACCCTAGCTTCCAAAACCCTATATAATATAGCTATAAAAATTGCGAAACATGTTACAACATCAACTGTTAAAGCAATATTTGGATTTGAAGATAGTACAAATATTGGAATGATATTTTTCCCAGCAATTCAGGCAGCGCCATGTTTTATCGAATCTGTTCTTCAGAGTAGGAATATACCATGTCTAATTCCTGCTGCCATAGATCAAGATCCCTACTGGCGTATGACAAGGGATGTGGCTCCTAAAATAGGATTTTATAAGCCAGCCCAAGTACATTGTAAGTTTCTACCCGGCTTAGGTGTAGGTGGTAAAATGTCATCATCCATGCCTGAAACATGTATATTTACAATAGATGATCCTGATGAAGCATATAGAAAGGTTATGAACGCATTTACTGGAGGTAGACCTACAAGAGAAGAGCAACGTAGACTTGGTGGTAATCCGGAAGTTTGTACAGTGTTTCAATACGAATATTACCTTTTTGAAGATAATGATAATAGGGTTAAGGAGTTAGAGTTAATGTGTAGAAGTGGTCAATTACTATGTGGAGAATGTAAGTTAGAGCTTGCAGCCAAGATAAAGACATTTTTAACTGAGCATCAGAGAAAAAGGGAAGCTGCACGAAATGTTGTTGATAGATATCTATATATGGATTAGTAAAGCTTATTAGATTTAGGATTAACTGTATTAGGGGGGAATTTGAAAAGTGGAGAGCCAATATATTTAGAAATGCTTAGAAAAATTGAAGGTATACTACGTGAAATTAGCGATAAACAGTTTCAACAAGTCTTAGACGCTTTACTTATTATTAAGGCTAAAGGGAAAAAGGTATTAGTTATAGGTGCTGGAAGAAGTGGACTTGTTGGACGTGCTTTTGCTATGAGGCTTATGCATTTAGGTTTTGATGTACATGTTTTAGGAGATACTATAATTCCCCCTCTTGGGAAGGGAGATCTTGTTATTGTTGTTTCAGGATCAGGTACGACAAGACTTGTTCTTACAGCTGCTGAAGCTGCAAAGCTATGTGGTGCTAAGATAATGGCCATAACATCATATCCTGAAAGTCCACTTGGAAAGTTGGCAGATTATATATTACATATAAAGGGAAGAACAAAACTTGCTCAGGAAGCAGATTATTTTTCAAGACAAATACTTGGTGAACATGAGCCTCTAGCTCCCCTAGGAACATTGTTTGAGCTTTCTGCAATGATTATTTTAGATAGTATTATAGCTGAGCTTATGAAAAAACTTGAAACAACAGAAGCTGAAATGGTGGAAAGACATACAAATATTGAATAGCTTTAGTAAAGCTTAATTCTACCTTTTAAATATAATTTTAGGTGTTGTAGTGTCATCAATTATTGATGTTATTATAGCTTTAATGATTATGCTGCCTATAGGCTATGTTTCCCTAGTTAGAAGATGGCTAAGTAAAATTGGTGCTCTAGCTGCTTTAACTATAGGTCTTGTTTTAATAGTTTTCGGTGGCTGGGCATGTTTAATGGCAGTTATATCATTCTATATTTTATCATCATATTTTACAATGTATAGATTTGAATTTAAGATTTCTAAAAGTGTAGCTCAAAAAGTAAGAGGATGGAAGAATGTTATTGCTAACGGTGCTGTAGCCACTTTTTTTGCTATTGCCGAAGGTATTTATGGTGGTGGAGCTTTCCTAGGTGGTTTTATAGGTGCTATAAGTACAGCTACAGCAGATACCTTAGCAACTGAGATAGGTTTACTGTATCCTGGAGACCCTAGATTAATAACAGATTTAAGGAGAAAGGTTCGGCCAGGTACTTCGGGAGCTATATCTCCACTTGGAGAATTCGGTGCTATACTAGGAGTTCTAACTATTGGGTTAGTATTTATGATTTCAAGAATTCTTGATGGACAGTTGATAGCTAACTTTAACATAGTAATATTGTCGTGTATTACAGGTATTATAGGAACTACTGTTGATAGCTTACTTGGAGCTACGATACAAGCTCAATATCTCTGTTTTAAATGTAACTGTATAACTGAAGAAAGCATGCATACCTGTGGTTCAAGGTCAAAGCTTATCCGTGGATATGCTTTCTTTAACAATAATATAGTTAACCTCATGTCAACACTTACAGGTGGATTGCTGGGATTTATATTAGCCTACCTTATTCCACTATTTTGAAATAAAGCATGTTCCTTCTCCTATGAAGAACGGTTCTCTTAGCTTAGCAGCTTTCCTAAAAGCTTTAATTACATCGTTTTTAGACTTGGCTCTCAGAGCTTTACTTAAATCTACTAGGTTATTGTTTCTCATTAGGCATGGTTTAATTTTACCATCATATGTAACTCTAATTCTTGTACAATGTGCACAGAATTCAGGGTTATGCATTGGTTTTACTATTTCAATATATGCCTTATTAACTATAAACTGTCTTCTTGCATGCATATCCTTTCTCACAATTATATTTCTCGCTCTTTTTAGAAGTTCTAATTCAATATTGTTTAGCGGGTAGTAGAGCTTATAGTACTTATCGATAGCGAGTCCTAATGGTTCTAACTCAATTAATTGAAGAATAACTTCATTTTCATTTGCAAACTCTATAGCTTCATTTATTTCATCACTATTTACATTCTTGAGAACTACAAAGTTTATTTTAACAGGATGTAGTTTAGCATTGATTGCTTCTCTTATTCCCGTCATTACATTCATAAACAAATCTAAACCCGTAATTTTCAAGTATTTATCCCTTCTAAATGATGGAAGACTAATATTAACCCTCTTTAAACCTGCATTTTTCAGTTCTAATACTTTATCAGCTATTAGTATACCGTTTGTAGTTATTGATATATCTTCAAATCTCAGCTCTGAAAATATTTTAACGATTTCAACTATATCACGTCTAAGAAGAGGTTCACCACCTGTAAACTTAACTCTATTTATTTCAAGATGTTTAGAGGCTTCAGCTATTAGCTTAATATCTTCAATAGCTAGTTCATAACTTTCCCTTCTTTCTTCCCCCTCTCTATGACAATATATACATTTTAAGTTACATCTATCTGTTAAGCTAATTCTTAAGTTCTTAATGGGCCGTCCAAATCTATCAATAAGCATTTCATCGCCAATCTATGTAAGCTTATCCTGTTTATAATGTTTATCTTCCATTGTGAATGGTCTATTTAGAATTTCAAATATTTTTACTGCTTTATTTCTACCAATTATTACAGCAAGCTCAGACTGACTTGCTGTAAATACTTTTCTTAGAGTTTTAAAATGTTGTAGAAGTCTAACTCCTAATTTGCTTCCTATTCCTGGTAGAGATTGTATAATGTATTGCTGCCATTCATTAATGCTACTTAAACTTGGCTTCTTATGAATTGTTATCGGTTTCTCTCTTTTAAACTGTTCATGTATAGCTATTAAGTTAATAATTTCAGCTGTTTGATCTTCATTCAAAGTATATATAATTTTCAAGTTGTAGCCTGTAATGATTGATGCTAGGGCTCCCCAGAATATTTTAGGGTTTATTTCATCCAATCTCTTAAATATTTCCCCCTCAATTATGAGTATAGGGTTTTCATAAGATTCACATAATCTCCTAACTTGATCAAATAGTCTCCCATCAAAGATTGATTTTATAAAGTCTCTATCTGTTTTCCTCTCGATAGCTGTACTACTTGATACTACATAGTCACCTACAGTAAGTTCTCTGTAAAATATTTGCGCACCTATACTTACAAGTTTCTCAGGAACTCCTGAGTTTCTTTCTCTTCCATCAATAAATATTGTCCCCCTCATATCTAGTTCCTCCATAATATAGAAGATAGTATTATTATTTAAGTACTACAGTGATTTGAAAGTTTTGATAGATATGTAATTGTTAAAGCATGTTAAAAAAGCTATAACTTGACAAAATTATGTGAAATACTATAGTAACTCTATCTATTAAACTTCTTCAATACCTATTATTCAAGTTGATGAGCTAAAGTTTTCTAGTAGTAGGTAGTATTGATTTATAATGTTTAGAATGTCGCTGTAAATTTCCTTAGGGTTTCTATAAGATTTTTAAATTTTTTAAAGCCTTTAATATCTTTTCTTATATCCTCTGGTAGTTTGCTTTTAAATCTTCCAGATACCCTTCTATCCATTAAGACTATTATTCCCTTATCTTCCTGACTTCTAATTAGCCTACCTATAGATTGAGCTAAAGCATTTATGCATGGTATTTCATCTGAGTATTTAACAGCGTTTTCGCCAAACTTAGTTTTATAGAATGCTCGTAGAGCTTCATGTATTTCAGTTTTTTTAGGATATGGTAGACCAACAACTATAACACCTAATAGTAGGCTTCTACCCTCCTCAGTCATATCAACTCCCTCACTTATTTTCCCTCTTGCTACGCCTGTAATAATACATCTATCTTTAGATTTTAAAAATTCAAGAACTTCAACTATGTTCGTATCTTTCTCTTCTTTAAGTATTGGTATATTTGTATTCATACTTCTAATTATGTTATTTGCTACTTCATATGATGGAAAGTATATAGCTATTCTTCCAGGTATGTTTTTGGTGATTTCTTTAAGATGTTCAGCTATTTTGTAGTACTCCTCTAAACTCCTTTTTTCATACTTTGTTGTCACAGTTCTATCAACAAGTATTAATCTGTTTTCACGTGGAAATGGACTTGGTAAATTTAGAGCCTCATATGTTTTCCTTATTCCTAGAACATCAATGTAGTATTGAAACTCCCATAATGTACCTGACATTAATATTGTTGATCTAAGCTGATTTATTATGTTTCCAGCTATTGATGGATCCATGCATTTAAATCCAATTCTATACATGTCCTCTTTATCCCCATTCTTTACTGCTAGTGAGTAGAATACATGTGATTTATTATTTGCATTTATCCATGAATATACAAATTCAGCACATCTTCCAATATATGATGTTGGTCTTCCCCCCTTTTCAAGCTTAGAAAGTCTTACGGATTCTCCTATCAAAATAAGTTTTTCACATAAATCACTTACATCATTCAAACCAGTTAGTTTTCTGATTTCCATTATTACTCTATCTTTTTCAATTAGATGTTCCTCATCAAATTTATGATGATGCTTAGCTTCTAATCCTAGCTTTCTGACTACATGATCTAGAGCTTCTATAAAGCCATAATCATCGATCCTAAATTCCTCAGCTTCTTTTAAAGCTCTATCTACTGTTATTGTTGAAAGTTCATCTGAAAACATTCCTGTAGCATAGTCAGGCAAGCTATGTGCTTCATCAAATACACAATCAATACCTTCAATCTTAATTTTTGCTTTTGAAATTATGGATTCTCTAATTGCTTCTGATAGTATATAGTTATAGTTTCCTACTACTACTTCAGAGTATGGCATTAATGCTTTACTAACCTCATGAGGGCATAGTTTAAACTCTTTGCAGAAGTTGTAAAGTTCATCTGGTAATAGTGGGCTTATTACTTTTAGTCTTAATAATGCATATTGCGCTCTTGATGTAAGTCTCCACCTCTCTATAGTATTGGTGTAATATTCACATCCTCCATTTAGTTTCATCTCCTTTATATCTTTACAGTATCTTATAAAGTCGTGATAGCTTAATTTTTTTAGTCTTTCATCATCTTTAGCTTTAGGACATATTTCCTGTTTGCTTGTTAAAATTGATGCTACAAAGTTTTTACCACTATGCTGTTTAATGCCTTTAAGTTCTCTACAAAATATTTCAAGCTGACTTCTTGTACGTGTAAGTACAAACAGTTTCCCAGCACTGTGATTACTTTTAGCTATGAAGAAAGCTGTAAGAACTGATACTGATTTCCCAGTTCCACATGGCGAGTTCAGTAAACCAACGATTCCCTTAGATATAATTCTATATGCGAATAGAATTGCCTCCTTTTGATAGGGACGGAACTTTCCATATGGAAAGAACTTTAATATTTCCCTCTCCATTATGTAATCATCTTACAACATCAAGTTCCTACTTAACAGCAGTTATCTATACTTACCTTTAAATCTTTTACTGTTAATATAGTTCGTTTACGTTAGATTTAAATTCTGGATTGTCCTAAATCCTATAGGTGGGTCTCTTGGAAACTATTCCAATGGACTATATTGAAAAGGAATTTATGGAAAACTATAACAAAAATCCACGTGGATGGCGTGTCTTAAGTGGTAAAGCTAGAGATGGATATTATAATCTTTATATTGTAAATTTCAGTACTGGTGATGCTTATGTTTTAAAGTTTGACAGTCCATTTAAGCTACGACCAGTTGGCGTTGGTTTTAAAGCAAAAATTGATGATTTAAACATTCAAGGCATTAAGACCTATGAGTATGGGTTTAGACCCTTAAGTTCTTCTCTATTTAGAAAGGTTATGGAAGCAATTAGGTTGAGAGAATTTCCTATTCTTATAGGTGATGAGATAAGAAAGATTTTAAATATTGAGCCTAAGCCTACTAGTGAAGTTGCTGGTAAGCCTACGATTGAAGGGCCGTTGATGGTTATTAGGAATCCTGATATTATATCTTTAAGGCAGATTGAACTTGAATATAAACTTAGATTTGAGCTTGAGAAGCTAATATTTAAAAAAGGTTACATTTCATACTTTTAAATACTAGCTACTAGAATACTGTATGTGTTAGAATATATACTAGGAAGTATATGAATTGAAGACTTTAAGATTTTAAACAGTAATTAATATTTGTAATTTGCCTAAATATACCTAATTTAAATAAAGTATGGCTTTGTTAACTTAAGCATGTTTTATCACCTCTATTTTGGTATTGTGTTTCTATGAATTCTTAGCTTTTATTTTCCTTATCCATGTTTGTTTAGTATGTATATTATTGATTATAAGCATTAATACATGTTCATTATCGCATTTATCCTTCATGCATGGTATATAATTATCGAATACTCTATCCTTAATGTATTGTATTATTCTCTCCATTAGTTCTAACCTCTAAACTATATCATGTTTAATTTTAATATTTTACATGATGCTTTATAGTGTCGAGCACCATCACTTAATACAATTATATTAGCCATGGATAGCCCTAATCTTTTAATGTTAGGGTGTAAGTATATTTGAAACATCACAAACCAATACATATAGAATCCTCCTTAACAATAGCTTAAACGCAACATATATAACCTTACTCTTAGAATCTACACTTACAATAGATCAACTATAAATCTAACATCCCTCCTATCAATAGAAGATTAAGATAAACCATAATATGGATACATAACTCCTACAACAATAAAGCTTAATTCCGAAGCCATCCTAGAAGAACGAAAATATATAAGTAATAAACAACTAGAGTAAATGGAGTTCTCTCCCTACAAACCTAACAACTTTAACCATATTAACACCATAAACAAGGGAGGAAACTCCCAAATAAATCTAAAGTTAACAAAGCTTATTGCAATACCATAAAGCTTAAATTCCACTTTAAATAGAGAAGTTATGGCTTCATTGAAAACTAATTTAAAGCAGAAAGTAGAGAATGCATTATTATCGTTTGATAATGATGTTATCTTCAATACTGTTAAGGAGTTACTAAGTGAAGGTTGCGATCCTCTAGATATTGTAAATACTTTAAGTAATGCTTTAAAGATTGTTGGGGAAAAGTTTGAAAGGGGAGAAATCTTCTTAATACATTTAGTTACTATAGGTGAAGCTGTGAAAAAAGCTACTTCTGAATTATTGGAGCCGTTAATAAGGATGCGTGGGGTTAAAGGAAGATTTTTAGGTAGGGTTGTTATTGGAACTGTTGAAGGGGATATTCATGATATAGGTAAGAATATTGTTGCATCAATGCTTTTTGCAGCTGGATTTGAAGTTTATGATTTAGGTAAGGATGTACCAGTAGAGGAATTCATAAATAAGGTTAGAGAGTTAAAACCGGAAATTCTAGCACTATCTGCTCTACTTACAACAACACTACCTGTTCAGAGAGAAGTTATTGAGGCTTTGAAAAGAGATGGGTTAAGAAATAGTGTAAAGGTTATGGTTGGTGGAGCACCTGTAACTAAGAGATGGGCTGAAGAAATAGGGGCAGATGGTTATGGAGTAGATGCAGTAGAGGCTGTAATGATAGCTAAAAACTTAGTTAAAACTCTCAAAGGATAATGATGGTTTAGGATTATGTGGATTTTTCAATCTCCCCAGCAAAAGTTTACTATAGGTAAAGTAATACTAGGAGGACTACCAGGTGAAAATCCTACAGTGCTTATAGGGTCTATCTTCTATCATAATCAGAAAAAAATCTGGCTTAATACTTTAGATGGGATATTTAACCGTGAAGAAGCTGAAAAGCTTATCAAAATACAAGAAGAATTTGCAGATAGAACAGGGCTGCAGTCAATGCTTGATGTTGTTATACCCTCCAGAAAATGCATTGAGAAGATTATAGATTTTATATGTTCAGTAACAAATAGTTCAATACTTATAGATTCACCATCGGTAAATATTAGAATAGAGGCTTTAAAATATGCTGGAGAAATAGGAGTTCTTGAAAAATGTATTTACAACTCACTAAATCCTGAATCTTCAGAGCTGGAAATAAATAAAGTAAGGGAGATAGGAGTAGGATCTGTTATACTGCTAGCCTATAATACTAAGGATTTAACATCCAATGGAAAAATTAAAGCTATAAAGGAGCTAATTCCAAAGGTTAAAGATTTGAAAATACTTATAGATACATGTGTAATAGATATACCATCTCTTGGATTAGCTCTTAAAGCTATGCTTAGTCTAAAGAGTGAATATGGATATCCAGTAGGATGTGGTGCTCACAACGCTATTGAAACATGGAGAGGGTTAAAAACTAAAATGGGTACTCAGTCAATCAATCCATGTATTGCAGCTGCAAACACCATAACTCTTACAGCTGGAGCAGATTTTATTCTGTATGGTCCAATAGAGAATGCCCCAATAGTCTTTCCAGCGGTCGCTATGGTGAATGCAGCTCTCTCACAACTCCTAATAGAGGAGGGAAAATTACCTCCAAAAAACAGTCCAATATTTAAAATAGGATAAACTTATTTAAACAATCACATCATTAATCTATGAAACACTCTATATTTGTAGATTATCATAAACCCATAGGAAACTACTATTTAAAGTATAGTTTAACTAGTAATCTATATTCATGAGGTGGCCTATAGTTAAATTTCTCGATTTGCTATGAATTCTACTTGTTATACTAACCGTAAAAATATGTATGCCTTCTATACTTAAGACTTACAGCCTATAAAATCGACTTGTGAACTTAAGCCATCAGCTACATTACTTTCATATCTAAAGTTAACAGAGTTATATAAGCCTCACGTAAAATTTAAATTTTAGAATGCTACTGGACTCAAATGAGCAGCATATCAGTAGGGAGAAAACTGGAGATTTTAAGTAGAGAAGACTTGTATGCTATACATCAAGCAACAATTCAAGTTCTTGAAGAAATTGGAATAAAATCCTATAGTATGGAGGCTTTAAAGATCTTTTATGAGGCTGGAGCTAATGTTGACTTTAAGGAGAAGCATATTTATATTCCTGAAGCACTACTAGACATGGTGAAGAAGGCACCTAGTTGCTTTACAGTTTTCGCTAGAAATCCTAAGCATAATCTTGAGGTTGGTAATGATAATGTATATTATACGCCGTCCTCTACATTATTTTTCGTTTTTGATCTTGAAACTGGTGAGAGAAGAAAGGCAACACTACGTGACTGTGAACTTCTGTTAAAACTGAATGATGCGCTTCCACTTATACATGGTAATGCATGTATGGTTCATCCTACAGATGTACCGGAGCATGCAGCCCACGTATATATGATGCTGGCAAGCATATTAAACACATCAAAAACCTTTAGAGGAAGATGTAGAGGAAAACAGGTAGCTCTTGACTGTATTAGAATGGCATCCATATTAGCAGGTGGAATGGAAGAACTTAGAAAAAAACCAAATCTAATAACAATATCCAATACTGTAAGTCCATTAATTCTTGAAGAAAACCAGACTGAGGGCTTAATTGAATATGCAAGATTTGGACTACCTGTAGGAGTATCCTCAGAGATATCAGCAGGAGGTACTGGACCAATTACTTTAGCTGGCTCTCTCGTTGTACAGAATGCTGAAGTTCTAAGCGGAATAATACTTACACAGCTTATTAATCCCGGTACTCCAGTTCTGTATGGAACTGTTGCAAACATAATGGATGTGAGGACTGGACAAATGTCTTTAGGCTCAATAGAAGCAGGACTTCTAAACGTAGCTACAGCACAATTGGCACGCTACTACAATATACCATCCAGAGGATCAGCTGGAGCTACTGATAGTAAGGTTCTTGACATGTGCGCAGGCTACGAAACAGCTTTAAATCTTATACTTGCAACAATGGCTGGAATAAACTATATTCACTATTGTACGGGAGGTATGGATCTAACACTTACAGCCAGTTATGAAAAGACAGTGATTGATCATGAAGTATTAAGTGAGATTTACCGTATATTTAGGGGGATTGAGGTTTCTGAGGATAGTTTAGCTCTTGATGCTATTCGTAAAGTAGGTCCCGGCGGTCACTTCCTATCCTCAAAACATACCCTTACACATCTAAAAATAGAGCAGCCTACTACAATACTTGCAGATAGAGATAGATATGAAACATGGGTGAAAAAGGGTAAGATGGATATTAAGACAAGAGCTAAAGCAAGAGTATTAGAAATCCTAAGAGAGCATGAAGTTGAACAACTAGATAAGGATGTTAAAGCCCAACTTGAAAAATACGTAAAAGATGTAGTTAAACGAAAATGAAGCTAAATTTCCTTTATAGATTTCAATACTAATTATAAATACCTCGTCAAATAAAGAAATCATCATAAACTATTTAAATCTTATTTAGGTTTATGAGTTTGTTGATAGTAAATGAGTTTACTATGTCTATGCTTCCTCATAGAGCTAGGACTAGTAGATCTAAGTGATGGCAAGTATGTATTGAATAGTGTTTTATACGTCTTGCTATCGTGTTATGGATGGATTATGTCTATTAAGTATTATTTTGATTGTCTTTAGGGTTTAGTGGGATCTTAGAGTGATAGAGTTCTGTTTAAAGTAAGATGCTCAATATAGACTTAATATTTAGAAGATTAAGGAGAATTTCTAGAGTACTATCTGAATTTCATAGGTATCTAGAAAATGAACTTAAGTTGCCACGTCCATTTATGATGGCTTAGTATTGCTTAATTCAAAATGTTACACCATAAACTGCTATTTACCAAGTACAGTTTTAATAGATTTCACCAATATCTGGATTTGTAGTGTTTAATGTATTAAGCTTTGTGGCTTAATTAATTTTGGTTTATTGAATCTTTAGTTTATGGATTGGAGGGTTGTTGATGAGTGTTTGATTAGGTGTGGTGAGCTTCTTCTTAGCCTGGAATTTCTGAAGGCTATGATGTTGAGCTTATGGATTTGAATCGTGGTAAGGTAGCTGCCCCTTCAAGATTACCGTTAGGTATGTTGAATTCCTTATGGTTGTACGTTATCTCTTCTCAATGCCTTACAGGCAGCTTGAAGGCTTCACTAGGGCTTTGAACAGGCTTATCCCTTCCATCAGCAGACTACTCATGGATTAGGAGACGTATATTAACGCTTAACCCATCTTTATACGATTCGTTGAGGGTTTCCAACGAGCCAGTCACTATAGCCGTAGACTCGAGTGGTGTTAGCGTCCATAAGTCCGGCGGATGGGTTACACGTATGCATGGGAGGAGGAAGCGCTATATCAAGATCCACTTCGCAGTAGACGTTAAGACTAAGGAGGTTTTAGCTATGGAGGTAACCACGGACGATTTCCACGACTCGG
>JAWBQF010000012.1:0-69739 GCA_038845975.1 Methanomethylicia archaeon
AAGGCATTAATAAGCCTCTAATCCTAGTAGGGGCCATGGTATTAGGCATTACATAACCATGGTTTAAGATGGAGATGTCAAACCTTCGCTAGGAATACGATAGAGTGATGGTTTCGAACAATTAAGGATCGAACAAAGATTCTACACAACTTCAGGCAAGAAAGTCATAAAGATCAACCTATTCCTAAACTTCTTCATACTCTGGTATAACTGGATAAGACCTCATCAAAACCTAGGAAAACCACCAGCAATAACATAAACCTAAAAGTAACAGTATCAAATCTGTAAACTTTTATTCTATTAATTTAGAAGTTTATTTAGGGTATTCTACCATATATTGATATGGTTTGCAACTATAGATTTTAAGAGATAAGAACACAATTTATGTTTATTCAGACTTTATTAATCTATTTCTCCGGATGTAAGTTATGAAGCCTGAAAACTTATAAAGTAGTAGGGAATGTAGGTTGAAGTTAAACTATATTTAAGAATGTAGAGTAGCCATTATTTGACTTAAGAATAAATCTGTATTGATGGCAACTTTAATATTTAGAGTTTTCTATGATCTATTCTTTTCAGTCCAGGTACTATATCGTAAACGTTGTCTGTTGATATTATTGCATGGTCTTCAACTTGATTTAAGGCTGTTACTGCATAATATGCATCGAATATTGACTTCATATTGTACTGTCTCATTAATGTTAAGGTAAGTAAGTCTATTTCATACATTGTATCTAGAAACTTTAAATTCTTTATAGCTGTTATGGCAGCAGCTCTAGCAATATATTCATCTAACCAATTCCCTCCTCTCTTGAAACGTAGTAAAGCTCATGAAGACATTCCCTAGAGGCATATACAATGCCGAACTCTCATTTACAATTCTTATCATAATCTTCTCGGCAGTATTCTTTAACAAATCCTCCTTCTTAACAAAAGCATATAGTAAGTCTGTTTCAATCATCAAGATTAACTTCTCCTCTTCATTCTCTTTAAAGCATCCTTCAACGCTGATTTCCCGGCAAGGATCTTCAAATCCCTTCTACTACGTTGCGATGAAAGTCATGAAGCTGCATATTCATGAGGGCTTGCCGGTAATGGAATTACAACAAGGAAAGTTCCTGCAGGTATAACTACTACCTTACATTTTCTAACAGCCATTTCCATCGGGATCGTCATTCTCCCCTTTCATCAACGCTAACTATAGCCATAATCCCACAAATAATTTAAAACAGTCCACAAATAAAATTTAACCATCAATCTATGAATATGTAAACTTCTAATGGTTATAGTATGGATAGTATCATTTAACCGTTTCTTATCGTCTAAAGTAGTTTATGCTAGGTATATAATATCTTTACAAGTACATGATTACTAGAATGTGTAGAACAAGGGCTATAGCCTAGTAAAGCTTGCTATATTTAAACTATTTGAGTTTGCTCCTGATATGCTACTAAAACTTTAAATTTATAAGGGGAGTTTTAAAATATGGTTATTGATCCTATATATAGGGATGCTTTGATTTTTGCAAGTCTTCTCACTCTTTTAAGTATTGGTCTTACATTAACATATCTTACAACTAGAGTTCCAAACTTCGCTCACGGATCCTTTGCTACTATAGGTATTTACGTGGCTTTAACTATAAGTAGGGTTTTTAAACATAATGTATATTATGGTTTACCATTATCCTTCCTGCTTGGAGGTTTTACTGCTTTAGCTCAGTATGTTTTTATTCTTAAGCCATTATTGAAGAGGAATGCTTCAATAAATCATTTAATGGTAGCTACAATAGCTTTTGAACTTATACTTCTTGCAGCCCTAAATATTTATGCTGATTTCCTCGGTAGAGTTTTTAAGATAACATCAAGATACTTTCAGCTAAGAGGATTAGATTTCCAATATGCTGGATATCCAGGCCTCCTTATAGTTGCTCCATCCCTTGTTGCTTTAATATGCTTAATTCTCTACATAGTTTTAACAAGAACGAAGTTTGGAATTGCTATGAGGGCAACCATTGAAAATCCAAGTCTAGCTGAAACTCTAGGTGTTAACGCTAATCTCGTATATACTGTATCATGGTTTCTTGCAGGTGGCTTAGGTGGACTTTCAGGAAATCTTCTACCACTATGGTTTATAGGGAATCCTGATACAGGATCCTTCATGCTTGTAAGTATATTTGCAGCCAGTACATCAGGTGGACTCTACAGTCTCTCAGGAGCCCTAATTGGAGGATATCTTATCGGGTTTGCTGAAGTACTAGGTACAAGTAGGCTTGCCTCACTTATTGGCGTCTGGATAATTCCATATAGACCAATTATACCGTTAACAGTAATGGTTTTAACATTAATGATTATTCCTAGAGGCTTATCAGATCTTGCATCAAGAATTGTTGGGAGGGGGGTTTCATGACAATTCCTCCCGAAATCCTATTCATAATAGATTTACTAGCATCCCTCTCACCATACATAATTGTATGTCTCAGCCTAAATCTTGAGTTCGGATATGCTGGTGTAGCAAACTTCGGAAAAACATTGTCTGTTGCTGGAGGAGCATTTCTAGTAGGCTATCTTCCAGGTAGATTTACATCATGGATTCTCGGAATAGAAACTGGAAACTATGTAGCGAACAGTAATGCAATAGTAACCCAGATCAATACAGTATTTACAGTAAACCCTATTCTAGCATTATCAATATTCATATTGACAGCTATTACCTCTATGATTATAGGTGCTGCTTTAGGATTTCTCGCAGCATATCCTGTAGTAAGACTACGTGAAGAATACTTAGCAATGGTATTTCTAGCTATGGGTGAGGCGCTACTCGTCATAGGATACAATTATCCTGAGCTTGTTGGAGGTACTTTAGGAATTATGGTTCCAGACCCGTTTGCATGGTTTAGAGAGCTAAGATATACTGCTACAACAATAATTATGCTATTCATAGCTATACTTACATTCATATATGTTGAAATGCTAACAAAATCACCTCTAGGTAGAATGCTTAGAGCTATTAGAGATGATGAATATGCAGCTATGGCTCTAGGGAAGAATGTAGCTAGAGTAAGAGTAAAAACTGTAATGCTTAGCTCAGCTATAGCTGCTCTAGGAGGTGTACTGTACGCATTCTATAGTGGGGGAGTAATTGCAACAGCTTACAATAGGGTTTCATGGACTTTCTGGCCATGGGTTATGGTTATACTTGGAGGAACAGCAAACAATAAGGGAGCAGTTCTAGGAACATTCATATTCGTAACAATAAGGAAAATTATTGAATTCAATAAAGATAAGCTTACACCCTACGTTCCATTTGATGTAGTATGGCTTGATATGCTTCTTCTAGGAGTAGCATTAATAATCATTCTTATATTTAAACCTGAAGGAATAATACCTGAAAAACCAATAAAAACATTAAACCTAAAAAAGCCATAAACATAAGTAAGCTATCCACCAGCCCATCAACACTAACCAATAATCACCCTAAATTTAGAAAATACTAGATATACTCAACATGTTACTACTACTTAACATCACGCCTCCATCAACATAAACTCAATACTGCTTTAATTTCAACCTCATCTAGATAGATTTTAGGATTCTGATAGTAATATTTATTTTTCTATTTTATTAGTAGCTATACTGGAAGTCTATGATTATAATGCTTTAAACCATCATTAGCATCCAGCATAAGGCTATACTGGAATATTACATCTAATAGGATCCTACCCATCTTAAAGTCAATTAAGAATTATATGAACCCTACATACTAACATGAAATGTTAGTATGTCTAAGGCTGTTAGGTTTGTAGCGTGGACTCCATTTACTCTAGTTGTTATTGCTTATATATTTCTTTCCGTTCATCTAGGACGGCTTCAAATATTTTGAGCTTCATTGTTGTTAGGAGTTTGATCTTATCGTCATGGTTTAAGTCTTTAAGCTTCCTAATTGATAGAGGGATGTTAGGATCGTTATGGTTAATGATACCGTTATATAGGTTAGGAATCTAATTTAGAAGATCATACAGTATAGTAAGTATAAAACTTCTATTCGATAATTATATATCATGTATGAAGAGTAAATGTGATAGTAGGCATGTATTAATGATTATGAAGTCAATAGTATGGTTAACAGATATGAATTACAAAAGGATAAAGCTAAGAAATTCATAGAAGATACAATACCAAAATAGAAGTGATAAAACATGCTTAAGTTAACAAAGCCACTAAATATCTGGAAAAATATAAAAGCTTCCGTGTAGTATTATTAATGGTATGAGAACAGATATTATAGCTATAGGTATTATAGCTCTTATCATTGGTGTTGCTGTCGGCTATTTTGCAGCTCCACCAAAAGTAGGAATAGTTACTACAACCATTCCGGGAACTACAGTAACATCAGTTATAACATCAACATATACAACAACAGTTGAGAAACCTATACCTCCATTAACTGGTGAGATACCGATAGGTGTACTTACCCAGCTATCAGGTGAGCTTGGTGCTTGGGGTGATAACTATAGGGTAGCATTAGAGCTTGCTGCCTCTGAAGTAAACGATTTCCTATCTAAGGCTGGAATGCCCTTCAGAATTAAGCTTCTCGTAGAGGATACTGCTTCAAAACCTGATGTTGCTCTTGAAAAATTGAAAACACTAGCTGCGAAGGGTGTGAAGATTGTTGTTGGCTCAGCTTCAAGCGGTGAAGCTAGAAATATTATGGGATATGCTGAAGCAAACAAGATACTTATACTTAGTGGTATGTCAACAGCACCTGAGCTAGCTATACCTAGAGATAATTTATTTAGGCTATGTCCAGATGATAATAAGCAGGGTAAAGCTATATCTAGAGTTATATATGATTCAGGTGTTCGATACATAATACCTGTATGGAGGGGGGATGCCTGGGGTGATGGATTGGTTAAAGCTGCTAGAGAAAGATTTGAGGAGCTTGGCGGGAAGTTTCTTGAAGGTATAAGATATGCACCTGAAGCTAAAGAGTTTTCAGCTGAGGTTAGTGTTTTATCCTCTAAGGTTACGGATGCTATTGGAAAGTATGGTAGGGATAAGGTTGGAATATACTATGCAGCTTTCGAAGAAGCTATTACATTCTTCACGCAGGCAGCTGGATATCCAGTTCTCTCCGAGGTTAAATGGTTTGGAACTGATGGAACTGTTCTAGGTGATAAATTCATTACTGAAACAATAGTTGCAGAATTCTGTGTTAAAACAGGAGGCTTCGTTAATCCAGTATTTGCACCAACAAGATCAAGCATAACAGTAAAGGTTGAAAACACTGTTAAGGAGAAGCTTGGAAGAACTCCTGATGCATATACGTATAGCGTCTACGATACCTTATGGCTTGCAGTTAAATGCATACTAGCAGCAGGCAAATATGATGCTGACGCCATCAAGAATATACTACCTACAGTTGCAAAAACAACGTTTGGAGCTAGTGGATGGCTTGAACTTAATGAAGCTGGTGATAGAGAAACTGCTGATTATGAGCTTTGGTATATAGTTAAGGAGAATGGAGAATATGCATGGAAGCTTGCAGGAATATATACAGCAGCTTCAGACTCCGTTACTTGGCTTTAACCTTAAATCTTTTTATTGATTTCCATGAGTATACTAACAATTAAAGATGTTAGGAAAACATTTGGTGGACTCATTGCACTCGACAATGTAAATATAGAGGTTAAAGAGAATACTATAACTTTAATTATGGGTCCTAATGGAAGCGGTAAAACAACACTAATAAATGTTATCTCCGGATTCTATAAGCCTGAGAAAGGTAAAATTCTCTATAGGAACATGGATATAACAGGTTTACCTCCATACGAGATTTATAGGCTAGGTATTGTAAGAACATTCCAGATACCTGCACCATTTATTAAGCTTTCAGTTATGGAGAATATGCTTACAGCATATCCTAATAATCCTGGTGAAAGCTTTCTCAAAGCCCCATTTAGAAAGCTATGGATAAATAAGGAGGCTGAAGCCATTGAGAAGGCTTATAAAATACTTGATTTACTGGAGCTTAATCATCTAGCAGATCATCCATCATGTAAGCTAAGCGGAGGACAGATGAAGCTTCTCGAGATAGGTAGAGCTCTTATGTGCGGTGCAAAGCTAGTATTAGCTGATGAGCCTGCATCAGGCTTAAACCCAACGCTAGCACATAAAATCTTCTCATACCTAACCAAGCTGAAAAGCTTAAACGTTACATTTCTAGTTGTTGAGCATAGACTTGAAGTAGCTTTACAATACATTGACTACGTATACGCTATGTCTAGGGGAAGAGTTATATCTGAGGGTGATGGAGAAAAGGTTTTAAAAGATCCTAGAGTACTAGATGAATATCTAGGTGGTTAAGTGATAGATGTTGAAAACATAAATGCTGGCTACGGTAGATTCCATGTACTATTCGATGTTAATACATCAATAAGAAGAGATAAAGTAACAGTTATTGTTGGACCTAATGGTAGTGGTAAAACTACATTTCTAAAAACAATCTCCGGACTTGCAACAATATATTCTGGAAGAGTAAGATTTAACGGTCAAGATATTACAAATCTACCAACACATGAAATTGCTAGAATGGGAATAGCATACCTACCACAGGTCGGTAATATATTTCTAAACCTAAATGTAAGAGAGAACCTATTAATGTCAAGCTATACTTTAAGTAAAAATGAAGTTAAAGATAGGATTGAGGAGGTTCTAAGCTACTTCCCAATACTGAGAAAATACTATAATAGGAAAGCAAATACTCTAAGCGGTGGAGAGAGACAAATGCTAGCTATAGCTATGGCTTTAATGAGAAGACCTAAAGTAATGCTTTTCGATGAGCCTACAGCAAATCTATCCCCGAAACTCGCTATTGAAGTTCTAAAGGAAATAGTGAATTTAAGAGATAACTACGGAATAACAGTAACTATTGTAGAGCAGAATGCTAGAAAAGCACTTGAATGTGGAGATAATGCACTACTATTCGTAGGTGGAAGAATAATTTATGATGGAGATGCGCAGAAACTACTAAAACATCCAGAACTAAGCACCATATATCTCGGAGTAAAACAATAATAACCATAAAGCAAATAAGCTCATAAAGCATTCTTGAAACTTCAAAATTATCCTCTACTATTCATACTGATGTAGCGGTCTTTCATATTATGGATTCATTTCATTCAGCATAGCGATTAAGCATTACTACTAAACCATCATTACTCCTACCCTAAACCTACAAATAGAATTCTACTAAGCTTGCAAGCGAACCCAGCAACTTAGCATATGTAGCTTCCAACTTAAGTTGCTGAATCCCATAAAGATACAACAAGCTTAAATAGAAGATATTACAATCTCGTTTAGCTATTCATCTCCATAAACAACAGAAAATTAATCACTAACACTTAATAATCTAGTAGATTCTAATGTATGTTTAATCTTTACGATGTTGATTGTATGGAGATGTTGGCTTAATATCTTAAGGTAATGTTAAGAGTTTCAGCAACATAGCTAAAAATCTTTTAAGACTTGGTAGGGGGTAGGGGAATATTTATTATGGTTTTAAAGCTATGGTAAGTTAAGTAGTAGGAATAAATGAATTGATAGTAAACCTTATTACTAACAGGGTGGTAGTTATGCTTTTTGATGAGCGGCCAAAGGAAGTAAGAAAAGACCTCTACAACAGGGAAAAGGAACTACATGAGCTTAAAAACGCCGTAAATAAGCCTATAATACTACTAACCGGAATGAGAAGAATTGGAAAAACCTCAGTTCTAAAGGTTTTCCTAAATGAATGTACAATTCCATATGCTCTTATTGATGTTAGATCATCTATTAGATCATATAAATCCCTCTACACGATATTCTCAGATATTCTTACACAGCTAAATGAAAAATATGTTGGAAATAAGTTATCCAATATTTTAAAACGTATTACTGGTGTAAATATATTAGGGGTAGAGATTGCTCTTTCCTGGGATATAAAGAGAAGAGTAAGCCTACAAACCATTCTAGATAGAATTAATAAGCTAGGAAAAACCATAATAGCAATAGATGAAGCACAGAATTTTAGAGGTAATCTTGGTGGAGAAATAGTTTCACTATTAGCACATTGCTATGATTACTGTGAAAACATAACCTTCATTCTAACGGGATCTGAAGCTGGATTACTATATGATCTACTAGGTATTAACAATCCTAACTCTCCACTATATGGAAGACATCTAGAAGAAATAAGGCTAGAACGCTTCCCTAAAAATACATCTATCAACTTTCTGAAGAAAGGCTTTTCAGAATATAAAATGAATGTAGATGAAAACCTAATTCTCTACGCTGTTGATAAGCTAGATGGAGTAGTAGGATGGCTAACTGAATTAGGCTCCAAAGCAGTAAAAAGAAAAACATTAAGTAAAGAACTTATTGATGAAGTAGCTGAGATGGCTGTAAAAATCACTATTGAGGAACTTACCCACTTCTCACAGAAGTATTTATACATTGTTGAAGCCATAGCTAAAGGCTATAGCTACTGGAGTGAAATTAAAAACTATCTTGAACGTAGAGTAAAAACAGTAATATACGATTCCGAACTAGATAGATCTCTAGATAGCCTAGAGAAAAGAGGCTATATAAGTAGGATTAGACGGGGTGAATATGAACTCCTAGACCCCCTACTAAAAAACGCCTTCACAACAAGCATTACTGAATCCAACATTAAAAGAATTAAATTAAGCTAGGTAAAGTTTAAAGAAACATTATTAATGTCTGGAATCTCATACAGACAATATGCTGAAACACCATTATAACTTCTTATACTAGTTGCTTAATACATTACCTAGATATCAATAAGTCAGCCATAAAACTTCTCTTCAAAATCCATACATCTAAATTAAAGCTTCAAGATTTGGAGGGTTAGCTATTAATACAATACTTCTATTACCCTGCTTTAAGCAATATGAGTTTTGAAATCTATTTTTAAGCTTAAACAGTATTACAGTTGCATGATATTTGATATTGTAACATGTAGATATAAACTTCCACATTGATTTATGGATTCATATTTATTATTCTTCCTCTATTTCTAGGCTTATTAGTAAGGTATTGATTAGAACTGTTATTATTGTTGTGGTAATTAGTGTTTTCAGTTCATTATCGATAGCTATGTTGAGAAGTATTTTTTGAAGTCCAATAGCTCCTAGGCTTATTGATGGGATTGACAGTAAGGTGATTATGAATGGTATTATGATGAATTTACCTTCAGAATACATTGTTAGAACTGATGAGAATGTTGATATTAATGCTATGTTAATAGATACTAGGAGTACTATGTAGTATACCTGTATAGATGGTGGATGTAGCCTACCGAAGAATACTAGTAGAATCAATGCTTCAATAGATGTTGATAATGTAAATATAAAGGCATATATTGACTTTGCAATACATACCACTACTGGTGAGCATGGTAGAAGCTTAATACCATTCATAGTTCCCTTCTCAACCTCCCTCATAAATATAGTAGTAGTTAGAAAAACCGCTTCAAAAAGCATTAAAGGCCAAATTAAATGATAAGCTAAAAAACCTGCATACATAGTAGATACCATAAATCCTAAACCAATAATTACAGCTAATGGAAACATGAAGACTACCAGAATCTCCTGACTCCTACGAATCTCAACAGTTAAATCCTTCCTTAAAAGGGTAAGAAGATGATTTAAGGAAGACATTACATATCCCTAATAATTCTTACCTCCCCATTAGCAAGCATAATCTCCACATGCGGTATATGATTTACATATTCTCCAATATGTGAAGCTATAACTACCGTCCTCCCATTCTCTATAAATGCTGGAATTATCTGTTTAGATATGGTTTCACATGTAGATTCATCTAACCCTGAAAAGGGCTCATCAAGTAGGAGAAGGTTAGGACTATGTATTAATGCACGTGCTAAATCAACTTTTTTCCTCCACCCATAAGATAATCGATCAACTCTTTCCCTAAAAACAGTATCAATACCTAAAACCCTAACCACCCAATCATCAACTTTAGAGTTGTAAAATGAAGAGTAGAAAACTAGATTTTCAAGTACTGTAAGCTCTCCATAGAGAATAGGTTCATGAAGAACAACACCAATCCTCCTCTTAATCTCCCTACATCCATGCTTAAACCCTAAAACCCTAACCACACCTTTAGTTGGTTTTAATAGTCCACACAGTATCTTAATAAGTGTTGATTTACCTGCACCATTAGGTCCAAGAACTAAAACAAGACAGCCCGAATTAATACTAATTGAAACATTACGTAAAGCCCAAACACTACCGTAAGCCTTCCATAAAGATACAGTCTCTACAATATTACCCATAATATCCCTAGAAGCAACATACCAAATCTAATAAGCTTTACGGAACAAAGCTAGTTCTCTGAACTTCAGATATGAGAAGCACATGTAATTAATGTCTTAATTTAACAAGACAAACACATTTAAAATGCCGGTAAGTTTAAATACATGATTTTGAATTACTCTTGGATGTATATGAGTGAGGAAACTTTAAATAGGATGAGAGATATAGGGAGACTACAAAGCAGGCAAAGACTGCGTTTGCATTTTGGTGTTTTTGAGTTTTAGTTACATTGATTATAGGATTATCTATGACGTTAACGAGGCCTTTAGGTCAGGTAAACTTTATATTAGGCTTCCCCAACTGGGTTTCTACTCATTAATTGTTTGGCAGATAGTTAGTCTATTCATAATGCTTATTGTGATCAGAATATTTTCAAGGAGGTTCCCATACGAGGCGGTAATGTGAAGAGAGTAATACCTGTATTTGAAATTACTACTGTAATGATTGCTTATTCAGTAATACTTATTCTTTTAGGGGATATAGGTTAAGGGGATATAGGTTATAAAGCTACTTCTAAAAGAAGGATTGTTGATGCTAGGGATGGTTGGTTAAGTATTTTCTTGGTGGAAGAGAGTTAACATGGCTTGTTTAATGTATACTAGTGTTGCAACAATTTATAGTACTGGAACATTTATAGGTGCTCCTGGACTTGCATATAGTGGAAGGTATGTATGGCCGTTTACCGTAAGCTTCCAGCATTACTCAGCCTTTCTAATGTTTTTCCTTGCTGGTATTCGATACTTCGTATACTTGTTATTGTAACTGTATCAGGCATAATATTAGCTATGTATGCACAAAGTATACGAAGTACATTAGGCTCCGGAAGAGTCTATATAATTCCTAATGGAATTTCCGAATATTTCCTTAGTAAACATGATGGTTATAACTTAAGGAGGGGCTCGGATAAGCTGAAGACAATCTACTTGTAGATATGGGCGCTATATTCCTTCAATTCCCATAGCATACTTGAAGAGTTAGGTTTAAAGCCTCTTAGCCGTAGGAGGTTAAGAGTTTATGGTGGGGTTATTATGGAGCGGAATGTAGGTGTTACTGTATTCGAGTATGAAGATACTCGTGCTGGAGCTTCAGTAATATTCGGTGAAGCTGAGGATACACCAGTTCTAGGAGCTACAGCTCTTGAAGCTCTCGGATACCAAGTAGATCCAGTTACAAAACAACTCAAACCAATAGGGCTACTGATGATCTAATCCTCCAGATGTATCTGTAGAGCTCATAGCTAAGAAGTGGGAGAATAAGTATATGGTACTAATAAACAACGACCTTACATCTAAGTCTAGCTCTCTAAGAAGACTTATTGAGTACTTGGAAATCACAGAGTTCTTAGACATAACGGTTTATCATCATTCAGCTACTAAATCTTTAATATTCTTTTAAACCATATTCAAGTGGTTATTATTATATTCCCTATTGAAGAGTGTTCAATTAGAATTTTTAAGATGATAGGCTACTCCTACGTAAACATGAAAGTTATAGTTAAACATATGATGTTAGTTCTCTTAAAATTAGGTTTTAAATGAAAAGTAATTAAGTTTATATAGGTATACTTTATGGTATATTTTGTGGTAAACTATGAGTAGTGTTGTAAGTATTAAGGTTAGGATGGATGTAAAGAATAAGATGCTTAAATATAGGGATAGAGTTAATTGGGCTGAGGAGATTAGGAGATTCATTGAGGAGAGGATAAGACAAATCGAGGCTGAGGATAGTTTTAGAAGAATATTTAGTGAGCTTAAGAATGCTTCATGGAGTGTTCCAAGAGGGTTTTCTAAGAGTACTGTAAGGGAGGATCGTGATAGTAGTTGATGCAACTGCTATAATAGCTTTCTTCCTACGTGAGGAGGATTGGTTAAAGCTATCAGAGTATATGTCTACAACAATATCTTTAGATCACGTAATTAAGGAGTTTTATAATGCAGTCTGGAAAGCACTACATTTAAGAAAAGTAGTAAGCATTAATGAAGCTATGAGAATTATTCAGCTGTTTAAGGAGTACTTGGAGAGAAATATGATTTTAGAAGATGAAAGAAACTATATGGATTCAGCCTTCAAGATAGCAGTAGAGAGTAAATTAACAGTTTATGATTCACTATACATAGCCTTAGCGCAAAGCATACATAAACCCCTACTTAGCCTTGACGAGAAGCAGAGAACAGTAGCGCAGAAATATGATGTAGAAGTTCTCCCCTAGGAAAGACTTAACTTGTTTAAGTTTAGTGAAGCAAAAGTATAGGGAACTGTTAAGACTAACATAATGAAGTCTTTGAGATAGATCCTATGAAGATCAAGATCGAGAAGCAGTGTAAGCTTAATAGAAAGCTAAATCTAGAAGAATAGGTCTCAGCATTACAGAGTGTAAAGAAGATTAGAAGAGTATGAAAATCAGCTTCAAGATGCTTAATAGGAGAATGAATTCCCTTGAGAGGACTTAACCTAAACTTTCAATTGATGTTAAGTTAGAATCGAAAATTAAGTCGTAGTCGCTGATGTTTGTCTATAAATCAAAATTCTTATATTTGGTGTTACAATATGTATTGCGTAGTGAGCATTAAGGAGCAGATACGTAAATTAACTATTGAGTGAAGTGATGAGGATAGACGTTTCATTGAGGATAGGGTTAGACAGCTTGAACTGGCTGAGATTATTAGAAGCATTTGGGTTAATGCTGAGAGGAGGATGTTAGTGTGGATTCCTTATACTTAATTAGGGAGGGTAAGGAGAGCTAAGATGCAGCTTATAATCCTAGACTCTAATATTTTTGTGAAGCTCGTTGTTAATGAGCTGGATTCAGATGAAATGAAAAGCATGTAGAAGCACTTTTAAAGAATGGCTTCAACCTCTTAACTGTTGATTTAGCCTTAACGGAGGCTTTAAACGCTTTATGGAAACATGCTAAGCTGAATAGGATCTGGATGAAAATGAGGGTTTAAATGCTGCTGAGGATTTAATGCAGATCTATGGTAGGCTGAAAATATTTGAATCTGATACTTCAGATATACCAGTAGATATAGCTAAGGAATTAGGGCTATGGCCACCATACTCAGCTACAACAGCAATACCTTATACTGGTGGTGGGAAACAGTTAATCCGTACTATGAGTCATACGCTGAATTATAGCTTACTTTAGAAGATAGGAATATAAGAAAATCAAGGTGAGCATCATAGTAAATCCATACATAGATGAAATAGTAATAAGCGACTACGTAGCTAGTGAGCTAGGTATAATACTTCTAGACTTCAGGAAGGGATTATGGAGATTAAGGGATGCCCCATTAGAAAAGGTTAGGGAAAGCATATAACTTTAATTGATAGCTTATATTTAATTCTTCCTTTAAGAAACTCTACTATTTATGTATGTGAGCTTGTAGGAGATAGCTGTTTTATCTGGAACTTGGATTATTGGATGTTACTTTAAGTTCTTGAATTATGTTTTTTATTGTCTCTGATAGGGCTTCTCTACTTTTCATTTTTGGCTTCCATCCTAGGCTTTTCAGCTTGTTTATGTTGAGAGCTATTTTCTTAACGTCGCCAAGCCATCCTATACCGTGGAGTATGGGTTTGTATGTGTATTTTACGTTTTTAAGCCCCATAGTAGCTACAACTATATCTGCAGTTTCGTTTACATTAATCCAGTCTTCACTTCCAACATTGTATGTATTAAAGGTTTTCGTATTATTTCTCCAGGTGGTTATAGTTGCTTCAATAGCATCACTTATATGGATGTAGCTACGTGTCTGTGTTCCATCACCTAATATTTCTAGTCTTTCTGATTGTTTAAGTAGCTTCATGATGAAGTCATATACTACACCATGTTTAAGTCTGGGTCCAACAACGTTAGCGTAGCGAAGTATTACTGCTTTAATTCCGTATAGGTAGCTGTAGGTATATATTAGGTTTTCACAGGCTGCTTTACTTGCACCGTAAACTGAGACTGGACGTACGGGAGCATCTTCACTAACAGGTATGGATTCAGGTTCACCGTAAACACTACTTGATGAAGCGAAGACAAGATCCTTAACATTAGCTCTCCTCATAGCTTCAAGTAGGTTAAATGTTGCTACTACATTATTGTTAAAGTGAATTTCCGGATTTGTAGTGCTAACTCTAACTTCAGGGTTTGCAGCGAAGTGGAAGACAGAGCTTACATCTCTAACAGCTTCGAAAGCTGCCTGCGGATTCTTTAAGTCTGCATTAAATATTTCGACTTGAAGAGAGTTATGATGCTTAATATTCTCCCAGCTTCCACTACTAAAATCATCCAGTATCCTTACATTGAAGCCGTCTTTTACAAGCCTATCTACAAGATGACTACCAATAAAGCCTGCTCCACCTGTAATAAGCATATATGACATATATGAAGCACCTAACGATGAATGAGTATGCTTTAACTATTATTAAGGTAAAATAAATATTTTAGCTTTATAGTTTAATACTCAGCATGACAGCTTAACATATTAAGCTTCCCTCCCAAGTTACCAGAATCTAATACTTGCTTCCATATTACCCATAATGATAGAATATAAATTATAGAATATATTGAAAGGGTGAAAATAGTAAACTTCTAAAGTTAGCAGAAATATAAAGAAAATTAAGCTAGGAGTATCTAATTATTATTTAAGTTTTATCAGTCCTCATACTTAATCTTCTTACTACTATAGCGGCTACATGAACTTACTATGGAAAAATTTAATAATAGGCTGTAAAGCATAGCATTAAATAGTTAGGCTTATGGCTTCAAGCCATTTCCATGATAGACTGCTTGTAGCTGCTGAGGAGACTGTAAGTGGAGCTTTCCACCTTTTTTGGGGTGGTAGCTTAGCTGCTATACTATCTGCTGTATGCGCTATTCTTGTAGCTCGTCTTCTTGGACCGGAGCTTTACGGTATCTACTCGCTTACACTTATTGTTCCAGGCTTTCTTACTCTCTTCACAGATTATGGTGTAAGCCAGGCTTTAACCCGTTTTATAGCGCTTTATAAGTCTAGAGGAGAGGGAACTCATATAATCCTACTGCTTAGGGTAGGCTTAATCTTTAACATATTAACATGCCTTATAATGTTTACAGTAGGATTCATTCTTACAGAGCCTCTTACAGTTCTACTTATAAATAGGCCTGAAATAGCTAGCCTAGTTAGACTAACTCTAATCTTAATACTTCTTCAACCACTCTCATCAGCTACTGGATGTGCTCTCTTAGGCTTTGGAGACGTGAAGAAACTTGCAATCATAGATGTTATCCGTCAAGCTATTAGAACTATAGTAAGCCCACTACTAATAGTTTTAGGTTTTAGTGTATTTGGTGCTTTAGTAGGCTATATATTAGCCTTCATGATAGGTACAATTATTAGTTTAGTATTAGCTTTAAGATGTTCTAGAAGTATTGAAAAGCCTTATTTAAATCCTGGTTTAGGTAGGGTTCTCTTGGAAATGTTATCTTATGGTTTACCTCTATATTTATCCAGTATTTTAGGTAGTTTTACTGCAACATTACGGGGTGTAATTCTCGCATACTTTACAACTAATGTACTTATTGGAAACTTTCATACAGCTATGAACTTCACCATTCTCATAACCCTTATCTCCTCGCCAATAGCTACAGTTCTCTTTCCAATATTTTCTAAGCTAAGAAGTAGTGAGGCAAGCATCATGTTTACATACTCTGTAAAGTATACTTCATCCCTTATAATTCCAGTAGCTGTTTTCGTAGCTGTTATGTCTAGGGATCTAGTATTCCTATTCTACGGTGTAGACTATAGTTATGCTCCTCTATACTTAGCTCTCTATGCATTATCCTTCCTATTCGTTGGGTTTGGCTTAGCAGTTTTGGGAAGCTTCTTCAGCGGGATAGGTGATTCAAAAGTTAACTTGAAGGCTACTCTACTCTCTGTAGGTATTTTCATACCCTCAGCAGTAGCTTTAACGGGAACAATGAGGGTTGAGGGAATGCTTACCGCAATAATACTGGCTACAGCATCTTCAACCATATACAGCCTATGGGTTGCTACTCGTAAATATAGCTTAAGAATTGATTTGAAAAGCTCAGTAAACATATATTTCGCTACACTTCTAGCAGTAGCTCCAATAATTCCAATAGCTTTATATTCATCAATGCTAAGCATAGTAAACCTTACATTAGCTGCAATACTCTACCTAGTAGCCTACTTAACAGTTATCCCTCTTCTTAAAGTCTTAACTAGGGAGGATCTTGAAAACCTAACCCGTATATTCTCGAAAGTAGTGGTAATACAGCCAATAGTGAAGATAATTTCAAGCTATGAGAGTAAAATAATGGAGCTTATAGACATGAGGAATAAGCCATCAATAAATAGCTAAACTCCTCACTACTACTTCTAGCCTAATTGTTTAGTTCTCTATATTTTAAGCTAGATAGCTTAATCCTTGTAGAAACAGTCTAGTAGGTATTCTATATGTGGATAAGGAGGCTGAAGGGAAAGCCTTAAAAGTATCGGAAGTTATATGGCTATTATACTAGTATTCTTAAACAACATACTATTAACAGGATTTAAACCATCAAATTCATTCTAAAAGCATTATTGTTGAGAATGGTGAGAAAGTATGCCTAGTGCTTCCACCACCAGTAAGTGAGCTTTTAAGAATTGGGGTGTTTCAGAGATGAGTATTGAGGATTCACTATATCATGTAATTGTTGATGCAGCTAAGCTAGCATCCTCCGTTTCTGTAGGTAGGGATATTGCTGTGGAGGTTAAGGGATTGAAAGCCGTATAGCTGCTGGAAGATTTAGAAGAGTTTTCAGATCTCTTGAAGCATGTATAACAGCATCAATGTTTAAGCAGCCAGTACATGTGGATTCAGAGATTAAGAAGGAGAATTTAAGGAGGATTACTATTAAAATGTATAGTTATGGGTAAAAACATTCTCTTCAATATTGTATTAGCATGATATTCATAACAGTTCCATCTCTTACAGCTCTAGGTGAATATAGGATTGACGTCTACATATCTATGTTTACTCTAGAATACTTTGTAGCATTATCAATTCTAAGACCTAGACGTAGATTTAAAGATGTTACTGCATTTATCTACTAGTAATATTCATACTTATAGTTTCAATTAGAGTTATTGAGATCCTACAAGGATAATCCATATTGAAGCTAAGACTTAAACATATTCTACTTCACTTAAACCCTTACGATTGAAAAAACCTACTTTTAGAGTAGGGTTAGGGGAATTAGATAGGAAATTTATGAATCCTAATTAAATCACTAAATATAATTGAAGAATATTATATAGTGTATTAGTGATGTCGATATTGTATGCTAACCTTTATAGGTTCTACTGCTAATATTGTATAGTGAAGTCACCATCTGAGCTATTTAGAGTAGAAATCATTAATGATTCTAGATATTATGTATGTATGGTGTGTGGTAGAAGATATGCTGTACGTTCAGGAATTGTACAGCATGTAAAGAGGAAGCATTTAAACATGTTAAAATACGGTAAGATGTAAATATGTGTAGTAGGATTTGTAAATTTAACCTGGAGTAGAGTACATGAAGATTTTCAGGAGTTGACGTAAATTCTACATGATCAGCTTAATGAGCTACATGAAGGGATTTATAGCGAGAAATTAGGGTTAATGTTCATACTGTATCCATTAGTAATTTGTTTAAGCTTATATTGGGAGGTAATGAATACTTCATAAAGTATGGTAATCATAGAGGCTTAATGGTTTACCCTAGTTTCATTATATTAGACTAATTACTCCTACTACGTCTTCCAATTATAATTACGGCTATTATTAGGATTATAGATATTGAGATACTAATAGCTAAAGGTATAATTATAGTGTTTACATCTACATAGCCTGTAAATCCGTAGCGGGATGGACATTTAGTTAATATTTTAAATGCTAATACCTCTCCTCTACTATATAATCCCTCAACAACTACTTCTCCCCCCTCTCTAAGAGGTACTTGTGAGCCTTGGTATATTACAGTTAATTTGGTTTTATTATCGGAAATAATGAAAACTAAATTTGAGCCTTCAATTCTAGGATTCTCAACAATTCCTATTATAGCTACTATTTCCCCATCATGACTGCTTGTAAACACCTCTGATGGGGATAAATATCTCTGTGATAGTGTTAATGTAGATATTGTAAGGTAGAAGATTAATACAATAGTTAAAGCTATAATTAATATTTTAGCTTTCATGTCTAGTTCTTCTATATTTAATTAGAAGATATATTGTTAAAACAGCTAGAATACCCCAGTAGAGTAGATAGGATAATAGAAGCTCCATATACATTACTGTTTACCTCCAGCTATTTCTACCTTGTATGATAGGTATAGTAGAGTTAGGAAGATAAGTAGGGCTGTAGCGAGATTAATCATTAATATTAATCCTGTATGGGGGGCTAATGCTATTTCTCCATGTGTTATAACTATTGGGTGAAGGGTACGCCATAGAATTGCTGAGTAATAGCTTAAAGGTACTGTTATAAAGGAAGCTATAGCATACATAGCAGATACTCTACGCTTCCTCTCAATATCAGGTATAGACCATCTTAAAGCAAAGTATCCTGTAAAAGCTAGAGCTAGAATTAATGTTGTGGTTTCTCTAGGATCCCATGACCAATACTCACCCCACGTTATATTAGCCCATAGAGAGCCTGTTACTATTGCAACCCAGGATAATGGTAGCCCTATCCTCATAGATGATAAAGCTATAGCATCAGCCTTCACACTTCTCCTAGCCAAATAAACAATACTGGAAACTAAGGAAAAACCCATAGATAAATAGCTAATCCAAGCCGGTGGAACATGAACATAAAGTATCCTATATACATCAGGTGGAGCTGCAGCTCCAAACTCAATAGGGGGAGGAGATATAAAAGACAGATATACTGATACCAAACATAAAGGTAAAACAGCAACCCCGAGAATCCTCCACATCTCCATATTACCCCTAACTAGGAGATTATAGCTAATATTTAACTATTTCTAATTAACAGTAATACATATAACATCTTATCCTCTAAGTCATTAAGTCTAAAATGGAGCTTAGACTACATTAAATACTTTATTATTATGATTCCTATGATTTATTAATAACTCGATTGACTAATCATTTATGTTTCATGTTAGTGTATTTATTCGTATTTAGTTAATTATATATGTGAGGATATTAAAGAAGTTGAATTACTATTTCTGAACCTACTTATCTATCAATAACTGTCTTAAGATTTATGAATTTAAAATAATATTTTAAAAGAAATTCCTTAAACAACGTGGAATAATATACTAAGAGTATTAATCTTTAACAGAACTATGTAATTGATCGCTTAAGTTAACAAAGTCTGAAATTTATGAGAAAAGTTTAAGTAAAATTAAAAATAGTTTTTAATTGTGAGAAAAACACTTCCTATTAAGCCTATTAAGAAGGGAGAAATTCTTGAAAAGTTAAGAGAATATGCTTCTAATGATGCTGAGCCTCTTAGTGGAAGACTATTCACAATAGCTTTTGAAACTGGAATAGATGAGTTGAAGGAAGTAGCTTTAGATGCGTTTAAAATGTTTATGGATAAGAATATTCTGGATTTTACTGAGTTTCCAAGTGCAGTAAGAATGGAGAAGGATATTGTTGATATAGCAGTATCGTTAATGAATGGTGATGAAGAAGTTGTTGGAACCTATACTTTTGGAGGAACTGAAAGTGTCTTCCTTGCAGTAAAGGCTGCAAGAGATAAATTCATACTAAGTAAGGGAGCTATAACAATTCCTGAAATAGTTATGCCGGTTACAGCTCATCCCTGCTATGATAAAGCTGCTGAATACATGGGTTTAAAAGTTAAGAGAGTTAAGATTAATACTAAGACATATCAAGCAGATCCAAACGCAATAAATGAAGCAATAACTGAGAATACTGCTTTAATTGTTGGTTCTACTCCAAACTGGCCATTTGGAACAATAGATCCAATTAGGGAATTAGCTGAGATAGCATTAGATAGAAATATATGGCTTCATGTAGATGCATGTATAGGAGGATTTATTCTTCCATTCATGAAGAGAATAGGAGAGAATATTCCTGATTTCGACTTTAAAATAGAAGGTGTTTCCTCTATATCTCTAGACCCCCATAAGTATGCTTACTCCTCTATAGGAGCTTCCATAATATTGTTTAGGAAAGAATTTTATAAAATGTTTTCCCAATATGCAAATTTAAGATGGCCCGGATACCCAATTGTAAATCCAGCTGTCTTATCATCTAGATCAGAGGGGCCTCTTGCAGCAACGTGGGCTGTACTCCACTTCCTCGGAGAAGAGGGATACATGGATTTAGCTAGGAAAATATTGAATGTAAGAAGTAGAATATTAAGTGGATTGGAGAAGTTAGGATATGGAGTAATTGGAAACCCATCAGTTATAATTGCATTTACATCTAATAAAATAAACTTATTCAAACTATCTGATGAAATGGTTAAGAGGGGATGGTACTTCCTAGCTCAGAAGGGAATTCCAGAAATGGAAATTCCTCCAAGCATACATCTTACCCTTACACCTATTCATGAAAGAATACTGGACAACATGCTTAAAGACTTAGAGGAATGTACAGTAGAATTATCTAAATATCCACCAAGCGATATTGAAAGTATTGTGGAGAGTCTTGGCTTAATAATGAGTTTAATAACTCCTAAAGAAATGGATATATCCTCACTTAGCCAATTACTGAAGGAAATGGAGAAGTATTTAGGAATATATGGTCCAAAACTACTGGAAGCTTTCGGGCTGGATAAGGGTATTCCAAAGGAGATGACGCTGATAAACCAAGTATTCAACTCCCTTCCTCCAAATATTACAGAGTTACTGGTAAACTACATAGTAATTGAATTGTTTAGGAGAGGAGTATAAGAAATACCATAATTCTAAACTTACTTTTTATTTCACCAAACATATTTAACAGTCTATTTACTTGTAGTAACTTCATGGTGGAAACCATGGGAAAAATTTAAGCTTATATTAATTACAGCTTATTGAGAGTTAAGTATTTAAGGTCTTAGAACTAAAATTCTGAATACTAATAGGATTGTAGGGGTTATTAGTGAGTATTGATCTAGTCATAATTTATTTAGCATTTATATTCATACTTATACTTCCAGTCTTAGCAATTCATAGTTTAAAATGCGGTAAGAGACTAGGAATTGTTATTTGGTTATCTATTCTACATATGGTTTCTTTAACTTTAGCTATTATATTTATGCTTTACTATCTTGTTACTCGGAGTTTTCAGATTGTTTATGTAGCTAGCTATACTGATCGAGACTTACCGTTGATTTATGTTGTTAGTGCATTGTGGGCTGGTCCTGAAGGATCCCTCCTCTTCTGGTCGTGGATTCTATCAGTATTCATTACGCTACTACTTAGGAGGGGGAGGACTCTAGCATTAATAGGCTCTATAGTTATATCATCTATTAATATTTTCCTTACAGCTCTACTAATTACCGTTTCAAACCCATTTGTAAGATTTAGCTTTACACCTCAAGATGGACGGGGACTTAATCCCCTACTTCAGAATCCATATATGGCTATTCATCCTCCACTAATTTTTCTAGGTTATTCTGCTTTATCTATACCTTACGGTTTAGCTATAGCTGGTCTAGTTACTGGTGATGATGGATGGATTAATCATTCACGTATATGGGCTCTATCTGGATGGATTTTTCTAACTCTAGGTATAGTATTAGGAGCTGCATGGTCTTATATTGTTCTTGGATGGGGTGGATATTGGGCTTGGGACCCTGTTGAGAATTCCTCTCTTATACCGTGGATTTCGTCAACAATACTTCTACATAGCATTACCGTTCAGAGAGTTAGAGGAATGATGAGGATTTGGAATATTATAATAGCTATACTTACCTTTATAAGTATTGTTTTAGCATCATTCATAACGAGAAGCGGTATTATAGAATCTATACATGCATTTGCATCAATGAATGTAGGTATAGCTATATGCTGGTATATGATTGTCATGCTTACCATATCTTTATTTCTTCTAGCTAAGTATTGTGGAAAACCAGCTAGTGACAAATATTATTCACTTCTAAGTAGGGAGTTTATGGTTTTAACTAGTATTACGGTATTCATCATTATGGTATCTACTATTCTCTGGGGTACACTATACCCATTAATTATTGCTTTCATTCACGGTATACGCGTTAGTGTTAGTTCAGGATTTTTTGAAAATATCTTTAAGCCATTATTTATAGTTGTTACTGGATTGATGGGTATATGTTCATATCTTAAGTGGATACATACAGATACTAGAGCTCTACTGTGGAAAATATTTATCTCTACCTTACTTGGATTAGCTTCCCTACTTATGTTAGGATGTAGTGAATATATGGTTTTAGCTGGGGGATTTGTATCAGGTTTTACTATATTATCCCACATCATCAATATTAGGAAACTTACATTTAGGAAAATAGGCTTCTCTCTTATCCATATTGGTGTAGCTCTAATACTTCTAGGATACTTAGTATCATCAACTTGTGAACGGGTTCAAACTATTAGCTTAGAAGACGAAATAGCTATCATGTCCTGCGGCTACACGTATGTCTTGGAGGAAGTGAATAAAACTATTAGTGGACTTGATGCTGAGTATATAGCATTAATTAGAATTGGAGCCCCCACAGAATATGTAGCAGCATTAATTGAGATTCCAGAAGCATCAGCATTACTAAAACCTTCAATAAAATATTATTATAAATTCAATACCATCCTTGCCACTCCGGATATTTGGAGTAGAGGATGGATTGATATATATGTATCCCTACACTCAATTACTGAGAACTCCGCTAGAATAATTGTAAGATTCATACCGCTTGTAAGCCTTATATGGATTGGATGTATAGTAATGATATGCGGCTCACTAATCCTTCTCCTAAAGCCGTTTAGACATAAAGAAACAGTTAATAGCAACTAAAACCAATACAGATATCCCTAATCATTTAAAATAAAACCTATCTTGCTTGAACAGTATCCTTAATTTTTAAAACAAACATTTATATATATGTATATATTCAGAGGAGTTGGGTGGTTAGAATTAAAAAACGAATTATAACCTTATCATACCTAGTACTTTTAATGGTTTTATTCGTATCAGTTTTAGCTCCTTCGATTTTACAGGTATATGCATCACCTCCCCCTACTTGGCCTACTTCATGGATTCAAATTGACTGGGATAAGAATGAAAATGGACCGCAAGACGATTGGCGAGATGTGGAATATGCATATTATAATTTCGATAGTAGTTATTTGTATCTACGGCTTAAATGCTATGATGTTCCTGGCAAAAATTGGCCGCAAGGAGATGCCCGTTATAAGTGGTTCATAGACTTGGATGGTAATCTTCATGTGAGTGGTGGAAACGTTATAGAGGCGGAATATCTACTCTTTGTTGAAGATACTGACAACGACGGAAATGGAGAACTATACCTACTATTTGATCAGAATAACAATGGCGACTTTGAGGAATATGAACCAAAAAACTATCTTAACTATAAGATAATTGATGCCAATATTGGAGGTTGGAGGATAATCAGTCAATATATAGATATGTATATAAGTTGGAGTAGTCTCGGAAATCCATCTTCTTATGGATTATTCTGGGCTACAGATCAGGAGAATCCTAATCTTAATCAAGCTCCAACAACCGATACTAGAGATGAGGAGACAGTTATCATTGTTCATGATGTTGCTGCAATAAGTCAATCAGTAAATGCAACAGAGGTAAAACAGGGAGATACCGTGGAAATAACCGTTGTTGTTAAAAACCTTGGAGACTTTACTGAAACCTTTAATGTAGCATGCTACTATGACGATACATCTATAGGACAGCCACAAACAGTAGAGAACTTAAATTCTGGAGAAGAGAGAAACCTAAAATTCTATTGGGATACTTCTAGCGTTCAGCCTGGCGTTTACTTTATTAAGGCTTTTGCAGATTCAAGCAAAGATATAACTGAGTATAACGAGGAGAATAATAACTGCACCATGATTACACCAGTAACTGTAGTAGCGCAGCCAGGAATATTGGATGTGGATAAGGTTTTGGTTAGTGGTCCATTACCAGCAGTTGTAGGTAGAGAAGCAGTTTACGAGATATTGATTGTAGTATCTAACGTTGGAGGAAGCGAAATAGTAAAAGTTAACGTTACCGATACTATTAGTGAAGGAATAATCTTAGATTTAAAACCAAGTCAAGGAAGTGCGGGAAGGGAGAATACTAACGGGATAGTCTGGAATGTAGGTGATTTAGATGTGGGTGAATCTGCAAATTTAATTTTTACTATCCAATTTACACCTAGCGTAAGTGGTGTTTACACTCTAAACTATGGAAAAAATCTTGAGGCTAAGGGTATATCTAATGGACAAGAAGTTTCAGATAGAGGTGACCGGGATGTAATGATTAATGCTGTTAAACGTGATTTAGCTGCCGTTAGCCAAACTCCCTTAAAAGATATTGTAGTTCAAGGCGAGCTTGTGGGAATAGATGTTGTTGTTGAAAACCTTGGAGACTTTACTGAAACCTTTAATGTAGCATGCTACTATAACAATAAACCTATACAGCCGATAAGCATCATAAGAGTGTTAAACCTAGAGTCAGGTGGAAGTGAAACAATAAGGTTTATTTGGAATACAACGGGTGTACCGCCTGGAACCTATTGCATAAAGGCTTTTGCCGATAGTGGACGTGAAATAGATGAAAGCGATGAAAACAACAATAACTGCACCTCCACCACATGTGTAAAAATAGTGATTCATGATATAGTAGCAGTAAGTCAGACTCCACATCCAGAAAAGGTTGTTCAAGGTGAAACCGTAACTATAAAGGTCGAGGTGAGGAATGATGGGACTGAAACGGAATCTTTCAAGGTGAGATGCTACTATTATGGTGTGCTTGAATGCTGCCAAGGCATAAAAGTCATTGATCTAGCTCCAGGTGAAAGTAGAGTATTAGATTTTGTATGGGATACTGCGAATATATCTCCTGGAATCTATTATATAGAGGCTCGTGCACTTCCGGTTGAAGGTGAGCTGGATACTGAGGACAATGTATGCATGAGCCGGGCAAGTGTGATAATTAAAGCTCCACCTGTTGGAGGAGTGGTAGTCAGTCAGTTTCAACTACAAACATTAACAGCTCTAATAGCTGTCATAGTAGCTGCAATAATAGTTGGTATGGTGGCATTTAGGAAATTTAAGGTTAGAAGAATCCCATAGCTTAGATTTAAACCCTATTTTATTTTTGGATTAGCTAAGTATATTAGCTATAATCCCATGCGGGGTCAAGTCATACTCTCCATATTTTTGAGTAGCCTTACTATAGCTTAACTTCTCAATGTAGACTAGTTTAATTAGTGTTAATGTGGTTTTATCCGTATATTCCAGGCTTACATAGCCATCTCACGTTGTTATTGATTTTACACTTCTTTCAAAAGCCTTTCTATAGCATGATTAGAGTTTGTACCGTTGCATTTCATTAATATTATGGTTGAACCCTTAAGCCCATCTTCATTCTTGAGAAGATTAGTGTATGGAGTGAAACATGGATCTTCACTTCTATTGAAGATCTAAGCCTCCTGTATGCACCGTAGAGCTACTCAAGAAGGTATTGTTCTGAACTATATCTTTTAGTACTGAAAGGGTTTTGATCCGGGAGATTTAAATTAATATCTAAGATAGCTTGAAATATTTCGTTATTTCCAATATTTCTCAAATACTTTGCTTTCTATACGATATTTAGTAGTGAAGATGTAATATTTTAAAGGGGGATTTAGTGGAGGATTTTTAGACTTCATAGTATTTTGCGTAGAGAATTATACCTATTACTAAGATGGCTATACATGAAATGGAAACTATTGTGAAATCTAGCAGTATGGATTGGCTGGTGATGGCGGCTCCTCTTAGAAAAAGCGAGGTTAAAGCATTAGTTACATAATAGCTCGGTATAAATTTACTAACTATCTGAGCTGTGGAGGAAAGTGAAGCGCCGATAAAGGTGCCTAGGAAGAGCTGGGGTAACACAAAGATGAACGCCAGTCCAGTAGCTGCACTAGATGTTTTGGCGATTGTAGCTGTAATTAGGCCAAAACCCACGTTAGATAGGGAAAAGACCAATACAATTGTAAAAGCTAATATGTATGCTGAAAAATCTATGTTTGGTTTGAACCCTATAAGATAAGCTGAAACGAAGACCATGATTACTTGAATTAGGGCTATGAGCATATATGATGAGGCTTGGCTTGTCATGAATTCCGTTGAGGTTGTAGGGGTTACTTGTATTCTCTTCAGCATACCGATTTCGTGGTCGTGAGTGAAGGACTGAGCTACTATCATTATGAGGAAAATTGAAGCAAAGGTAAACATACCAGGCGCCATAAACTCAAAGGAGGAAACTTGTTTTGCCTCTATTAAGGAGGCAATTTGTAGGCTTATTGGAGTTGAAGCTTGCTGAGTATTGCCTATAAACGCATTTAGAACTTGCTGAATGATTAGCGGTATGGCTTGTGTTGCTACAACTGAGCCTTTGTCAATGTGGAGTGGGATAGTTGCATTTATCCATCTACCTGGATTATCTGGCGCTAAGTGATAGGAAGCTAGGCTTTAGCTGAAAGTATTTGGAATAACTATGATTGCTTGAACTTTACCTTGGGAGAGATAGTTTTGAGCTATTTGACTGCCAGCATAAATTCGTATGCTTAATATTTCCATGCTGGATGATGTGTCGATGAATAACTGTGTATAATTTGATATATTTACATAGTCCATGTTGATTACACCTACAACGTAGACAGGCTGCATACTCCCAAAACCTCCGAAGGCAATGCCGAAAGCCAAGACAAAAATTACTGGGAAAAGAAAAATCATGAAAAGAACAGCTGATTCATGGAAGGTTTTCTTAAGTTCCTTCTTTGTTAAAGCGGAAACTCGCTGAAGCTTCATTCTAGAGCTCACCCCTTATTCTTCGTCCAGTAAACTTAATGAAAACTTCCTCTAGATTTCTTACATTGTTTTTCATAATCAATTCCTTTGGTGAATCTAGTGCTATGAGTTTTCCATAATCAATTATGCCAATGCGGTCACAGAGTGTTTCAACCTCCTCCATGTAATGGGTAGTTAGAAAGATAGTTTTACCTTCTCTCTTAAGCCCCATCATAAAATCCCAGACAGCACGACGTGACTGGGGATCCATACCTATTGTAGGTTCATCCAGAAATATTATTTGCGGATCATGGATTAATGCCAGTATTAGGCTTAGTCTACGTTTCATACCGCCACTGTATTTTTCAGCTTTTCTTTTTGCATCTTGAGTAAGCCCATCTTTTCAAGAAGTACTTCTCTTCTTTTCTTAAGCGTATTTCTATCTAGAACGTATAAATTTCCGAAAAGCTCTATGTTCTCTATACCTGTTAAATAAGGATAAACTGCAGTTTTCTGAGGGCAGACACCTATTAAATTTTTAATTTTTACATTTTCCTTCTGAGCATCATAGCCACCTATTATAGCATAACCGCTTGTAGGCTTTAAAAGCCTAGAGAGAATATTTATAATTGTAGTTTTACCTGCGCCATTAGGACCAAGAAGACCGAAAAACTCTCCACTCCACACATTTAAGCTAACACCATTAACAGCGGTGATGTCGCCAAATCTTTTAAAAAGATTATCTATGAATATTGCTGAATTACTCATGATTTTAACATCTTCATATATAAAATATGATACAACTATATGAATCTATCTATAAAATTCTTGTAAACCTAAGTTCTTAACCATATGTATTTTACGTTTTAAGCTTTTTAGACTACTCGTTACCGTTGTTTAAGCTTCTTTAATTTAGGCTGCTAAAATTTATGAATATTTAGAAGGATAATCTCATAGTTTAAAACGGAATCTTAATAGTTGATCAGACTGTATTCCGCGTGTTAGTCCTAGTTTTTCAGCTAGCTTTACTACTTTATGGTATTCATCCCATGTTATATGTCTATTTAACTCCTTATATTTATGAGCTTCTCCTGCAGGCCAGTATTGGGACATAATGTTTACATAGCTATTTCTAGATATTTCCTCAGCAATAAATCTTAATACTTTCTCGCTTCCTGCAAGATTGTTTGGGAGTACTAGATGTCTTATTATTAATCCTCTATAAGCTATTCCTCTATCATCAACTTCTAAATCACCAACTTGTCTATGCATTTCCTTTAAAGCTATTTTAGCAACTTCAAAATAGTCAGGAGCATTAGAATACTTCTTTGCAGGTTCAGTATCGCCGTACTTTACATCAGGCATGTAAATATCTACTATTCCATCCAGTAGCTTTATTACTTCAACATCCTCATATCCACTACAGTTCCATACAATAGGTAGCCTTAAACCCTTAGATGAAGCTATTCTAACTGCTTTAACTAGCTGTGGAGTAAAGTGGGTTGGAGTAACAAAGTTTATATTGTGGCATCCTCTCCTCTGAAGATCAAGCATATATCTAGCTACATCTTCCTCGTTTACTACATCACCTATTCCTAAATGACTTATCTCATAGTTTTGACAGTAGATACATCTAAGGTTACAGTTAGTTAGAAATATAGTTCCAGAACCTCCAGTTCCAACTAGTACGTCCTCCTCGCCGAAATGTGGACCATAGCTTGAAACCATAGGCTTTAATCCAGATCTACAATATCCCTTCTCCCCTTTCAATCTATTAACTTTACACTTTCTAGGACATAGCCTACAAGACTCTAAAATACCGTAGAGTATTTCAATTCTTCTATCTAACTCCCCGCTTTCAAGCAGATTAAGATAGCTAGGCCTATACATCAGTATTTAAAGCCATAACTAAATAAAAATTTAACCCCTAATGAAGCATATAGTCTACATAGCTAAAGCTAATTGATTAGATACTGTTACGTTTAGGTTTTTGAGGGGTTTTGAGAAGTAAAATATTGATTTCTCTACTTAGCTCTCCATTACTAATTTATAGCTAAGACTATATGTTAATGTTTCAATTTAGACTTAAATAAAGTTAGCTCTAATCTTTTCATCACTTTCTCCTCTACATTATAGTTAGTGTTTCTGTGTTGGTTGTCTTTTAGCTTAGAGTAAGAAAGCTGATGGGCTTCTAGTTTACTTGAGGCTTTAAATAAATTGTTAATTTAGAATGGGAGAAGTGGAAATTAGGGTTTAATGTATCTATAATACTATGAAGATTCTTAAATCCATTACATTTGTTCCTGTAGGTTCAGTGTAAATTGCATCCTTCAATCTTTTCAGAGCATGTGATGAATTATGCTTTACTATTTGTTCATTAATATCTATCCCTACTTCTCTTGCCCTTCTAACAGTATATCCGTCAACAACTCCACCAGCAATATCTGTTGGACCATCAGTTCCATCAGTAGCTATAGATACAAAAACTACTTGTTTAATATCCTCTATCATTGTGGAGAAGGAGAGAGCTAATTCCTGGTTACGTCCTCCTTCACCTCCCTCATTAGTTATTGTTACTGTTGTTTCACCACCTGTAATTACAGCGCATGGGGGAGGGATTGGTCGCTTATTCTTAATTATTTCCTTAGCGATACCTGCTAGAACAATCCCTACATCCTTACTTTCCCCTTCAATTACCGTTGAAAGAATCATTGAGTTTAATCCAAGCTCTCTTGCTCTTCTATCAGCAGCTTCACAAACCATCTCAGCATTACCAATTATGAAATTATGTATTTTCATCTCTTGAAAATCGTTTGGCTTCAACGTTTCTAAACTTTTATCTTTTAAGCCCTTTTCAAGATGTTTCTTTATGGAGGATGGGGCTTTATCATAGAGACCGTATTTCTTCAGAACGTAAATAGCATCTTGGAATGTTGATGTATCAGGTACTGTCGGCCCCCAGGGTAGACCAGTAACCTCATCGACAACTATAAGGTTAATTATTTCTGCTGGATGAATGTATTGAGCTAAACGACCACCCTTTATTAGTGAAATATGGTTTCTAACAGTATTTATTTCATTTATTCTTGCACCGCATTTTAAAAGCATATCTGTTATTCTTATCTTATCCTCTAGGGGAATTCCTTCTACAGGTAATGGTAGTAATGCAGATGCTCCACCAGTAATACAAACAAAAACTATATCTCCCTCTCCAGCATCTTTAACTAGATTTAGTATTGATTTCGCTGCTTCATAGCCGTCTTGATCCGGTAGGGGATGTCCAGCTTCTACAACCTTAATTCTCTTAAGCTTTCTACCTTGACCTCTTTTTTCAACTATAATTCCATCCTTAACCCTATCATTTAGAATCTTCTCTAAAGCTTCAGCTATAAATACTGATCCTTTTCCTGCTCCAATAACATAAATACTACCAGTTCTAGATAGTGAATACTGTAAGTCGCCAATTCTTAAAATATTTCCATTATCAATCCTTATAAGCTCTTCAACACGCTTCCTCGAATTCATTGCTTCAATAGCGTACTCAACAATATCTAATACTAGATTTCTCCCAGCTATATTACCGTGAGAAAGCAGTTCAGCTTTATTCCTTATAATCCCCATTAATCCACCCTTCAAACTAGGATCCTGCTTAAAATTAAACTAAAATTTATAAATTTATATGTATTGGATATGTATGAATGAAAGCTTATTTAAGATTAAAACTATTAAGGCAAGAGAAATTCTTGATTGCCGTGGTGATCCTACCATAGAGGTTGATGTAATTACTGAGGGAGGAATAATTGGACGTGCAGATGCACCTACTGGCCGTTCAAGAGGGAGGTATGAAGCTTTTGAATTGAGAGATTATGAGAAAAGATATGGGGGATTAGGTGTTCAGAAAGCTGTAAGAATCGTTAATGAATTGATTGCACCTCTCCTCAAGGGTATGGATGTTAGGAATCAGAGGGAAATTGACTATTCCATGATAGAATATGATGGAACCGAAAATAAATCAAGACTTGGAGGAAACAGTATAGTAGCAGTCTCCCTAGCTGTTGCTAAAGCTGCTTCCTCCTCTCTATCTATGCCCCTATACCGCTACATAGGGGGAACCAATTCATACATACTCCCAGTACCGATGTTCCTCTATATTTGCGGAGGGAAACTTGCAGCTACAGATCTTGATTTTCAAGAATTTAGCGTAATGCCAATAGGTGCAAAAACCTTTACAGAAGCTCTTCGTATGGGTTCTGAAGTTTATCATACATTAGGTAAAATATTATCTAGGAAATATGGAAAATACTCTATAAATACTGGAGATGAAGGATCGTTTTCACCTCCCGGTTTAAATGATCCTAGTGAAGTTTTTGAAGTTATATTGGAAGCTATTGAGGAGGAAGGATATGAAGGCGAGTTTATACTTGCTTTAGATGCTGCAGCTACACATATGTATAATGAGGAGACAGGAAAATATAGATATCGAGGAAGAGAGATTTCCCGTGAGCAGTTAATAGATGTTTATGAGGATCTTGTTAAGACTTATCCATTAAAGTCAATAGAGGATCCATTACATGAAGATGATTTTGAAGGATTTGCAGAACTAACAAGTAAACTTAACATACAAATTGTCGGTGATGACTTGTTTGCTTCAAACATAAAACGTTTAATTAAGGGGGTGGAAATACATGCTGCAAACACTGTTCTCTTAAAGGTTAATCAAGTAGGAACCTTAACTGAAGCTCTTGAAACAGTATCTTACGCTAATAGGAATGGATATGGTATACTGGTTTCAGAAAGATCTGGACAAACAGAAGATACATGGCTTGCTGAGCTAGCAGTAGCAGTAAATGCTGGACAAATAAAGAATGGAGCGCCAGCTAGAGGTGAAAGAATAGCGCAATTTAATCAATTATTAAGAATAGAGGAGGAATTAGGTAAAATGGCAAAATATGCTGGAAGAAATTTTAGACTTCCACTTTAAATTTCACTATATTAACCAGCAATTACTGAAGCTAGTTAAACAATAATGATATTCATAGCTGAAAACATAGACATATGTTGAAATGTGGAGATTACTAGTATTCATCAATGCTAATGAAGTGCTTCCAAATAATACTCAATATAGAGATATGTAAACTGGAAATTCATAGTCAAATATAAAATTTAGAAACAACATAAATAACCTATTAAGACATATATTGGGGGAAATTAAAGTTATAAGGAAATAAATTATATATCCTAATAGGTGAAGGTTTGAAGTCTTCTAAATCCCGTAAACGTATGAAATCCTACAAGCCCCGTAGAAGCATAGGAATTAAGTGGATTGCTGGCTTCACTATGCTTTTAATTGCCCTTCTTTCTATTTTATATTTTCAAGCTTCACCACACCAATCTCCGCAAACCCAGCGAAGCAATGTAAATGTTGATTTTTCAAAGGCGGCCATAATTGATGGAATAGGACTTACTAAACCTAACCCCTGAATTTATTCAAAGTGTTAGGAAAATCTTGGAGAGAGCGGGATTAAAAGTTGACGTTTATCAGGGTGAGCAGGTAACTATAGATCTTCTTAACAATATTGGCGGATACGGTTTAATAATTCTTCGAGTACATAGTACAGTTTACGTGAAGTATGGTTTTCTATACCTTTTCAGCACAGAAAAGTATAGTAGAACTAAATATGTATATGAGCAGCTTCAAGGCGCATTTAAGGAAGCCTATACCTTCGATGAAAGAGAGGGACCATACTTTGCTTTAAGAGCTGATCTTTTCGGAAGTGAAAACGGCCTAGTAGGCTCAACAATAATATTAATGGGCTGCAACGGTACAAACTCAGAACATATGATTAATAAGCTTTTCGAGAGGGGAGTAAAAGCAATAATTGCATGGAATGGCTATGTAGATCTGGAATATACAGATAAAGTTACCTTAAACCTTCTAAAAACCGTTTATGAAGAAGGCTTAGATTTTCCGGAAGCCGTTGAGAAGATCATGAAGAACATGGGTTTAGACCCTGTATGGAAAAGCAAACTAGAATATTTAGCTAAACCAATCCCTAATAGTTAAGTTATATATTTCATATATTAACTGTGACGTTAGGAACTAATTTAACTATAGAATTCATTGCTCTTTAATAAGATTTTACGCTGGTTTCTGATGTTTCTATGGATGTTCTTGATCCTTTCGAATTGGGGCTTGCTCTAGATTATTAAGTGGATTGACGGTGTTCTATACGTAGCTTTATGATGGCTAGGGATCATGAGAGTTATAGGTAGGATCTAAACGTTATTTCTGTAATTCTTGTAGGAGAACATTTAGTGATAAGACTGGTACGATATTCAATTACTCTAGGCTTAAGGATTGTTTATTCCAATACTACTATTCTAGACTTACATAATTCACTTATGGTTTAAGCTAACTTCTAGATAGATGTTCTATAACATTCTTCAAGGCTTTGAGGAAGATTATGTTAAAGCTTAGAGGTGGAATTGGTTGTATTGAGTTTAAATGTGCTGTAGACTAGTGAACTCTACGTTAATGTCGGGTTAAGAGATAGGAACAGTAACATAGTATTAAACATCTAGTAGAGGAGCTAGACGAAGATCTTTCAATAAGTGTGAATTATGGAGTTAGAACAAAAACATTAAAGCAGTAAAAGAAATCCTAAACAATCTACATACTATAGTCATAATAATCTTATTAAAGAGTGATGTTCTTTATATCTTAAGTTCATAATATATTATGTTTATAGAAAGATTTATAAAACGTAGTTATATTTGGATTTATGAGTAAAATATCAATTATATTATCATCTGAAAGATTAGATAAGCTTTATCCAGCTTTAGTTTTAGCTAGTAGTGCAGTATCTATGGGTTGGAGTTCAGAAGTTTTCTTCACGTTCTGGGCTCTACTAGCTCTTAAGAAAGGCTATGAGCCAACCCAGCTAAGTAATGACTATTCAATTTATAGTGAAGAGTTTAAGAAGAAAGTAGGTATTGGTTTTCCAAGCTGGAGGGAAATGGTTAAGATAGGTAGGGAGAAAGGGCTTAAAATATATGCCTGCTCAACAACTATGGATATTCTAGGAGTTAAAAAGGAGGATTTAGAGGATTTCGTAGATGGTATCGTAGGTGCACCTACATTCCTTAGTAAGGCTAGAGATTCTGATATTGTTTTATTCATATAGGTGATTTAATGGATGTTTTAGTTGTTGATGCTAGATACCAATCATGTCCAGGACCACTACTTAAACTTATTGAAGCTATAAGAGAAGCTAAAACAGGATCTATAGTTAAGGTATTAGCTACAGATCCAGCAGCACCTGAAGATATTAGGAATTGGACTGAAAATGTAGGTTATAAATTCATGAATTATAAGATAATAAATGATGTTTATGAAATATATGTTGAAATACGTTAAGGATGATATTTATGAGTGAAGTTGTTAGAAGTGTTAGGGGTCTTCTTGAAAGCCATGGTGAACCATTAAGAGAAGTCTATCTAGACTCTGAAAACTCAGGATTAATACTTCCTGAAGCGTTAGAGGAGATGGTTAAGACTTATAGAGACTATGGCTATGGGCATCCATCAATAACTCATAAGCGGGGATGGGAAGCATACGAAATCATACATAAAGCTACAGATATGCTAATGAGGCTTATAGGAGTAGGAGAAGGGGAGATAACGTATACTCATGGAGGAACTGAAGCTAACAATCTAGCTATAAGAGGATTAATAAATTATGCTAGAGAGAAGAAGAGGAGGAAAATTGTTTATTCAAGTATTGAGCATCTAAGCGTTAAGTTTCCAGCAGAAAGACTTCAGAAGGAGGGATTTAAAGTAGTTGAAATACCAGTAGATAAGGAGGGATTCATAAATATAAATGCTTTAGAAAGAGAAATTGATAAGGAAACTCTTCTAGTAAGTATAGCATGGGTAAACCATGAAATAGGTACAATACAAGACTTAAGAAGTATAGTTGAAATAGTTAGAGATAGAGATCCTGAAGTATATATACATACAGATGCATGTGATGCTCTAGGTAGATTTAAACTGGATTTCAGAAAGATGGATGTTGATCTTGCCTCTTTCAGCAGCCATAAGGTTTACGGACCTAAAGGAGTAGGTATGCTTTACTCCAAGCCGGAAGTAAGAATACATCCAATAATTTACGGTCAGCTTAGCACTCAAGAGCTATGGCCTGGAGTAGAGAATGTTCCAGCTATAGCTGGACTATACAAGTCACTTGAAAACATAGAGAGAAATCTTGATAACTATATGGGTAATATGAGGAGGCTTAGAGATAAGCTTATCAACAGTATTTTAACATCCGTAAAGGATTCGGTTTTAAACGGTCCTATAGGGGATAGGAGAGCTATAGATAATGTTAATATAAGCTTTCTAGGATGTGAAGGGGAAGCATTAACGGTAGAGTTAAGTCTTAGAGGAGTATATGTATCCAGTGCAAGTGCATGTACTAGTAGAACTCTTATACCAAGCCATGTACTAATAGCTATAGGTAGAGACTATGAGACTGCTCATGGAAGCCTATTAATGAAGATTACACCTATACATAGTGATAAGGATATAGAGTATACTATAGAGCAAATAGTAGAAGCAGTAGATAGAATAAGATCTATAAGTCCAATGAGGAGATAGGATGAGTAGTAGGATACCTCTACCATACAGTAGTAGAGTTCTAGACCTCTTCAAAAACCCTAAAAATCTAGGTAGAATGGAGGATGCAAACATTTCAGCAGTAGCTGGAAGCCCAGCATGTGGGGATATGATAGCTATATATCTAAAAGTAAATGATAGCCAGGTAGTTGAGAAAGCATCATTTGAAAGCTATGGATGCGCAGCAAACATAGCTGCCTCAAGCATTTTAACAGAGATGATTAAAGGTAAAAAACTTGAAGAAGCCTGGAGAATATCTTGGAGAAACATTTCAGATGAGCTTGGAGGACTTCCCTCAGTTAAATACCACTGTGGAATCCTAGCTGTAGGAGCATTAAGAAGAGCTATAAGAGAATATTTTAAGAATAGAGAGAAACCAAATTGGCTACCGGATACATTAACAATGGAGGAGAAACAAGCATTAGAAGAGGAAAAGCTAATTGAGGTTTTATCGAGGAGACTTAAATAGAAAATGAAAGCTAATAATCAGCATCAATAACAACCTTTAAATTGTCGTAGTTAATGTTAGAATCCTTATTAATGGTAGCTATATAGAACCTATTAAGAACATAACGCCAAATATAAAGCTTCCATAAACAATAGTAATATTAGACTCCGTAAGGTTTAGCATTAAGCACTTATTAATAAGAATCAATATCTTAATTAGATAGATTAATAACAGGGGGTGTAAGCTAATAACAGGGGGTGTAAGCTATGTATTTTAAACTTGGAGTTAAGGAGTTGAAAAGTGACTTCTTCAATTTTGAAGTAGAGTTAAACTCCTTTCTAAGGGAATTAAGAAGTAATGAAACAAGAATGATAGTAATAAGAGGAGTGAGAAGAACAGGGAAATCCTCCCTACTAAGAGTAGGACTATTAGAATCAGGGTTTCCACACATAATCTTAGATGCTAGGAAATTCGGTATATTTAGCTCAGACTACATCTATGATATAATAGCGGATTCCCTATCAAAGCTAGTGGAGAAATATAAGTCAATAACTAGATATCTAGGAAAAGTTAGAGGATTATCTCTAGCTGGATTTGAAGTTAGCTTTACATCAAGGGATAAAACAACAATAATTGACTCTCTGGAGAAGATAAATGAGTGGAGTATAAGGGAGGTGGGGCAGGTAATATTAGCTCTAGATGAAGCTCAAGATTTCCTAGTCTTCCCAAAGTTTGATGGTTTAGTCGCTCATATTTACGATTACCTAGATGGAATAAAAATAGTTCTAGCAGGTTCTGAGGTAGGAGTACTTGATAGGCTACTAGGTAAGAGAAGAGTGAATGCTCCCCTCTATGGAAGACCCTACTTTACAATAGCTATGGGTAGGCTACCGAAAAATAAAGCAGAGGAATTTTTAAGAAAAGGCTTTGAACAGATCGGAATTAAAGTATTAGATCACCATATAACTGAAGCTATAGATTACTTCGATGGAATTATAGGTTGGCTAACTAGCTATGGCTACTACACTTCAAAACTCGGTCATGAAGATGCTATAGTGAAAACACTAGAAGATGGAGTACGCTTAGTCGAGGAGGAAATAAAAACATTCTTAATGCAGAGGCTTCAAGCAAGATTAAGATATCTAACAATACTGAAAATTACCATATCCCCCTCAACATGGTCTGAAATTAAAACTGAATTCTCAGCTAGAATAGGTAGAAAGATAAGTGATAAGCAGTTAAGCCACTACCTAGCTGAACTAGTAAACTATGGATTTATTGAAAAGATAGATAATAAGTATAGATTAGCTGATCCAATGATAAGATATGCTGTTTCAAGAATAAAATAAAAATTAATTAAAATATTAAAGTAGAAGACAGTTATAATTGTATCAAAGCTTATAAATAGAGTTTGTGGATATGATATATTTACTTTAACGATAATTTAACTTCTTACTTTTCCTCTAGCTAGGGATGCTAGTATTCCTATAAAGCATAGAAATGAATATGTTTGAAATGATGTTTTAATACTTAGCATTAACATTAAATATTTTTCAGGCGTTATTTCAATTCTTCCAAGAGTTATGGATGATATTAACATTACAATCATCATACTAAGTACTTGACCTATAAACCTCATAGTTCCTAGAACTGCTGAGGCAACTCCATAAAATCTTTTATTAACAGAACTCATAACAGCATTAGTATTCGGTGAACTGAATAATGCAAACCCTAATCCAAGAGTAAAAAGTATAGCTATTATTAGAGTTAGATGAGATTGCTGATCAATACTTGATAGTAGAAATAAGCATACCGTAAGAATAGACATACCAGTAGATGCTACGATTCTAGGCTCAATCCTATCTGAAAGCCATCCAGCTAGAGGTGAGAAAATAGCCATTACAATCGGCTGAATAGAGAGAATTAATCCAGTCTGCTGAGGGTTAAATCCCTTTAAGTATTGTAGGTATAAGCTTAGAAGATAGCTTAAAGCATAGGTTGAACTATAATTTATAAGTGCAGCTATATTAGAGAAGGTAAATGTAACATTTCTAAACATTCCCAATTCTAAAACAGGATTTTCAACTCTTAAACTCCTCAAAATGAAAACTATAGAGGAAAGTAAGCCAATAACTATTAACGGTATACTTATAGAGCTTGGATATATTGATACTCCGTAAATCAATGATGTAAGCATTAATGAGTAAAATACTGATCCGGTAAAATCAAATTTCTCATTACAAGCCTCAATACTTTCCTCTCTAAGAAGAATATATGCCAATGTAAGAGCAACTAGACAAATAGGTATGTTTACTAGGAAAAGACTTCTCCATCCAAAACTATAGGTTAATAATCCGCCTATAAACGGTCCAGTACTTAAGCCAATATATACAGCTGATGTATTTATACCTAGTACCTTACCCCTCTCACTAGGGGGGAAGATTGATGTAAGAATAGCTATAGCAGTACTTGAAACCATAGCTCCACCCATACCCTGAATAAATCTTGAAAATATTAATAGATAAGTAGAGTTTGAAAGAGTTGAAGCAAGAGAACTAAATAAATATATTGTTAAACCCATCATAAACACTTTTTCCCTCCCCTTAATATCAGCATACCTACCGAATGGAATAAGAAAAATAGCTAGTGAAAATAGGAAGGAGGTTACAACCCAATTCAAAAGGAAGACATCAAGTCTAAACTCAGCTCCTATTATGGGGAGAGCTATATTAATAGATGAAGACATGAAGGGAATAAGAAAGGAAGCAACACCACAAGTAAACAGTGAAGCCCATCTAGTATTCCCCCTCATATAGCTAACATAAAGCTCCTCTATAAATATTTACTGCGTAGATGGACTCTTAATAACTTCATTAAGGCTACGTGGAGGCTACTCAACAAGTATAGGAGTTTTGCATGCAGCTCCATTAGAGATTTAGCGTGTTCAACTATAATATAGATAGTTAGCCTTACAGCCATCATTGATTAGTAGATTAATATATAGGCTTAACATTATGTTTAGACCATCCATTAATAAACATAAAACAATATTAGCAGCTATACCTAACAATGCAATTAGGAGACTTCATAAAACACGATTAGAATTCAATACGTAAAATTTAATTACTATATTACAACTATTATTGCTATATCGTTTACATTTGTACCTGTTGGTCCGGTAAAGATAAGGTCACCTATTCTTGAAAAAAATGTGTAGGAGTCATTATTTATTAAGTAATCCATCATGTTTAAACCTAGATTCTCCGCTCGAATTCCTGTTTCTCCATCGATTATAGCTCCAGCAGCATCAGTCGGTCCATCAATACCATCAGTACTTATAGCTGCTATAGCTACACCGTTTACTCCTCTTATTCTTGTAGATGCGCTTAAAGCAATCTCCTGGTTTCGACCACCTATACCACTACCAGTAACAGTTACTGTTGTTTCTCCACCTAGTACTATTGCAGCAGGTTTAGGAATAGGGTTTCCTGAAGTTAATACTTCAAATGCTATAGAGGAAAGTATTAAACCCATATTTCTCGCCTCCCCTTCCATGAATGATGTTAGAAATAAAGTATTTAATCCTTGATGTTGAAGCTTCTTAATAGCTGCTAGACATGCAAGTCTATTATTACCTATAATGATGTTATGTACCTTCTCGAAAACCTTATCTCCAGGTTTAGGTGTTTCAGGAATTAATCCCTTAACCCCATTAGTTAAAACATCTCTAATTGAAGCTGGAGCTTTATCCCATAGATTATATCTCTTTAAAATGTTAATAGCCTCTATAAATGTAGTTGGGTCTGGAACTGTTGGGCCTGAAGCTATAACGTCAAGACGATCACCTACAACATCAGAAAGAATTAGACTAACTAGAGTTGCAGGGTAAGCTTCCTTAGCAAGCATTCCACCCTTAAAATTGGATAAGTGTTTACGAATAGTATTAATTTCATTAATATTAGCTCCTGATCTAAGTAGCATTTCAGTTATTCTTCTCTTATCATCTAGGGAAACCCCCTGACAAGGTATAGTCATTAAGCTTGATCCTCCTCCTGAAATTAGACAAATTACTAAATCATCACTTCCAGCTTTACCAGCTAACTCCATAATTTCTAATGCTCCCCTAACACTATTTTCATCCGGTACTGGATGGGAAGCTTCATAAAGTCTTATTCTCCTAGTTCTATACTGACTGGATGTTCCTCTAGGAATAACTACTACTCCATCCTCTATTCGATTCTTTAAAACCTCCTCTAATGCTTCAGCCATAGAGCCGCTTGCCTTTCCACCACCAATAACAAATATCCTTCTAAACCCGGATAGCTTAAATCTTAAACCATTAACTTCCAGTAAATCATCAGATAGAGTGATCTTCGACTTTATAAGACCTCTTGGATCTACAGATTTCAAAGCCTCTTCAATAGCACTTAAAGCTATTTCTCTTGCTCTTCGAGTTAGAGGTGATGAAGCATTATTTAATAAATTCATCCAATTCCTAATTCTAAACATAACTTCTATAACTATTATAGATATTTATAGATTTAGATTAATTAAAAATACAGTCCTAAGTAAATTCTCCTGCAATTATTAATCTAGCATCTAAACCCATAAATTATTCATTTATAGCTTTACGGCTTAGCTTCTAATTCAAAATTTATGTGAAGTACGAAATCTTAATAATCACTCCATATAGTATTTAATGGATAAGATATGGAGCAAGTAATTAAATCACATTATTATATTAAGCTATATTGAAGTGGTAGATTAGAAATCCGCAGTTTTCCACTAATACTATTATAGAAATTAAACTTAAATGTAAAATCTTCAGCCATAAAAGCTATTATATATCTTAAGATTCTAAGGTAAATGTATGCTTCACTATTAAGCCCAAATAATGAATAGGGATAGAATAGCATGTAGATACTAATAAATACGCTATTTAGTAAGATTGTTGTGGCTGACATTAAGATCTTCATTAATTTAATGTTTCCAATAATGACAACCATACAGAACTTATTAAAGAACGGATAAATATATGTTAGAGATAACTTTAATTTAAACCTCAATTCCGAAAATTTTCCTGCATAGAAATCCCACTAGAAAGCTGAGAAATACAATACCTAGAGTAATTAATGCCATTTCTAGAAGTCTTCTTTTAAAAGGGAACTCCTTAGCTACTGAAACATAAAAGGTAAAGGTTAAAATCAGTAGGATAGAGATTAGGACTGTAATGGAGAGGCATATATAAGCATTACTGAAAATAAAGTAGGGGGAAATTAAAAGTAGAACTGTTAAGATATAGGTGGCTCCTGTATAAGCTGCTGATTTTAATGGTTTCCCTCCTCCCTCAGCCTTCTTTGATAAATACTCTGAAGCAGCCATTGAGAGAGAAGCGGGAACTCCTGTTATTAACCCAATAATGGAGATCAATTTAGCATTCTGAATAGCTAAAGTGAAACCGGTAAGAGCTCCTACAAGCTCAATTAAAGCATCATTTAAGCCTAGTATTATGGAGCCAATATATTGGAGACGTTCCTCCTCTATTAATCTTATTAATTCCATCTCATGAATCTTCTCTTCCTCCTCTATTTCTCCCGCCTTAGGAATAAGTTTTGATATTTCCCTATAGATTGATTGAGCTACTTTTTCTCCTCTCTCCATCAGCTTTATTCCAAAAGTAATACCAAATACTCTTAAAATTATAGTGTAGAACATTATTTTAAACCTATTTGGCTTAACTTCCCTTCCAGTATATTCCCTCCAAGTAAGATAGTGACTTAACTCCTCATTTGAAATCCTTTCTAAAACTTCTTTATTACTAGGATTCTTCATTATTCTAGCTAAGTTTCTATATACAAAATACTCAGTAATTTCAGATTTTTGAGAAGCTAAAACTTTATTTTCAACTAATCTATTAAACATAATATTGCTTTCTTAAAGTTTATATTTAAATTCTCCTATTTGATAATATTTAACTCATTGTAAAACTCTACTACTAGGTTAAATCCTAATTGTATTTAAATAGTATTGTAAGATGACTATTAACATGTTAAGCTCATATTTGGAGTTTACTAATAAGCTTCCATTTCAATGGTCTACATTAACCTTGATTTAATGGATCTATTACATCTAACAGTACTATTCATGGCGGCTTTACATGTTTAAGCTTCTCACTAGCTTGTTCTCCTCCTACTCCCCAGTTTTCCTTTGGAATCTCATGAATAATAACCTCAACAGCTTCAAAGGGTATACCTAACTCAACGAAAGCCTTAGTTATATCTGCTATTACTTTCTTCTTAGCCTCGCTTGAGAACCCACTCCAAACATATACATGTACAACCGGCATAAAATAAAATTCACATATACAATATAAATTTTACGTATAATAAAACAGCTTTACGAACTTTAGCTTTATTTTGGGTTTCTACCCCTTATTTATGGTGTCAGTATGGCTAAGATTATTAGGTTTATAGGAAAGAACTCTGTTTATTCTAGCTTTATGGTGCTTACATATTTTCGTTCATGTCGTCTAGGATGGCTCCAAATATTCTAAGCTTCATTATCGTAGAGTTATACATCTACATTGTCGTAGTTTAATCTCTAATTATGTTTGATGATGCTGTTATAATCATAGCTCTATAAGAAATTGTTATGTTGCTTTTGAGCCATTATAAAGGAGAATTCCCTACATCTGGATTTGTGATGCTGCAAACTATTTACGCATGAGAATAAGTGTAACATGTATTAATGATTATAAGCCAATAGTATAGCTAAAACATTGATTGATGAGAAGATAAAGCTAAGAATTCATAGAAGATGCAAAACCAAAATAGAGGTAGTAAATATGCTTAGGTTAACAAAGCCATAGAGAGTATAGCAAAATTTATATTGAGTATAGTATCTATTAGCGGTTAGGTGTTAGTATTGATTGAGATTATTATTAAGGCATTGGCTTACTCAAGCTGTATAGCATTAGGTGCTTCAAGCATAACTATAATTTACATGGCTACTAGAACGTTTAACTTTACTCATGCATCTCTTATTGCTTGGGGTTTTTACATAGTGTTTGCATTATCATCAATATTTGGTGGAAGCCCATACTTATATCTTGTTTTTGCAGCCTTATTTTCAGGAATGTTAGGTATACTTGTTTATTTAACTGTTAATAGAAGGCTTTTAAAAGCAAGATCTAGTGAAGTTGTTTTAATGATGTCCACATTGGGTCTTGATCTAATTTTCTTCGCATTCATAAACATATTTGCTGATTTCTTAACTACTAATTATAGGATTCATGCAAGATATTTTGCATTAGAGCTTAAGGATTTAATTATTGATTTTGGTATTTTCTCTATTAGAGCTATTGGAGTTATAGCTCCAATAGCTATGATATTGATAGTTTTAGCTTTAAATCTCTTCCTAATGAAGACTAAGTTCGGTATTGCTATGAGGGCTTCTATTGAGAATCCAGGTCTTGCGGGAATGATAGGAATAAATCCTGAACTAATATATATGTCTTCATGGTTTATCGGAGGAGTTCTTGCAGGGCTTTCAGGAGGATTACTATCAATGGTTATAACTGGATATCCTGCTGTGGGAATGACAACAATAGTAACGTTTTTCGCTGGATCTATAGTTGGAGGGTTATATAGTATATTTGGGAGCCTTCTCGGAGGACTACTTATAGGTTTAAGTGAATTTCTTGGAATATACTTCTTATCAATGGTTCTCGGTGGGGAGATTACAGCATATAGACCAATAATACCACTACTAATAATGGCTGTAACCCTACTTATATATCCAAGAGGACTAGCTGGAATTAGCTTAGGTAGACTGAAAACAATTATTTGGAGGGGTGGTAGTAAATGATTGAAGTACCTCCAATCATACTTAACATACTTATAAACTTCGCTATTGGATTAATAATAACCATAAGCTTAAACCTAGAGGTGGGATATGCAGGTATTCCACAGTTCGGTAGAGTTTTAGCTGTACTTACAGGGGCTATAGTGGCTGGAGCTATACCCGGTAGGATCCTAGCTTTAATGATGAATCAGCCAAGTGGAGCTGACTATGCATATCACTTAATAAACTATAGGCTTGTTGAAGATATAAATAGGGTATTAGCCTTAAACCCAATACTTTCAGCAGGAATATTCATAGTTACGCTAGTATTTGCTGCATGTTTAGGAGGGATTATAGGATATATAACAGCTTATCCAGCAATAAGGCTTAAGGAAGCATATCTTGGAATTACCCTACTAGCCTTCGGTGATGCCCTTCAAATAATTGCTTGGAATTATCAGCCAATAGTTGGAGCAACACAGGGGGTACTAGTACCGGATCCGTTTAGATTTATAGGTGTTGGAGAGTTAAGATTCCTATTTGCTACAATAGTAATGCTTGGAATAGCAGTACTAATATTTTTATACGCTGAAAGAATCTCCAGATCACCTTTCGGTAGAGTTCTTAAAGCTATGAGGGATTCTGAGGTAGCTGCTAAAGTTTACGGTAAGGATATTCCTAAAGTAAGAGCACAAGCATTAATTATAGGATCCTCACTAGCAGCTATAGGGGGAGCATTATGGGCATTTTATAGCGGAAGCATGAAGGCAGTAGCTTACAGTAGATTGGTATGGACGTTTTGGCCATGGGCATACATGATGCTTGGAGGAACAGGAAACAATCTAGGTGTACTTATAGGTGTACTTATATTCTCAATAGTTAGAACCTTAATATATTCATATAAGGGAGTTTTAACATCAATCATACCGATAGATCCTAACTGGCTTGAGTACATACTTGTAGGATTAACAATAGTTGTAATAGTAATGTTTAGACCACAAGGAATAATACCTGAAAAACCAGCCTTAACATTATCTATAGAAAAAATAGAGAAGATAAGAAAATTGAAAACTAACATAAAGAAGTAGTAATTCAAACTTTAAGCATGTGGAAACCTATATAGCAAAATATAGAATCAATTTCTAAACATACTTATTTAATGGAAAAATTTAAATGTTTATAGTTTCTAATTATAGGGGATTGTATGGCTATAAGTACTAAGCTAGCATCCATATTAATAGTAGTGTTTCTACTAATAGGTATTGTAGCAGGCTACTTCACTGGAAGCGCAGCAGTCCCAGTTAAAACAGTAACTGTCCCTGCTGCAGCTACAACAGTAACAGTACCTACAACAATAACGGCAGCTACAACAGTAACTAGAACAGCGACTGTTACAGCTCCTGCTGTTCCCGGTCTTCAGGGTGATGTATTTATAGGTGTTTTACTTCCATTAACTGGAGTTCTATCATCTTACGGTGAAAATGATAGGGTAGCTATTGAACTTGCTGCAAGCGAAGTTAATGAATGGCTTTCATCTCTTGGTAAGCCTTGGAGAATTAAGCTATTTGTTGAGGATACGGCTACTGATCCTAAGACAGCATTAGATAAGATACAGGCTCTTCATGGACGTGGAGTTAAAATATTCATTGGACCAATGTCCAGTGCTGAAGTTAGCGAGGTGAAGAGCTATGCTGATGCAAACGGTTTACTAGTTGTATCACAATCATCAACCTCCCCTGCACTTTCAATACCTAATGATTCAATACTTAGATTCTGTCCTATGGATGTCGCTCAGGGAGCAGCTATAGCTAGGATTATGTGGGATAGAGGAATAAGATATCTAGTACCAATATGGAGAGGGGATACTTGGGGTGATGGGCTTAAGGAGTTTTCAGTTAAGGCCTTCGATAAGATTTTGAAGGCTTCAGGTGAAATGGGAGGTATTGATTCCGGGATAAGATACGATCCTGCTGCTAAGGAGTTTTCTGTTGAGGCCGCTAAGCTAGCAAGCATTATTGATGGTGCAGTTAAAAAGTATGGTAAGGAGAAAGTTGGCGTTTTAGCTATAAGTTTCGAGGAGATAGCTGCTATATTTGCTGCTGTAAAGGCACATCCAATACTTTCAGAGGTTAAATGGCAGGGGTCAGATGGAACAGCTGGAACAGCAGTATTGATTGAGGATAAATCATTAGCTGAATATTCAATAAAGATAGGCTTCTATAATACTATAGGTTCACCAGGTGCTTCACCATATACTGATAAAGTTAAGAAGCATATTCTTGAAAGGCTTGGAAGAGAACCTGAAGCTTACGCTTACTTCTCCTATGATGCATTATGGGTTATATCTCTAGCTCTAGATACTGTAGGGAAATATGATGGTGTAGCTGTTAGAAATGCAATACCACAAATACTTAAACACTATATGGGTGCATCAGGATTCTTCAGTCTAGATGAAAATGGAGATAGAGCTACAGGAGACTACGATATACTTGCAATTAAGCTAGTAGCTGGAGAATATAAATGGGAAACTATAGGAGCATATAGATACGCTACAGATTCCGTTGAATGGAAATAAAATATAAAATATTTTTTTGGTGGCTATATGAGTCAAGATATTAACATATTAGAAACACATAACCTAGTTAAGAGATTTGGAGGACTTATTGCTGTAGACGAAGTAAATATTAAGATTAAGAAGAATAGCTTAACAATGCTTATAGGACCTAACGGTGCAGGTAAAACAACTCTTGTTAATCTATGTACTGGTGTTTTAAAACCAGATAATGGTAAAGTATTATTTGAGGGAAGGGATATTACTAATTGGCCTCCCCATAGAGTTTATAAAGCAGGACTTGTAAGAACATTCCAAGTTCCTGAACCCTTCCTCTCACTTACAGTATTAGAGAATGTACTTGTAGCTTTAGGTAATAGTGGGGAAAACCCTATTAAAGCATCGTTTAAAAAGCTATGGATTAAGGAGGAGGAGGAAAAGATAAGAAGAGCCTTTGAGATTTTAGGGAAAGTTGGTCTTGACGAATTCTGGAATATGGAGGCTTATAGGCTTGGTGCAGGTCAGTTAAAAATGCTTGAGATAAGTAGAGCTTTAGCTACTGGAGCTAAACTAATAGCTTTAGATGAACCTATAGGAGGAACTGATCCAGCATACGCAAATGAAATATTTAAATATGTTAGAAACATTAAGGATACATGGAACATTACCTTTCTAGTTATTGAGCATAGAATCGATATTGCTCTCCCATTTGCTGACTATGTTTACGTAATGGATAGGGGGAAAGTTATATTTGAAGGTCCTCCACAACTTGTTGAGAATGAGCCTAAGGTTATAGAGGTTTATATAGGTAGATAATATGGGTATTCTTCAAATAGAAAAACTGAATTCAGGGTATGGTAAGCTTAAAGTATTATTTAATGTAAACTTTGAAGCTATGAAGAAGGAAATAACAGTAATTGTAGGACCTAACGGTGCAGGTAAAACAACTCTTCTCAACAGTATATGTAGCATGGCAACAATCTATGATGGAAAAGTGTTTTTCGATGGGAAAGACATTACTGGATTACCAATACATAAGATAGCTAGACTAGGTATATCTTACCTACCGCAAATGGGTAATATATTCACCAATCTAACAGTAGATGAAAATCTAAGAATAGCTGGCTATATACTACCTAAAGAGGAGGTTAAAGGTAGAATAGGTGAGGTACTTGAAATATTCCCAAGACTTAAACCATTCCTAAACAGGAAGGCTGGAACACTAAGTGGAGGGGAGAGGAGAATGCTTGCAATAAGCGTAGCCCTCATGAGGAAACCTAAAATACTTCTGCTGGATGAAATGACTACTGATCTAGCTCCAATACTTGTTAAAAAAGTACTGGAGAAAGTAGTTGAGTTAAGAGATAGTTTAGGATTAACAATAGTACTTGTTGAACAACATGCTAAAAGAGCATTAGAAATAGGTGATAGAGCATATTTACTGGTAAGTGGAACAATAAGGTTTGAAGGAGAGCCTAAAAACCTATTAGAACACCCGGAATTTTCAAAGCTATATTTAGGAATAATAAAGTAATTCGCTAATTTTAAGCTCCACCATTAAGCTTATGGAAACATGATTCCCAACGTATATTTACAAGTTAATTCTTAAATAGAAGTGAAGATTAACTAGATTAAAATGTAAGTAGGTTTTATATTAAACGAAATTAAAGCTTCTCCTATATTTCAAGATAGTGAAAGTATATTAGTGTTTCCATTAGAATGAAACTTGAATTACGTATAACCTAACATACTATATCTTCTAAACAGCATTCTGAAATAGATATTGGGCTACTTGGAAACGATAGCTTGTAGCTACAAGCTAGCTGAGATGTTATGGTTAAGTATAGCTACTTAAATCCTCTAGTAGAATCTTATTAATAGTTAGCATTACTTTTCTTAAAGGTATATTTAGTTCTTCAGCTATAGCTTTTAAGTCGTTATAGTCTGGTTTAATATTTAGAAGTTTACCTTCAGGTGTTCTAGAAATCTTAACTTTAACACTATATCTCTTACCATTAATATTTATAGTTCTTGTTTCCTCACTTCTTAAAGCTAGAACTCTACATGTTTCATAAATTCTTACACCTAAAGTTCCCGTTTCATTCATTAATGCTTTAAGTACTTCATCATACTTACTATGCTCTACAAGAACCTTAACTATATGTGAGGGCCTATTCTTCTTACCTACAGCTGGAATTATTGAAATATCTAATGCTCCTAAATCCATAATTCTCCCAGCTAAATATCCTAAAATCTCACCTTGTACATCATCAATATTTGTTTCAAGAACCATAATCTTATCACTAATAGCTTTAAAATCATATCCTTCAACTATTCTTAGAACATTCGGAATGTTTTCAAAGTCTTTAACACCTGCTCCATAACCTATCCTCTCTATTCTTAACGGCGGATAGTAATCTACAATTCTCCCTGTAAGATTTACTAGGAGCGCAGCACCTGTTGGTGTTGTAAGTTCTGAATCGACTGGTGTAGATGTGAATCTATAGCTATGTCTACGAAGTATTTCAAGCGTTGCTGGAGCTGGAGCATTAATAACTCCATGCTCCATCTTAACGTAACCCCCACCCAAAGCAGGAGGCGTAGTATATACTTTAACCTCTCCTCTAAAATAGTTTAAAGCATCCAGCATTAGTGATACTCCAACTATATCAAACACAGTATCTGATGATGCTAACTCATGAAATACTACCTCCCCCCTACTTACTCCATGAATCCTCGCTTCAGCCTCTATAAGTTCATCTATAACATTTAAAGCATAGCTAATCCCCCCACTCGATAATCCCATTTTAACTCCTACCTCCTCAACATATTTCCTTAAATCAATAGCTCTTACATTACATGCATCCTCCTCAATACTCATCCTCAATATCTTCGCCCTAATCCCCTTCTTAACCGTATCGACTACCTCAACCTTAAATGAGCTACAATAGCTTAATGTATTCTCTATGGTATCTGCAAGCTGATATAACTGTTCCCCAACCCCAACCATATCAACTAAAGCTGAAAGCATCATATCCCCTGAAATCCCAGCTATTCTCGGATCAACTACCAAAACCCTCATTTACAATTCCCTACTAGGAAATAGACAATATATACTCTACAGGCTTAGCTATATATAGATTCTGTCCTGTTAACTTCAGAATTAATTAATAGTAATTTACTAAATGTTTTATACGAAGCTTTAAGCAATGAGTAAGAATTATAAATTCTCAGTTTTAAGAGATGTGAAATATGTTGTTTCTATAGCTAAAAATTTATAAATTTCTCAGCTTTAAATAGGAATGTGAGATATGTTGTTTCTATAGCTAGGGTAGATGAATCTAAATGTAATGGTTGTGGAATATGTGAGAGGGTTTGCCCAACTCTTTCAATTAGAGTTGGTGAGGATTTTCTTGCTCATGTTGATGAGTCTTCATGTACTGGATGTACTGCATGTATGGATAGATGTCCTCAATATGCTGTTTCCATAATTTCCTTGGAAAAGCCAAGGGTTTTACAGGTTGATTGGAGGAAAGCGCCGTATGAGAAAATGCTTGAAATCTGTAGGAAAGCTCATCACCATCCAGAGGAGGTTATCTGTTTCTGTACTGGTACGAGGGCGAGGGAAGTTGCTGCAGCTATATTGATGGGGGCAGATTCTCCGGAGAAACTATCGAGAATGACTGGTATACGTACTGGCTGTAAGGTTGAATGTATTCAACCAGTATTAAGGCTTTTAAATGCTGCTGGAGTAAAACTTCAAAAACCTCCTGGATACCAGTGGTATGGCTTAACATCAACTCTCTGGGATTTACCTGAAGCTATACTAGGTAAAGAGGAGTATGGGAAGTTCTACTTTTTAAAGGATAAGGAGGTTATGGAGAAGATTGTTAGAGGTGGAGGGAATGAGTAAGATTTATCCTCCACAGCCTCCTCTTCCACCCCGTGAGTCGATTTATGGTGTTAAGCCAGAGTATATTGGGAAGAGAGCCTACCAATTACCGGGTATGGTGTTCGTAAAGATTAAGGACTTGTTTCCTGATATGCCGGAGGTTATATGGCCTCCACCAAATACTAAAGCTATAAGAGAGGCTACAGTTAAAGCTCTTGAAAGTATTGATATGAGCTATATAAAGCCTGAACATTCAGTAAATATTTTAGCTTCACATCATGGATTTACACTTCTCGGTGGGGAGCCTTACGCTGAAATGCTGAAGACAATTAGGGATGTAGTTGAGGAAAGGACAAAATGTAGAGATATAAGGTTGAGAGCAGGTGTTGGCCTGAGATTTAGGGAAACTGAGGAATATATTAGGAAGTTTAAGCTTGACGAGTATTTCGGTTCCGGGAAAGCTATTGGTATTACACCAATAGATCCAGGAATACCTATTGAGACGGAGATAGGTACGCTTTACGGTATTAGAGCTGCTTATGATGCTGATTGGATTATACATGCACATAATAGCGATGTTAGGGAAGTACATTTCCATAGACATGTTGATAGAGCTGTAAAACCATTCGGAATGTCTTATGCGAGAATAGAGACAAGATCAGCCTATCATCATAACCTGGGACCTAGAGGAGCTAACTTTATTGCTAGAGCTATATTTGAATCCCCACTTGTCAAGAGGAAGTGGGCTTTTGCATGCTTCCTACTACCTACACCTGTTGGAATTGTAGGAGTGGATGCAGATAGAGATCTATACAGGCTAGATGAAAGAATAACAAGGCTAAACTTAAAGACATACGGTAAGGTAATGCATTTACTTGGAAAAATAGATGAAGCAATAGCAATACTTGACTTTATGTGTCCAGTACCATACGTATTTGCAGGTGGAGTAATATTTGCTAACTTCTGCTGTGCAAATATAGATTTATTTGATCTTGATAAACCATTTCCACCATATACATGGTATACTGAAGCATACTACGATGAAAATGAGAAACCACTATCACCTGAAATACCACCACCAAACCCTGCAATTAAAGCAATAGTTATAAACTATGTATGGAAAGGATATCCATCAGTTTTCTGGTCTAAACACTTCCCAACAATAATTGTAGGAGAACATCATAAGGAACTGTTTGATAATGATCCTCAAAATATAGAATTTACAAAGTACATTAAAGCAGTAACTCCAGATCTAGATTCTGCAATTAAATTAGCTTATGAAATAGCTAAAACAGATAAAATCATAGTTTTCGATGGAGCTGCAGGAGGATTTAATGTAAGCAAATCCCTTGCTGAACTACTCATAAAGGAGGCGACTAAAGCAAGTAAAGAAGTGGATGAGGAGCTAATACATAAATGGCTTAGGCAAAGAGGTATAAAACCATAACATCATACTTAAAATGAATGAGTTAAACCTACTTGGGAAAACAGAACTTTGGATAACAAACATTAAACTTAACCATGTAAATCTAAATTCTATTTCAGAAACAGTAGCTAGAGTTTTAAAGCTAAGTAGAAATGAGGTCTTTGTAACAGATGTTAGAGAGGACTATATAGTTCTTGACATCCTAAGAGAAACAATAGATCCTAAACAGATATTTGGCAAGAAAGATGAGCTTTTAATGGAGTTAGCTAAGATACCAGGATTCATAATCACTCCAGAAACCGATATACATTCAGAAGGAGTTTTATCATTTATCTCCCTTAATAAAGAGATGGTGGAAACTATAGTAGAGGAGAGTCAGAGAATTATTGATGAGGTTAAAAAGAAGATGAAGATGAGAGCAATAGTTTTTCCAACTGGTTTTGAAGTTAAGAGGGGAATAATTAAGGATACGAATACTCCATTAATAATTGATAAGCTTGAAAAAGAAGGATTTAAGGCAGTTCATGGCCCAGTACTTGATGATGATGAATACATGATTGCAGCTAAAATAAGAGAAGCAGTAGATAGCGGTTTTGGACTAATAATATTAACAGGTGGAGTAGGTGCTGAGGACAAGGATAAAACAATAGAAGGAATAGAGAAGGCAACAAAGAATATAAGAACTGAATACGTAGTTAAATATCATCAAGGTAAGGGAAGACATGCTAAAAGCGGAGTAAGGATAGCTGTTGGAAGATATGGTGAAAGCATAATAATAGCTTTACCTGGACCAACTGATGAAGTAAAGGAATGTATAGATATAGTTATAGAGGGAGTGAAAAATAACTTAAAGGAGGAGGAGCTAGCTGAAAAAATAGCAAACAAACTAAAACTTCTATACTTATCTAGATATAATAAGTATTTACATACTCACCATTGACAGTATGGTGAAAATAATCATAAAAGATGTTACTTCCAATTAAGATGTTAATAAGAAGCTAGTTTACCATTATTACGTTGATGGGGTAAAATATGAATGGAGTAGATCTACGTGATATAATATTTAAAGATATACTATCTAAGAGGATTATAGCAGTTATAGTTTCAGATGATGAAGGTATGATTGTCTTAACTGAAAAGTTAAGAAGTAAGGCTAATGAAATAGGTATTGAAGTGCTTGAATGCTTACCTTCAGGAGCTTACGTAAGGAGGGGGACACCTATAGCTAAGTTAAGAGGTAATCCTAAGCAGATAGCTTTAGCTGAAGACCTTCTTATAGGAATTATAGCTAAGGCTTCAGGTATAGCTACAGCAGCCTACAGAGCAAATAAGCTAGCTAATAATAAATTAAGAGTTGTTTGCGGTGCATGGAAGAAAATGCCTATTGAAGTAAAAGATACTTTTAGGGAAGCTATAAAAATTGGTGGTGTAAACATTAGAATACTTGATGAATCCTTCATATATCTAGATAAAAACTACGTTAAGATTCTTGGTGGTATTAGGGAAGCATTAAAGGCTGTGGAGGAATTTAAAATGGTTAAAGTGATTCAAATAAAGGGTAGAGTAAAGGCTATTGAGGATGAAGCGGTGGAAGCTGTAATTAATGGAGCTAAAGTCATAATGATTGATACAGGCAATTTAGATGATGTACGTAGAGTAAATAGAGTATTAAAAGAGAAAGGATTAAGAAATAAGGTAATGATAGCATTTGCTGGAAACATAAAATTAAACGACATACCTAAACTAATCAATGAAAACATAGATATAGTTGATATTGGTAAAGAAATAATAGATGCACCACTACTAGATATGAGGCTAGAAGTGATTTCAGTAGAGAACTAATATAATTTACAACATGGTAACTTAGCATACTGTAGCTTCCTCCCTAAGTTACCATACCTTACTTTCAATAGTAACATATATATGTTCTTATTAATTATTAAATCGGTGGTTTTTTGGTTAAAGTATATATTCCCTATGAAAGTATTGAAAAAACAATAATAAGTTCTGCTGCTAGTGAGAAAGAAATTTTCCGTGGAAAACTAGAGTTAGAAATTCCTGATGAAAACTTTGTTGCTAACATACTTCCAAAGGAGCCTGCCCCTATAATTAACCTAGAAGAGGAAGTTAGAAAGACACTAGAAAACCCGGTTTCCGGCCCAAAATTTTCTGAATTGATTGGGCCTGATGTAAGTATTGCTATAATTACAGATAATCAATTTAGACCTACACCTACGTCTAGATACTTAACTGTAATACTTAACATACTTGAGGAAGCTGGAGTGAGAAGAGTAGGTGTAGCTATTGGCGGCATGTTTGTATCTTATGCAGTACCTATGAGCGATGATGATATTAAAGCTAAGCTAGGTGTTGAAAATGTTAAAAGATTAAAGGAGAAGGGATGGGAAATATGGCAGAATCAGCCTAAAGATCCAGCTGCAAATAGATTTATCGGGTTCACGAAAGCAGGTACTCCAGTATGGGTTAATAAAAAGCTTATGACCTTTGATGTAAAATTTGGCTTACCATTAACTCAAGCTACTCAATGGGGTTATAGTGGTGGGGGAAAGCTTGCTTTAGCTATGTGTAGTGAAGAAACAATTGAAATTAACCATTTAAAATGCTTAAGCCCTGAAACACGTTATGGCTCACTTAAGGGACCTATGAGGTTAGATATTGATGAAATTGCTGAACTTACAGATTACAGATATGCTCTTAATACAATCATGGACTCAAAGGGAAATGTAATAGACTTAACCTACGGTGAACTCCCAGAATCCTTTAAAGTATCAGTTCAAAAATATAATAGGATATATACGTATGATATACCTCAACTTAGACAGAGAAAAGCTGACATAGTTATCTGTGGAACCTTTGCGAAAAGTGATCATATATTCTTCCATACTGGCTGGGGTGTAATGAGTGCAGATCTAATATGTAAGGATGGGGGAACAATAATATATTGTAGTCCATGTCCAGGTTTCCGTGAATTCCCTGGTTTCGCCTTAATGGATTTAATGAAGCCATACATGCCGCCTACAACTGAAAACTATGAGAAGCTAATTAGAGACATATATTTAAGAAAGGTATCTATGTGGAGTGGCTGTATATGGGTTCCAATATATGAAGTTATGTTAAGGAAAAATGTAACCATAGTTACAATGAAGGAAAATCTTACATTAGGAAGAGAAATAGGTTTAGATGTTACAGATTCTCTTCAGGAAGCCTTTGAAAAAGCATTAAAAAGACATGGAACTGGAGCTAAAGTTATAGTTCTCCCCTATGCGAGAATGCAGCTTCCAACATGGGCGGTAGAAATCTAGCTAAATCAGCTAACTTAAAAACTCTTTAATATTTACTACTTTAAACAACTTACCATCAATATTAGTTGTGAAATTTAATATTTTATATAAGTTTGTTTGAAAGCTCTATTGTTTAGAGTTTCAGGAAGATTGTAGAAGCCCTCTAAAGCTATAAATTCACATAACATAGAAAACATTTAAACTATGGAATATAATGTATAAAATTCATGAATTACTTCATAGTTTATCTTTACTTAGAGAGAAGTATTGATGGGTTTCCTCTTTAAGACTTCTTGATTAATAGATAATGTAAAGATAGCTAAAGTAAGTGGAGTACTATGATGGATACGATTATAACTTTAAGATATTTAACAAGTCTTGATGAGTAGCTATTAGGTATTTTAATTAGACACCTTAACTTACCAAAATTCTTAAATAATCTCAAATATCTATTGTATATTAAAGTGGTAATTATTAGGAGGGAGTTAAAGTTCTGTCCTGAATGCGGTTCTACAAATATATATTGGGCATCTGGCTTACCGCAGCTATGGTCTATATGGGAATGTAGAGATTGTGGGTATCGTGGAACGCTTATTATTGAGGATAGCGGATTAGCTATGAAGATTAGAGAGAAATATCTTAAGGAAAGACATAGTAAGTATGGTTGAGGGTTAATAGTATGGTTATTAAGGCTATTTTCTTTGATTTAGGTGATACAATTATTATTGAGGAGGATCAGGATAAACGTCTATGGGAAGCTGATTTAAGGAAGCTACCTTATGTTGATGATGTTTTAGCAGAGTTGAAAAGAAGAAATTATATGATTGGGTTGATAACGAACACTACAACGTCAAAGGAAATTCATGTTAGAGCTGCTTTAAGAAAGCTAAATATTGAGCATTACTTTGATGTTGTTATTACATCTGTTGATGTTGGTGTTGAAAAGCCTAATGAGGAAATATTTATTAATGCATTAAGTAGAATTAATGTAAAGCCTTGGGAAGCAGTAATGGTTGGTAATAGAATATCTAAAGATATAGTTGGTGCAAACAAAGTTGGAATGATTTCAGTTTTAATTAAATGGAGGAACAAATACCGTGAGGAAGCCTTAACAGACTTAGAAAAACCTAAACACGAAATATCATCATTAATAGAGCTTATCGAAATTCTAAATAAGCTAGAGAAAACCTAAGCTACTGTAATCACCTCTACTTAACAAAACGAATTTAACAATAGGAAAATTCAAAACATATAAGCTTACTAATATTTCTATACTTTTCCTTCAAAATCTTGAATATCTAATATTGTTTAAAAGTGATAGCTTTTCTATTTCTCTTTAGGAGAACTATGTAAGTTTTATAACCTCATTGCTTCCATTATCAACATAAAAACGATGGAAAACTAGAATTTAATAGTAACTTGATACTTCTCCAGAGCTTTACTAGATTTATAATAGTCCCATATATTTTCCAATTCAAGAATCTTGAGAACATAGTCAAAGTAATCGGAATAATTTTAGCTTGATCTTCACATATTATGTTTTATATAGCTGGGAATCTTGGAAAATTTAAGCATCAAAGTACTTTTCAATCTCCCAATTGGTAATTGTCCGTCTATTGTATTCTTCCACTTCAGACTCCTTTAGTTCAATAAATCTTTCAAACAAAGACCCCAGCAAATTTTTTATCAAATCATCCTTTTTCAACTCTTCTAGAGCCTCTTCAAGTGTGGAAGGTAGAGCATCAAGAGTTTTATATCTTCCATTTTCATAAATATCTCCTTCTACAGCTTCTTCTAACTGGATTTTGTTTTTTACACCATCCAGACCAGCCTTTAGAAGAACTGCAAAAGCTAAGTAGGGATTTGCACTAGGATCTGGAGCTCTAAACTCTATTCTTGCTGAAGCTTGATGGATTATTTCCGGTACTCTTATTAAAGCATCTCTATTTTTACTTCCCCAGTAAATGTATTTCGGAGCCTCAAACTCGCCAAGTCTTTTGTAAGAGTTTATTGTTGGGTTTGTAATTGCTGTTATAGCTTTAACATGCTTGAATATACCGGCCATAAAGAATTTTGCTATTTGCGAAATTTTATACTTATCATTTTCATCGTAAAACAAATTCTTTTCCTTACTCCAAAGACTCATATGTAAGTGCATACCATTACCAGGTAGGCCAAAGAAAGGTTTAGGCATAAAAGTAGCTTTAAGCCCGCAAGATTCAGCAACAAATTTTATAACATTTTTAGCAAAAAGAATTTTATCAGAAGTTATAAGGGCATTATCATACTTTATATCAACCTCATTTTGCCCCGGACCAACTTCATGATGACCCATATCCCATTCTATTCCAGCTTTCGTTAACATTTCAATTATCTTAAGCTTAACTTCATGAGCTTTATCTTTAGGCGGAACATCAAAATAGCTTCCCCTATCTAACTTTTCCCCATCCTTTAAAAGGTAAAATTCTAGCTCACCCGCTGTAAAAAATTTAAATCCTAAAGCTTCAGCTTCACTTAAAACCTTTTTTAGAATGAATCTAGGATCGCCTTCATAAGGTTTAGTTCCAGAATAAATATCGCAGAAATAAACTTGCATATTACCAAGATTAAACATAGAATTTTCATCCGGCTTAAGTCGCATATCACTTTCAAATCTTCTAACCAAACCTAAAACTGAAGATCCATCAAACCATACTCCTCTTTCTTTAGATTCTTTAAACTTCCTTTCTGAAACAAGTACTTCTTTTAATGTGCCGTTGATATCTGAGAATCTTAAGCTTAATAAATTCATAATTCCTTTTTGAATTTAAGCTTTAAAAAGTTTTTGATAAAATCAAGTATTCCGCCAACTTTAGAAGTTTGATAGGACTCCTTAATAATATTTATAGCTATTTCCAATACTTCTTACAGGCATTTACTCTTTTCAAGTAACTTATTTACTCTAGATTATTTAGGTGTTTTAAATAGATTTACAGTATTATTGTTCTAGATATGGTTCTAAAAGATTATAGCTAACAATTCATAGAGAATATTTCTTTTTACCTATTTGTAATGGGAATTAAAGTATTTTATCTCTTTAATACACTGTATTACATAACTTATTTAACTTCAATTGGTGGTTCTGTTCCAGGTGCTACAAAGAATGCTATTTTAAGCATTTTATTACTAGTATTGGTTACTGAATGTATTGTTCCAGCAGGAATGTAGAGAGCTAATCCGGCATTAACAGGATACTCTTTCCCTTCACTACCAATATGAACTGTTCCCTCCCCCTCCAGGACGTAGTATACTTCATCTGATTCTGGATGTATATGGGGGTTTAACCCTTCACCAGGATTAAATACTCCAATGGAGAATAGAAGCTTATTTGAAATACCTGCAAAAACTCTTTTAATAGGTCCTCCAAGCCTTTTCTCAATTTTAACAGTATTAACATCAATAATTCTAATACTCAACTTAAACACCAATAAATACTTTATAGTAAGTTAATAAGCTTTATGGTGTTTATCATTGGCTTTGTTAACTTAAGCATGTTTATTACCTCTATTTTGGTATTATGTCTTCTATGAATTCTTAGCTTTTATCTTCCTTATCCATGTTTGTTTAGTATGTATATTATTGATTATAAGCATTAATGCATGCTCACCATCACATCTATCCTTCATACACGGTATATAATTATCGAATAATCTATCCTTAACATACTGTATTATTCCATCCATTAATTCTAACCTCTAAACTATATAATGTTTAATTTTAATATCTTACATGATGCTTATAGTATTGAGCACCATCACTTAATACAACTATATTCCATAGATAGCTCTAACCTTTTAATGTTAGTGATGCAAGTATATTTGAAACATCACAAACCCATATGTAGAGAATCCTCCTCAATAATGGCTCAAACACAACATAAATAACCTTACTCTTAAAACCTACTTACAATAGTATCATCAACCATAATCCTAGCATCCCTCCCATCAATAGAAGATTAAGATAAACCACGATAATATAGATACATAACCTAAAACAATAAAGCTTAAAATATCCGAAGCCATTCTAGAAGAACGAAAATATATATAAGCAATAAACAACCAGAGTAAATGGAGTTCTCTCCCTAACAAACCTAACAACTTTAGACATACTAACACCATAAATAGGGGAGGAAACTCCCAAATAAATCTAAAGTTAACAAAGCCTTTATCATTATGGTTTATGGATTTAAACATGAAGGATTGTTTAGGCTTCAATAGTTTTACAAGTCATTAAGTTTATATGTTTCTTAATTAATGTATAGTGGTTTATATGGTAAGAGATATTAAAACTATTTCATGTATTGGTGCTGGAACAATTGGGCATTCCTGGGCTTTACTGTTTTCAAAAAGTGGTTTTAACGTTAATCTCTACGATGTAGATAGTGATGTTTTAAAGAGAGCACTTCAAAACATAGAGTATAATCTTCAAACCTTAAGTGAGGCGGGCATTGTAGATAGAGACTGTATTGAAGGCATTATGGGTAGAATTAAGGTATATACGGATTTAGCTAAATCTGTTAGGGATGCTGACTATATTCAGGAGTCAGCTCCTGAAAACCTAGATCTTAAGAAGAAGCTTTTCATTGAAATTAGTAAAAACTGTCCAGTCCATGCCATAATAGCTAGTAGTTCATCCACTTTACCAATAAGTAAAATTGCAGAGGGATTAGAAGATCCTAGTAGATGTATAGTTGTACATCCTATTAATCCTCCACATATCATACCTCTTGTTGAGCTTATTCCCAGTCCGAAAACACTTAGTGAAGTTACTCAGACAGTTTACAATTTATGTTTAAGGATAGGTATGATGCCTATTATTGTTAGAAAGGAGGTTCCAGGATATGTTGTTAATAGACTTCAATTCTCTATTCTCCGTGAAGCAATAGATCTTGTGCTTAAAGGAGTTGTATCCGTTGAAGATATTGATAAGGCTATTAGTTATGGTTTAGGTCTTAGATGGGCTTTAATGGGGCCATTCCTAGTTTTCCATCTAACATCAGTTCCAGGAGGAATAGCAGCTACATTATCCAAGTATAGAGAAGCTTTCGAGTATGTTTTTAGAGATTTAGCTACATGGACTGAAATTCCTAGTGAAGCATATAAGGCTTTACCTGAAGGATTAAAAATGGAGATAGGTAGTAGAGATCAATATGAGCTTATAAAGTGGAGAGATAGAAAAATCCTAGAGATCCTAAAGATTAAAAAAAGCTAATCCTTATATATTTACCCTATTTTATATATTGGTGTTAATTTGAGAAGTGTTGAGGATTATTTAAATGATCTATTTAGAATGAAGCCTAATATTTACATTGATGGTAGTAGGGTTTCTAGAGATGATTCTAGAATACGTCCTGGAATAAATGTAATATCTAAAACCTTTGAGATGACTGCAAATCCTGAATATAAAGGTTTAATTATAGCTAAATCTCATCTAACAGGTAGGGAAATAAATAGATTTACACATATTGTTCAAGGCCCTGAAGACCTCCTACTAAAACAGAAAATGATAAGGAAACTATGCCATTTAACCGGTGGATGTATTCAGAGATGTATGGGTTGTGATGCTATAAATGCATTATCAGCTATTACATATCTAACTGATCAGGAACATGGTACTGACTACTATAGGAGATTTATAGAATACTTAAAATATTTTCAGGAAAGAGATTTAACAGCTGCATGTGCTCAAACAGATGTTAAGGGTGATCGTAGTAAAAGACCATATGAACAGCCAGATCCTGACTCCTATCTCCGCATTGTGGAGAGGAGAAGTAATGGAGTTATAGTTCGCGGAGCTAAAAACTGTATTACAATAGCTGCCTATGCTGATGAAATTATAGTTGTACCGACAAGAGCTATGACAGATAAGGAGAAGGAATGGTCTATAGCATTCGCTATACCAGCAGATACTGATGGAGTTAAGCTAATAACAAGATCTACTGCAATGAGACCTAGAAAAGTATTAAAGGCACCTATAGCAGATATAGGTGTTAGTGATTCATTTATTGTTTTTGATGATGTTTTCATACCTTGGGATAGAGTATTTCTATGTGGGGAAAATAAATACGCTACAATGCTAGCTCACCTCTTCGCATTATACCATAGACATAGCTATACAGGATGTAAACCAGCTACAACAGACATAGTAATGGGAGCTACAGCACTAGTATCTGAGTATAATGGGGTTGGTGATGTATGGCATATTAGAGCTAAACTTGCTGATCTTGCTAGCATAGCTGAGCTTGTCTATGCAGCAGGAGTAGCTTCAGCTATTGAGGGATGGAAGTCTCCATCAGGAACCTTCATACCAAACGAAATCTACGCTAATGTAGGTAGGAGGCATGCAGGTAAAAACTATTATCATGAGCTTGAAATACTAGCAGATGTAGCAGGTGGAATACCTGCAACACTACCATACGAGGGAGACTATCTAAATCCGGAAACAAGAAAATACATAGATAAATACATAAAGAGAAGAGTTGATATACCTTCAGAAAATGTTTATAAATGCTTAATGATGATTTCCGATATGTTATGCTCAGCATATAGTGGAGCTGCAGCAGTAGCAGGTGTACATGGCGGGGGATCACCTGTAATGGAGGAAATAGCTATATGGAGAAGCTATAACTTTGAAGAGAAGAAGAAAATAGCGAAATACCTAGCTGGGATAACTAGCTAAACTCCAATTACATATAAGAATTGCCTTCAATAAATTATTTATAGCCTAACTAAAAGATACTATAGATTCTTCTATTAAGTAGTTAATAAAACTTATTTTATATGGAGTAATAATCTATACTATAGTTTAATGCTTAACTTTGAAGTAGCTATACCATCCACCTTTACTTCCAGGTTTAAGATTTGGATCTCCAATATAACCTGATAGTACAAGTTTCATTAATGTTAATGGTGGCTTATATTTGGGTTCTCCTAATACACTGTATAGATATTCGCTTATATGGTAAACAGTATCTAAACCTATTAAATCCATTAGTTGGAATGGACCCATGGGATGATGGAATGCAAGCTTAGTCATTTCATCAATTTCCTTTATACCAGCTATACCTGCCTCAAATATTCTTATTGCCTCAATAAGATATGCTGTAATAAATCTTGTAGTGTAGAATCCAGGTCCATCCCTAGCCTCTATTGGCGTTTTACCTAGTCTTCTTGAAAGCTCAACAATAAGATTAAAGGTTTCATCAGATGTTAAAGCACCTCTAACAACCTCAATCAATGGCATTACTGGTGCTGGATTAAACCAATGCATACCAATAAATCGATCCTTACGCTGAACAGCAGATGCTAATTCAGTAATCATTATACCTGAAGTATTTGATGCTAGAATTGTTCGTTCAGGGCATTTCTCATCAAGAATTCTAAATATCTTCTTCTTTAAATCTACATTTTCAGGTATAGCCTCAATAACAACATCAGCTTCAAAACATAGCTCATCATAGCTTAGCGTTATCTTAATTCTAGACATAATATCATTAACCTGATCTACTGTAAGCTTCCCCCTCTCAACAAGTCTCGTAAGTCCGAAGGGGCCATTCCTTATTAGCCTTAAAGCATTCTCAAGAATCTCCATATTAACATCTAAAAGATACACGTTAAAACCTGTACGAGCACATACCTGGGCAATACCATGACCCATAACACCAGCACCAACAACACCTATCTTCCTAACATCATCAACTTTCAAACAACCACCACATATACATATAGTATAAGTATTTAAATCTAGCGTGATGGAGTAAAATACTCTGTAAACTTTAGATATGAGAAGTCCATGTAATTGACGACTTAAGTTCACAAAACGTGAGAAAATACCATAGTATTTTACACCATCTTGCCAAGTTATAGCCTCAATTTAACATAATCTAAAAATTATATACCATCATAGACATTACCTATAAACAGGATTAAGTAGTTATTATAGGTGTTTTCAAGAGGATTTTCTACCGTTTATCTTATTAACCAAGCTTTCCTTAATACCTGTTAGCTAATAGAAACTCTAGCCTGAAACTAGTTTACAATGCTTCTAGATGATCCGTATTACTTAGCTAAAATTGCAAATACTCTATAAGACTTGCTATTTTTCCAATTTTCAATCGCTAATCTACGCTTCATAATGTAACACATTAATAAAATATAAATACTTGTAGAGTTTAATAATCTACATGACTGAGAAACTTTACTGGCTTAATCCTTATGAGAGAGAGTTTGATGCAAGAGTTTTATCTATATCTGGGCGAAATGTTGTTTTGGATAGAACATGTTTCTATCCTAGAGGTGGAGGACAGCCTGGAGATACAGGGGAGATAAATGGTATTAGAGTTGTAGATACTGTGAAGGATGAGGAGGAAAATATAATTCATATTCTCGATGGAGAGCCTAACTTTAAAGTTGGAGATATAGTTCATGGAAGAATAGATTGGGAGAGAAGATATAGAATTATGCGGCTACATACTGCTATACATGTAATTAGCGCTGTACTAGTTAGAAACTTTGGAAACGTCTTATTTACAGGAAGCCAAATTTATGAGGATAGGGCAAGAATGGATTTTAATCTTGAAAAACTCGATGAACTAATAGCAAAGCAAATTGAGGAAAAAACAAATGAGACAATAAAGCTTAACCTACCAGTTACTGCAGAAATAATTAGTAGAGAAGATGTTGAGAAAAACCCTAGCTTAAAAAGACTTATGGATACATCGAAATATGAGAAGTTCACTACATTTAGAATTGTAAGAATAGGAGATATAGATATGCAACTAGACGGTGGAACACATGTAAGAAATACTTCAGAAATAGGGATGGTAAGAATAGTTAAAAGAGAGAATAAGGGTAAAAACAATAGGAGAATAACAATAGTACTAGAATAATTAATGTCTAGTTGAAATCCATAGCATTATAGATGAAGTCAGGTAGTTCCGGGCATTGCTTATCTAAATATATCTTGCTAAGCTTAATTTGAGCCTTTAAAAGCTTAATCATTTCATTCATGGAGCGATAAGTAAATGGATTCAGCTCTCTAAGCCTCTCCTCTCTAATTCCTTCAACTCTAACAGGTACTAATACCTTCCATCCCCAAATAGGGTGAGGTTCATACTCTACAGCTCCTCTTACTGCTTGCAGTAGGAAAAGCTGTGTTTCCTCTATGGTTGGTTTTACTCCACCAACAGGTTTCCTTACACCATCCTGATCCAATTCAAATATGGGTTCTGGAATATCTATTTCCTCACCATTAATTCTCTGCTTTACCCATTTATACTTTGTACCAATACCCCCAATCGTATTCAACTGATAAACCTCTATAGGATCTCCATTCTCCTCCCTCTCCCTTAGAAACTCGTAAAATCTAATAACATGCATGGTCGATTTAACACCTATAGTGAATGGTAAGCAATATCTACTTTCAAATCTAATAAGACCAGTAAGCTCACGAGACTGAGCTGGATGCCCAATTGAACGTCCATCCGCTAATACCTTAGCGGCAAATGCTGAATCATTTATTTTAACCCAAGCATAATCAGTAAAGTATCCAGGACTAATGAATACAGCTACGTTTAAGGGACTGCTTGAAGCAACATCACCGTTAAAGTAGCCAGTATCCTCAAGGAAAAATACTGAACGAGCATTTCGGTTAGGTATACCAAAGTATTGAAAGAGCGTTCCTTTAAAGCATGGATTACCGTTAGAGTTAAACTCTGTATTTTCATGTAGAGCTCTTGGAGAATTAGCTGCACGCCAAATAGCGATCTGAGTTTCATCTATATCCTCTGTTTTCGTCCATGATCCCTTTTCTGAACCTATTACCTGATCTCTAAATATAGCTACAATATCATCGTTCTTAATTGCCTGATCACGTACATAGCTAAGAGGGTTTACTTCGAAAAGTTTCTGATATATTTTTGCATTTTCCTCGTTGAAAACGTAGAAGCCATGAGTAGACTTCCCCGTACCGGTTAAAGCCCATATACACATAACTATCCTCTTCTCAGAGCCGTCAATTCTCTTTACAGTAAACTCCTTAAGAGAAGCATGTTCACCTGTTCCACCCATCTTATATACATGATATATCCAATGAGATAGAAAGCTTTTTTTAACTTCTCCTTGATATGAGCTACAAGTAACAATTGAATAGTTATGGTATGGGAAACGTAATACTCGAAGCATTTCACTAGTTCCAGGAATATTTGGATTTCCGAGATAGTGTGGAATACAGAAAAGCTCTACGTCAGGTTTACTTTCAGGATCTCCTGGAAAACATATTTGACTCCAACGGTAAGCAATATCTGGAAACTGTGGATCACAGTAAAGTCTACAATGCATTTCTGCTTTCGTTCCAGGCTTTCCGAGAATAGCGTCAACCTGTATTAGAGGTCCTTGAGCTAAAATATGCTCTAGAACACGTAGCATTAATAATTTATACTCATACCTCAAATCCGAATCATTCTCTACAACAATAGTTCCAGCAGCAGATCTATGCCATATGTTTGAAGCCCAACCCCAAGAACCATTCTTAAACTGTACACCGTAAAGCTTTGCTCTCTCAAATAGATCTGGTGGATTATTTAGTATAGCCTTCAACCCATTGTTCTCCTTCAACTTAACAATATTCCTAAAGGATTCCTTAAATCCCTCAATTGTAATATCCTCAACTCCAGGAATAATTCTCTCCATAGTAATCCATAGCTATAGAAGAAATAAATATAAATACTTTACCTAATAGTTCTCCAGCTTTGTAAACTTAGATATATTCTATCACTTCTACATCAAGAAATCATCCTTAACTGAATTGTTCCCTCTATTTTCTAATCTCTAAATTATATACTTCATTTTAAGTTTAGTATTCTTTTAATCCGTAAATAGCCTAATTATAGGAATGTGATTGTTAATTTATGTATTAAGTAGTAATAGTAGAAGCCTTCAAATACAGGTTTAACTTAAATAGAGTATACTTACTTAGTAAGTGATACTGTGAATTTTAAGGAGATTGATACTGTAAAAAATATGGAGAAGCTATGTAATGCTATAGTAGATTACAAGTACCTATTAAATAGAGGCTATAGTATAAAATCCTCTATACAGATTGTAACTGCTAGGTATCAGCTTAATAAGCTACAGTATGCAATACTTTATAGATGTATACATCCGGATTCTGAAGCCTACAGTATTAGGCAGAAAATTGTTAGTATAGAAAATGTTGAGGGAACATATTTGCTTATAGATGGATATAATGTACTAATAACTGTAGATTCTGGAATTCTAGGAGAACCTGTATTTATAGGGGATGATATGTTATTGAGGGATATTAGGAAATCCTATAGGAAGTTTGAGTATAATCATGAAGCCCATAGTAAACTTATAGATTTAATTCTAAAATACATTGTAAAACTTAAACCTAAACACATACTCATAATTCTAGATGAGCAAATAAGCTATAGTGGAAAGCTAGCATCAATTTTTAGAGCTGAAATTAAGAATTATAATATTTTAGGAGATGCATGTACTGCTAGGAAGACAGATACTGTATTGTTAGGAGCTATAGGAGATATTGTTGTAGCATCTAGTGATATAGTAATTGTTAGGAAAGCTTCTAAAATATTTGATTTAGCAAGATACATTATTGAAGGGGAGAAACCGGAATCCATAGTGGATATAGTTAATCCATGTCTTAAATATACTATTTAACAATTTTCCATTTCAACTCTCCAAATTCCGGCTGGAAATTTACTTTACCCCAAACCCTATCTACTAATGGCTTCCTACCACATAGAATCCATAGGAAATTTATTGAGTATCCAGGTACAGCAACATTTGGATGATATCCTTTAGGTATAACTACAACATCCCTCTCCCTAACAATATCTATGAACTCTAAATCCTCAAGACTTGTATAGATAAGCTGTATACCGAAAGCTGGCTTCGGCATATCTATGAAGACATAGATTTCCTCCTGAATATCTCCATGTTCATGAGGGGGAAAGCTTGTCCAGTTTCCAGGCTTAGAAAATGTTAACCCGCAAACCAGACGGCAAGCCTTAACCCTCGGGGGGAGAGTTATAAATACTTCTCTCATACAAGATTCATCACCAACTACCTGGTGAAGTAGTGGATCCTCCCTAACTTGGCTAAACGATATAAGAGTAGGTTCTGCATCAATAATACTTTCAGCTTTCGCAACAGCAAAATCCAAAACATTACCTCCACTATTGATAAGTAGACAGCTAGAATTTCTAGGAAGATAGAAACCATCATACTTACATATATTCCACCTATACTCCCCAACTACAACTACTCCACTATCAGTTATAGGTGTTAGAAAAACCTCTTCATTTAAGCTTTCAAGCTTAAAACTTGATTTCGGCTTTAACCTTAAATAGCCGAAAGACAAATACTCTAAATCAGTATTTCTAGGAGAACAAACTTCAAAGTATCCCTCAGGATACTCCTTTAAAGCCCTAAAAATCCATCTATGCTTCCCCATTATAAACGCCATATAATGATGTTAGCTAGCTTTATATATTTTATGTTGAACTACTTACCTTATGAACTTTAGCTTTATTTAGAATTCTCCCCCATTTATATTGAACTATATCTAATTGTTAGATTTTATGGAGAGCTGTTTAATCTAGTTTATGCTTATATTCGTTTATTTAGAATGACTTCAATATTTAAGCTTCACTACTTCAGGTTATGCAGCTATATTAATAGTTTAGATCTTAAGCTTCATTGATTATGATGGGAGGGATGTTGGGATTATGATTGATTATACTATTATTAACTTATTCTAAAAGTAGGATTACGTATTCTGCTTGTTATTGAGGATATTATAGTGTGATTTTGCAAATACATTTACATCCATAATACTCATTAGAGGATAATATTACAGCTAATATAATTGTGTAAGTGATGATACTGAATATTATAAAGATGTAAAATATTAATTAAGCATCAATTGTTTTCATGCTGAGTAAAAATGATTAATAGGCTAAGAATTCATGGAAACATAACACAAAATATAGGTGATCAAACATGCTTAAGTTCACAAGCGGAACTGTTAGTAATACTTCATAATTTGAAGTATATCCATCTATTTCGGGATTGTTTAATAAATCTCTAACTTATTAGCTTATGTATTTAAAAGCCTAACGATTCTCCTACTATGATTACATGTATATCTGCAAAAGTTGGTTTATCTTCAATTATTGTTATTGCACTACATGCTTTTACTGGATACTTACATCCTTGACATAGACCTGTTGTAGCACATGGTGTTTTTAATCCTAGACGTTTACAGGTTGTAGATGTAGCAATATTTCTAATTCTCCATAGTGCTTCATCAAGGTCTTTAACGATCTTATTTACTCCTAAAACTATTATTGTTTTTCTAGGTCCGAAAATCATTGCTGCAACTCTATTTCCACCATGATCAACATTAACCAGTACCCCGTCAAGAGTTAAAGCATTAGTACTACAGAGAAAAACATCTGAAATCAGTTCCTGCCTCCTGATTTGGAAGCTTTCCTCCCATGATAAGTTTTCAATCCAGTGATGAACTACTTTATTCCCTCTCTTCAATAAAGCATCTAATACCCCGATTTCACGAATAGTAACTGAGCCGCCTACACCTACAACAGCATTCTGCGGGATTAAATCTAAAACTATTTTTAAAGCTTCATCCCTAGACCTAGCAAAATAGGCTTTAAATCCATTACCTTCCAGAGCTTTAATAACTTTATCAACAACCTGCTGAATATGCCACCTCCTAATATCCTCAAAATTAAAACTTTGCCAATTTCTAAGATCCTCAAACATAAATCCATAAAATGCCCTAATATATAAATATTTCTACTAAGATGCTGGCTTTGTTAACTTAAGCATGTTTATTACCTCTATTTTGGTATTATGTTTTCTATGAATTCTTAGCTTTTATTTTCCTGTTAATCCATGTTTGTTTAGTATGTATATTATTGATTTTATAAGCATTAATGCATGTTCACCATCACATCTATCCTTCATGCATGGTATATAATTATCGAATAGCTTAGTTCTATCCTTAATGTATTGTATTATTCTCTCCATTAGATTCTTAACCTCTAAACTATATCATGTTTTAATTTTAATATTTTACATGATGCTTTATAATATTGAGCTCCATCACTTAATAAACTATATTAGAAC
>JAWBQF010000013.1:0-67328 GCA_038845975.1 Methanomethylicia archaeon
AGGCATTGAGAAGAGATAACGTACAACCATAAGGAATTCAACATACCTAACGGTAATCTTGAAGGGATGACCTACCTTACCACGATTCAAAGCCGTAAGCTCAACATCATAGCCTTCAGAAATTCCAGGCTAAGAAGAAGCTCACCACGCCTAATCAAACACTCATCAACAACCCTCCAATCCATAAACTAAAGATTCAATAAACCAGAAAATCAAATTAAGCCACAAAGCTCTAATTGTCTTATTCTTCTACAGATACGCTTGTACCAATGTTTAAACATATAATCTATTCTCATTTGCCTAGGTAAATGTACTTCATAGCTTCTCTCCATTTCGACAACGTAGTTAGGCTTCGGTAACAAAAATACCAAATAGAATCTTCTTCTGCGTTTAAAAGTTCCGTCTCTTTCATATGTTAAATAATCCAATTTCTAACTGCGTCTTCTTTCTCTACATCTAATAGCAAGCCTCCTCGGTTTCAGTCAAATCTAAACCATAAACATTTTTAATCGTTAAGTATTTATTTCTGATTGATCCAAATCATATCTGTAACTTATTCGTTTAAAACATAGTATAAATCAACTTTTAGAATTGAAGTACGTAATGATTCAAAATAAAAACCGAATCTTCAACTTTACAGTCTAAGCCAAGCTTACTTAAGCGATAATTCTTCTTGTTTTCTTATTGCTTTACTGATAACTCCATAAGCCATGAAAGAAGAATGCCGCTAGTGAGAATGAGTTTTATTGAAAGAGAAATTGCCGTTAACTTTTTGCCAAATATTTTAAAAAGGTGAATATTTAAATATAAGCTTTGCCAAATAATAAATAAAGGTGAACTTCGTGGAGGACTACTTAAAACGCTTCAATGAAAGGTTAAGGGAAAGATATGCTGGTTGCTTGGTTAAAGTTAAGGATATAGAGAAGACTGAGCCGCACGCTAAGGAATACTTGAGTAAATTAGCTAGAGCAGGATTGGTTGAGAGGGTTAGGTGGGGTTGGTATTGGGTTCCCGATGATATTAAGGATGCTTGGGATTTCTTTGAAAAGGATAAAGGCTTTAAGATAATTTCATGTCAAACAGCTGCTTCCTTATGGAACAATGACTTCATTCATAGGGATGCCTACTCGTTAAAAGTTTCGGATAGGTCTTATGGAAAAGCGTTGGCAGAGTTCGCAAGGAAGAAGGGATGGAGGGTTCAGGTAGAATACTCAGCTAAGCCAACAAACTATAGAAAAGCTGGAAAGTTATTTGTTGAGGATATGGATGAAACGATAATTGAGTGTATGCAGAGATGGGCTTTCATGGATGCTTTTGCAATATTATATTCCAATAGAGATGGAATAAAGTTAGAAAAGTTGCTTAAACAAAGTTACTGGAAGAGGATTCGTGGAACAAAGATTAGAGTTAGACAAGCCTTAGGGTATGGGTGTCATTTAATCAATAAGTTGACTAGAGAAGAGATGTTTAATGTGAGGAAGCCTAAGTTAAGAGATGAATATGTTAAACGTGAGATAGAGGAAGCTGTGGAAAAAGTGGTTGAACTTGGCTAAATACGTTGAGATGGTAAGAGCAAGGGAGAAAGAGGTTGCTAATCTAATAGAATTTCTGTCTGAGAAGTCAAAAGGTTTTGAGAAGCCTAAACTCATTTTAATAGGAGGATATGATCTAAGAGCCTTCATTCCATTTGTAAGGTCAACTAGAGATTGCGATTTTGCGTTAAGGAAAGAAAATTGGCATTTAGATGAGGTGAAGAAATGGCTTGCTGAAGAGTTTTTAATCGAAACCTTTGAAAAGAAAGACAGTTCTGGATACATGAGATGTATCAAGCTTATAAAAATTGGAAGAAGGCATGTAAGAGTTTCTCTGGATTTTATGGAGGGGGAAGTAACTGGAAGGGCTGAAAAGGATGTAGTAAAAATAGATGAAATGTTTGTTTTAAACTCATGGAGGACAAAGATCGGGATAGCTGATAGAGAAATAGAAGTGAGGGTTCCAAGTTATACGGATTATTTAATACTTAAAGTCGTTTCAGGTAGAGTGAGCGATGCTAAGGATATAGCAGCATTAGTATGGAAGAACGGATTACCTGAAAGATTAGAAGAAAGAGTTAAGGAAATAATACCATATCCGGAAGTGTTTAGAGAGAAGCTTAGAAAATCTATACTGCCGATAATTAAAGATAAAAGATTTCTGCATTCGTGGAGAGGAACCTTCATGACAACAGAATTTAGTGAAGAAATTAAAGGGCAGATTATACAACAATTATCTAAACTAGATCTTTGAAAGTATGTTTAAATACTTCTCCATCCTCATCATTCTTCCTTCAGGCTGAATAAGCCACGTCATCCAGCAAAGCTCTATAGGCTTGTATCCGCAACTCAAAGCAACTTCCTCGGCTTTCTTGATAAATTCCATATCATCATTTACAGGCTCCAATCCAGCCTTAACCAAAATCTCATTTATCACTCTCTTAACAATTTTATCTGGCATTACCGTATCTATGCCTTCCCATCATCCTCAAGTATTGGAAAGTTATTAAGCCAACTCCTTTAATTCTTCCAATAGGGTCTTCCCTCCAACTTTCAAGTTTCGCGTTTCTCGCCCAAGTTCTTAGAGCTTTTTTGCCGTCTTCGCTTAGAGTCGTCAAATAAGAAGCGATTTCTTCAGCGATAACCCATGACCTTTTATTTTTCCATATCTTTCTTAACTCATTAATGTCAGCTTCAGCAAGTTCTTTAAGATTTTTATCCTCCCATTTTCAACAAACTTCTTGTTAAATTCCTCAACCTTTGGAACAACGCTGTAAAATAGTTTAAGCCTATTGAAGTGAAGGATGCATCTATAACCATTAGAACAACGCTCCTTCCCCACCTCTCAGTTCTAAGGCACCTTTCACGTTTTTATTTAGGGTTAATAAACGTAATCCTCTTATCTAGATTGCAGTATTAATTAGTGGTTTAGCTGAGGTAAATAGATTATGTTTTAGGTTAATATTAAGTGTTATGTTAATAGGTTTAGTGCTGTTAATGCTAGGGCTTTTGATGCCGTTAATACTTCGTTTAGATCTATCCATTCATCAATGCAGTGGCAGTTTTCAATGTTTCCAGGACCGAAGGTTACAGCAGGTATTTTAGCATCATTAATGAAGTTTCTAACATCACATGTGTATGGTGTACCCCATGGTTCAGGCTCTACACCAACTTCCCTAAGGCTTCTCGCTAAAGCTTTATATATTTCGGAGTCTATTGGTATTTCTGCTGGTTCTGAAAATTTCATAACTTTAAGATCATAGTTAAATTCTGGATCTGAGCTTTTTATACGGTCTAGTATTTCTTTAATCTCTAAGATACAGTTTTCAATTGTTTCACTTGGAATTATTCTTCTATCAATAACTACTCTACATAGATCTGGTATAATGTTTTCTTTTAAGCCTCCTTGAATAACCGTAACTGAACACTTTGAGTATCCTATTAATCTATGAGTTCTTCTCTTAATTGCTTCATTGTATGTTTCAATTTCCCTAATGAATTTAGCTGCTTTACTTATAGCATTAATACCTACTTCAGGCTTGCTTGCATGTGCTGCCCTACCTTTAATTAATACTTCAAACCATGCAAGACCGTTCTCAGCAGTAGCTATTTTAAGACTTGTAGGCTCAGTAACTATACCCCAATCACCTTTAACTCCTTTATCTATAAGGATTGACTTAGTTCCAGGCTCGTTTGTTTCTTCACCTGCAGCATAGGTTAATACTAGATCGCCTTTAAGCTTTATGTTAGCCTCCTTAATTGCTTTAGCAGCTATTGTGAATGCAACTAAGCCTCCCTTCTGGTCTCCTGCACCCCTACCGTATAAGCGATTTCCTACAACAACACCTTCAAATGGATTATATGTCCAGCTGGAAACATTTCCTTCAGGAACGGTATCTATATGACCGTTAAAAATAAGTTTCGGCCTACCAATTTCACCTCTAAGATATGCGATAACATTGGGGCGATTAGGTAAGGCTTCATGAAGTTCAACTTCAAACCCCCAGTTTCTAAGCTGTTCAGTAATAGCTAATGCAAGATTTCTTTCTTCACCTGGAGGATTTCTACTAGGAATACTAACCCATTTCCTTAATAAACTAGTTATTTCATCAATACTTATCCTATTTAAAACCATTTCTTTAAAATTTTTAATCATACGTTTAACTGTTAAATACATAAAATTAAAGTTAACGGTTAGTTTAAGGGAAACTGTTGAGTTAGCAGTAGTAAACCTTATGGAGCTTATAGCTTGTCAATATCATTTCATCCAGAAACTTTAGGCTTTCTTGTGGGATTTTATGTAAAACATGTATACTCCATTTTTACTTCAATTCTAATAGTAACCTTGAAATACTGCTTTCAATATTGGAATTTCATTTTTAACAACATCCCAAACTATATCTATATCACTTTCTACTTTCTGCTCCTTTCCTACATGTGATCCAAATAGACCTATCCTTTTAACTCCAAATCCCTTAATTTTATCCATGTTTTCTATTATTTTCTTCATTATCTCTTCTGAAGTTAACATTTCCTTCCTACTAATAGAATAGCTTCTCAATTTTAAATCTTTTCAAGATTATGAAGTTGTTTACAAGTGAATAATACTCTTCATAGCTAGGATTATTGGTTTCAGCTATGTGGCTTCATCATATTAAGTTTTATCTATTTCAACCATCATTGTGGACATGTAGTCTACAATTGCTGAGTACATCGTAGTTTCAATATAGTCTTTTAGCTTTCGTAATGGCTTGCTTAAAATCTAAAATTTAGATTCACTATTAAACTTCAACATCATTCCAGAATTGAATTTAGGCTTTCTTATTAAGCTGCCTTGTAAAATAATGGTTATTTATGGATTCGTTGAATTCCTTTACTCCTATACCTAGCTCAACTTTAAATCCTAGTTTTAAGAGAGCATATTCTATTGCTGATATTGCTGCTATGAGGTCGTTTGGATTTATATTGCCCATATGTCCAACTCTAAATGTTTTCCCACGTAATGGTCCAAATCCTGGAGATATGAGGATATCTCTTTCAGCAACTAAGTTTCTAAATTTAACATCGTCAATTCCCTCAGGATAATATAGAGCTGTTACTGTATCCGCTTCATATCCCCTTTCAGCTACAAGCTTAAAGCCTAAAGCCTCCATGGATTTTCTAAAGGCTTCTCCTAGAATTCTATGTCTCTCAAATCTTTTCTCAATACCTTCATCAAATATTTGATTTAAAGCTTCCCTTAAAGCATATATGAGGTTTATAGGTGGAGTAGCCCAGTACTTAATATCTAATGGGTTACGCATTATTGGAAGCCATCCCTTAAGATCGCCGTAGAACATGCTGATAGGTGTCTCCCTCCTTTCAAGATATTCTAAAGCTCTTCTACTTAACCCTATAATTGCTAGTCCAGGTGGAGCTGCGAGACACTTCTGGGAGCATGTACATAATACATCAATATTCCAGCTCTCTGTTCTAACCTCAACACCTCCAAAAGAACATACAGCATCAACAATATAGTATGCTCCACTCTCAGCTACAACTTCACCGATTTCCCTTATAGGTGATTTAACAGCTGTTGATGTTTCAATATGAGCTATAGTAACAGCTTTAAAATTATCCTCTTTTAAAGCCTTTTTAACATCTTCAGGCTTAATAGCTGAACCTAAAGGAGCCTCAAAAACTTTAGGTTTACCACCATGTCTCCTAACAATTTCAGAAAATCTACCTCCAAAAAAACCATTAGTAAAACATAAAACCTTATCACCTGGCTCAATAATATTTGCAATACTAATTTCCTGTGCAAGAGTACCTGAACCAGTTATAACGAAAACTTCAGAGGATTCTGAAAGCTTCTTTAAGTCGTCTACTACGCTTTTAAGAACAGTGTTAAACTCTAAATGTAGATGAGAATCAACTTGTTTACTCATAGCTCTTAAAACACGTGAACTAACCATTGTTGGACCTGGAATCAATAGGAGACGATCATCCATACTAACCATAACGGTGAATACATGAAGATACTTAAACTTATCGCTTAGCAGACTTTAAGCGGATAGAGCAACCTAACATATTATAGCTTCCTTCTTAAACAAGCCTTTACACTACAATAACCTAATAAGATAAAATTAAGTTGCTACATCCTTTTAAGCAGATAGTAAACTGAAATCTAAGATTTACAGCTTAATTTCGAATTTGTAAATTCAAGTTTACATAAATACGGAATCCTACGATATTGTATGCTTCAAAATACAAGTATTAAGCCGTAGAGTTTACTTTTTGATTTTAATCTAAGCCTTAACTTATTTGAACAGAGTATATTGTTTATCAGATAGATTTTTATTTATGTTTTTGGTTTGGATGTCTATGAAGCTCTACGAGTATGAGTCTAAGGAGCTTTTTGCAAGATATTGTGTTAAAACTCCTAGAGGAAGCGTAGCGTTTTCCATAGGGGATGTTTTGAAAGCTATTGAAGTCTCAGGTTTACCTGCTGTTTTGAAGGCTCAGGTACTTGCTGGCGGTCGCGGTAAGGCTGGAGGAATTGTTAAGATTTCCAGTATTGAGGAAGCTGTAAGAGAAGCAAATATAATGTTTAAGATGAAGATTAAGAATGAAGCTATTAAGGCAATCTTAGTTGAAGAGGCTGTAAACATTTTAAGAGAACTCTACTTTAGCATTACTATTGATAGATTTCATAGATCATATCTAGTTCTCTCCAGTATGGAAGGTGGGGTAGATATTGAGGAAGTAGCTGCTAGATCACCTGAGAAAATTATAAGGAAGCTTATAGATCCTGTAAAAGGGCTAAGAGACTATGAGGTAAGATCTATTGCGAAGAAACTTAATATACCTCCAAGTCTTCAAACATCATTTATGGATATAGCTAGAAACCTATATAGGCTATTTATAGATTATTCAGCTGAACTTGTTGAGGTTAATCCTCTTGTGGTTACTAGTGATGAAAAACTTTTAGCTCTCGATGCTAAAGTAATAATTGACGATAATGCATTATTTAAACTTCCTGAATTTAGTGGGAAAGCTAAAGAGATAAGAGACTTGTCAGAGACGGAGTTTAAAGCTAGAATGCTTGGTTTAAACTATGTTGAGCTTGATGGAGATATAGGTATTATAGGGAATGGAGCTGGTTTAACTATGGCTACAATGGATTTAGTGTATGTTTACGGAGGAAAACCTGCAAACTTTCTTGATGTAGGTGGAGGAGCTAGATCTGAAGTGTTTAGAGAGGGGATTAAACTCATACTTGAACATCCAAGAGTAAAAGCATTATTTATAAATATATTTGGAGGTATTACGAGATGTGATGAAGTTGCAAGAGGTATTGTAGAGAGTATAAAGAATATAGGAGTATGGAAGCCTATAGCTGTTAGGCTTGTAGGTACAAATGAGGAGGAGGGGAGGAGAATACTTAGTGAATATGGAATAAATACATTTACAGACGCTGATGAAGCAGCAAAATACATCATAAATATCTTAAAGAGTGGTTAGATGGCTATTCTAGCTAATAAAAATACATATATAGTTGTTCAAGGAATTACTGGACGTGAAGGAGCATTCCATACAAAACTTATGCTTGAATATGGTAGTAAAATTATTGCTGGGGTTTCACCTGGTAAAAGTGGACAGCAAATACATGGAGTACCAGTATATGATTCTATTGAGGAGGCTTTAAAGAACCATAGTGAGATAAACACATCAATAATATTTGTACCTGCCCGATATGCTTCTGATGCAGTATATGAAGCTATAGATGGAGGATTAAAACTTATTGTAGTTATAACTGAAGGAATACCAGTACATGAAACGCTAAAATTCGTAAACTATGCAAAATCTAGAGGAGTACATATAGTAGGTCCAAACTGTCCAGGTATAATTACACCTGGACAGTGTAAAATAGGAATTCTACCTGTAAAAGCCTTTAAACCTGGAAGGGTAGGTATTGTATCGAGAAGTGGAACCTTAACGTATGAAATAGCTGAAGCACTAACAAGAAGAGGAGTTGGACAATCAACAGTTTTAGGTATTGGGGGAGATCCTATAACAGGATTAAACTTTATAGAAGTAGTAGATATGTTTGAAGCAGATAAGGATACAGATATTATCGTAGTAATAGGGGAAATCGGAGGGGACATGGAGGAGAGACTAGCAAAACACATAGTAGATAGACAGATTAGAAAACCAATAGTAGCATACATAGCCGGTAGAACAGCACCTCCAGGCAAGAGGATGGGGCATGCTGGAGCAATAATATCGATGGGAACAGGATCAGCTGAAAGCAAGATAAAAGCATTAAGAGAAGCGGGAGTAAAAGTAGCTGAAACACCTAAACAAGTAGCTGAACTGGTAGCTGAATACATTTAGAGTAGTGGAAGTACTGTATCTAGCAATATAATTGACATAAAGTGGGAGTTACTCAGTTTTATGAGTACCCTACAAGTAATTAAAGTTTTGTTAAGAGATAATCCTATAGGAGTTATAGAAATGAACAATTTCAACCAATTCTAATTATCATGTAGTCTAGTGTTCTTTAATCCATCTCTTAGTTTCAATAGCTATAGCTCTTGCTAAAGGAGGTGGAACAGCTTCACCAATCATGTTATACTGCATCTCCACACTTCCAAGGAATATGTGGGTATCTGGGAAACCCATTAGTCTTGCATGTTCTCTAGGTGTAAGTAAACGGTTTTCAAACGGATGTATAAATCTTGAATTCCCCATAACTGTTGGTGCTAATCTATATGGGTGAAGCCTAATCCAATTTTTATGGATTCCTCTAGCTCCTCTAAAATGTACTAGTGCATCACACCATCTAAGCCTAGCTATTCTTCCCTCTTTTCTATGTGTTACTGGAACAAATACATGATTTGGAATTTCAGGATCTAGACTTGGTGCTGGAAGATCCTTAATAGCATCAATGACAACCATAGGCTTTCGACGTTTAGGATTTAACGGTATATTGGATATGAATATTCTTCTTCTTATTGATGGAGTACCGTAACGTTCAGCTCTTAAAATATTGAAGTAAACATCCTCATATCCAACCCTTTTAAACTCCTGTATTAATGATTCTTTAAGCTCTCCATCGATTATCTGTGGAACATTCTCCATTATGAATACTTTAGGCTTAATATCACCAACAATTCTAATAAAATGGAGAACAAGCTGACCTATAGGATCACTATATAGCCTATCAATCGGGTTCCTCATACGCTTAACATTAGCTTCTGTAAAGGGCTCGCATGGAGGCCCACCAATTACAACATCAATATCAGATACAACACTTAAAATGTCTTCAAACCCAATATTCTTAATATCATCATTAACCACATAGGCCTTAGGAAAATTCCTACTAAAGGTTTCAGCTACAATCTTTAAGCTATCAACACCATATACGATATCAAATCCTTCAAGAGCAAAACCACAACTAAATCCACCAGCTCCGCAGAAAAGATCTATTACCTTCATTAATATCACCATAAGAAATAGTATAGTGGAATTTTAAGCTTTACATAAAACTCATAAAATCAGAATATCTATACTTTAAAGTTTACAGCTAATATCATTTTAAATTTAGAGCTAAATCAATTATTCTAGTAGTAATTGTCAAGTTACAGTCTATTATAGTAATTAGTTTAGGCTACTTAATAAGTAGTTATATAGGATAATTCCTAATCCATCATCTCCTAATTAGGAGAGCATAGAGATTCAATTAAGCTCTACTTATAATTTTAGGGATCATAAACAATAGGAAATCTAAACATTAAGAATTCTACAGCTGTTTAGAGGTTATAATCCTTCCAATATCATCTATATGTTTTCTAACCTTTTCAACTTCTATTTTCAACATTTCAATATCTATAATTCCATTGTAGAACGTTGTTTCATGTAGGTATTTCTCTCTTGCACCATATTTATCTCTAAAGCCAAGTCTTTCAACTTCAGGTATTTTATCCTCAAGCTCTCTTAATCCTCTCTCAAAAAGTCTCTAGCATCCTCCAACAATATTCTAACCTTTTCAGCCTCTTTCACCATGCAGGCTACCTATACTTACTACTTGACTTAACTTATAAATATTTTTAAATCCTATGGGGCTTTGTTAACTTAGGCATGTTTATTACCTCTATTTTGGTATTGTGTTTCTATGAATTCCTTAGCTTTTATCTTTTCATTAATTCATGTTCCATTTATCATGTATGCTATTGATTTTATAAGCATTAATACATGTTCATTCTCCATTAATTCTAATTTCTAAATTATATCATGTTTAAATTCAATATTTACATGATGCTTATAGTATTGTGTTCCGTCACTCAATACAATTATATTTGAGCCGTAAACAACTTTAATCTTTTTAAGAAGTGCCAATGATGTAAGTATATTTGAAACATCGTAAATCCATATATAAAAATCTTCCTAATAACGGCTTAAAACAACATACATAACCATACTCTTAGACTATACCTATAATAATATCATCAACCATAACAATCCTAACATATTTCTATCGAATTCAAATAGGAAGCTTAAGATAAACCACGATAATATAGAATAACTCCTACAACAATAAACTAAATATCTGAAGCCATTCTAGAAGAACGAAAATATATAAGCAATAAACAACTAAAGTAAATGGAGTTCTCTCCCTAACAAACTTGATAACTTTAACCATAAACACACCATAAATAGGGGGCGAACTCCCAAATAAATCTAAAGTTAACAAAGTCTCCTACAGATACTATTAGCTTTAAATACGAAAACACATATAGTTAATGGTTTAAGCTCATAGATGATTCAATGTATTCTCAGGATTAAATATAAATTCATTCAGAGTAAGTTCTAGACTTATATCGAGGTTTACTGTAACTGAGAGATTATCTGAAATACTGTATGTTAGTCTGTAAAGTTGCTTTATAGGTTAAACAGAGTGATTATGCTAATTTCTATACATATAGGTATTGTAGAGTGTATATGTTTGAAGTTGATGTAGATCTTGCTACCATTCAGTAAAATTTCCAATAATTGCTGTTGGTGTTAGCATATTCTTCATAGTTAGTAATCCAGGAGGAGATTTGTATACTTTAGGTATCATATTAATAACCATTGCTGCAGTAGCTATATCACCAGCTGTTCCATATTCATTTCTCCATTTAAGCTTTGGCTCTCCATCAATTATAACCTCATCATAATCTTCTCTTTCAGTAGATGCTAGTAGTTCAATTCTTATGAATTCACTACCATTAACATATCCTACACCATATCCTTTTACACCACATACTTGACCTGGCTGGATTTTAAAGTATTGGGTTTCCATATATTTATCAGCTACTATAGGTTCTTGTCCTTCCTCGATTTTATTTATCTTTACGTTTAGCATTGAGGCTAAGAGCATTATTGATTCTGCATATCCTACATGGGCTGTTATTTCTCCCTTAGATATTTTCTCCTGGAATTCCTGTACTGTCATGCTTAAACCGTACTTTTTCTGGAATGAATATCTTCTCCTTGATGCATTAATAGATCTAACAATATGAATTTTATTTATATTAATGCATACTGAACTTAGAAATGCTGGTAGTGTATCAAATATAAATCCCGGATTAACACCAGTACCGAGAACTGTAACATTCTGCTTTTTTGCTGCTTCATCAATTAGGAATGCAAGTTCAGGATATCTATACCATGGATAAGCAAGGGTTTCCGATGTAGAGATAATATCTGCTCCAGCTTTAATACATTTAACAATTTGAGGATATATTTCGTCAAGATATGTAGTTGTTGAATGTAGAACAACATCAGCTTCACGTAGAATATCCATAGCATTATCTTCATGAATAACCTGTATGCCTAAACTTCTACCTAAACCTATAATTTCACCTATATCTCTACCTACTTTATCTGGAGATATATCAATACCTCCAATTAATCTAATACCTGACTTTATAGTAACATACTTAGCTATTAAACTACCTATAGGGCCAAGACCATAGATAACAACCTGAATACTCATGGAGTCACCAAGACAGTTAAAAAACAGCATTATATAACTCTTTCTAAGAGATAGGTTTAAAATTTAAGATTTGTTTATTTTCTTTATCTTAACTAGGTAATTTAACTGCTTAAAATTAGTAAACCCCATTAAAACTTTGTTTATTTTGAATAATTCCAATCTCAAGATTAACTTAACGATTTATCCAACAATATATAATCCTCCTATTTACGTTTCATGAAGTACATGTTTAAAGCTTCAAAGACGTAATGTGGAAGCATTATAGGTTTATTTATGCTAGTTTATCCCATTATAGAGGATGAGCTTATCCAGTTTAACAATGAATTTATCTGAAAACTCTTAAATATTGTTAAAGCTTAATTAGGTTAATAATTAACTACCAATTAATTATGAGTTTCAGATTCAATAAATGTTGTAGACGAACTCAGCTTCTATTAGTTAATCTATAGCATAAAAGTAAATAGAATTGCTATAAGCAATAGTTAAGATCATTGAGATAACATAATCAAAGCCGTTGAATAATTAGTAACTCCAACAAGATTAATTCAAAACATTACTGCTTACTATTGGATTTTAAGAATTGATTATTTAATCCATTTCAGGAGTGTTTGACGTATTCCCTCTCTTATTGTATCTACTATGTTTCTATATGTTTTCCTTATCTTTCTATTTCTTGCTTTTAACGCTAGTTTCTCAACTACTAGTTCTGGTGTGCTTATGCCTAGCTTATTAAATATTGGTTGTCTATCAACTATTAAGTTACCTTTTTCATCAAGCCCTTTAGCAACTATTCCATCTATTCTTACATTTCTTAGAAGATGAGGAGTTATTTCAGCTGCTAGATGTGTCACTAGGATCATGTATGTATTTGGTGGAGTATTGTTTATTATTGAAGCTATTATCCTACCCATAGCTCCAGGTTCTGTTAATGCTTCAAATTCATCTATTAAAACTAGTTTAGCTCTACTATCACTAAACATTCTTCCCATTGATCTTAATGATGCTTCAAGACTTCCAGTTCTTTTAGCTGTTTTCCTTTTAAACATGTAGAGAGGCATTAACGATACTTCAGCTTTTTCTGCTGGAACAGGTAGTCCATGTAGGGTTAATATATGTATTATTGCTATTGTTTCAATAAGTGTTGTTTTACCTCCACTGTTAGCACCTGTTAGAAGAGCTATGTTTAGAGGGGTTGCATCCTTAACCTTAACAGTATCCGTTTCACCTAAAGCATAGGATACTGATTGAAGCTTTAATCCAAGCTTAAACTCTTCAGCTTGTAGTAATAGGTTTCTACCATTTATAAATGCAAACCCCCTACTACCTATAATGGGCTTCGTTAAACCATATTCCTCAGTAAATAGCGCTAATGCTATCTCTAAGTCAAGGCTGAAAAGCTTCTTTAAGGCTTCATCAACATCATCAATATAGGATTTAAGCTTTAAGGCTATTTCTCTAAGTTTCATATGTTTCTTCTCCATCATTCTCTTCACATATAGAATCTCTAAGCTTCTAATCTTTACTGGATGAAACTGAAACGGTAATTCAAAACTTTCAAATGCAGCCTCCCATAAAAGCTTACGTTCATTCTCAGTAAGTTTTAGTCTTCCAGTAATATCCCAAAGCATGGATTCTAAAGCTTTTCTAAACTCTATAGTTGAACTAGTACTGATAAGCTTCTTTAATTCATTATTTATCTTCTCCTCATACTCAACAATTATCTGCTTAAAGTCTGGAGGAGACTGCTTTTCAGCTTCATCAACGAGGCTTAGAGCTTCACATATACGGTTTATAAGGTTTTCATCTGAAAAACCTTCAACTAAACTGTAAAGTTCAATAAAGCATTCAAGAATAGGTTTTCTAGTAGTAAAATAGTTTATAAGTATTGATGGATTAATATCGATTAGGTTTGGAAGCTCATTGAAAGCTATAACTCCAGGCTCATGTATAGGTTCTTCTCCAACGTATATTATAGGCTCCTTTAAGCTTATAAGCTGCTTAAACTTATCCTTTGAATCTATAAGTTCAACTCTATGAAATACACTAAACATTTTAGATAGGTTATTATAGTATTCCCTACTTGAAGTAGCTATAACTAATGGTTTTTCATGGGGTGGTTTAGTAAATCTAGCTTTTGAAAGAATATTTAAAACCCTTGAAAGCAATCCCCTATTTCTCAATCGTTTAAGAATTTCTAAACCATTATCAACTAGTTTAAGTCTATCTTCAATAATACTTCTATTCAATGTAGGAGTAATGGATAAAACCCTACATCTACCAACATCAGTTACAGGATAACTTGAAATAAGCTTTAAAATCCTTTCTGCTAAAATTCTTATATCCTTAGTTCTTAAAATACTTAAAACCCTAAATCCAGATATGGTTTCACCATATTTCTTAACGATACTATAACTATCATCAACACTAATACCTAAATATTCTGAAATACCCTCAAAAAATCCTAACTCTAGAAATTCAATAACTGATCTTAGCCTATACTCATCAATATCCTTTAATAACCTAGCATAATACTCTGAAAGGAAGTTTAAAGCTTTTAATCTATTTTTGGTTTCATCACTCATTTATATAAATATGAGTGAAGAATTTATTAAATCTTTCCCAGCTAAACCAATATTAACTAACCAGTTTAAATTCTAATATTTAGAAAATATTTAAATTGTCCTTCATTCTAATGGATAATGGCTTACAGTTCCTGACTATATGATGTACGAAGATTGCTAGTGGGCTGGTTTTATAATATATGTTTAGAGCTGTGATGAAAACCAATTTCAAGAGACTACTTTAAAGATTCAATGTTTTAATTAGAAACTCTGTTAAATCAAGAACTTCTAGATCGGATTCAAGAGCTGATACACCGTCTCTTAAAGTCATTTTACATGATGGACAGGAAGTAACTAGGATCTTGGCTCCTATGTTTAGGGCTTGCTTAACTCTTTTCTGGGATACTTTAACTCTAACCTCATTATCTACTGCTTGAAGTAGTCCTCCACCACCACAACACTCTGAACTTAAACCATGAGTAGGAAGCTCAATAAAGCTTTTAGAGAACTTTTTAAGAATTAATCTTGGCTTTCTAATTATTCCTCCAAGTCTTCCAAGTTCACATGGATCATGATAGGTTACGGTACTGTTAATTAGGCTTTGAGGCTTTAAGTTATTAATATGCTCTACTATAAGCTCAGTAATATGTAATACTTTAAAACCTAATTTCCTACCTAGAAGAGATGGATATTTCCATTTAAGCATTCTATAACATGAAGGACAAGTAGTTACAACCTCATTAGCATTCAGATCCTCAATGAGTTTAACGTTATGTTTAGCGTGTTCTACAGCTTTCTCCTCAGATCCAGCCATAATCCAGGGAGCTCCACAACACCATTCATCATTACCTAAAAAACTCCAGTTTAAATTTAGCTTATTAAGTAGTAGAGATGATGCATAAGCTATTTCTTGACATACTCCCTTAAATGCAGGGGTACAACCAACAAAGTAGATAATATTAGCCTTCTTAGATACTGGAGGGTTTTCTAATCCTAAATAGTCAATCCAATCAAATCTAGATTCAGCCATCATAGAGTATGGATTCTTAAATTCTTGAAGACTATTAGTGATAAGGTTCAAGTTTTCAGGATTTCTACCTAAACTATAAACATAGCCTCTTAAATACTCCCAGAAATCAATAGTTGAAATACCGAATGGACATACCTCCATACATCTACCACAGAGAGTACACTCATAAATATTGAGGAACTCAAAATCCTCAGTAATACTCTTACCCTTAACAATATTCTGCATAACTCTTAACCTATAAACTGGACTTTTACCTAAATCACCAGTCTCTAAGTATACATGACATGAATCCCTACATACCCCACATTTCACACAAATATCTAGAAATACTGAGGATAGAAAGCTGTGAAACTTAATCATCTAAACACCTTACATAAACTATTAGATATAGTCACTTAATAATCCAATATATAAATCTTACCTATAATGTGATGTTTACGAGCTTAAACACCTATTAATCTAAGTAATGCAGCTCTAATTTTAGCATTTAATTAACCTACTTTACGGCATGAAAACCATAGCTTCATAGATATTTAATTCCTACTACTATAAAGTAGATTTTTGAAATCATCCATTTTATATTTAAGGTTTCTGAGTACTTACCATGATACTGTTACTTTTAGGTTTTGAGTAGGCTTTAGGAAGCTATCTCTTGGAGGTGATTTTTGTAGATAATCTTCTCAAAGCCCTTAGAGATAAAGGAGTTTTCAGATAAGGTTTCGCTTAAAGAAGTTGAGAGCATACATCCTATACATGGCTGGGCTTAGCTATAGGGATATAGCTTACGTCTATCGGATCGTTGATTTAAGCCACGTATCAGTATGACGTTGGGTTCAAAAGATTGAAAGCATAAGGTTTGATGTGAAGCCAAAGCATAGAAAACTTCCCACCACAACAGCAACATATATTTCACTATCTATACTCTATCGGACTTAACTTCAGCTTAATTACTGTTATAGTGTATTAAAAGATACAGCCCCCATTCAGCTCTTAAACTAGGCTACATCCTTTCTAGCTACTAACAGAGAGTATTTAAACTTCGGTAATTAACTCTGTAAATATAGGCTTTCTTATTAAAGTTCTTGTAGTAGGCTTAATCATGGATGGTTTAGTATAGAAAACATAGTAGTATTAGAGCTTCACAGCTTTCTTAGAGAGAAAGACACTATCAATACTATTAATAGTGCACTTACAAGCTTAATAGTTATATCTGGACTCATAAGAATTAAAACCCCGAGAACTGGGCAAATCCATAATATAATCGATTTTAGGGAACTCATATTTATTCCGAATGTTATAAATCTTATTGATAATCCTATGGATGCTGTAAAGATAAGGAATCCGTAGAGTAAACCTGAAAGACTTATAGATAAGACTTCTGGGAAAGCTAGAAATGCAAATGGAAATAGGAATACTGGTAAGGAGATTATGATTGAGTTGTACATAGTTCTATAGAATGATCCCTCCGAAATCTTAGAGGCAACAGCAGCAGCTATAGAGGCTGGTGGTGAGTATTCAGCAATTACTGCAAGAATAAATGCGAAGAAGTGAGCTGCCCAAAGATTAAAACCTGCCTTAACCATTGCTGGAACGAAGAGTATAGATAGTGAAATATATGTTGCTGTTGGTGGAATACCGAGACCAATAATAATTCCAAATAAGTAGGCTGCAACTACTAGTAGTAGAGGGGATGCTTCAGCTAGATCAATTAGAGTCCAGCTTAAATCCTGTATTAAGCCAGTAGCTGTCATCATGTTTATCATAACTCCAAGTGTTGCAAGGAGAAGTGTAACATCAACAACCGAATTTACACCCTGACATATTCCATTCAAGATTGATTTCCCAAATTCTAATAGAAGAATCTTAAAGCTCCCATGTTTAATAATTACGTATATTATTTTCAGCACTACGATATAGATTATAAAGGATATCATAGAGTAATAGGACGCTGTTGGAAGCTCATATTGTAAATAACCTATAAAGTATACAAGCATTACCAATGCAATAATAAATCCCCCGAAATTTATGAATACTATTTTCTCAATAGGACTCCTATTAACATCTATTGTTTTAGTGGATTTAATAAATTTTGAAGTAATTATGTATACACATAACCCTACTGATGCATAATATACGATTGCAGGTATAAGTGCACGGGTAGCTACCTCCCAATAGGGAACTCCTATTGTTGCAGCCATAACGAATGCTGCTACACCCATTATAGGAGGCATTATCATACCGCCTAGTGAAGATGAAACCTCAATAGCTCCAGCATAGTTTGGATGAATACCTATTCTCTTCATTAAGGGTATTGTATAGCTCCCAGTAGTAGCTACATTAGCCGTTATACTACCAGTAACTGTCCCTACACAAGCACTGCTAATAACACTAATTTGAGGTATAAGTCTTGGAGACCTTACATAACCAATAATTAGCTTAACCATAGATTCAAGAATACCAAAACCTATAAGTAGTCCTATAAGAATTAGGATTGGAGATACTGTTTGAACACCAATTATAGATAATGAGCCGAAAACACCGAATCCTTCCAACGTGTTTGATGTAATAAACCTAATATATGGAAGACCTAGATGAAAGAAGGGTTCAGGTAATAGCCTACCAATAAATGGAGTCGCATATATAAAGAAGAATATATTTATATAGAAGAGAACTGGATGTATCCTTCTTGAAAACTCCATCACTAATAAAAGAATGAAAAGACCAATAGTTAAATCCATTATTGAGAATTCAGTAGATGTTAACCAGAATATTCTTGAAAACTCTAAATTTAAGTAAAAACCTGAAAGAAATGGAAATATGATAAATATAAATGCTATTACAACATTTAATTTTCTACCTAACCTCGGATATAGAGTATTATTTCTTCTATATTCATTAAGAAAGTATAGTGATAACAGTAAGGGTACTAGTTGAAATACAAGCTGTGTGCCACTTATAAACGCTGTAACCATATATAGTAGGATTATACTGAAAATTAATATGGAAAACCCATAACTAAAAAAATTAAGGATTGATTTAGACTGCAATTTTCCATTCATCCTTCCATGCACCATGCTCCTTAAGAATCTTAGCTAAACCAGGATGAACAGGTAGATCCGGCCATAAGGAGATTGCTTTCACCTGAAATCCAATAGGATCTTTAGCAAACTCTGAGAAGTACGCATGTTTAGCTTTAAGCTCATCCTTAGCATTAATCATCCCCTTAATCATAAGATAAACAGCTTCCTCAGGTATAACTTTTGGATGAGTATGCCAGCCACCTACTAGAATTAATCCAAAAATCTCCTTCACACCAGTACCGAAAGGATCAGGAACCCAGCTGAATGGATATTTTGCCTTAGTAATCTTATCTATATCTTCAGGAAGAGGATTTATAACTGTAAGCTTCATCTTAGCTAATATCTCCGCAGCTTGGGGTGCAGGTACTCCAGCACCAGTCCAAATCCCAATGGCAACAACATCCTCTCTCTTCAAAGCATCTCCTTGAAGAGCAAAATCGATCTCTACATGTGTAGGCTTAACACCTATAAGTGAGAATACCTTCATATACCATGCATGTGAAGCCCACTTCGCAGTAAGTAATGCTATTTTCCTACCATTAAGATCTCTCCATGAGTTTAAACCATACTTCTCCTTCAATTCAGGTGTAGTAGCTATATGGAATGTGTTAGTATATACGTGGATCGTATGTATAGGTGTTACTGCACCAGATGGAAGAGTATCAAATGGTGCTTCACGATTCATAGCGCTAATCATTGATGTTGGATCAGTATATGCAACCTCCAAGTTTCCTGCAGCAAACTCCTTTATATTAACTGGCCAACCACCAACAGGATAAACTGAGATATCAATGCCGGGAACAGATTTCCTAATAACATCCGCTATCAGAGACCCTACAGCATAACCTACACTACCAGCCTCTGTGGTTCCTAGCCTCCAGGCTTTTGGACCTGGAACTGTTGTTGGTATAGTTACAGGTGTTGTAGGAGTTATTATTGGTGAGGTAGCAGTTATAGTTTTTGTCTCTGTTCTAACTATGGTTACCGTAGTTGTAGATACTGTTAAACTACTAGTAAAATATCCAACAATAACTCCAACTATAAGGAAGACCACAATTAATATAGATAGTGTTTTTTTACTGCTTACACTCATTTATAATCCCTCACTATTGTACATTACAAATTTATAAATTTTTAGGATAATAGATTTCGTCCTATCAACTTAGGTAAAATGCCTCTAGAAATAGAGCATTGATTTTAAGATGGGATAATTATGGCTTAGTAATAATCTATCTATTTAATTTTAAGGTGGTTATGACCTACAATAATGCTTAACTATTCTATTGTAAGCAACATAATGTATATGAGAGATAATACTATCAATAAACATAGTGAATAAAGATAGTCTTGAGTTTAAAGTTGGTATGATGCCTAGAAACTGTCCTTAGAAGTTTGTTTGGAATGTTCTTACTCTGTATTAATATGATTTGTAGTTATGGATTTCTTAATAGAATTAGGAAAGTAACTCATATTTGTATTCAGGTCTTATTAGACTATTTCTCATGTAGTTTTGAGGAAAATAGATCTTATATGCTAGGTATAGTTATGAGTATGTAGATGGATTTATGAGCTATCACTGATTATCCCATTGGTTAGGAATATGTATTGATGAATATAGGGTTCATTTACTGTATGGACTGTACTTAAAAGTAGGAAATAGCCTATACATCATTTCCACATAGCGGTTTGATACATATAGATTCTAATGGTTTAGTGTTAAATGTTATTGCTAAATCATCTAAATATTATACAGCTAATGTTTAGACATTGAATAGATGTAAGATGCTAAGAGATTAACAGGTATTTGAGAATTTATGAAGAAACATAAGTAGATGTAAAACATTAGATTATGCTAGGAGCTAATATGGTATACGTAACATATTACAACTGGATAATACCTCACATCGCCAAGAATCAAAATGTAAAAATGGATAAAATGAAGACCTAACAAGAGAGTAATAAGATGATGTAAATTTAACGTTGACAGAACATTAAAGGAGGTATAAATTTATATTTTCCTCTAAAATTAATTGTTATGTTCTACTTTGATGATTTTAAAATTGGAGATAAGTTTACTTCGAGACCACGAATATTAACTTCTACGGATATAGATTTATTTACCGGAATTACTGGTGCTGTAAATCCTCTTTTTCTAAGTGATGAGGTAGCTAGGAAGAGAGGATTTGAAGGAAGAATTGCGCCTGGACTTCTAGTTTTAAGTGTTGCTGTAGGACTTCTTTATCAACTTGGATTATTTGATAATATCATTGCCTTGCTAGGTATTAATGATTTGAAATTTACATCACCGGTTAGGCCAGGTGATGAAGTTAATGCTGAATGTGAAGTTGTTGAAAAGAAGGAAGTGAAGACAGGTGATAGAGGTATAGTAAGGCTTAAAATAACTTGTAGAAACATAACTAGAAACTCTATTGGTATAGATGGGTTCATTACTCTTCTTTATCCTAAAAAATGAAGAAAGATATTCATAATATTAATGTGATTATACAATTATTTAAGGCTATTCTAACAAAGCTTAGTATTCTAGATGAATTTATTTTATTATTAAGAGTAAAATCTTTGATTGTTTTTCTGAATAGTTATTCTACCTGGTGTTTCAGACATTTTGAATGGTGAGTTTGGAATAATTATATCTTTATTATCTATGCTTGTTTTTAAAAGTGAGTTTCTAATATACCAGTGTTTTTCATTAATAACTTCCTTAAGTGTATAGGCTTTTACTATGATTGGTCCTCCTATTAATCTTCTAAGTCTTGCCGGCCCCTTTCTTAGTGATTCACTTCTCCTAGTAAGTTCTTCAATAGAGTATTTTGCTATTTCTTTACATATTTCTTTATGTAGTTCAGCAAGTCGATCTATATCATCAGATAATCTATCAATACCGTATTTCCAATCAGGCTCTAAATCCCACCTCTTAATGATTTTAAGTAATCCTCTAAAATCTGTATCGAATGGTGTAGCTATGCTAACGTATCCGTTTTTCGCTTTAAAAATAGAGAATGGATATACTATGTAGTCTAAGAAGCCATATGCAGGTCTTGATTTCCCAAATAGGAAGCCTACTAGAACTGGAAACTTATGTGTTATAGCTAATGCATCATGAGTAGCAACATCTATAAATTGCCCCTTTCCACTTCTTAACCTCTCATATAAAGCTAAAAGTACTCCTATTACTGCATTTATAGCTGCCATCATCCATGCAGCCCATATACCTGCACGTAATGGTATTGGTTTTATACGTGGATCTCCTATGATTGATGGATATCCATTATAGGCTTGCGCAGTTAAATCAGAATCCGGAACATTAAAGAATTCTTCAGCTTTTCTTGTAAAATGTCCATAGGGTGATATTGCTACATATATAATTCTTGGGTTCTCATTTGAAATGTATTGATACCCTAGTTTAATAGAATCCAAATATCCGGGTTTAACAGCATCAACTACAACATCACACGATAATAAAAGCTTTTTCAACTTTTCCCTCTCCTCCTCCAGTTCTAAATCTAAATAAATTATCTTTTTACCTATGTTCTCAATGAAGTAAGGTATTCCAATACCTCCTATGTTAACGCCATAGGGTGAAATGTTTTTAGCAGGATCCCCATTTGGCGGCTCAATCTTTAAAACTTCAGCGCCTAGCTCCTTAAGCAATGCACCAACCATTGATCCAGAAAGATTAGATTTAGAGATTTCTACTACTTTAATTCCCTCCAGTACTGATGGTTTACCTTCAAGACTGAACAGTTTTGCTAAGAGTTCATCTCTCTTGCTCATCTTCTTCACCTTTAAATACAGAGTCATCTTCAGGATTCCAAGTAGCTGGTGGGCATGGACCTGGAACCTGATCCCAATAGCCTATAACTCCTTCTTTTTCAAGTATTCTTATTTCCTCATCTGTATATCCAAGCCACTTCTTAAGGATTAACCTATTATGATAGCCAACAGGTCTTGCAAGCCATTTTATTTTAGCTGGCGTTGCAGATAAATGTACTGCAGAACCAGGTATATGTATTTTACCGTATATTCTATCGTTAAATTCAAGTATGCTTCCCCTCTCCCATCTCCATGGATCCTTATATATCTCAACGTCTGTAAGAACTGGTGAAGCTGGAAAACCGTATGTTTTAGCATAATTTAGAATTTCATCTAAAGTTTTTGAAGAAACCCATTGAAATATTAAATCATTTAACTCATTTATACATTCCTTACTTCTAAGTTTACCTTTATATGGATTAGTTAACTCGGTATTCATTGCCTTTGAAATAGCGGATAGCTGTTCCTCATCCATAATTGCAATAGCTACAAATCTTCCATCACTAGTATTAAATATTCCGGAAGCTATTGCCGTAGGATCTATATTCCCGGTTTTACCTATCTCCTCTCCAGTAATGCTTAGATATGTAATATCGTAGAAGAATCTAAGAAGGGATTCTGCCTGGGATATATCTATATACTGTCCCTTCCCAGTTTTTTCCCTATAATATAGTGCTGCTAGTATTGCTGCAACTGCAATCATAGCTGGAAAATAATCTCCAAAGTAGTCAGGTAACTTATAAAATTCATCCACATCCGGCCATCCATTCTTCATAGTTAACCCTATAATTCCCTGAGCAGATACATCAAAACTAGGTGCCCTACTTAAGGGACCATATTGACCGTATCCACTACAACTTACATAAATTATCCTTGGATTCACCTTACTAATATGTAGATATCCAATACCCATTTGATCAGTAAGTCCTGCTCTTAAATTCTCTATGAATACATCTGCCTTCTCAACAAGCTTGAAAAGTATTTCACGTGCCTTAATATTTCTTGTATCAAGAGTTATAAAGTACTTGTTTGAGTTTAGCGTTAGGAAGTTAGGTTCAGCTTTTTTAAACATTCTCATCCATATTGCCCTATATCTACGTCTATCTCCTTCTCCCGGAGGCTCTATTTTAATAACCTCAGCACCAAACTGAGCTAAAACCATACCTACACATGGCCCATAAATATAGTGTGTTATCTCAATAACTTTAATACCCTTAAGTGGAAGGCTACGTTTCTCCCCGCTCTTAAAAAGCTTTTCCACGTACTCAAAGTAATTACTCATATTCCTAAATACACCTCCCTAATTCTTTTATCTCTTCTTAAATCATCATAGGTCCCCTCCATAACGACTCTACCGTTCTCGATTATATAGACTCTATCACTTATATCTAGAACTCTATGTGCATTTTGATCAGCAATTAGTATAGTGATGTTATGTTCATCTCTTAGAGACCTTATAACCTTGTATAAATCCATAACTATTCTAGGAGCTAAACCTAAGCTCGGTTCATCAATTAACAGTAAGCTCGGTCTTGACATAAGAGCACGTGCTATTGTAAGCATTTGTTGCTCACCACCACTTAAAGTTCCAGCTAATTGTCTTCTTCTCTCCTTTAATCGTGGAAACAATGTGTAAACAAATTGAAGAGTATCATATCTTCTTCTCCAATATACTCCATGTATTGATCCTAGAAGTAGATTCTCCTCTACTGTTAGAAATGGGAAGATCCGTCTCCCTTCTGGAACTATAAATAATCCCTTTTTAATCACTTCATGAGGAGCTTTACCATCTATTCTCTCACTATTAAACAGTATTTTACCGCTTTTCGGCTTAAGAATACCTATTATTGTATTTAGCGTTGTTGTTTTGCCTGATCCGTTTGGACCTATGAGGCCGACAATTTCATTTCTACTAATCCATAAGGAAACATTCCATAACGCCTTAATTTTACCATACCAAACCTCAATATCCTCAACTGTTAGCATCATATTTTTATCATCTCTTCACCTATATATGCCTTAATAACCTCAATATTTCTTACTATTTCATATGGTACACCATCAGCGATAACTTCTCCCTCACTCATCACTACAACTCTCTCAACAGATTTCATAATAATCCTTAAAACATGTTCAACCCATACAATAGTTAAATTAAATTCCTCCCTTAATCTCTCTATTAGTTTTGCAACATTGTCTGCTTCTGTTGGATTAAGACCTGCCATAGCTTCATCGACCATGATGAACTTCGGATTTAATGCAAGAGCTCTAGCAAGCTCTAATAAACGTAGCTCATATATTGGTAAATCTCTACAGAGAATATCCCTCTTCCTTAGTAGGTTAACTATATCTAAATAATATAAGGCTTCTTCACCAGCTTCTGCTAAAGTCATTTTCCTCTCTTTAAACCTTTTACTTCCAATAACAGCATATACTACGTTCTGTAACACGGTCATATTACCTATTACTTTAGGAATCTGAAATGTACGGGCTATGCCTAACTTTACTCTTTCATCTGCCCGTTTCCCAGTTATATCAATACCCTCAAAAATTACTCTTCCACTATCCGGCTTATAAAATCCTGATATTAAGTTTACTAATGTTGTTTTGCCTGATCCGTTTGGACCTATGAGGCCGACAATTTCATTTCTACTAATCCGTAAAGAAACATTATTTACAGCAGTAATACCTCCAAACCTCTTAGTCAAACTATCAACTTGGAGCATACAATATTACCTATAGCTTCCTCCTTATGCGGACACTAGGCATATATTCTCTATATCTCCTTCTCCTATACAATCCCCATAATCCTTCAGGTAGTAAGTAGAGTAATACAAGTAGAATAATGTATAATACTAGTAATGCAGTTTCTCTAAGATAGCTTCTTAGAACTTCTCTAAGTAATACTATAAAGTATGCACCTATAACTGTACCATATATTGCACCCTTACCTCCAAGAACACTACTTAGCAGTATAAATATTAGCATCCAAGGTTCAAGCCATACCGTTCCCGTAAAGGAGCCGTAGTAATGAGTTATAAACCATCCAGAGATGCCCATGACACCAGAGGTAATAGTAAATACAATCATCTTAATTCTTCCTATATTCAACCCGAATGAGATGGCAACATCTTCATCTTCATTAATAACACCAAGTATGAAGCCCCATCTAGATCTGAGAATCTTATCAATTACTAGTAGAATTATAGCTACTATTATGAATGATGTGTAGAAATATATGTATAGGTCATATATAACGCTACCTGTAGATATTAATCTAGCAATTCCCGGTATGCCTGTTTCAGCACCAAATATATCACTACGCCAGTAAGTGAATTCATGCAGTATTGATGGTAATATTAATGTAATCAATGTGAAGTATATACCTCTAGCTATTACGGTTAATGGACTTAATACAAGTCCTATTAATGCAGTAATAGTGAAGGAAGATAGGAAGGTTATAATTGGATCTACACCATAGCTTTTATTTAGGAGGGCTGCTACATAGCCACCAGTAACAACAAAGAAGTGCGGTCCAAAGTTAACCCTACCAGTTCCTATAGTTTGGAAAGAATGAGCAAGCGCACTAATAGCTATTACATTAGCTAGAATTAATGTTGATAGTAAAGCCATAGGACCAATACCTATAACTCCACTTGGTGTAAATGGTATTAGAAGTGGAATACAAATCCATAGAAAAGTAGCTATCATCGGGTTCCTCCAATATCTAGGTTCAACAACCCATTCAAACCTCCATCTATTTAGAAAATGAATTATAATTCTTCCCCTTCTTTCCTCAAACCTCATTACCATATGGTTTCAGCCCTTGCTAAACCTTTAGGTTTAAATACTAGGATAAGGACAACAGCTATTAAGGATGCTAAATTCATTAGGCGTGGATCGATTAGGAAGCCTATGAAGGCATGAATGGAACCTACTATGTATGCAGCTATGATTGTCCCCTTTAGATTACCTAAACCGCCAAGTACTGAAACCATTAATCCAAACATAAACAAAGTCCACCCTATAAATGGGTTTAAAGCCCATACTGGGGATATAAGCAAGATTATTATACCTGGAGGAATGGATCCGGCAATCATAGCAATTATAAACATTACATCGAAATTAATGCCTAACATTTTTGATGCGAAGTAGTCTTGACTTATAGCCCTCATAATAAGGCCTATTTTTGTCTTAACAAAGAAAATCACATAGAAAAAAACCATGATAGTAGATATTAAAGCAGTAATTAGTAGCTGTCCTGAAACTGCTGCAAATCCAATATTAACTGTTCCAGGTAATATAAGAGTCGGTAAGTAGACTCCCTTCCATTCAGGATAGATGAGATTAATAGTTTCCTCAGTTGATAGAAATATGAGTAGTAGCGCTGTCAGCAAGTAGTCCTCAGCATCTATAAACTTACTTATTACAAATCTGTAGAGGATTGGTGTTAAAATAATTATTAAAATAAACGATAATACTATTGATAATATAAATGTTAATCCTAAATCCCTCCAAAACAGCCAAGTACCATAAGCTACAATTAGGAATAATACTGGATAAGCTAGGTGGAAAACTCTTAGAATTCCTGTTATAATTGAAAAACCTAATGCAATACCTAAATATAGAGAACCAAAAATAAAAGTGTAAATAATGGTTAAATATATAAGTTCAATCATTGCTTTAACCAGCCTGCTTTCTTAATTCAGCAGGTGGCTTTGCAAGCTCTGGATGGCAATACTTTCCAAGAAGATCTTTCGGATAGCGTTCAAGTAGGATTGGATCATTCGGATCTGAAATATTTACTACTTTATCCTTTCCTTGGAACTGGAAAAGGAAACCTACATAAGCAGGATACGAATGGAATATTGGGCTTTTCTCACCGAGAAATACCTTTGGAGCTAAAAGTATTGTATGCCCCTTAAACTCTACTTCCTCTAATGCCTTAATAACAGCATCTATATTATCAGGATCACCAGCTTTCTCAATAGCAGCCTTAATATGGTAGATTAGAGAATAGTAATAGTGTGCGCTCATATCAACTCTTAAACCTTTTTCATGCATCTTTTTTATGAATGATTGTGTATATGGTGAGACTGGTGGGAAATCTTCAATATCATATACGCCTGATATTACTCCAAGTGCAGCACCGCCAGTTAAATCCCAGAATGTAGTCCAGTGGTTTGGACCACCATACAATGCTAAGTATGCATCTCCTGCAGCAGATGTAGCCCACTGCTTAGTTAATGTAACACAATCAGTGTACCAGCTTGTCATAGCGAAAATGTATTGAGCACCTCTAGCAGCTATAGTTTCTAGTATTGGAACAAAATTTTTCTCACCAACAGCGATCTTAGCCTCATAAACAACTTCTAAACCAAGTTCTTTAGCAAGCTCCCTTAATGGTTTTTGCTTAACATCACCAAGCTTAGTTGTTGCTTGAAATCCCTCTCTTGCACCATATGTCCATGCAGCATCTTCAATAAGTATTGCTATTTTACTAACTTTAAGAACATCTCTAGCATGTAAGAAGTAATCGTAGGGCCGACGTACATTAGCATCATAATCTACATCAAACATTCTGAACGCAAATTTATACTTATCATACTCATTAATAATTTTAAGGCTAACTTCAGAAGCCATGCCGACATACATGAGGATATGTGGATACTGAGAATATAGCTTCGTCCCTTCTTCCATTAATGCTAGCATTTCCTCACTAACACCCTCAAGAACCACGTATTTCGCTCCCTCCTCAATAAGAGCTTTCCTATATGCTGTAATAGCTACATCAACCTTCCTCATGGTGTTAAGCCACACATACTCAACTCTCCTACCTAGTATACCGCCAGTCTTATTAATATCTTCAATTGCAAGTATTGAAGCTTCACCTTGACCCTTAAGTACTGGAAGTGTAAAATCAGTCAATATAGCTATTTTTACAGGTTTAGCTACTGTAGGCTTTGGTACTGTATAAATATAACCTAGATAGCCGGCAGCAATAATGATAATAGCAACAACAATCAGTATCAAACCTTTCCTAGATACAGGGTTCAAAGCAGAAATCACCCTTTATATTATAATTTTTATAGTATATAAAGTTTTCTTCAAAATAATATATCCTATCAACTTTGGCTTTAAACTATTTCTTATTTTACAGATAGTAGTATCTTCTATACTATGTAAAATTATTTTTAATTTTCTGCTATTGAGTTTGCCCTTACTGATTTTCTATACATTAAATACTAAACTCATTGCAAAACCCTCAGGTATATCATTCACTATATACTGAAAACGGCTTGACTTTAAAATTTTAGGATTAGGAAGTCTTCACTCCTTTTTTTTAATTTCTCATTCAAACTATTTAAGTTTTCTTCATTATTCTCTCTTCATGGAGTTTCGTGAGATTAGTGATGGTGAGTGCGGGTTTATTAAGTCTTTACTTCCTCCTAGAGCTAGGACTGTTAGGCCTAGGGTTGATGATAGGCGAGTATTAAATGGTATTCTATATATGCTTGTCACCGGCTGCTGATGAATTGCCTACTAAGTATGGGCATTATTCAACAGCCTTCAGGAGGCTTAAGAAGTGGATGGAGCTAGGTGTTTGGAGGCAAATGCTTAACTTCTTAATATCTAAAGGTTATTTCACGGTAAGCCTAGATAAAGTCGCTGTTGACAGCAATTAAGGCTAGGAAGGGGGCTTGTAGGCTAGATGGATATAAGCATATTAAGGGTGCAAAGATTCATGCTTTTGTATCGCCTGAATCCCTACCCTTAAACGTTCAAGTAGGGCCAGGTAATGAGCATGATTCCAAATCTTCGTAAAGCTCCTTGAGGGTATAAGGATTAAGCATGGCTTGGGCAGACCTAAGGAGGTTATAGGCAACTTAGCATACTAAGGAGATAAGAGCATATCTTAAGAGTAGAGGAATAAAGGCGAACATAGATGTTAACCAAGGAGTAAGCCTAAACGTGGAGGACCATATAGATTTGATAGGAAGTCATATAAGAGCATGAGGAGTGCTGTTGAAAGGTTCTTCTCATGGATAACATCATTCAGAAAATAACCATAAGATATGAAAGGCTAGCATCAACATTCCTAGAATTCATAAAAGTAGCATGCATAATAATATACTTGAGGGTTTTGCAATGAGTTTACTGTTAGGTATAGACATATATTGTTTACATATTTCTCTATGTATTTGTAGCTATAGTATATCATTGATGTTCTAGTTTCACAATTGTTATCTAGTGAATTCATCTGAAAACTCTTTAAATGTTGCTAAGACTTAATAGGTTAATATGTTAACTACTAATTAACTATGGAGTTTTCAGACAGACTCAGTAGTTGCCTTTAACCTATTTGTCTCAGAATAGTTTACATATTCATGTTCACATTCAGCTACTTAGACTCGTAACTGGAGTTGCCGAGATGTATTGTTAAGCTGCTCTCAATATACTACTATTATTTTAGTAGTTGTTCAGATTCAACATTGCTTAACGAAGCATATTTCTTATCTACTAACAAATACTTTTGGCTTATTATAGCTTCATGATTTGTTCCTTCAGGTATCTCTACTCTTAGCTAACTAAATGCTTAGTATTGCTATTTCTCCTGTCTTTCAGCCTGCATTAACATATAACTCATCAACCTCAATAGCTCCTTAAACTTAACCATTCCTACCCAATATGCTGCATCTTTAAGCTTTAGGGATGATTGTTAGGCTACTGTTAGTAAGCTGCCTAAACTACAGTATGAGTTATGTAAGCTTAGAAGGAACAATATGAGGTAAACCATTCTTTAAGGCTAAGCCTAAAGTATGGGGGAACAATTAGTATTACCATTAACATCCTTCACAAGTTCTACAGAAACATCATTTAAACAATCACTATAACTCTCATAGAGGTATACATACAACAATAAAAACCATCAACTCATATAGTAACATAAGTAAATTCTCTCCACTTAAAGAAAAACATTCAGAGAGAACATTAAAAGAAAACAGATACAAAATCTTATTAAGAAGCAAATTTTTTATATTGTTAACTTTATATTTAGATGGTGTTTGTATGCGTGATGTATTTATAGTTGGATATTTAAGAACACCTATTTCTAGAACCTATCGTGACCAACCTGAAAGGGATGTTTTCTATAATGTTAGACCTGATGAGCTTGCAGCTATTGTTATAAAGGAGCTCATAAATAGAGCAAAAATTGATCCCCAAGAAGTTGATGAATGTATTATGGGTAGTGCAAGAATGGGTGGTGTTCAGTGGAGTTATGGTGGTAGATTAATATCTCTACGTGCAGGATTACCCTTTGAGACTGCTGGTATAGGTGTTGATAGACAATGTGCTTCAGCTATGACAGCTATAAACATAGGCTTCATGGAGATAGCTCTAGGAATATCTGATACCATAATTGCAGGTGGGTATGAGCATATGTCCAGACTACCTATAGGTGTAGGGGTTGATATAGATCCTAAACTATTTGAGGCTGAGAAGAGGTTTGACTGGTGGATTGCTTTAAACATGGGTTTAACAGCTGAGAAGCTTGCTGAGGAATCTGGAATTACAGCTAGGGAAATGGCTGAGTGGAGCTGTAGAAGCCATATGCTTGCATGGAAGGCATATAGTGAAGGATACTTTAAAGATGAAATAATACCCATAGAAATCACTCTTCCAGATGGATCCAAACAAGTTATCGATAGGGATTTAAGTATTAGGTCTGATACATCAGTTGAGAAGATATTAAGCCTACCACCAGCATTCAAGCCTGGCGGAGTTATAAATGCTGGAAATTCCTCACCACTAAATACTGGAGCAGCAGCAGTCCTCCTCATGTCTAGAGAGAGAATGGAGAAATATGGCTTAAAGCCTCTAGCTAAAATTAAAGGATACGCTTATGCTGGAGTAGATCCAAGCGTTATGGGTAAAGGACCTGTACCTGCAACTAGAAAGCTTCTATCAAAATATAACTTAAAAGTTAAAGATATTGACTATTGGGAAATTAATGAAGCATTCGCTGTTGTAACTCTATATGCAGTAAAGGAGTTAAAAATAGATCCAAATAAAGTGAATATTAAGGGAGGAGCAATAGCTATAGGCCACCCATTAGGAATGACTGGAGCTAGACTTATTGGAACACTTGCTAGAATACTAAAAATACATAATGGTAATCTCGGAGTAGCAACACTCTGTGTAGGAGGGGGACAAGGAGTAGCTACTCTAATAGAGAATGTGGATTAAGCCATAAACATTACATAGTGTTTAAGACATTAAAATAGCATATTTAACCTGAAGCAATAAGTCATGGAATGAATAGCTTAGCCATTACTATAACATATTTGGTGATGAGAGCTAATCATTCTTAAGTCTATATTCCTGCTTAAGATTTAGATTCTTCTACACAGACTTATGAGAAAACTTTACTACTCAAAACTATTACATTAATGCTATACGAGGAATCGAGATAAGTATGTTAAAGCATGAATTTAGGTATAATAATAGCATGTATCTATGCTTATGAAACTCTCTTCTACAGCATCCGTTTCGTTAAATTTATTCTTCTAGAGAAGTCATAATTACCTATAATTTAGGTAAAACACCCTACTTAAACTTTTAAAGTTGACGAGGCATTTCGAACTTTAGTTAAGTTTATATGTTTCAGTATTTCTCTAGTTTGGATATTTATGAGGAGAGTAGCTATCATTGGTGTTGGTAATTCTAAATTTGGTGTACGTAATGATGCTCTTATACAGGAGATAGCTTTTGAAGCTGTTAAAGAAGCTTTTGAAGATGCTGGTATCACTCAGAAAGATATAGATTTAAGTGTTGTAGGATCTGTAGGGACAAGGCTTTATGAGGCTTTACCTGCTGTTCCTATAAATGAATATGTCGGGCTTGATGGTAAGGGACCTATAAGAGTTGAAGCTGCATGTGCTACCGGAAGCGCAGCTGTATTTACTGCTTATAATGCTATAGCTTCCGGATATGTTGATACAGCTATCGCTATAGGTGTAGAGAAAATGTGTGAGGTAGATACTCCAACTTCAACAGCTGTAGGAGGTAGAGGTGGAAATTACTTATGGGAATTCCATATGTTTGGTACAAGCTTTGCAGGATATTATGCCTTATATGCTACAGCACACATGTCAAAATATGGAACTAAAGAGGAGCAATTAGCTAAAGTTGCTGTAAAAGCTCATAAATATGGAGCTATGAATCCTAAAGCCCACTTCCAAAAGGAAATAAATATGGAGTCTGCTCTTAAATCTAGGGTTGTATGTTGGCCTCTTAAGCTATATGATTGCTGTCCTATAAGTGATGGAGCTGCAGCAGTCATATTATCATCTGAGGATAAAGTGAGGGAGTTTAAAGTAGAGGATCCTATATGGATTAAAGCTATAGGATTCAGTTCAGATACTTCAAATCTTGTTAGGAGGCCAGATTATGTTGGATTAGGAGCTACAGTAAGAGCTGCTGAAATGGCTTATAGGATTGCTAAGATTACGCCGGGAGATGTTGATGTAGCTACTGTTCATGACTGCTTTACAATAGCTGAAATAATGGCTTACGAAGACCTAGGATTCTGTAAGAAGGGGGAGGGAGGTAAATTAATAGATGAGGAGCAAACCTATGTAGGAGGTAAAATACCTGTAAACGTTGATGGAGGACTTAAAGCTAAGGGACATCCACTAGGCGCTACTGGATGCTCTATGATTTATGAATTGACAAAACAGTTAAGAAATGAAGCTGGGAGAAGACAAGTTCCACTAAAGAGAAATATAGCATTAGCACATAATGTAGGTGGAACAGGACATTACTGTTACGTAACAATTCTTGAAAGGTGAGAAAATGTCAATAAAAAGTAGACCGCTAAACTTCATACATGATATTCCAATCATTAAAACTAAGAAGTTTTGGGATGGCTTAAATGAGGGGAAAATATATGCAACAAAATGTAAGGATTGCGGTAAAGTATATTTCCCACCTCAAGTTGACTGCCCTAAATGTTTAAAATCAAACTTTGAATGGATCCCTCTAACTAATGAGGGAGAAATAGAAACTTTTACTGAATCCCATCTTAAACCACAAGGATTTACACATTACGAAAAACCATACATAATAGCTATAGCTAAAACATTAGAAGGAGTGAAAATCATGGGTTGGCTTGAAGGGGTAGAAATCAGTAATGTAAAAGTAGGAATGAAAGTAGAAATAACATCTAAAACACAGCCGGATGGATATCCAGTAATATTATTTAAACCAAAAACTACATAATTTTCATTCTTTCTCTTTAATAAAATATTTATAGCTACCTTCCAGCCTTATTATGAGTATTCTCAATTTTCTTCAAGTGAAATTGTTTACTTTAGGCTGTTTGAAGTTGTTAAATGATTGTGATACTCATCATCCTAGATGGCTTTACAAGAGTTAGGGGTCATAGGAATTATAAGCATGTTCTAAAAATATTTCCGTAAGGAAATATTTAAGAAGATAGATGAAAGATTAATGGTTTAAACATGTGTTAGTGAGGAATTTAATAGTTTAGAAAGGATAGTTAAGCATTCTGATTTATTCTTCTAAATTTTAGAGGGTTTTGCTAAGCTTTCAGCTTGTAAAGATTGTTAAAAATAAGTCTAAAAATTCTGATAGATGATACTAAGAGAGCTATTAAGTTAGTTGTATGAATCTATTATTGAAAGATGGCTTTAGAAAGATGGAGGAATATATTAAGGATACTATTATGATTAGGGAGTTAAGAGGTTTAGAGGTCTTGCTAGGAGGATGCTATGAAGTATGATGAACATTCTAAAGCGAAAAGCTAACATATACATGACAATAACACTAGTACTACAATAAAGAAACATTTAGAATAACGGGAATCATAATTCTTAGAGAATCCATGATAAGAATCTTTAAAATGAATACATTGAAATACTGATAATGTTTATACTGTATGACTACTGGGCATAAGTTTAAATAATGTTTTCATAAATGTAAACATATGTTTACCGGTGTTCAGTTCCGTATTATTAAAGCGCTGATGAAAGCTAGAAGACCTATTGGGATTAGGATATTGGCATCTATGGCTGGTTGTAGTGTTGTTGAGGTTTGGAGACAGGTTCAGAAATTAGTAGTTCTTGGCCTGGTAAAGCCCCTTCCTAAGAGGAGTAAGTATAGGATTTATGTATTGAATATGGAGTCACCGTTAATAAAGCCTCTAATAGATCTTATTAATACAGTAGATAGCTATGAGTTTATTATTGGTAAAAACCTGATTGAAGCTATATCTAGCCTAAATAGATACTATGTTTCAGGATTGTTTGCTGTTAAGGGGTTAATCATGGACTTCGTCATTCCTGAAGGACTATTATTAATTGTTGATAATATGGAGAAGGAGAAAGCATACAAGATCAGAGAATGGTTTAAGGGGATTTATAGAGTTGATGTTGTTGTAAGAAATATTGATTCAGCCTACTACATACCTGCTGACGACATACTACCGTACAATAGAGCCATAGTTGAGCAGGCAATAGCTGATTCAGCGGCTCTCTTCAATTTAGATCCCTACAATAATATTGAAGTAATTCTACTTGTACTATATAGGTATGTAGATAATGATGTTTTAATTAAGGCTCTTGAAGAGTGGGGTGATGAAGCTAAATATAGGGTTTGGCTTACACTACTTACGGGTAGGTCATTAGGCTTTCCATATACTACAGATATGTTTAAACCGTTAAAGTATTGTAGAGATAAGTTTTTCGAGTTTCTACTAGCTTCTAGAGTTCCTAGAGTACTAATACCTGATAGGATAGTAAGAGGATGGTAGAATGGATTGGTTTAAACCTATTAGCTGCTGGAATCACAATGTATTCAATGTTAAGGAACTTAAAAGAATTGCTGAAGGACTTGAATGGAAGCTTGGATTAGAAATCGTGGAGAGAGAAATTCTCTTCTATGATACAATGTATACTTTATTCAGTTATTTTCCACGTATACTTATTGCAGGGGGCGGATCAATAATAAATAGAGTATTCATAAAGGATAGTGTAAGATTCTCCTTTGATATTGATGCTACAGCTCTAGAACCTCTTGAAGGGAAAGCACAGCTATTAATGGATATACTTGACCTAAACGTGGAAATTGAGAATTTAATGAATATTCTTCAAATAAGTGGAAGGGAAATTAGAATTGGTGAGTTTACGTTAGATACAGAGAAAAACTTCTTTCCAAATATCATATCGCTTAAACGTATTGTTCCATCAGTAACATTTGGAACACATCTACCAACATACCTTAAAAGTAGATACAATATTGATACCAGTAGTAGTAGCTTCTCCAAGTGGTTTATGGATTTAAAGGATGAGGTGGGATTTATGCCATGCATAGAGGAGATAAGGATTGAAATAGGATTTTCAAGAAAAGGATTTGAAGGAGAGTATTACGAAGTAGATGTAGATTCACTTATCAGTAGAATTGAAGCACCAAGACTACGTTTAAGATGCAAAGTATCAACAATAGAGTATTCAATAGTAAGTAAGTTACTCTCCCTATCTCGTAAGTATTCCAATATTATACTTCAAGATATGGTTAGAGATCTATGTGATTTACAAATGTTTAAACAGCCAATAAATAAAGATAGGCTTAGAAAACTCATAGAAAAAAATAATGTTAATCTAGGAGAGGTTAAGGAAAACATTGAAATTCTACTTAGAAATGGTGAAGAAATATTTATGAGTTCATGGCACTTCACATTGGTTAGAAGGAAATATAGCTGGAGTGAAATATGTAAATCAGCTCTAAAAGAAATAAAAACGCTCTACAATACCTGAAATCTTTAAAACCCTATATATAATATCTCTATAAATATTAGAGAATAAACCATTATATATTAACGTTATAAAGTACTGTATCCCTAACATTAACAGATATTCTCACAATATCACCATCACGTAGGTTTAATTCCTTTCTAAGATTTAAAGGAGAAAGCACCTCTAAAACATCTGGGCCATAATGAGTACGGGAACATATTATTACAGCAGCTTTTACTGAGTTATTGATTAATGCATGATAGCACTTTACGGAGCCGTAAGTTCTTAAGCCATTTGAGCCACCCTCTATATTGATGGAGGGGAGAAGTTCTAAACTCCTCCTCTTAGCAACATCATCAATAGATCTAAGCCTTAAATTAAGAGTACCAGGATAAGGTTCAAAACCTAACTTACTTATAAACTGCTGCTTATAAAATGGAAGAGAAACATAGAAGGCTCCCTCTCCAAGTCCAGTAAATACTATACCCTCAAACTGAAGATTAGTAATATTGTTAAATATCATGTGAAGATCTGTATAAACCTCTCTTAAAAACTCTATAGCCTTACTGGTTAGTATTATAGCTTGTCCCCTCTTTAATAGTGTTCTCTGAATATATCCAGCCTTATATAGCTCAATAATTCTCCTTGAGGCTGTCTGCTGAGAGATATTAAGGTATTTCGAAAACGTCTTAGTATCTATTTTTAACTCTCTACCTATCGCACCAAGCTTTGCAAGTACGTAAAGTGTATGTATATACCATCCCTTCATATCTGTCGATCACACTCAATGTCTACATGTATTTCAATACCTATTTATAAATCTTAATCAAACAGCTTAAACATCAATTCATATCATAATTAGGATTACATTAAAGATAAAAAGTCAAACATAACCTACATAATGGACTCATTGCAAAACTATTTAAATCTTACCTAATATTGTGTATGGAGTTTCGTGAGATTAGTGATTGTGAGGGGCTTATTAGGTTTTTGCTTCCTCTTAGAGCTAGGACTGGTGGGCTTAGGGTTGATGATAGGAAATATTGAACAGTATATTTACGCTTACTACTGGTTGTAGGTGGGTAGATATGCTTGTTAAGTATGGATATTACTTAACGCTTTTAGGAGGCTTAAAAGTGGGTGAAGCTAAATGTATGGAAGAATATACTTGATAACCTAATATCTAAGGATACTCTATGGGTAAGTCTTGATATGGTTGCTGTTGATAGTACAACTATTAGGACTAGGAAAGGGAGGAGACGGTTGGCTTGATGGTTATAAGCGTATTAAGGATACGAAGATACATGTAGTTGTATCATGTGAAGCCCTACGGTTAAACATTCAAACTGATCCTGACGACTAGTATGATTCTAAACGCTTCATACCACTCATAGAGGTTTAAGAATGGTAGGGGTAAACCTAGGAGTAAGACTAGAGAGGCTATAGGAGGTTCAGCATACGATACTAGAGGGATTATAGAATACCTCAAGTATAAGAAGATAAAAACGAATATAGATATCAATCCGAGGAGTAAGCCTAAACGTGGAAGACTCGATAGAAGACATATAGGAGTATGAGAAGTGCTGTTAAAAGATTCTTCTCATGAATAAATCATTCAGAAAATAACAATAAGATATGAAAAACTAACATCAACATTCCAAGCATTCATACAAGTAGCATGCATAGTAATATACCTAAGAGTTTTGCAATGAGTTCAATATTAATCCCAAATATTTTACACTCTATTATTACTAACATTTAAGTATTCATTTAAAGCATTAATAAAATCCAATAAATAAAGATTTCATACATCGCCAATTCAATACGGCATGTATAAGCTTTAAAGTTTAACTAGAAGAAATTATCTATAGGTTAATTGGGCATTGTTAATTTAAGTATGTTTATTATTTCTGTTTTGTTTCTATGAGTTCTTGGTTTTATCTTCTTATTAACCAATGTTTGTTAGTTATATTATTGATCATAGGATAGATGTATGTTCATTATTGTGCTTATACTTATACATGTATGCAATTATCAAGTAGTTTATTTATTCTAGTTATGATTCTTTCTATTAATTCTAATTTTAAACTGTATCTGCTTAATTAGTATTCTACATGGTGTTTATAATATTGAGTATATACTCATAAAATTAGAATCATAGATAACTCTAATCTTCTAATGTTAGAGATGTAAGTATATTTGTAATATCATAAGCCAATGTATAGAATTCCCTCAATAATGACTTAAACATAAACAATCCTCCTCATAGAGACCATAATTATAACGTATCATCAACAAATGCTGGTGCGGAAACCGAAGCTCCGATTTTAGCTATACCATTAAATATAGTTAAAGATCTTAACCTATGGCCTACAGCTAGGGATATAAGTGTAGTGGTTAGAGAGTTAGATTCTGAAACTCTAGGATATTTACCTCCAGTAAGGGTATTTGTAGAGTTACTTGACGAGTCTGGAAATAAGCTATCGGAAACATAAAAAACCGTATCTGTTTAATTCACCAAAATAAGGAGAAAGTTCCTGAATAAAGCTAAAGTTTAACAAAGCTATCTAATCAATGTAAAAATGTATAATTTTAAGATAATGTAGTAGTAACCATTGTGTTAAATAGGTTAGTATGCTCTTAGTATTTCTCTTCCAAGCATTATCCTAGCTATTGTGTTCTTCTGTATTTCCTTAGTTCCCTCAACTATTTCAAGCTGTTTAACAAATCTATACCATCTTTCAGCGTCACTTTCAACATATCCATAGCCAGCCATAACATCTACAAGTAGATCGCATGCCTCAACAGCAACCCTAGCACTATACCATTTAGCCATTGAGGCAAGCTTCACTGACTCCTCAGCAAACGATAAATCCTCTCTAGTCTTCTCAACCATCTTTACAGACTTCCAAACTAGGGATTTTGCAGCTTCTATTTTAGTTGCCATTTCAACAAGTCTAAATCCTAATCCTTGAAATCCTGCTATAGGTTTACCGAAAGCTTTCCTCTCCTTACTGTAAGATATAGCTTTCTCAAGAGCTTGCTCAGCTGTAGCTACTGCTATTACTCCTATAGCTGCTCTTGCCTGATCTAGAAACATAAGACCCATATAGAAGCCTCTATTAAGGTTTTGCGGTCCCCCAAGTATATCATCATCTCTTACCTTCACATTATTAAACACTACTTGTCCTGTTGGTGATGCTAACCATCCAAGTTTTTCCTCAAAGGCTGTTGTTTCAATTCCATTCTGTCTCTCAATAATGAACTCTGTCTGCCCTCTATATGATGGTTGAACATTAAGATCTGTTTGGGCTAGTGTTATGAAGAATGATGCGGTAGTAGCATTCGTTATGAAAGTTTTAGTTCCATTTATTATCCAGTAATCTCCATCCTTAACAGCTTGAGTATCTAGTTTACGGGATATATCACTTCCACCTGCTGGCTCGGTAAAACATGCAGCACTTGTTATCTCTCCCTTGGCTACTCTTGGAAGCCATTTAGCTTTCTGTTCATGAGTACCAAAATGAGCTATCATATCAGAACCAAATGATCCAGCTATAACAGCATTTGTTAGTGATGGATCACCATACCTTATAAGCTCATAGTGTGCTATAACCTGCTCAGTAAAGCTTGCTCCCTGACCGCCATACTCTGGAGGCCAGGTCATACCTATAAATCCTTGCTCCGCCATTTTTCTATAGAGATCCCATGGAAACTCTCTTTTCTTCTCATATTCAGAGGCAACTTTAGGAGCAAAGTATTTAATAGAGAATTCATGAGCGGTTTGCTTCAAAAGTTTCTGTTCCTGAGTTAACTCAAAATCAGGAATAACCACATAATTAGTTATAGAATATATTTATAAATTTTTCCACTAAGAAAATGGCTTTGTTAACTTAAGCATGTTTTACTACCTCTATTTTGCATTCATGTTTTATTCAACATGAAAGATATTGACTTTATAAGTATAAATACATACTCACCATTACATCTATTCTTCATGATATGTAATTATCAAATATTCAGCTTTATCTTAACTGAATTATTCTCCCCATTAAGTTTTTAATCTTTAAATCCCATATCCTTGCTTAATTAGTATTCTACAGTCGCTTTATAATGTTCATCAATATATACTCATCTAGAGCTGTATATAGCTTAATTTAGGAAATGATAAATATGTAAATGTATTTGTAGCTCAAGTCCATATGTAGGGTATCTTTCTCAATAATGGCTTGAAAGCACTATACGTAATTTTACTTCTAGAATCTACACTCATCAATATCATCAACAATCAATTTTAACTCTTTATCAAACTTAAATAGATTAAGAATCTAAACCAAATGTAAATATAACTCTACAATAATGAAGATTAGGATATCTGAAGCCATCCTAGATGGACAAAATATATAAACAATACAAATCAATTATCCTAATAGACTTAGTAGCTTTGGTATATTTTCATTATAAATAAAGGAAAGTCTTAAATAAAGCTAAAGTTTACAAGCTCATGAATGAGTCAGTAAAAATTATATAATAGTTAACTACTTAATTTATATGTGTAGAATTAGGTTTGGTATTGCTCTGCCAGTACCTGTTAAAACCAGTATTAGTAGTTTAATTGAAGAAGCTCAGAGAAATGAGCTTTTAGGATTTGACTCTATATGGGCTTCTGACCACCTACTTATGATGCCGCCTGGACCTACTCCTGAAATATGGAGTATTCTAGCTGTTGCTGCCTCGTATACTTCTAAAGCTACTTTGGGAAGTGCTGTTTCTGATATTCATAGATATCATCCAGCTGTTTTTGCTCAGAAGCTCGCTACAATTGATCATCTTTCTAAGGGTAGGATTAGTTTGGGGCTTGGTATCGGTGAAGCTATGAATCTTGAACCCTTCGGCTTTGATTGGCTTAGGAAGCCATTAGCTAAGATGATTGAATATATTGAGGTTTTAAGAGGATTGTGGACAATGGATAGTTTCAATTTTAATGGTGAATTCTTCAAATTAAAAAATGCATTCCTACAGATAAAACCAATACAGAAAACAATACCAATATATATAGCTGCAAACTCACCAAAAACAAGAAGAATAACTGGTAGAATAGGGGATGGATGGATACCGACAAGAGAAACACCTGAAACATACATGAGGAACATTGAGGATGTTAAGAAGGGAGCTGAGGAAGCTAATAGATCAATAAATGATATTGATAGAGGACTATGGATATATACAGCAATAGCTGATGAATATAATGAGGCATTAAATGCATTAAAAGCAAAACCTATTAAATCCATGTATGCAATATGGCCTAAGAAGATTGAAGAGGCAGGATTTAAAATAAATCTACCTGAAAAATATCCTCAAAACTACTATATGTCTAAGTGTATGCCTACTGAGGAGGGTATTAGGGATTTTGAGGAGCTTGCTAACTATGTAACTGATGATGTTATTGAAGCTTTCAGTATATGTGGAACAGTTGATGATGCTATAGGTAAAATAGAGAAATACGTAAAAGCAGGAGTAACACACTTCATGCTGGTAAATGCAGGACCAGACAGACTAAAAGTAATGGAAGCATATAGTCAAAAAATAATACCATACTTTAAAGAGTACAAATCATAGTTAATTATCCATCACAACCTATATTATTTAGAAAGTAGCATACTTATTATATTTACTATTAATTGTAGTATAGATAGCTTAAATGAATATCAGATTGAATATTGGCTTATATGTTTAGGGGAATACAGTTACCACCTAGGAATTATTGAGGGGAAGGGTGAGGAACCTATTGATATGATGTAGACTCATTAGGGATTGAGTATGCTTACGGATTAGTAAAGAGTGTTATTGAGAATCGCAGTATGTTCACGTATGTTTTAAATGATGATCAGGTTAGAAATGCTATGCTTTTAAGAATGAAGTAGTAAGAAATGTATCTGAACCTTTATATGTAGTAACTCATAACGCTATACCATCTTCAATACGTATCGAAATAGTGGAGGAGATTTAAAGTTTGGAGTTAAAATAATAGATGCTCCTATAAGTGGTGGACTTATGGGAGCTAAGGAGGAAACATTAACATTCATGGTTGGTGAAGATAGAGAAGCTTTCGAGAAGTTTAAACCCATACTTGAATTAATGGGAAGAAACATCTTTACCTAGGGCCTTTAGGATCATGACTAAAAGTTAAGCTCCTAAACAATCTTATTCTCTATTGCAATAAAGTTATAGCAGCTGAAGCTATAGAAATAGCTAGAAAAATAGATATTTCAGAAAATGATTTCCTTAATGTAGTAAATACTTCTTCAGGAGGGAGATAGGTTACACAGAAGTGGAATACTCTTAATATAGAGGCGGTTTCAAAATATTTAAGCTTTTATTATTATGGTTTTTGTATGGGGTTTCGTGAGCTTAGCGATTATGAATGGGGGTTCATTAAGCCTCTTCTCCCTCCTAGGCCTGTTAGAGGTAGGGGGCTTATGGTTAATGATATGGAGATAATTAACGGCATCATGTACGTCGTTACTACTGGTTGCAGATGGAGGGATATGCCTAGGAGGTATGGCTCATATGTGACTGCTGGAGGATGTTGAGGAGGCTTCAGGAGGCTAACGTATGGGAAGGGATGCTAGCCTCCAAAAGTTTTGATGATGTAGTAATCGATAGCATAACTATAGAGGCTAAAAGGGATGAGATGATAGGCTACGATGGATTTAAGCATAGAAATGGCTTGAAGGTCCATGTGATAGTTGATAAGAATTCTATGCAGATAGCCTCAGCCATAAGCCCTGGTAACACTCACGACTCGAAGGTTTTGATGAGCTTTACGATAGCATTTTATATAAGCCTAGGAGGCTATATGGGGATTCAGCATACGATGCTGATAGAATAAGGATTAGGCTGGGGAACGATGGAGTTGAAGCAAACATACCAGTGAACCCAAGGAATGGCAGGGTAAGCATACCATACGATGTTAAGGGCTATAAAAGGATGAGGTCGGCTATAGAAAGGTTTAATGCATGGCTAAAACGTTCAGGAGGGCAACAATAAGATATGAAAGGCTAGCAGTGATGTTTAAAGCCATAATAACGTTCATATGCATAATAATACACATGAGGTATGGACTATGGAAAGCTTAAATATTTTGAAACCACCTCATATTTAAATGGATTATGAGGAGCTTGGATTTGCGGAATTAGTACTTAAAGATATAGAGGACAGTATTAAAACCATTTATGAATATGAGTTAAAATCTATTATCTTCGAATTCTTTAAGAGCTTCTATGAATATAGAAAGTTTTAAGATATAGGAGAAGTTATTCCTCTAGCTCGACAACCATTTCGCAGTAGGGATCACCTGCTGATCGAAGCTTCTCAAATTTTACCTTTAGCTTGTGATTAAGAAGCTCAGCTGCTCTCTTCTCAAATTCAAAGTGGCCTTCACTACATAGTTTAGCTGCTATTGGATCAGGATTCTCAAAGAAGTGGCATGTATGGTATCTTAGAATAGCCTTTTTACTTGATGCTTCCACAATCTCCATTTTATAACCCATTATTTCCTGAGCCAACTTAAAGTATGAAACAAAAGTTTTAGCATCGTTTCCCTCTATATTGAATGATTTAAGTCCTCTTAGAAAGAAGTTTTCAGCTCCTTTCCTCCATACTTGCTTAATTACTTTAAGACCGGCTTCTCCAAACCTCTCATATACTGCTCTTTCAAGCTCAGCCATGTACCAGCATCTAGTTCTACCTGTAGCTTTCCATTTCTTTTCAGGGGGCCATTCCTCCTCAGACAGCTTTACTTCACTCAATCTTTACCCTCCCTTCAACTAGACTTCTAGCTATAAGATCTCTTAATGCTTTCGGAGCTCCTTCAGCTCCCTGAATATAGGCGAATGCTCCTAGTAATGCTCTGAATACTGGTAGCTCCGTGAAGTATGCCATTCCACCAAACCATTGCATAATTTCTTCAGAGGCTTTTAAAGCTACTTCCGTTGCTTTTGTTTTAGCTGTTGCTCCTGCAACTCCTATATCTATAGGCTTTATTGTTGGATCTTTATGCTTATAGTATCTATCTGCTAGCCATGCAGCCTTATATACTAATAGTCTAGCGGCTTCAAGCTCCTCATATATTTTAGCAAGCTCAAAACTTATTCCTTGATATGATGCTAGAGACTGTCCGAAAAGCTTCCTCTCCTTAATCCACTGTAATCCCTGATTTATAAGCCATTTAACTCCTCCTAGAATTGAGCCTCCAATAAATGTTCTCCCTAGATTAAAGCCTTCAACTGCAACTCTAAAACCATCATTAACCCCTCCAACTCTATACTTATCCTCAACTTCAGCCTTCTCAATAGTAAGAATATCGCTATCTAATGCATGTCTGCCCATATGCTTATATCTACTATAGTTTACATTACTAATTATTTCCCCATCCCTTTTACGGTATATTATGAAGTTCGTAAGTCCTTTATGTCTAGTTTCTAAGGGAGCTGTTCTAGCTAGTAGGAACCATCCACCTCCCCACGGCATACTATCTATTAATACCCCACCACTAACTATGCTTTTCTCTCCTTCAATTAGCCATTTATTCTCATCTATTTTTCTAGCTTGTACTCTTTGTATTCCAGCTAGATCTGTTCCACCTTGAGCTTCAGTAGAAGCAATTCCTAAAACAGCATCTCCTGAAGTAATTTTAGGGAGAAGCTCACTTTTAGCATCGCTACTTCCATAAAGTTGAACTATGTAGGGCCAAGAGTTTGAAAGTCCCATAACCCCTGCAGTAACAAGAGTGGGGTCATGTGATGATAACTCCTCCTGAACCAATGCTACATCTAAAAACGACATATCTGAACCTCCAAACTCTTCAGATAATACTCCTCCATGAACTCCAAGCCTAGCTAACTCCTTAACAGTATTTGAGGGGAATTTACCCTCATCATCTATCTTAACCCAGTTAGGATCTATGTTTTTTACGCAGAATTCATGAATACTATTAATAAGAAGTTTCTGCTCAGTAGTTAGTAGGAAATCCATAATAACACCTAGCTAATCTTTACCTTTAATATTTAAACTTATCTTCCCCTCCATTCAGGCTTCCTCTTCTCTAGGAATGCTCTTGCCCCTTCCTTCTGGTCTTCAGTACTAAATAGTTGCGCGAAGATTTGAGCCTCATATTTAAGTCCTTCTGTTAAGCCTATTTCCAGAGAGGCATTAATAGCTTCCTTTGCAGCAGCAATCATAACTGGGCTTTTACTCTTTATTTTCTCTAGAAACTCATTAACAGTATCCATAAGTTTATCTGGGGGAACTACTTTATTTATTAATCCTAGCTCAGCCATTTCCTTTGCTGATACTCTATCTCCAGTAAATATTAGTTCTTTAGCTTTCTTCTCACCTATGAGTCTAGGTAGTCTTTGAGTCCCCCCACCACCAGGTATTACTCCAACATTTATTTCGGGCTGTCCAAATACAGCATCCTCGGAAGCTATGATGATATCGCATGCCTGTGTAAGTTCGAACCCGCCTCCTAAGCAGTATCCATGAACTGCTGCAATAACTGGTTTAGGCATTTCTCTTATTATTCTTGATAGTACGAATGATGTTCCAACCTCCTTAAATACCTCCATAACCTTAATTGGAGTCCATTCAAGGAAAGCTTTAATATCAGCTCCTGCACTAAATGCTTTACCGGATCCCTTTATGACAACGGCTCTTATATTTTCATCTTTACCTGCATCTTCTAGAGCCTCTTTTAATTCTCTACGCATCTCATAGTCTAAAGCATTGTATCTATCAGGATTATTTAGAGTTATCCATGCAACATTGTCTTTCTTCTCATAGATTACACGTTTAAATCCATTCATGTTTCCTCACCATGTATAGAAGCCTTCCCCAGTCTTTTTACCTAGTTTTCCCCTACTGATAAACTCTAGAAGTAGTTGATCAGGCTCATAGAAAATACCATAATCCTCCTTTACAGTTTTCCTCTTATCCCTTAAAATGTTTACAATATTATCTAGGCCATATTCATCAGCTATCTCTAGGAGACCCTTCGGGAAATTGTATCCAAGCTTTAGAGAAGTATCTATTTCTTTAGCTGTAGATACATTATTTCTAACTAGCCAAGCGGATAAGTTAACTGCTGGAGCTAATACTTGTATTGGATCTATTTTTTCACCGGCATCTTTAGGAATCTCTACTTTAACCCATTGACCTGGCTTAGGATAATCATAGAATCCCTTACCTGTCTTAACTCCAAGCCATCCCTTACCATGGTATTCCATTGAAAGCTTTAATGCATATTCACGTATTTTAACGTATTCCTCATGAGGCTCCCATTCAGGATATTTATTACGCATCTCATTAAAGTATGTATTTTCGCCGATCTCTATATCTATTGCTCCAGTAAAATCTACTAGTTCAAATGGACCCATAGGTAGGTTAAGCTTATATCTAAATGCTGAATCTATTTCTACTGGTTTAGCTTCTCCTCTTTGAATCATTGCAAAGGCTTCATATCTAATAGTTCTATAAACTCTATTAGCTATGAATCCTCTTATATCCTTATTAACAAGTATAGGTTCCTTCCCTAATTTTTGGGCTAGCTTAAAAGCTACCTCAGCAGTTTCATTACTTGTATATTTACACTTCACAATCTCTATAAGCCTCATTACTTGAGGAGGGTTAAACCAATGCATACCTACAACTTTATCCGGTCTATTGGTAGCTTCAGCCATAGGCGTAATTGGTAAGCCACTAGTATTGGAAGCTATTACTGCGTGAAATGGAGCATGTTCATCAACATCTTTAAAGGTCTGAATTTTAAGGTCTAGTCTTTCAGGTATGGCTTCAATAATGAAGTCAGCGTTATTAACAGCCTCTCTAACATTAACATAGGTTGAAATTCTACTTAGTGTCGAATCAGCATCTACCCTACTAATTCTCCCGCGCTCAATAAGCTTATCTAAACTCCACTTTATCTTCTCAATAGCTCTATTAAGTATTTCATGAGAAACATCAACTAAGTTGACACTGTATTTGTTCATAGCAAAAACTTGAGCGATACCGTGACCCATAATACCAGCACCAATAACAGAAACAGTTTTTAAATTTTCAAGCTTTAAGCCCATAATTAATAACACCCATTCCGGCTATTAAAGCTTAGAATAAAAACTTTTCTATTATTAACTTGATACTGTTACTTTTAGATTTTTGAGTAGGCTTTAGGAAGCTATCTCTTGGAGGTGATTTTTGTAGATAGACTTCTTAAAGCCCTGAGGGATAGAGGTATTTTCAGGCGTAATAAGGTTTCGCTTAAAAGAAGCTGAGGGCATGTATTCTCTACATGGCTTAGTTATAGGGATATTGCTACGTCTGTCGGGTTGTTGATGTGAGCTATGTATCTGTATGGTGTTGGATTCAGAAGATTGAGGGAGTAAGAATTGATGTGAAGCCAATAGGGGGATGGTAGCTATTGATGAGATGAAGCTGAGGAGGCATCATTTCTATTATGGGCTGCAATAGATGTTAAGACCAAGAGCTTCCAGCAATGAGGGCTTCATGGCGGAGAAGCATACTGGATGCAGATCTCTTCCTGAAGCAAGTCCTTAAGGCATGTGTTAATAAGCCTCTAATCCTAGTAGGGGCCATGGTATCCCCAGGCATTACATAACCATGGTTTAAGATGGAGGCATCAAACCTTCGCTAGGAATACGATAGAGAGATGGTTTCGAACACTTAAGGATCGAACAAAAGATTCTACACAACTTCAGACAAGAAACTCATAAAGATCAACCTATTCCTAAACTTCTTCATACTCTGGTATAACTGGATAAGACCTCATCAAACCATAGGAAAACCACCAGCAATAACATAAACCTAAAAGTAACAGTATAAATCCAATTTCATTAGCTTAGCATACACATAGTAATGATCATAACATTTATACTAGCCTTCAATATTTTGAGAGTATATACCAAATCATATAAGAATGGGGGTATGTAGCCTTTGTTAGGGCTAGTATTAATTTTAATATGATATCTTATCATATTAAAATTAGTATGATAAGGATATGTAGACTGTTTCTTTACACTCTCAAATGTAACTCATTATGGACTTAATTAATATTATATTCATCAATAAACTCTTTTAATTAACATGGATAATTGATTACAGTCCACTAAATATTCTGAAAAGAAAAATTATTCTTATAAATATAGATGGTATTCCTACTTTCTTAAAACCCATAACCAATAATTATATCAAACAAGTAGGAAATACTCCAAGTAAGACTTCTTAAGACATGAAACATGAATCGTCTATAAGTAAAACTTGAATTTATTATCACAGTATTGTATTATGAATAGCAATATAAGATATTTGCTAAATGAGTCTAGGAGGTTTTTAAATCTTGCTTTTGAAGAGTTTAAAAGAGGACTTAATGAGGAAAGGGATGAAGTCATTAGGGATGATGCTGAAAAATCATGGAATGCTATAGTTCAAGCAACAGCAGCTCTCCTACTATTTAAGGGGTTTAAAGAGGAGGAGGCAAAGACATATAAGCAAAAGAGGACTGCACTTGAAGATTTAGGTATTAGGGATGAGACTATTAGGAAACTAGGTTTTAGAGATAGATTTATGGCCAAGGAGAATACGCTACATATAAAATGCTTCTACGATGGAGAGTATAGAGTAGAAGTAATTAGAGAGGAAATTGAAAAAACCAAACAATACATAGATGATATAGAGAAGCTATTAAAGGGAACCATCTAATAGAGAAATTATCTGGAAACCATTTAAATTTTCTCTTAGGATTGCATGGAGTTTAAATGTTTCTGGTTATGGGATTCAAGCTTCTAGTTCCATCCAAGTGAAGACTTCTAGAATTGAGGACCTACCTATACAGTTGTATAATGAAGCCATAAAGTATTGATGGGGCTAGTAATGAATGCGACTCTAAATATCTCATCTTAGATGATTTTGGGGGGTTAAGTATGGTAGGTCTAAGAGCCTGGGGTTACAGATAATTCAACATATAACACAAAGAAGATAAATGTTGAAAGCCTCATAGGAAATATAATACTAAAGTAGGGTAATAAATATGCTTAAGTTTACAGAATCCATGTGCTATACGCTAAGTTTAAATATTGTTATTCTTAGTGATGTTATGCGTTCCCCATCAGCTTATATTGAAAAGCTAATGAATATGAAGCCTAATATCTATATTGGCGGTAAAAAAGTTGGAAGAGATTTTAAAGCTTTTCAGCCTGGTATTAAAACCATTTCTATGACTTATCAGCTTGCGGAAAGTAGTGAGTTTAGAGATTTTATAATTGCTGAATCACATCTTACAGGGGAGAAAATTAATAGATTTACACATATATGTCAAAGTCCTGATGATCTTTTAAAGAAGCAGGAAATGATAAGGAGAACATGTCAAATTGTTGGTAGATGTATTCAGAGATGTATGGGATGTGATGCTATAAATGCTCTTTCAGTTGTTACAAAGGAAGTTGATGATAAATATGGAACAGAATATTATAGGAGATTTCTAAAGTATTTATATATGTTTCAAAGAGAAGACTTAACTGCAGCTTGTGCCCAAACAGATGTAAAGGGAGATAGAAGTCTAAGACCTTTTCAACAGCATGATCCTGACCTCTATTTAAGAATTGTTAAGAAGACAGATGAGGGAGTTATTGTAAGAGGAGCTAAGACTCATATTACTATTGCACCTTATGCTGATGAGATTATAGCTTTACCTACAAGAGCAATGACTGAGAGGGATTCTGATTATGCTATTGCATTTGCTATCCCAGCTGATTGGGATGGTGTTAAGCTAATAACAGTTTCCCATAGTCATAGGGAGAGGAAAGAATTGAAGGCGCCTGTAACTGAGTATTCAGCATCACATTCTATGGTTGTTTTCGATGATGTATTTGTTCCATGGGATAGGGTTTTCATGTGTGGTGAATGGGATTTTGCTGGGAGATTAGCTATGCTTTTCGCTACATATCATAGACATAGCTATACTGGCTGTAAACCAGCTATGACTGATATATTGATGGGAGCTGCTGCTTTAGCTGCAGAATATAATGGCATTGAGGGGGCACATCATGTTAGAGATAAATTAGCAGATATGGTTGCAACAGCTGAACTTGTTTATGCAGCTGGAATAGCTTCAGCAGTAAAGGGTGTTAAAGCATCATCAGGAACCTTCATCCCAAATATAGTATATGCAAACGTTGGAAGATACCATGCAGGAGTAAAAATATATAGTGAGTTTGAAATTGTTGCTGATATTGCAGGCGGAATTGCAGCAACAGTACCATATGAGGAGGACTATCTAAACCCTGAAACAAGAAAATACATTGAGAAATACATAGCTAGAAAGAAGAACATACCTCCAGAACATATATATCGCTGCTTTAAATTCATTCAAGACATAATATGCTCCGCACCAGCGGCAGCTTCACAGATTAGTGGAGTTCATGGTGGGGGGTCCCCTATAATGGAGAGAATTACAATAATGGCTAACTACGATATAGAATCTAAGAAGAAAATAGCGAAATATTTAGCTGGAATTGAGGAATTAGCAATATAGAATACTGGGAAAAGCTCATATTGAAACTGGAAAACGGTAGTTAAGCTATTATTTTTATACTATGAAGCTTAGGATTAGTTAGACTTTAAGCTAGAAGTTTAGAAAATAATGTGGAAGTTCTAGCTGAAGAAGACTGTGTAAATGAGTTTATAAAATTTCATAAGAAAGAACTACTCAAAGCATGCTGAAGTTGAAGGAATAGAAATTTAGGACTATAATGGGAAAACGCTAAAGAAACAGGATGAAATGCTAAACGAGGTGGGCTTAGAAAGAATTTGCAATGAAGATTTAAGAAAATCGAGAAGGAAATAAGAGTTATGAAAGAGAAGATAGGACTTATATAGGTATAGTTAGTAAAGGTTGATTAGAGTTTATAGATAGGTAGCTATAGACCTAGATATGCTCTTTTAACTATTGGGTTGTTAGCTAGCTCCTCAGCTTTACCTTCCCCTACGGTAATTCCACCTTCTATAAGGAAGCCGTAGTCCATGATTTTAAGTGTTAAGTGTATATTTTGCTCTACTAGGAGTATTGTAATTCCCTCGTTTCTAAGCTTTTCAACAATACTGATTATTTGCTGTGTTATTTTTGGTGCTAATCCTAGACTTGGTTCATCAAACATTAGTAGTTTAGGTCTAGTTATAAGGGCTCTAGCAATAGCTAGCATTTGCTGCTCACCACCACTTAGAGTTTCCGCTCTTTGATTTCTTCTCTCCTTTAATACTGGGAATAATGTATATATCCAATCTAAACTATCTCTAAAACGTCTTCTAGCATCCTTAATATATGCTCCCATCTCTAGATTCTCGTAAACAGTCATATTTCCAAATATCCTTCTACCTTCTGGAACAAGTCCTATACCAAGCTTTACTATTTCACTAGGCTGTTTACCGGTAATATTAGCTCCATTAAATTCTATTAATCCACTCCAGGGTTTTAATAATCCAATTATAGTATTTAACGTTGTTGTTTTCCCAGCTCCATTAGGTCCTAGAAAAGCTGTTATGCTTTTCTCCTCTACTTTTAGGTTAACATTATGGAGTACCTTAAAATCTCCATATCCTCCTTCTAGCTTCTCAACTTTAAGCATTTCATCACCTCTTAACGAATTTAAATGCTAAATCCCGATCGCCGAAATATACTTCTGCAACCTTAATATTGCTTGCTATATCTTCAGGTTTTCCTTCAGCTATTTTTACCCCTTCATGGAGAACAGCAATTCTATCTGAAACATTCATTACAGCATGCATTAAATGTTCAATCATAAGTATTGTTATTTTCTTTTCATTTTTAATTCTCCTAATAATATCAAGCATTTCAGAAATCTCAGATGGTGTTAATCCAGCTAGACATTCATCAAGTAGTAGTAATTCAGGCTCTGAACCAAGCGCTCTTGCCAGTTCAAGTCTCTTTCTTCCTTGAGCATTTAAAGACTTGGATGGAGTTTCCTTAAACTTGTCTAACCCAATAGTTTCAATAATATTCTCGGCTAATTTTTTAGCTTCTTCTACTGATATTTTACCATACCTCTTACCATTAAGGATACTTACCATTACATTTTCAAGTACTGTTAGGTTATTGAATGGACGTGTTACCTGATATGTTCTCGCAATACCCATACGACATCTTAAATGGGGAGGTAGCCTAGTAATATCTTTCTCCCTATATACTATTCTACCTGAGTCAGGAAGATATACCCCAGTTATTACATTAACAAGTGTTGTCTTCCCTGAGCCGTTTGGACCTATTAATCCTAAAATCTCGTTTTCATAAATATCTATTGAAACATCTTTTAGAGCAGTAACTCCTCCAAATCTTTTAACAATATTCTCTACCTTAAGTAGAGTCATACTCCCACCTAAATTAAAAAGTCTCTTAACCTCTTAAATCTACTTCTTAGTAATCCTATAATACCTTCAGGAGCTATTGAAATTATAGCTACTACAAGTAATCCAAATATAAGTAGCTGTAATCCTGGGAAGTATCTCATAAGTAGGTCTTTAAGCATTTCATATATTACTGCTCCAATTATAGGTCCTATAGCTGTTCCACTACCTCCAAGTAGAACTATAAGTATTGCTTCAATAGACCATGAGAGATCTATTACTGTTTCAGGCATTACCCAAAATATTTTGAAGGCTACAACACCTCCTGCAATTCCTGGAAATAATGCACTTAAAATGAATGCTATTACCTTACATCTAGTTGTATTAACACCTGATGTTTCAGCTGCATCATGATCCTCTCTTAAAGCCTTTAGAGAGTAGCCGAGAGGAGATATTGATAGTTTCAATGTTAAAACTGTTGCTGCTATTGATAATAGTAGGAGGATATATGTGAGAACATATGGATTGTATGCTTCACCTAAATATCTAAATAGCGTTATTCCAGCAGCTCCTCCTGCAATCTTACCCCCAATTATAAGATACCTAACAGCAGGAACAGTGCATAAAGTACATATAGCAAAGAAGGGGCCTCTAAGCCTTAAAACCACAATTCCAATAAGAAATGCTACAATAGATGATACTATACCTCCAATAATCATCGATAAATATGGATTCAGCCCTTGAACAACCAGTAATGCAAACATGTAAGCCCCTATACCTATGAATACTGCATGTCCAAAATTGTATAGTCCACCGAAACCCATAATTATATTTAGAGACTGTGATATAACCATTAGAAATAATATGTAGTAAACTATTTCAAGATATGCTTTAGAAATTAGTGATGAAGCTATTAAGAGAATATATATAAGTATAAATCCAACATATTTCTTCATAATATCACCTACGTCTCCCAAGAATTCCTTCAGGCATTACAAGCAATACAATAATTAGGATGAGAAAGCTTAGAAATGGAGTAAATGAAAAGGGTTCAATCCCTGGGAAATAGCCTAAAACTATAGGTGAGATTTGTTCTAGAAGACCGAGAATTAAACCACCAATCAATGCACCCCATGGATTCCCTAATCCACCTACAACAGCTATTACGAAGCATCTAAGTAGATATATATGCCCCATGTATGGGTTTATACCTGTTGGAAGATAGACAACAATAAGTGATCCGCCGATAAATGCTAATACTGAACCTAAAGCAAAGCCTAGAGCTAGAGTAGTTTTAACATTTACACCGCAAATAGCTGCTGCACCTGAATCCCATATTACAGCTCTAATTGATTTACCGAAGTATGTTCTATACAGGATAAAGTATACTATAACTATTATAATGATACATGATATAAATGTAAATATGTATGTGATTGGTAGGGAGAACCAGTAATGCTTAATAACTCCTAGAGCCCATGGAACTCCACGATAATCAGCAGTCCATAAAACCTTCATAAGCTCTGCAAGAGCTATTCCTAGAGCAAATGTAGCTACGAGAGTGGAGTGAATATCAGGAGAGAATAGTAATCTATAGATTATAGTGTAGAATGTAAGTATACCAATAACGAATCCTAGTAGTGCGGAGAGAGGTATACTAGCGATTGGATTAAGACCTATTAAAACCCACGCCCAATAGGCAGTATAGGCTCCTAATGTTAGGAATTCTGCATGGGTGAAATTAACAACCCTCATTACCCCCCATATTAGATTTAAACCCATAGTAGCTAAGCCATAAACGGCCCCTATAATCACTCCGTATACTACTATCTGAACTATAAGTTCAAACATAAAATCACCAAAAAGAAAAAATTAGGGTTTTAGTTCTGGCCATCCTTCCTTTTCCTCCCATGTAGGCATAGGTATAGGATTAGAAGTAGCAAACTCAAATGGATAGATAACAGCGTAAACCAGCTTATTACCCTCCCCTCTCTGCCACTGTACTACAGGATTTATGGATCCAATCTGTTTAGCTGGATTCTCAGGATCCACCTTAAATCTTGACTTCACACAGTAAAAGTCAAGCTGCTTAGCAGCTTGTATCAGCTTATCAGGATTAAGACTTTGAGCGGTTTCTATACATTTAGCCGCAACAAGTACTGATATAGCTCCATATCCTGTATAGGCTGAGGGTCTTCCAGTTCCTCCAAGCTCATAATAGAGTTTTACAAGCTCATCACTTGTAGGACCATAATACTCCTTCCCCTCCTTAGCTGCTATAACATCCCACTTACATTCAGGCTCCCATGTTGTTTCACCCATAAAGCCAACAGCCCACTTACCAAGATCACTAAATTCAGGTTTTGCAACCGTTACTTGTATTATTACCCATTTAATATTTATTCTTAAATCTCTTAATTGTGTAGCTATTAAATATCCATCCTTGTAGTGGCCACCAACACAAAGTATATCTGGTTTAAGAGCTGCTATTTCTCTAAGCATTGGCGTAGCATCAGTAATATCTGGAGGATAAGACCTATCATAAACCACTTCAAAACCGAAATTCTTCGTCTTTATACGAGCTGATTCACCTAGACTTCTACCCCATTCATCATCCTTAAATATTATAGCAACCTTCTTCGCTCCAGGATCTACTTCCTTAATCATAGTGAATGGGGTTTGCCAATAGTGTATTACTGCGAATCCATGTGTAGAAACCATGTATTTAAATCCTTGCTGATATAGGGCATCAGAACTACCTCCAAAGTTTATTGAAAACATCTTATACTTTTCAGTTACTGGTGCTGTAGCCATAACAAATGTTGAGGCATATGGATGAATTACAATATGAACCTTATCCTCAGTAATAAGCTTCTCAACAAGCTTAACAGCATAATCCCTCTTACTCTCACAATCATAGTATATTAGCTTTAACGGTACCTTCCTCCCCTTAAAGTTTACACCTCCATGATCATTAATCCATTTTACAGCACACTGTATACCCCTAAAGCTTGCAGCACCCTCAACAACCTGAGCACCACTTAGCTGTATTGCAACGCCTATACGTATCTCACTAGGAATCTCCTCAATCGGAGTTGTAGGTGTAGTTGGGGTAGGAGTTGTAGGGGTTGGAGTAGGAGGTGTGGTTGGTGTTGTGGGGGTGGTTGGAGTTGGTTTAGGGGAGGGGGATGTTGGAGATGGCGTAGGAGGAGTCATAACCATTGCTGCAGCCGCAATTATAGCTATAACAACAATAACAGCAATTATTATAGCTATAGTTTTAGATACCGCACGCGAGTACATAATGCTCGTTAGCTAAACCTTAAACTCCCTTATAAACATAACGCATAACTTTAAGACGTATCAACTTATAGTTTAAATATTACCTAATAACTACTACATTGAATCTAACAGCTTTACAAACTAAGTTTTACTTGAATCTTCTTAAATGGAATGTGAAAATGCTTTATAGATTTATTAATGAATTCATTACAAAATTAAATATTAGCTTTCTTTACAAAAGATGTTTTAAGTGTTGTTTAAATCTAGCTGTTTGGTTGTTAACTAGCCTTTGTAATTTAACTAGGCTATGTTAAGCTGTTAATAGCTGACTTAAGATCAGCTAAAATGATATGCATATTACTCCTTCAAATATTATTCACATAGTGGAATCTTAATAGTTAATTATTGACATAAATACTTTCAACATACAATAAATAAATGATATAATCCCCATTAAATCTAGGAATCTACTTATATATGGTTATGATCAATATGGAGTTCTGTAATCTTAAACTATAAGGTAAGCTATTAAAGTCTACAAATACGAATAGTTGTTCACCAGAGAATTCACAACTACAAACTTAGTATAGAGGGGAAATCTAGTCAAACCAAAGTTGACAAACATCAAACCGATGCAGTTAGATTTATATTTCTATAGATTTAGAGTTTGATAGGTTAAGGGTGATATTATGGATATCTATGAGAGGATTAAGTGTAAGGATCTTTTAGATGTTGTTTTACCCCCTACCGAAGTAGTGAAAAAACATATACCTAGGAAAGGAACTATTGCTTGTAGTGGAATGGCGCAGATGAGTACTCCTAAAGTAGTTCCTATATTTCTCGCTAAGTATGTGGAGGAGACAGGTGAAGAGTTTAAACTGAATATCTATACTAGTGGTTCAGCAGCTCCTGAACTTGATGGAGTATTAGCAAGAGTTAATGCTATCAATAGACGGTATGTTTACCAAAACAACCCTATTGTCAGGGAGAAAATAAATAGGGGGATAACTCACTACTATGATATATGGCTTGGAGAGTTCCCCCGTCAGTTAAAGTACGGTTTTCTAAATGATGTTTGCGGCCCAATAGATGTAGCAATAATAGAGGCGGTAAGTATAAGGGAGGACGGGTTCATTATCCCTTCATTATCTCTTGATAATATACCTTTATATATGCAGCTTGCTAAGAAAGTTATTATTGAGCTAAATACTGCTAAACCTGAGAACCTTGAGGGAATACATGACGTATATTCTCCCCAGCCAGGAACCCCTATACCTATAGTTAGAGTTAATCAAAGAATTGGAGTTCCATATGTTCCATGCGATCCTAAAAAGATAGTAGCTATAGTTCCATCTGAAGCTCTTGAAAAGGAAATATTCTACGGAAAGCCAACAGTTATTGAGGAGAAAATAGTAGATAACTTATTCAACTTCCTACTAGATGAAGTTAAAAAAGGAAAAATATCTAAAAGCCTCTATCCTCTCCAAACAGGTATAGGTCCAATTGGAGATACTGTAGCTGCCAAGTTAATAGATTCTGACTTCACAGATTTAGAAATATGGACTGAAGTTGCTCAAGCAGGCTATCTAGATGCTTTAGATTCAGATAAGGTAAAATCATTAAGTACATCAGTGTTCATGATTCCCCCTGAAGATAAAAAGCATGGAGAAAGATTTTTGGAAAATCTAGCAGAATATAAGAAGTCTATAGTATTAAGACCTCTTGAAATTACAAACAACTCAGAACTAATAACCAGACTTAACCTTATAGCAATGAATCAAGCTATAGAAATCGATATTTACGGAAATGTAAATATGACACATGTACTTGGAAGTAGCGTAGTTAACGGTGTTGGAGGTTCAGGAGAATTTGCAAGATCCTCCTATCTCTCTATATTCCTACTCTCATCTACAGCTAGAGATAATAAAATTTCCAGAATTGTTCCAATGACACCCCATGTAGATGTAACAGATCATGATGTTGATGTTATAGTAACGGAGCATGGATGGGCTGATCTTAGAGGATTATCTCCAAGAGAAAGAGCTAAGGAAATAATAGAGAAATGCTCCTCACCGGAATATAAAGATGAACTATGGAAATACTTTAATGAAGCATGTAGAAAAGTTGGAGGACATATACCACACATTCTCTCTAAAGCCTTCTCATTCCATGAAAGACTAATAGAAACAGGAAGTATGAAGTAATTATAACTCACAAATCTAACTTATCTACATGTATACTAATTAGGCTATTAAAATCTATTTATACTCATCTTTTAAGTATAAGACGTACAATATATAGTAAATATCTGATAGCTTAAGAAGTAAGTTGTCTAGTATACATTAATATAGGTAAAGATATCTTACTAATCTCCAGGCTTATTATTTAAGCTTAATATTCTTTGATTTATCTTTTAAATCTATACCTTTATGTACTTCTTCAACTTCACTACATAAATCCTTAACAAGATCTTTAGGACCTATAGCATCAACTTTACCCTTATCATATCTATTAGTTTTAGGGCTAATCACAAATATTTAGATAATAACATATATAAAAACTTAACTTATTTCTTATACGCCTTGTAAGCTTTAGCTTTATTTAGAAACTTTCCCCCTTATTTATGGTGGCAATATAGCTAGAGTTATTAGATTATAGGGGAAGCTTCACATACCCTAGTTGTATCTATATATTTGTTTATTTAGATGATTTCAGATATTTTAAGCTTATTGTAGAGTTATGCATCCATGTATGGTTTATCTTAAGCTATTCGAATCTATGGGAAATGTTAGGATTAATTGTTAATAATATTCCTAATAGGTAGATTCTAAAGGTAAGATTACTGCTCTTATATTCTATTGAATAATTGTTCACCATATTGACTTGATTTACATGATATAGAAATCATTACAAATCTATGAGGGGCATAATCAATCATTCTTGCTTCTCTCAGTTATTTCCTTTACTAGTTGTAGAAGGGATTTTGCTTGTTTATATGTTGCTTCATCAATCATTCTTCCAGCATATGTTGTTGCTCCAAGACCTTTAACTAATGCATCCTCATATGCTTTAACAATTCCTTCAGCTTCCTCAACTTCTTGAGGTGATGGTGTAAAGATCTTATTTACTATTTCAACATGAGATGGATGAATAACAAACTTACCTTTAAATCCAAGCGCTGAAGCTATTCTTGTCTCCCTTTCTAATCCCTCCATATCTATTATTAAGCCTAAATATACCGTATCTAAAGCTAAGATATTGTAGGCATGGGCTGTAATGGATATTACAGATCTAATGTATAGAAGTTCAAACTCATCTTTTGAAAGCTGCATATAGCTTCTACCTAGATCACGTAGGAAGTCCGCAGCTCCAAATGTTAAAGCTACTATTCTAGGGCTTGCCTTAACTACTTCATTTATATTTACTAATCCCTTAGCACTTTCAATTATTGGTATTATGGATATTCTATTCTTTAAATTCTTCCTATTCTCTTCAGCTTTAATAGCTTCCTCAAGCATAAATATATCATTTCCAGATTCTGTTTTAGGTAGTACAATACCATCCAATGTTTTCTGAACAGCATACTTAACATCTTCACCATATAGACCGGAGCTAATACTATTAACTCTTACAAATATGCTTGAGCTCTTAGGCTTATCCTCAATATCCTCTAGGAAGTCCTTAATAAACCATCTTGCAGTTTCCTTTTCACCTATAGGTACAGAATCCTCTAGATCTAAAACTATAGCATCAGCTCTCTCACTTAGTGATCTTGTAATCATTCTCCAGCTATTTGCTGGAACAAATAGTAGCGATCTTAAAATCATGGTTTCACCTCCTTAAAATCTTGGATAGCGTTATAGCAATGTCTTTAGGCTTATCGACAATATATGCTCCAGCATCTTTAAGAGCTTTAATCTTACTTTCAGCAGATCCTCTACCTCTCTCAACTATAGCGCTTGCATGTGAAAACCTTATACCTGATGGTAGGAATCTACCTGCTATATATGCTACTAGAGGCTTTGTAAATCCACCGCTTCTAATTAGCTCTGCAGCTTCCTCCTCCTGTACACCGCCAATCTCTCCAAATAGGGCTACAGCTTCGGTTTCCTCATCTTTCTCAAACATTTCAAGTAGTTCAGCCTCAACAGTTCCAAGTAGGGGCTCAGCACCTACATGTACTGCTGTAGTTATACCTAGTCCAGCCCTACATATACTCCATGAAACTGTTGTTGTCTGCCCACCACTACGGGAAATAACCCCTATAGATCCTGGCTTAAAGGCTTCCCTAGCATTCTCTATGGATCCTCCAACCCATCCAAGTACAGCTTTCCCAGTACTTATAGTTCCAAAGGATCCTGGACCGATAATCCTAACTTCCTTAACTCTGGCATAGGCTATTATTTCAAGCACGTCATGTACTGGAACATGCTCAGTAGGAATCTGGAGTATCTTAATATTGCTATTTATAGCTTCAAAAGCAGCCTTCTTAACTTCCTGTGGAGGTACAAGAATAACTGAAGCATCAACCTCTCCATGAGCTTTTTTAAGCTCCTCTACACTATTATATACTGGAACACCCCATACATTTAATCCTCCACGTCCAGGAGTTACACCTCCAACAATCTTAGTACCATACTCCAACATGTATCGAGCTGCAAACTCCCCTGTTCTACCAGTTATTCCCTGAACAATAACTCTAGTTTCCTCATTGATAAGTATAGCCATAATCCCACCTAAAGTGGAACCACTACCTTAACTGCTTTACCACCACTCCATTCACAGTGTATCTCACATGCTAAACATTCATTACATATTCTACTTGCTTCATCCATGTTAACAGCTAAGACAGGTTTTCCATTAGCTATTTTTAGAATACTCCTACCGTAAAGTCTATCAGCCTTAACACATGCAAACCTACATTTAGGAGCTATACACTTATCATAGTCTATTATGACTTCACATGTCCTCGTCTTAAAGATAAGTCTATTAGACATTATTTCACCTCCTTTAGATAAGCATCAACAAGTTCCTTAACCCTATCAGCTATGAAATCTGTTTCATAAATATAGTCTCTACCATAAATCTCTAGTCTTATAGGTAGATCTTTAAGGCCTCTTCTTATTATTTCATGTGTTTCAGCCTCCTTATTACCTGCTAGGAGAATAACTACTGGAAATCCGGGTTTATCCTTAAGCATTTCATTTAATGCTTTAACAATAGCATGACCGTGATGCCACTGCTCCTGACTTGCAAGTGTAGACCCAATTAAAACATATCCAACTACTCCAGGCTGGGAAAGTATTGCTTTAACAACTCTATAAACCTTTGATGCTGGCGGATCTCCGCTTGTATCTGCATAATTCGCTATTTTGATACCTCTTTTAATTAAAGCATCTGCTGCAAGCATGGCTCCACCCCCACCAATACCGTGAAATCCTACACAACCGCTAGTATCTTGAACTAACTGTATGAAGTATCCTGTTCCACGCGGATCATTCTCCTCATAACTCCAAATTCTCTTTTCAATCTCAGTAAATTCTCTACCAATATCTCTAGGAGCTTTAATTTCTGGATGTCTATATAGGGAATTATCATCAATTGTTATTCTACAATCAGCAGCAACCAATTCACCACTACTAGTTAATACTAGTGGGTTTATTTCAGCAATTGTTGCATCATAATCTTTAGATAGCTTAAATAACTTACATGCAGTATCAGTTACCATATTAACTATGTTATCACTAAGCTGGAAAGCTGAAAGCTCCTTTTTAACATTTTCAATATTAAACCCGCTTATGGGATTAATAGTTATGCTCCTAATCTTCTCAGGACTTCTAGAAGCTACTTCCTCTATATCTACACCCCCCTCAATACTAAATATTAATGTTTGAGCTCTTACTCTATATGAATCATTAACAATTAACCCAAGATAGAATTCATGTTTAACATCTAGTTTCTCCTCTATTAGAATCTTATCAACTTTAAAACCCCTAATATTGGATCCTAAAAGACTTCGAGCAGTTTCTTTAACTTCCAAATTGTTTGATGCTATTTTTATCCCTCCAGCTTTAAAACGTCCAGTAATATGTATCTGAGCCTTTACCATAACTGGATATTTAACTCTAAATGATACTTCACTAGCCTCCTCAAATGTACTGGCAACAAAGCCATTAGGAATCTTTATGCCATACATCTCAAGTAAACGCTTACCCTGATATTCAAGAAGACGGGCCAAGACATCACCTAGCGGAATAATACTGGAAACATTTATGTTTTTCGGGAGCTAATTAAACCTTTCAAGATATTGAATGACTGAATAATTAAGTTTACAAGACCAGCATATTCTAGAAAATTTACCTAAATCGTTTACATAAAACAAATTATATATACTTCACATTTATACATTAAGTCTATCATGCACTAATCTGGTATTTACTTAGACAATCTTAACATATTTAGCTTAATTTAAACATTAATTATGCTGTATAGAGATTTAGATATTTTAATACTACTATAAGTTTATTTATTAGCTTCATAATTTATAGTTATGGTTGAAAACATTTTAGAGAAGGTTCTTAGAGAAGTGGAAGAGAATCCTGAACTAGCATATAAACTATACGATATATTAAGAAGAAAATTTGTAACTATAGAATTATTGGAGGAATACATGAAGAGGAGTGATAGAAGATTTAGTAAGCTATTAAGGGAGATAAAAATATTGAGAAGGGATTGGGGCAAAAGATTTGAGGCTGTAGAGAAAACATTACTTGAGCATAGTAAAAGGCTTGAAGCAATAGAGAAAACATTACTTGAGCATACTAGGCTTATTGGTGAGGTTAGGGCTGGTATTGGCGGTATTACTAGGAGGCTTGGAATGGATTTGGAGAAGACAATTTTAAATGTATATAGGGATGTATTGGAGGGACTAGGTATTAAGCCAGGCAAAGTTGAGAAGTTTATATATAAGGATATTGACGGTAAATACTATAAGAGGGGGCCAGAATAGATTTAGCTATATATGTTCATGATGAGGACGTATACTTCATGGAGGTTAAAAGCCTAATAGAAATAGATGATATTGAATGGTTTAACCAGAAATGCGAAATAGTAGAGAGAATAATAGGTAGAAAACCGAGAAGAAAAATAGCTATAGGAATAAACATGGTAAAGGAAGCATATGAAAGGACAAAAGAGCTAAACATAGAGGCAATATACGGAGCAATAATAGAATAGCTACCATAGTGAATGAATTTAGACCGTTTATGTAGCTTATAGGCTTCCTTGATGGTCTAATTGTTTTTTCTACCTTATCGTACTTTTAAAGGGATACAGCTAGAGTATTAGGTAGGTATTTAGGTGTAAAATTATGATTTAGGCTTCCATCAACTTTACTCTATTGTTATGGAGATTAATTATTTTAAGTTAGATGAAAGCTTGTAGAGCTAATGGAAGAATAGTACTCATAAATGAATCTGAAAAGTTTCAGGATAATATTGAGAAGAATAATAGCATTAAAGAATATAAATGATTAAATGAATATAGATTCTATAGTTTAACGCTGAATTCAGATATACTAGATATTATTTAGAGTGTATAGTTTTAATTCTAGCTATTAAATAGATAAAAGGATAAGTAGAGTTAAGGTTTACGAGGTAATTAATAGCTTAGGAAGCTTTATTAGATAGCAGTTATTGTGTACTTATGGTTCTTGAAGTTACATGGTATGGTACTTCATGTTTTAAATTAAGGACAGATACTGGAATTGAAATATATATGGATCCCTATCTAGATAGTAGAAGAGGTTTTAATCCACCACCAATACTTAGTAAGGATATTAAGAAAGCTGATTTACTGCTTGCTACACACGGTCATTTTGATCATTTCCAGGATGCCTTAACAATTCTAAAGGAGACGGAAGCTAAGCTTGTAGCATCTAGAGAAGTTGTAAGGTATATTGAGGAGAAGATAGGAATTCCATCTAGTAGACTGTATGGTGTTAACCATGATGAATATGTAAGCTTTAATGATATTGAAATCTATGTAACAAAAGCTGTACATCGTCCAGCAATCGAGATTTTAAGATGGTGGTTTAGAAATCCTGAGCTTAAAGTTCAAAGTAGAGAGGAGGTTATAGAGCTTTTTAAGAAGGCTTTAATCTATGAGGATACTGTAAAATTTGCCTTCTCAATGCCTCCAGGACCATTACAGGGATACTTAATAACTACAGAGGATGGATTTAGAATATGGAATATAAGTGAAACTAAACCAATTGATGAATTAGCCCAGTATAGAAGGAAGTTTAAACCACAAATATACATGATATCAGCTTTAGCCGGACATGAGGGGGACACATTAAAAGTAATAGATATTATAAAGCCTAAAATCATAATACTATACCAGTTCGATAAGATACATTCAGAAACGCCGTACTATGAAAACTATGAGGAACTACAGGAGAAACTAATTAGGAAAATAAATAAGAAAATAGAGGTAATAGTACCGAAACCAGGTGAACCCTACATCTTCGATATAGCATGGAAACATAATTAACCTTCTAATATAATAATTATCCACTATAGGCCATTTATGTAGGGGAGTTTAAGCTTCAGAAGTACGTTTTAGATCTTACCATCATGGATGAAGATTTACTTCGCCTCATACTCTAAAATCCTTCAGATTTGCATGACCAAGATATAATTATAAATCCAAAATATTTTAGCTAGTATCCTCCACTTAATACTTTAAGCCTTAATATAAAGGAGCTTTTATAGAATGAGGAGAGTAAAAGTGTATTTATTTAAACTCATCTGAAACTCTTAGGATATTGTTAAGACTTAGTAGGTTAAGTTAACTATATAAAGATCTATTATTTTCCTAAATTTCTCAGTTTCATTTAACGTATTCCTTATCTAGTAATGGGTGAATCAGTACATTCAGCAACATAATACTTCCCACTACCACCACTAAATGGGGGCAGTATTGCAAATATACAGCTATCACTTATACTAGTATTTAGGCCTTGTAGAACCCTAATATCCTTACCATTAAGAAGATATAGTAGATCATCTTTTAAGGCTCCGTTTTCATCAAGAATTAAGCTTCTAATATCTGGATATTTATCAATCAATACATTAAATACATCTAAGACTTTAGCATTATCACTTAGATCCAGTACTACTTCACCAACTCCTATCTTTTCCCTTATATATGCGAAAATCTTAACAGTAACTTTAGCCATAATATAAATTCTAGGAGTAAACATATATTCTTTATGGTGTAGGATTAAAAACTGAAGAACCCATAGAAATACCACTAAAATAGAGATGATGATGTTTAAATTAATAAGCTGATCAGAAAATAGTAATCAATAAATATAGCTTCACTCTGTTTAAACACTAGATCGGTGTATCCATGTTGATTGCATGGTTTATAATTGGTATAGATATCTTAAATTTAAAGTTAGCTGTTATGATTAAACATGTAGTAGGAATTAGGAGATTTCTAAGTTTAAGCCTTGATTCTGGTGTACTTTATGCTACATCGAAACGTTAAGGTTCTCTTATCATCAGCATTCATTGTAAGCTTATCTATAGGCATATCCTACCCATATCTTTCTGAATATGTATATTCCATAACTGGAAGCAGTATTATTGCAGGTATTGTGCCGTTCATGGTAAGCATTATTGGAGTCCCCCTACTGGTTCTAGGTGGATATTTAGCTGATATCTTTGGGAGAAAGAGGATTATATGTTTCGGAACTATACTTTTAGGATTCTCCCAGTTTCTCTACTCTATTGCTAACGATTACTACTGGCTTTTCATAGCTGCATTTATTGAGGGTTTATCCTACATATATTTCCCAGCCTTTACAGCTCTCATAATGGATTCAGCTCATAAATATCAGCTTGTAGAAGTATTTACACTTGATGTTATATTAAGCCATACACCATACATGATCTCACCAGTTCTAGGTGGAGTTCTTAGAGATCTCTATGGAGTATCAGGGTTAAGATTTGGGTTTATGATATGTAGTATTATTGCTTTAGCTATTGCTTTAGCAAGATGGCTTCTTCTATCTGAAACAATAGAGACTACTGGAGATATTAAAGCTTTAGTCTCATCAATGTTAAAGATTAATGAGAGCTTTAATGCTTTAAACCTAACTATTAAGAGACTTATTGCTATACGTATGTTTATAGCATGCTGGTTATCAATGCTTTTCTACTTTACAGTACTCTACGCTACAAGATATGTTGAAATCGTCTCCTTTACAGAGTGGGGAGTAATATCAGCATTTTCATCAGCATTCTATGTTTTAACATATCCTATAGCTAAAATCATAAAGAACTTTAAGCCAGCAAAAACATATTCCATCATGGTTTTCCTAGAATCACTAGCATCAATACTTATTATTCAAAACATGAAATATATGCTGCTAGCATCAATGATTCTCCTAAATACATGTGGAGCCTTAACATACGCTATTGAAAGAACTATAATTACTGAATTAACAAACCAATCTATGAGGGGAAGAGTGGAAAGCTTTATGAATATATCGTTCTATATAGGATCAGCTCTAGGATACATTACAGGAGGATATCTATATGCTTATAATCCTCAATATATATTCCTAGCAGCAGCAATACTTCTCGGAGTAGGAAGCATACTAATAAATACATTGCTAAAACATTTAAAACCCATTTAATAACTCATTTTTAAATGCATAAGTACTTGAGTAATCGTTAAGTTATAGTTTTGATTTCCATAGTTTATACCATTGCATAAATACAAAACTATTCAGAAATAGCTAAGTAGTAGTTGAGAAGGTTTAGAAATAGCTTAATGATTCAAATAATAAATCCTTCCAGCTTCCAACTCTACGATGAAGCTACTCATCATTAATTAAATCTATAATAATATATTAACCATCAATGTTAAAGGAATACTTATAATTCAAATAATAGAGAATACCAATAGCTATATATAGTCTTGGTTCTCCCAACTCAGAATGAATATGGTTTAATCATTGCAAACCCTAAGTAGTATTGTTATGCTATTGTATGGGCATGGAATGTTGATGCCTAGTTTCCCCATCTCATTTGTTATTCTCTGAGGCTTTGTTAACTTAAGCATGTTTATTACCTCTATTTTGGCTTTGTTTTCTATGAATTCTTAGCTTTTATCTTCCTTATCCATGTTTGTTTAGTATGTATGCTATTGACTTCATAAGCATTAATGC
>JAWBQF010000014.1:0-11857 GCA_038845975.1 Methanomethylicia archaeon
CTTGAATAGTTAACTTTATATAACATTTCTTAACACTTATTTACATGATGATTGAGAAGTTGCTGACGCTCAGCGAAGCCTGTAAGAGGTTAGGGGTTCATCCTAATACGCTTAGAAAATGGGATAGAGAAGGTAAGGTTAGAGTTGTTAGAACTGTTGGTGGTAGGAGGAGGATACCTGAGAGTGAAGTTGAACGTTTGATGGGCGTTGTTAAACCAGACGTGTCTAAAAAGGCTGTGATTTATACCAGAGTTTCTTCTCATGACCAGAAAGGGGATTTAGAGAGGCAGAAGCAAAGTTTACTGAATTACGCCAAATCTAAAGGATATGAAGTTATCGCAATCTTAGAGGATGTGGCAAGCGGGCTTAACGAGAATAGAAAGTCCTTGAACAAAATTTTTGACATGGTTGAGAGAAGGGAGGTAGGAACTGTTATAATAGCTTTTAAGGATAGGCTTACAAGATTCGGCTTTAAATACTTGGAGCGTTATTTCGCTTCTCATAACGTAAAAATTGAAGTTGTTAATGGTGAAGAGCCTAAAGATGCCTACCAAGAGCTTGTAGAGGATCTCATCACTTTGGTTTCAAGTTTTGCGGGGAAGCTCTATGGTTTGAGAAGCCACAAGTATAAGAAGGTGGTTGAGGGTGTCAAACAGCTTATTGCTGAATGAGACCTGCAAGTTTAAGCTACAGCCCAACGATGAGCAAGCGATCGTTCTTGAGGATCTTTTTAAGACTTACTCAGAGATGGTTAAAGCATGTTTGGATAGAGCTATACATCTAAACGTAACCTCACGTAAGAAGCTCCATGAAGCAATTTATAGGGAGCTGAGGACGAAATATCCGAATTATCCATCTCATTACATTTATACGGCTATAACACAGGCTCTAAGTATATTCAAATCTTACAGGAGGCTCTCTAGGAAGAGGAGAGAAATTAATCCTCCAAGAATTGAAAAACTAAACACAATCCTCTTGGACGATGCCCACCTATTCTGGTTCAGTTGGGGAAGCATAAAGTTGGCTACGCATAAAGGGCATATTACAATTCCGTTCAAGGTTCATGAGCATTCAAGGAAGTTCATGCATTGGCAGGTTAAAGGCTCAAGGCTTGTAAGATTTAATGATGAATACTATCTTCATATCACTTTTAGAAAGACAGTTGGGGAGAAAGAGGCTGAAGGCATACTAGGTATCGATGTTAACGAGAGCAGCATAGACCTGGCTGTTGTGAAGCCGAACAAGGTTAAGTTCATCAAGATAGATATAAGTGAGGCGAAATACATTAGAGACAGATACTTCAGGAAGAGGAGGAGCATTCAGAGTAAGACTTCGGGGGAAACAAAAGCTAAGCTGTTAGCAAAGTATTCTGGAAGGGAAAAGCAGAGAGTAAGCGACATACTCCATAGAGCAACGAAGATTATAGCTGGTATAATCGCCGAGGAAAACGTTAAACCTGTAATGGAGAAACTCACCCATATCAGGGAGAGGATACGGTATGGTAGGGAGATGAATAGAAGGCTCCACAGCATACCATTCAGAAAAATTCAGTTTTACATCTCCTATAAGTCGATGGAGCTAGGCTTTAAGCCGGAAACCGTTAAAGCGAAAAACACCTCTAGGACATGGCCGATATGTGGCGAAATTAGTAAGCCGAATGGACATGTCTTTAAATGCAGGAAACGCGGTCTTCAGGCGGATAGGCACTTAATCGGCGCCTTAAACATAGCCATGAAACTTCCAATGTGGGGTGCTTTACCGTTGCCCCTGAAAGCCACCGATGAATTTAAAGAAGTGGAACGGATAGTTATAAAATGTTAACTATCCGACAACGGTTGCTGAATATGCTATTAGCTTAGTTTACCTATTTTTTAAGAATGCCTGAGCAATATCAATATATTTCCCTAACTTGATCTGGTGATAGTTGATCATCATGAAAGCCACTTATATGAGGCACATATGTAACACTAAAGCTTTAGATGTCTCTCCCCCATAAATCTTTGATACGCTATTGGAGCGAATCTAGTAATCCTATACTCCACCTACATAGTTTACAGCTTCCCCATACTCATCAAGACCATGTTAATACGTAAATTAAAGGCTAAATAGGGAAGATTAAGATATAAGGAGCCTTAGTATAATGGTCACTACAGTATTAATGAAGCTATTATTTGAAACACCCTATATAGTTGAAAATCATAGCTAGTAGACCTATACTTACCTATTAACTTCTAATGATTTATTATGTTTATGAAAGTTATAGAAAAAGCTTCATTATTAGTTTAGCTATAGAACCTATAAATCTACGATTCATGTTTTAGCTAAGTTTTCAAAGAGGCAAGATTTCAAGAGAAGCAAATATATGGAAGATGTATAGCAATGGATGAGGTGAAATTAAGAATAAAAAAGAAAAATTGTACATATTTGCTGCAATAAATATAAAAGAATTATTGGCTTTAGAATAGCTATGAAAAAGCTATCAGATACTTTAATATTTTAGAGGATTATACAAAATAAACTTATTATCGTAGATAAAGGTCCATGGCATATATGGTATTTAAAAGACTAGGATTAGAATACGGGCATAAAGATTTAAATTGGAAGTAGAGTAGGGATTTTTAGATATTTAGAAGTAATGATAGTATTTCATGATAAGTTGAGTGCAAGGAATTATAAGGATAAAATCTAAATCTATTCCTAATTTATTTGCATTATATTACCAAGCTATAAGAGTTATTAAGATACTTACCCGGGTAGTGTATATTGTCTAATAGTTAAGTATATAAGTTTTTATTTAGAATGCTTTTGAGCTAATAATGGCTTCGAATGCTATTCTTGTACTGATATTGTTAAGATATTCCATAACTTCTATAATAGTGGTTTAAATGAGTGGGTTAAACATAATTTATATAGTGGATACAGTATATCCATATTATGATGGGGGACATGAGCGACGATTCTTTGAGCTTGCTAAACGCCTTGCTATGAGGGGGTGTAAAGTTACAATCTTCACTTCAATACCTAGAAATACATGTCATAATGGTATAAACTTCATTAATGTATGCTATAGAAAGAGTTTTTTTACGGATTATGGATATAGATCTATAAGTGGTGAGGTTGAATTTTCAATTAAGCTTTTTGAGAAAATTATAAAATATGAGAAGCTAATAAAGAGCTCTGATATTATTGAGGTTAATCAAAGCTCTCTATTTCACATATTTCCTGTTAAAATTTTAAGGAGAACTGTAGATGGGGAATTGAGGCTCGCTATGACTGTACATGAATGCCTCATAGAGTATTTTAATGATTACTGGAGAAGTAGATTATCTAGCTTAAAACTATATGGAGTATTAGGATTAGTATCTAAGAGTTTATATTTAAACGCTTTAAAATGTGCTGACTTCTATATTGTACCTTCAAAACCTGTTTTTAAATCATTAATTCAACATGGAGTAGCTAAAGAGAAGATACAATATATTCCGAATGGTATTGATATAAAGCTTTACAGTAAATATCGTAGTAAGCAAACAAGTAAAAATAAGCTAACTATATCCTTTCTAGGTAGGCTAGTACCTGAAAAAAGAGTTGAATGGATTATAGTAGCATTAAAAAACATACTAAGACGTAATCCTACCCTTACAGGTCGTTTAGAAGTCAACATTATAGGTAGTGGTCCATTAACACCTACCTTAAACAACTTAGTATACAGATATGGTTTAAATGGAATTGTTAAGCTTAGAGGCTACGTTTCAGATAATGAGAAGCTTAATCTTCTAGCTGAATCAGACATCTTCTGCCTTCCCTCAAGAAGAGAGGGTTTCTCTCTTGCTCTTCTTGAAGCTATGTTTTTCGGAGCTGCTCCAATAGTAACCATAGATTCTAAAAGGATAGGTATTAACGGAGTATTGGAGTTGATTTCACATCTAAGAAATGGATATGTTACACATAGTTTTAACGAGTTTAGAAATGGATTATATAGACTTATTATAGATGATGATCTACGTAGTATGCTTCAAAGAAACGCTATGAAAACAGCAGAACATTATGACTGGGATAATATTACATTAAAAGCGGAAAACATATATAGAAAAATATCCAACAATCTTAAACCACCAGACACAAACTACAGCTAATAAGAAAATTGCCATTAACAGATACTGTTACTAACCTATGATAATGGATACTGTTTACTTTATGCTTAAGAACTTCATAAACCTCCAAAGCAGTAAACTAATACTTACTAAAGAGTGGAAAAATGAAGATAAGAAATATGTTTAAATTTAAGAATAACTAGTTAAACATAGTAGAATAGATTGAAGTCCAAGCATAAGCCAGATTATAAAAATTTAAGCCTACAATACTATACATATGGAGACCTATGGAGTTTAGAGAAATGGAAAAACCTATAGCAAGCATAGTTATACCTACATTAAACTCAGAGCAACATATTGAGTACTGTATTAAATCCCTACTAAACCAGACATGTAAAAACCTGGAAATCATAGTTGTTGATGGTGGTAGTAATGATAAAACCCTAGAAGTATTGTTGAAGTATCCTAATGTAAAGGTAATTGTAGCGAGAGGAGGGAGATCATATCAGAAGAATCTAGGAGCCTATAATGCAAGTGGGAAATACGTATACTTCATTGATAGCGACTTCTACCTAGAATCTATAGTTGTTGAGAAATGCATTACTGCATGTGAAGTCATGGGTTATGATGCTGTAGCAGTAAACAATATACCATATGTAAATAGTAAATCAATATTTAGCAAAGCTACATTCTGGCATAGATTCTATCTCTCACAGTGTAGAGGTAAAATTGCAGCTAGATTCATACGTAAAGATGTTTTTCTTAAATTAGGCGGGTTCAATACCACCCTATACTTCGGGGAAGATCTGGATCTTCATAGAAGAATTAAAAATAATGGGTTTAAGATAGGATTAGTAAACGTGAATGAATACCATCTAGGTGAACCTACAAATACAAAGCAATACTTAAAAAGATACTTATACTACTCGCCAAACATAATCAAATACATTACACAAAACAAGTATGAAGCCATACTCCACATAATATCAATCTACTACATACTTAAAGCATTCAAGAAAACACCAAGCCCACTAGCCCCATACATACTAGCCCTAGAAATAATACGTTTAAAAACACTTGCCATAGGATACATAATACGTAAAGCAGTAAGGAGGCTATAATCAACTATAAGACCATAGCTACAAGTAGAGTAGAAGAGGCTACTTAACCAGTAAAGCCAGAGTATCCAAGTAAACTTTAATCCATGAATTAACCTAAAATCAGCACTACATCTTATCTACACAGCAAGACATAATAGCTATATGCCCGAATAATTTAGAGAACATTTAAACCTCACCATTAAGTATAATAATGAAAACTACAGGATATAGAATCATTAAGACCACTTGAAATCTAACAATTAATATATAATATCTTAAGAGTTATATAATTTAATGCTTAGATTTCAGTCTTCCATACTTAGCTTTACAATACATAATTGCTAATATAGCTAAAAATACTACTATTACTACTAGGAGGCTATTGTTAGTTTTAACCTCCATATTTAATGTGATTGAGGTTAATTTATGGTTTTCCGGATTCAATATATATACCGTATCCCCAACTAAAACTGCATAGAATCCCTCTGTCTTCATTGATGATGAAGCGTTTAAAACATATATTTCACTTACTGATTTCCCAGTTATGTAGAGAATCTTTGCCTTATCCTCCTCAACCACTCTAACTAGTAAAGCATTACCCTCAACATCTACATCTAGAATACCGTTTTTAGGATTTAACGGTAAATATACTCCCTGAGGTATTATTGAAAGCTTTTGGTTTACTGTTATGTCCTGCCCATTCCTAAATATTATTTTTGAAACTGTTTTTTGATCTAGTATTACATAGTCCATGTATGACGAGACTTTTACCGGTCCTTCAAGCTCATAGAATTTCTCAGGATAAGCTACATAATACTCTATTCTCTTCATTATGGGATTGTAGACTGAAACATAGGATTCCCATACACCGTTTTTGTTAAATACCTGTATGAATGGATATGCTAGAGCAGCTACCGGTACTAGGGATGGTAGTTCTAGTAGGGTTTGGTTTTCCATTATGTCTACTATTTGCGGTGTTATCCATTGCTTACCGTTTTTAATTTCGATTTTGAAGGATGCAGCTATTAATGTATCGCCATATCTATGCAGTGTCATAGCCATTCTCCCACTATAAACTGCCTTCAATCTAATTCCCCCCTGCTCAATACGGTAAGCTTCTATTAAGGCATGGGTTGTATTGGCTTTTATTATGGCGAAGCCTTTCCTACATGCTGAAGCTGCCTGTATCATTTCACCTAATACTTGGTTTTGCTGGGTTACTGTGAACTCATATGTTTTCATATAAATCTCCTCTCCACTTGTTAAGTTATATACTGCTATTATGGTTTTCCCAGATTTTTCTGTTGGACTTACATATAGGTATAGGTAGAGGTATTGCTCATAGATTTCAAAGTCTATTATTGAATACTCAACCCCTCTACTTATGAAGCTTATTTTTGACAATGGTTCTGTTCGGTTTTGACTTAGAAGTTTATGGATTTCCCCATTGCTATAGAGAACATACCTCTCGTTTCCACCAAAACCTAATGCTATAGGGTTTCCTAAATCTTCAGCTGAGCATTTTAGTGTTGCTAACACAATTAATAGTAGAGTAAGTAGGGCTAGATAGATTCTACTCATTTTAGACGTCTCCTTATGATAAGTATTACGGTGGTTATTATAGCTACTGCTAGTATTATTGCAAGCATCATATATTTTGTAGTGTTTATTAGCTGATTTCTACTTTTCAAGTACTCTGTGAAGGGCTTTGCAAGCGGATATTTATCTTCAGACATCGCTGTTCCACTTATCCTTCTCGACTCATCCATCACTCCATCTCCATCCATGTCTTTTAATGAGCTTATACCAAACCAATAATTTCCAAGCCTTAACGTTTCACTATACCACTTATTGTTTAAGCCATAATCCTCCACTTCACCATTTAAAAAGTTGTTTAAATATATTGTTGCGTTTTGACACTCGCTTAGAAGCTTTATTGAGGATTCCGTAGCATTTACAGTATTATATCTGAAGATAATGCCTACTGCTTGCCGAGCTATAAGAGCCATAGTTTGATTAAATTGAGACCATTCCACTATTATGTTTCCCGATGTTTTACCACGAATAGATATGGATGGACCTGGATTCCCAGTAAAGCTACAGTTTCTTACAGATACAATTGTCGAGTTGACTAGGAGAATAAATGTCTGCCTGATATCTAGGTTTTCAAGAGTTAACTTACTTGCATTAAGAATAGTTATAGCTGGTTCTACTCCAGGCGGATCTATTATGAAGCCTAATCCCTTTATTGTTACATTTTGCGTATAAGCTACCAATAGCGGCATAAGTATTACTGGATTACCCTCACCCAGCAGAGTAATTGACTTATTGATGTATATGGCTTCAACATATACTCCACGCTTCACCCTTACAGTCCCACCATCTAACACCATAGCTATAGCCTTATTAATAGATTGAACATCATCAGGCACAGTTATAACTACTAAATCTTGATAACCATAAATATCCAGCATAATAATAGAAAACATAAAGATAAGAGAAAACATTAATAATAAGAGGGAAAAAATAAGCTTCCTAAACATAACTCAAGCATATACTAAGTTTAATAAACAAAAAAATAGAGATATATTTACAATAAGGTTAATCCCACCAGTACTAGTCACACAGCTCCGACTCGTATTCTATTGCTCTTGCCTCTAGCCAAGCCTGGAAGAAGATGTCAAAGTATGTTGGATGAGCTGTTGGTATTCCGTCACCATCGCCCCATTCATGTCCCATAGTGTAATCTATTCCTATGAGTAGTGCCTGCCAATCACCATAACTGCTTTTAATGTATGGCCAGTCATGTGTTGCTATGAATGCTGTCCAGTATGTATCTTGAGCATCTAATCCATAGACTATTAAGGCTGTGTTGTTGAAGTGGTCTTTTGCTAGGGCTATTACTCCCTTACCAAGGTCTGTTCCAATATATGGTGAAGTATCTATTGGTCCAGTGTAGGGCAGTACAACTATATCTCCCTGGTAATCCCCTCCAACAGCGAAAGTTATTGGCGCAAAGTCGTTAAAGTAGTATGTTACCAGGTTCGGATGTACACCAGCAACAGTTACAAGTAGATAATGCTTATCAAGCCACGGTGTTACATAGTGATCCTCATTCCTGTCCTCATTCCTGTCTTCCCACTCCATTTGTGGTAGAGCTCTTCTATCTGCTGTTAGATAATGGGCTTTTCTTGCTGGATAGTCTTCTGTGCTTGCTGGTATAGAGGTTAGTCTCAGCATTAAGTATGGTAGCATTTTTGTTGCTGGGTTCGTATAGCCTACTGTTGCAATCATGTTGTAGGCTTCAACGTCGAAGGTTACAAGCATCGATGTAAACCTTGCATTCAGCCATGCAGCACCAGCAGCATCTGGGGTTGCACCAGGAGCAGGTACCACCATGAAATCATACTGGTTTCTTAAGTATTCATTTGAATTTGTGTCAGTACTATAGATGACCTTCTCACTGAATAGGCAGCATGTGCTTGGAGGAATCTTTTTGAAGACTGGTGGGGCAAACTTGTAGGTTAGCTGCCAGTATAGTTCTTCCGTCGGCCACCATTCAAACGGAATGTTAACCTCATCAGTGACAGTTACAGGGTCTCCGTCAGTTGCTTCGGCTGTGCCTTTGTTTCCGTCTTGGTCGATGTCAAGGTATTGGACATTCTTTGTTAGCATTTCCTCGCTACCAGTTAGGTCTTCGTCACTAACTTGTTCGTTAAGCCAGCCCAATGTTCCAGTATGTGTCCATGGTTCAGGTATTGTATTTGGACTTGACGGAGGTACAGGAAGATTTACTGGAACTATATTGGAATCAGTTATTTCGTCGTTGCCGTATGCTGTGCCGTTGCTTAGGCAGAGGTATCCGTACTTGAACCATCCGCCCTCACCACCATCATAGCCGGTGCCGTTTACGTCGTATACTCCATACATAATCATTTTCCAGTCAGTACTGAGATTGAGAATTTCTTCTGGCATACCTGAGGCATCAGCGTACCACTCAACTCTTACGAGGGCTTGATCTCCATCACCTACTTCATCTCCGTCTATGTCTCCCATGTATAGCATAACGTATTTGTCGAGGTATCCTGCAACTTTCGGTCCGCTTATATTAAGGTATATTGGTGTATACCTTAATTGTGGAGCATTCCATACGTCGCAAGCATCAACGGAAGTACTAGTATCATTGCTGTCATACCATGTTGAGGCTATAGCCCAGCTGTCCGGGATAGGATAGGAAGCCATGTAAGCACCATAATAGTCCCAGCCGAGATCACTACGAACCCACTTACGCAAAGTTTCATTAGTCCAGCTTAAAACCAGGAAGAACTCTGGATCCGATATTGTTACGTTCTTCCAGCCGTAGAAGGCTCTATCACAGTAGGGGTTAGCATCAAATATTGCCATTCTAGCCAAAGCCATATTCGCTACTGCTGAAACACAGCCTACTACACTCCAATCTACAAGTGTAAGTCTCTGGAATATTTCAACAAACTTTGTAGCTTTATTAAATACAACTACAATTTCAAGCATAAACTTTGGCTTGAAACCTGAACCTAAGTTTACTGCAGAAACATTATAGAGTAGAGCTAGGAGGCGTGGATTATTAACCCATGTGGAACGTTGAACTGATACACTCCAGTTATCATCACTATCTTGTCCAATTACATTTGGAACTAGTTTACCTTCGGCTGTAAATCCGCTAAAGGTAAGAACTAAGTAACCCTCATCATATCCATATGGGTAAGTTGTTATGTTATAGGCAATAGCCCAACCTTCAAGAGGAGCAGTAGTTATACCAGAAGCTATGCATGGAGGATTCTGCTCTATAACAGGAAGCCAATGATATGGAGGAATCTCCTCACCAGTATAATTCATCTTTGTTAACGTGCCATAATTTGTTATCGTTAAGTAAATATCCTTCATAAAACCAACACTATCATCATAAATAGTTTCATTACGCCAAACAGGATCTTTAGAGCTTTGGAATACTCCTGGTCCTTGGAATACTGCGTTGGCAATATCCTCTTTAAGTGGGTTTCCATTAGCATTCATAAAGTCGTATCTGTCTTTCTCGATAACTCCTGCTGTATTGGTAAGGGGGGTGTAGGTGAATGGTTTAAGAACAGCTGCTGAAACTAGTGGTGTAGCTATGGAGAATACTAGTAGTAGTACGGTTATTGCTGCAAATAGTTTACTGGGGATTCCTCTTATAGAACTCATTTTTATTTTAGGTAGCTTATTATTCATATAATTTCCCAGAGTAATCTTAACGTAGGAATATAAAAATCTTTACTTAACTTCTGTACACATCTGTAAACAATAAAATACTAGGTTTTGCGGTTTAATCAATAATGTATAGGATCAGTAATGGGTTGGATTAGGAGTGGAGTTAATCTTTAATGTTAACATTAGTAGTGTTGATTGGCTAAATGGACTTTAGATTTGTGGCTTATGAGGCTTATCTTTTTTAACACTAGTATTTTAAAGATGTTTTGTGTTTAGTTGTTGTGGATGATTTGCTAATGCTTAGAGGTAGATTCTGAATTTATAAGAGTTTTGCTATTACGGTTTATAATGAATGTAGTTGGTTGCTGGAGGTTAATGTGGATTGGTTAAAGTTCATAACTGGTTGGAAGGTATGTTAGGATGGAGTTGATGAGTTGGGATAAGTCCAAATCCAAGCTGGGAAATATTGAGTAAGCTAGATTAAGCCGTAATATTTAGGCAGTTATGCTATTATATCTGAAATATTAGAATTATGGTGTAAATCACTAACATTGTAGAGGAACCTTACATGGCTAAAGCCCTTCAATAACATGAATTATTAAGTAGCTAGCTCTATTCAGTAAACTGTTATCTATTAGATTTCTAGCCTGTAAGTTGTAGATATAATGCTTAACTTAACGCTCTACATGAAGCCTATAATATTCACGTTTAACGGTTTAGGATTGTAGATAGTTTTAATTTTAATGAAAGATGTAAGCATATTTAACATCCCAATATTGGAGTTTACTTGTTAAGATTTATACAACATGTATAACCTTATTAAATAATAATCCTGCATTCCTATTAAGGTCGAATAGAGGATTAAGGTTTAAACCATAACATGTAGATGCCGACTCCAACTCATAAATGAAGTTTAGGTGAATAGATTAGGTATGAATATGTAAGCTGTTCTGGGATGTATGGGCTGGAGGAAAATGCCAAATAGGAGTTGTGAAAATATAGCATTAATACTAGGATTATGGCTACATAGAGGAATATACGATATAAGCCTATATTAGCAGCACTAAACATGTAGAAGATTAAGACTTAAACTATAACATATAGGTAGTGACTCTGATAATAATAGATTTAGAATTCATCTGAAAACTCTTTAAATGTTGCTAAGACTTAATATGTTAACTACTAATTAACTATCTCTTAGAATATTTGAATCTATAGAATGAAGTATAGTACTATATAGTATGAGGAGATGATTCTAGTAGATTTAATAACTTTAGCTGTAATCATTATAAGTTGGGATTTTTAGTAGGGCTTAGATTCATAAAGCCTACTTGGGGCTTTGTTAACTTAAGCATGTTTATTACCTCTATTTTTAGTATTGTATTTTCTATTAATTCTTAGCTTTACCTTCTTATCAATCCATATTCGTTTAGTAGTATA
>JAWBQF010000014.1:11909-67081 GCA_038845975.1 Methanomethylicia archaeon
CCTATTAATTCTATTAAGCTATACTATGTTTAATTAAGCATGATGCTTGTAGTAATGAGTATCAATTTAATACAATTACATTAACCGTAGATAGCTCTAATCTTCTAGGAATGTTAGTGATGTAAGCATATTTACAGCATTACGGAGACATGTATAGAATGTAATTATCGAATCCTCCTTAATAATGGCTTAAAATCAACATAACAATCTTCCTCATAAACCTACAATTATAATAGTATCATCAACCATAACAATCCTAACATATTTCCATCGAATTCAAAAAAGACTTAAACCTAATATAGATACCATAACTTCTATTAACAATAAAACTTAAAATATCTAAAGCCATTCTAGACGAATGAAAATATGTAAGCACCATAAAAACTAAATTAAATGTGGTTCTCTCCTTTTTCCGTTTGATACTATAAATAAGAGAGGACCTTAAATAAAGCTAAAGTTAACAAAACCCTACTTGGAGTAGTAAAGCTTTTAAGATGTTTTGTATTGGTTTATTGTGTCTATTGGTAGGCAGCTTCTTGAAGAGTTGAGGAGGGATGAGGAGATTCGCGTAGAGCTTTCAAGAGAGCTTATTCCTGAAATTATTAGGGATAAGGGCTTAAGGAGAGCAGTACTAATAGCTTTATCTAGGGAGATGGTGACGAAGGATGATGTAAAGGAGTTGAAAGAATATATTGATAAGAGGACTGATGAGGTGAATAGGAGAATTGATAGTATGCTTAATGAGGTGAATAGGAGAATTGATGGCATGCTTAGATGGATTATTGGATTAATAGTTGGTATGTGGGCAACAGTTATGGCTACCCTGATAACCATACTTCTAAAGCTTACAGGAGCATTCTAAAACTATACTAATCCATTTTATGAATGTATTTAGTATTTTAAGCTTATATCTTGGAGTTCTATAGGTTTATAGTTTAACCCTGGATGTATTCAGCTAAGAAGGTATGTTTAGCTTTAATCCAGTTGATTTGGAGAGGTAAAATAATAGTGTTTTAAGTGAAATATAGGTATTCAAGAGTGTGGACTATATGATTACAGTAAACCGGTAGGTAATGGTTGGCGGGAGTAGGAAGATGTTTATCGGTAATTTTGAATTTTGGAGGTGACTCATGGTATAAGTAGACGGATTTGGATATCTTAACAATTGTATTGGTGGCTTTGACTCTACATGGTATTAGGCAAGTTGAAGTGGATAATATAGGCATGGATATGTGAATTCTTCTAGATGGATGAACTGGAGGTAAAATTGCTAGGAGCTATGAGGTATCAATAATTAAACTATGGATGCAAGTACTAGAGATATTTATAAGCTTATAGCTAACAGCATTAAACATGTAAAAGATTAAGAGGATATAAATAATCAATAATAGAGATCCTATACATTTTAATACCAAATCTTATTGGGAGGAGCTTAAATGTTTAAAGCATCCTCTATAGTTTAGCTTAATCATATTGCTAAAATGTAGGGTTAACATTTTACTTCTTTAGGATGTTAAATCCATTTCTATCTTTTCAGTTCTTAACAATCCTTAATGAGGATTTCCTCCCACTTTATTCCGTAGGGAATTCTTCATTTCCATTTAAGTTCTTTGTAAAGTATGAATTATATGTTAATGGGGCATTAGCATATTTATAATGGTTAGCAGTAAATACTATTAACGGATTTGAAGGATGTACAGTCTATAGAATTTATTTAAGATTTAAATCACTACTCCATTACGCTATAAACATAAATTGTTGAGATGTAGTATTTGATGATTGTTAATGTAGGGAAGTGGAAGGAAGGATATGAAGGATATATTAGTGGGAGGATTGATGAAGTATGGAAGGATTAGCAATATGTTTATGAGATGAGTAGAGAATTGATAGTGTGTGAATGGATTATTGGATTAGTATGTAGTAACAGTTATGGTTAGCATTATAGCATACTTCTAAAGCTAGAGAAGCTAATACTAATATTCATTCTACAGAATATTTAAGCTCTTATAACTTAAGAGCTATAAGGTTTACGGCTTAGTTTTGATGTGTTTAGCTCTATGAGTTAATATGTTACTGTTAATCTGTTGGTTTAGAGAGGGGTTAAATTGAAATCTCATGTTTATAGGATGTTGGCTTGAAGACTATGTTATCCATTATGAGTACTTTTAAATAGTATTGAAGGCTAGGAGTGCTTCGCTTTTCCTTATCTGTCTTGTTACTGGATCAACTTCAAGACCTAAGCTTTCCATTCCATGTAGTCCAAAGAATTGAGCATCTCCATCCTCAGCGAAAACAACTACTGTTGGTGCAGCTTCATTATCATACTCAACAAATACGTATCCTACTTTCCTTTCAATAATAGTACCACTTATAGTCTTGAATTTCTTTTTTCCAATAGGTTCAATTTTAAGCTTTTCAAGAATTCTCTTATTAATCCATGAATATGTTGCTCCAGTATCAACTAGAAGCTTTACTTCTTCAAAGTTCTCATCTTCTGGAATCTTTCGAATTCTAACAATAATATGGGTTTCCCCAATGGTATCCACCTAGACTTAGATTATTCTTCTAATATTTAAAGGTATTTCATTTAACTTCAAAAGTTAAGAAGTCTAACAACAACATTTAAACACTTATTTAAACTATCAACGGACTTGACAACTTAGCATATCGTAGCTTTCTTCTTAAGTTGCCAGGTCCCTATCAACAATTCATTTATGGTTAAACTATAGGCTTCCTACTGAATTTACAATGATGTCTAGTCTAGTGAGGATGTTAATATATTATGGTGATGTGTAGGGTTGAGGATGTTAATATTGTTATTGTTGTTTCTTGTATTTCTTTCCTAGGTGGTATGCTTTTATGAATAGTCCTGTTAGGAATATTTTGTATGCTGCTTCCGATCCGTTTTCAATCCATATCTTCTTTCCTATTTCAGATATTCTTTCAGCCTCCTCAATGCTTATATCATCAACATCCTTGTTTAAAACGTTTTTAAGGAATTCAGAATCCTCTTTTGATATTGGGTTTGGAAGTATTATTGTTGGTGATAGTCTTCTAGCCTCATTAACTAGGAATGTACTTTCCTCCCTAGTTATCACACCCTTAACACCTAGAAACTCAATAAGCATAGAATTTATAGATAAAGTGGAGCTTCTAATAGAATCAGCAATAATAACAATCTCCCTACGAATCCCCCTAATCTCATTACCTACTGCTTCAAACCTCTTATCTATTGCTTCAAACCTCTTATCTATAGATTCAAATCTCTTATCTATTACTTCAAACCTCTTATCTATTGCTTCAAATTTCCTACCTAACCAGTATGCTATGGAGGATATTGAGACTATTATTGATGCTAGGCTTCCAATGCCGACGATAAGCTCAATACTTAACACAAATAGTTAAAGTTGAAAGATACTAATAAACTTTTACTGAATTTTATTTAAAATGTTTAAGTATGGTGATTACACTATGTCGAATATTCTAATATTATGGTTTTATAAGATGAAGCCATAATATTTGCTTCATGATATTATTAATTTATCTAAGGGGATTAATGATTTTAGTAGGGTAGTCATGAACGTGTAAGTGAATTCATAGATTGTGGATCATATTACTTATCATAGTCGTTGTATGTTAGGTATAGTGTTGGAATCATTCATCACTTTCCTATCGCTTATTTATCGTATTTCTTAGGTGTTTGTCATTTGATGACGGTATTATAATATTAGCATAATGCTATGTAGCATACCTTCCTCTAACTTTAATGACCTCTCGTATCTACTAACGTATTGATTATTTCCTTATGGGGCTCTAAATGCTCATTACTTCTTGACATAAACTTGATGTATTCGATCTACTAGCTGATCGTAATAGTATTTAATATTTAAATCTTATAGGCTATTTTATAATTACACAACCTATTTACGAATTCTTGAATGCAGCTATGGGATAAGTAAACTTGAGTTAGGATTCTTTAATATCTTAAGTTGTTATGGAGTTTCTATTGAGAATTAGCTTAATCGTGGTGTAAGTCTGGGATGATGATTATAATGTGTTCTCTAAACTTATAATGATGAAGACGGTTTTAACGTTACCATTAGCATTTCAGTAAAAATATTTTAGGACTAGATTTCCACAATTATTAATCATCATAAAGCAAATCTAAACGGTAAACATCATCAACCCACTTAATAATCTAGATGAGTCTTCACTTGAAGGAAGATTGAAGCATCTATAAGAAGCATTGGAGTAAACTTAAGGTATTAGGAATGGATTTGAAACTCCGCTTCACCTTAGAATATCGTTATTGATTCTATCTAATTGTTATGAAGCCTAGATGTATGTGGAGCTAATGCTTAAGCTTGGAAGGTAGTTGATTTGTTGGAAATGTTTTTATAGTTACTGTGTTAGGAGGGTTGTGGAGGTTTGTTGATCGTGTGAGGGAATTGGAGTCTTTGAGGGAGTATAGCTCATGTTTTAGAGCATTGGTTTTATATCTTTACGGTCCTGAGGGATGTGGTAAGACTAGGCTTTTAAGGGAGTTTATATCTAGATTTGATAGGTTTTTCGGCGATGATGCTATAGCGGTTTATATCGATGCTATTGAGGGGCATGATATTATGAGGGCTATTGCCTCCTCATCATCTATCTCTAGGATTCTTAATATATTTGAGGTTGGTCTTGAGGTTTCTAGAGATCTTATTCAGCAGGGTATTCCATTAGGTCAAGCTCTCTCGAAATCGTTATCCCTCCTTATAGATAGAGTTGCTGAGAAAGCCTTTAGGAAAAGTCTTGAGGATAAGTTTATTCTAGTTGTTGTTGATGATGATGCTAGGGTTATTAGCTTGGATAGGATTGACTGGTATGTTAAGTGGCTTTATGAGTTGAAGTGAAGATTAGTGAGGAGTATAAAGCAAGAGCAGTAAACTTTATAGCAACGACAAGCGAGGGGATTAGTAGAAGGCTTATTGCTAAACATAGTCATGGAAGAATAGAGATTATCCGGAATCTTGAAAGAGGAGGGTTCGAGGATTTATTTAGCCAGTTAAACCCACCTAGAAATGTTCTCCTTGAGGATTTATGGAAGCTACTTGGAGGTAATCCTAGAAAACTTATTGAGCTTGCTCAGGACTATAAGTGGAGTATTGATGGGATGATTAAAGCATACAAGGTTAAACTTCAGGAAGTTATAAGAGATATTTATAGTGTAAGTCTTGGAGAGGAGCTTAGGAAAACGGTGGAGGACATTAAGTATCTTGATGAAAACATAAACGAGAAAACCCGTATGCTTACCGGAATTCTTGAGAAGCATAATCTAATACTATACAAGTATTGGATTAAGATGACGGGAGAGGAGTTTATAGAAGTAGATGATGAAGTGGGATTGGGTAAGTATTATGCTTAGCAAACGCCTCTATATAGAGAGGTATTAAGTAAAATTCTGGAGGAATAGCTTAAGGATGTTAAGATATGATTATGACTGTTTACGCTAGCTATTCCTCAACCCTCTTCATATTTGCTCTGCAAAACATCTTGATTAGCATGATGCCGTTCTTAAATTTTAAGTTAGAGATGCTCCCCCACCGAAATGTACTTCCTAGCATTATCTCAAATACACTATCAATAATATGTTTGTCAGGATTCTACTTAGTAGCTGTTAAGCTCCTTACAACTCCTATACGTAGAGAATGGTAAAAATTGGGAGGGAATTTCAGTAAATTAAGCATACTTTAAACCAATAAGTCTTCATCCTTAGAGTTATAGGTTTAATTTGAATAATGTATTTGCAACGTAAATATGTACAAGATAATTTTAGTGATGTAGGCTTAAGCTCTAGGTAAAGTAGCTCATATTGTCTAGGCAGTATGAATTGATGACTTACTATATTTGAAGATATTATCAGGGTTATTGAAGAGTTTCTGTCTCTTGATGGTTGGTAGGCATTCAATATGGAATGTAAATTAGAAAACATTAAATACATTTTCTAGCTGTAACTAACCCTTACTAAGAGTTTTCAAGTGAACTTTACGTAGTATCCGTATCCCATATGGTTTGCTTAATATAGTTATTATTGCTATTAATGTTGCTATTGATATTATTATTCCCGCTATGTATGCTTCCCTTATTCTAAGCTTTATTACCATTTCTTTCTGGGCTGGGTATGCATTGAATATTAGGCTTTGTATGGGTTTACATGTTTCCTTGCTATATGCTAGCCATAATGGATTGTATGATTGCTTAAATACAATTATGTTTCCACTTATGTTTTCAATATTGTATTCTAGTGGTGATTTCTTGGTGACTATGGGTTCCTCAATGTTTTTAATCTTTACTTCTCCCTGCTCTACTACTGTTATGTGGCTTATGGTTACGTTTCCCTCTATATATATTTTCAATATGTTTACTCCCCTTCCTGCTTTAACTATTGACTTTATGAGTGTATTGCTTATTTCAGCATTGTATATTGTATTGTTAAAATCCATCTTTACATTACCTACTACACCGTTAGCTTTCACATTTACAATGTATGTTCCACTCTTAAAGGTTTGGGTTTTTAATTCAATTACTCCATAATGGCTTATTGTTAATGGTTCATGTTTATGTATGTTTATTGTTTTTACTCTTGGATTGCTTAGAATTCCCTCTAGTTTAAGTATTGTTTGATTTATTTCCTCTAATTTTACCAGTACTAGATTTCCTAAGATTGCTTTACCCTGCTTTAATAATATTTTAAGATTATGAATTCCTGATGTTAGATGTATTGTTTGTATTGGAGTGTATTTGAATGCTGATGTTGGTGAGTATGGATTTAAATCTGTTAGCCATGAGTTGTCAAGATATATTTTTAAAGAGGGAGGATTAGGGCTTAGCCATGTCTTAACCCATAACTGATATACTCCATCTTCCCTAACATTTAGATTAACTATTACTGTGGAGCCTTCTTCCTCTGAATATATAACTCCATTATGTATACATCCTCTATTAGCGATTTCATTTAGACCTTCCTTCCACCATTCATAGCTTGCTGGAGACCATCCATTTAAGAGGAAGCTTAATGGATTATAAATATCACCAGCTAAATGTACAGCAGCATCAATTATGTTTGTGTTGAGGAATACGAATGTTGTATTGCTTAGATTTAGAATTGTGTTAAGCTCCTCCATGCTTAAATCCTCAATCATAAATGTAGCCTCCATGTTCGGAATAATTGTTAGGGCTTCAAGATCACCTACAATTATTAGGCTATTATTAGTAGCTGTGAAGTCTCTAGGATTTACGTATGGATTCTCATAAATTCTTAAACATCCAATCCTATGGGTTAGTTTAAAGGTTTTATTAAGCTCACTTTCAACCCTCCAAATATCCTCCTCTCCCCTAAGTATATTTGTACATGAAGATGCTGTAACATCCCTTCTGAATATAATGTATTTAACGTTAAGTATGTTTAGGATAGGTATTAATTCACTAAATCCCCTATAATATATCTGATTATGTAGGAAATGTAGAAACCAAATAGTATCCCTTACACCTCCAAACCATTCCTCAACATGTGTAAACCCTACACTAGGCTTACTAAAAACACTATATCTAATAGGATCTATTATACTCCATAACCCCTTCATCTTCGGCCTCCAACTAAACTCAGCTCCTATCTCAACAGGTGGAAGCCATAAAACCCTAAAGTTTCCGGATTTATCTTGAAGCCAATGGTCAACATCCATATACTCCCTAGGGAAATCGAAGGGTTGAAGATATCCGTAAAGATTTCCTGTTAATAATGGCCAGGAGTTAATTAATAGGAGAACAATTATGGCTATTGTAAGCCCCCTTAACTTAGTTCTTGAAATCCAATCTATAGTATACGCTGTAGCTATGGAGTATGCTAAACAGATCATTGAAACCATCTTGTTGGGATCCCTATATATTGTGTAGAAGGGGATATTCTCATATAGGAATTTATTAACTGGCTGAAAGGGCCAGTTTAAACCTACAGCCAATATGCTGTATATGATGACTATAAGTAGGGGGAGCTTAACTCTCTTAAAGGATAGTATTAACATAATGAATGGAAGAAAGCTTAAAGTCCACCATAAATCCGTAAATATGGATGGAAGACCGGATTTAAATACATTCCACCATCCACTCCAAAAGTATCCATGAAGTCTCAATACGTTAACTATGTTTGACTCAATGCTTAAAGCCTCAATATCATTTATGGATACATTACTATTAATAGACTCTGAGACCATTGGAAATGTTATTATCCAATAGCTGTTTAGAAGCATAGCTAGCATAATGATGATTAACGTTAACTTATACGTCCTCAAAATATTCCTTAATCCTTTAAGTTTAAGTGGATATATTAAAATTATTAGTATCATTAATGGTGCTAGATGATATGAAATTGATATTATTAATGCTAGTAGAAGTGATGATTGTAAAATCGGCTTTAATCTCCCTTCATCAATACCTTTAAAGTATAATGCTAGCATTAATGGTGTTAAAGCGTAAGCTATAAGTATGGATATATGTCCTGACAGGATTCTATCTATAATCCATGGGTTATATATGTATAGGGTTACTGAGGCTAGATTAGATGTGTAGTTCTTCACGAAGTATTTTGATAAAGTATACATTGAGAAGCCAGCTATAATAAATACAATTGGAAACAGTAGCCTACTAGCATTTTCGAAGCCTAAAAGTACATGCATAATATAGTAGATAATGTATTGAGGAAGATTTGCTAACGGTATTGGTGTTGTTAAACGTCCTATTAGAAAGCTTTCATCCCAAAGACTTATACATTTAATAATCTCCCTATCTGGGAAGATAGGAAGTACATAGTCTCCAATCGCAAAATATCCATCTCTAACAATAAGCTCTATAAATGGAGTTATTGATAGGAGAAAAATAACTATTAGCTTTACGATGCTAATCATTCTAGACCTTGACATCTTTATGATAAGCCTCATCTTTTTACAATATGAAAATAGATTTCTCAATGTAATGCTCATAACCATCAAGAAATAAGTAAACAGCATAATACTATCAGCTTTCAAATTATTTTAAACTCCATTCCTCATGAATTGTAATGTACTTGTAGCTATCGCTATCCTTATCATATCCCATAACACTTAATATAAGCTTTCCATCCACTTCATGGCCTGGTATCGTTAGCAAGATCGTGTTTGTCTTAGTTATGTTTTGCCCAGGCTCATTAACGTATTTGCTATCATACATCCATCCATACTCATACCAATCCATATTCCATGGTGAATGTTTAAGTATTGCTATTAAATCCTTCACTACAGCTTCCCTAGGAAGCGGATTGAAACGGTCATCCAGACATAGCCATCCCCCATTACCGACTCTTATAAAGCATGGCATCGATAGATTAAATAGTTCTGAACCGATTTTAAGCCTCCAGTTAGCATATGAGTAAAACTTTATGTTCTCCCTAATCATATCATCCATATTGAAACCCCAATCCCCATTCCATATATGTAGCCCTAAAACTTCAGATATTTTCGACCCTATATATCTTCCACATCCACTACTACCACGCATAATAATTGTATTGGCATCTGTTAACTGTAGACATGAATCCTCATAGGCGGTTTTATCTAAGTTCTTTAAAGCATATCCATCTTCATATAGAATCCAAGTGTTTGGCTGGGATGCTGATGATCCAACAGTTATAAGTATTAATCCATTATCCCTCATCCAGTCGTAAACTAGAGACCTACCATATTTCGAGTTATCAGCTACTCCCTGTGAATGGTTTGGATCGATTATACATGCTGGAAGCGTAGCGTTTAGAAATGGAATGTTTACAGATGATAATGGATAAATGAATATTAGTATGCATCTACTTCTATTCTCTACAAGTTCCTTTAGCTTCTCCCAATTAGCTTTACTTATACTTACTCCATGTCTTAATGCTTCACTTATAAGTGTATCTGTAAGGTTTAAGGTACTTTTAGGCATGTATCTATAGTCATGGAATACATATATGGGAATTGATGTGTTAGTATGGTTTCTACATGTAAATAGCTTAATGTTTATATTGGAGTATCCTAAAGACTCTAGTAAATATGTGACATTAATTTTTGTAAAGCAATTATCTATTTTCTCAACATATACTCCAGTAAAGTTAATTTCTAACTTATTACTAAATACTGGCGTACTTATTACTAAAGATGAATTCATATCGTATTTCCCTCCTCTACCAGTTACTGTTATGATGTATTTCACTCCTTTAAGCCAGTAGAAAAACACATTAACTACTACATTTTCTCCAGGTTTTAATACTGTTTTATCTGAATTCCATGTAAACACTCTCGATCCATTTATGATAATATGGTTCAGCTCAATATCTACGCTTCCATCATTAGTAACTAATAGCTTAAAGCCTCTACTATTCATGGTTAAATATGCATTAGCATCGACAAGTCTCATAGAGGCAACTCCAAAAGTACCTAGCTGGATATATAGAATCACTATAAATATTGCTGCTAATATTAATACTAAGATTGTTTTCAGGTTTTTCAACTTCTCAACCTCACTCCATATATTTTAATCATATCATTTCCAATCCTTTCAAGATATAGTTGCTCGATAAGTGAGCTGTTTTGTAATGTTTCGGCTAGCTTCTCTATATTCATCCGTACCTCCATATATCCTGATGGGACGAAATGTCTTTTTTGAGGATCTATTCCAAGATATATGTATGAGATATTATACTTAGATAGAGTATTGTACGCATCTATGGGTTTAAGACCTGAAGCTGATATTAACTCCATAAATATTTTCTGATCTCTAATACCGTAAAAACTCCAAGAGCCATATGGTGGGATTATCAATAATTTGTTTTCTGTAAAGTATGGAAGCCATCCACATGAAAAATCGGTTAAAATTACACCTTCAGGTAAATTGTTGAAAAACATGTAGCTTGAAATATCCTCATGAAAGTACCAGATATTACTTTTAGCTATTTGTACTGATGATTCTAAAACTTTAGGTGTTGAAAATACAAGTATTAAGATTATTATAAGCATAGAAAACATTTTCAAGGCCGTTCTTAAAAATCTATGGTTTAATAATATTCGTCTAGGCGTTTTCAACATGAAATAGATAAATAATCCTATTACTACAGATAAAAATATTGGAACTATTCTTAGAAATCTAAACGGTATCTGAACTAATGAAAACCATATTATTACTAGTTGGGAGATAATTATTGAGTATATTACTATGTACTCTATACGTCTACTAATAAGTGGAAGAATTATTAGCGATACTAATCCAAGATATAGAAACTCTCTTCCAAATACCATTTCAAAATCATGTGGAAAAACGGGTTTAGTAAGCTCACCTGTAGGTAGTGATGACTCTTTTCCCATTAGATCTAGAATAATGTTAGCTATATATAATGCTGATGAGGGTGATGAGGCTAGAAGAGCTATAGGTATAACTGTAAAAACTCTTAATGCCAATTTAACACTACTAGTTACCTCTACTCCTATTATCAGTTTTAGGTTTCTACCGTGAAACTTTAGTGTCCTAATATATTTTAAGAGGCGAATGAGTAATGCAAACATAAGGAATGGTATGAAGAACAGGATAGCTAATGGAGTAATATGAATGTAAAGTGAAGAGCCAATAATTACTCCACTGTATATCATGCTTTTTAGGGATTTATCCCTGATTAAGTCGATAAGCTTAACAATTCCAAGTATTAAAACGGAAACAGCGAAAAGCTCAGGAATTAAACCATCAGTAAGGCTATGAAATGGATGTACTGTCAGTAGAAGAATTGAAATATATGATAGGAAGCCTGCATATGAATTAAGAATTTTTTCGGTAAGTATATATACCTCAAGAGCTATAATATCAACTATAAGTATTGAAACAAGCATAAATGTAGTCGGAATGGATAAATTCATCATTACTACGTTAGCAGCTACCATGAAGTGAAATGCTTGAGGATATAGTCCAGAAGCAATCCCCCTATTGTTAATTATGTTTTTAATATCCCTACAGTGAAAGGCTGGATCGAAACCAAACGGCATAGATTGATTGAGCATAATATATGGGAGGAAATATCTTACCGTAGCCAATCCTATTAGTATTGAAGGAATTATATATTTTACACTGATTTTGGGCTTGGTATAGTTGCTTTTTAATAGGAGATAGACGTTAAATATAAGGGCTATGATTAAAGTTACGTATAGGCTGAGCGGCCACCTTAAACCTAAGTAAAATGTTAAGATCATTGGTGGAATTGAAGTTATTATCATGCTTACTATTACAGATGATGTTAATCTAAGAGTAATGCTTCCTTCCTGAAATACTTTACATGATACGAGGAATCCAGGTAAGACATTGATAAGGATAAATCCAATGAGTATTCTTAAGATCTCTATAATACTCATAGCTTCACTATCATAAGGGGCTGTTAATAATCTTTCTCCATGCTTCAACCATTTGCTCAGCTGCTTTATTCCAGGTGAAGTATTTCTCCACATTTCTACGTGCTTTCTCACCTAGCTTCCTTCTCTTTTCATCATCTGTTAGTAGGTCTATCATCTTCTCCTTAAGCTCCTTCTTATCCTTTACTAGAAGCTCCTCTAATCCAAGTTTTTCCATAACCTCTCTACATGCAGGTATATCTTTAACTATTGATGGTGTACTGCAAGCAGCAGCTTCAACTATTGTTAGTCCAAAGCCTTCAAAATCTGAGAATAGAATGTTTATAAGTGAATGTTTAAGCTGTCTTACAACTTCAAAGTTATCAGGGATGAAGCCTAGGAATCTGCATCCAGATTTTAAGGCCTTATCCTTTATCATGCTGTATAATGGATAGCCCTCATAGGAGCCTATTATGGTTAATGGTGGAATATCTTTATATTCATTTTTAAGCTCATTATATACATCTATAATGTGGTGGACACCTTTATAGGGTATGAGTCTCGATATAACTATTATTTGATCTCTAATAGGTTGTGATGGTACATTGTCGAAGAATTCTAGGTCAACGCCATTATATGTTACATGGATTCTATGTTTAGGATAGCCAAATCTTGAAAGTTTCTCCTTAACTGCTTGTGTTGGCACAAATATAGCGTCAAAGTCTAGAAGTGAATTTAAGAATTGAGAGGTCATACATGCCAAAGCAGCATGTATGGGAAGATTTCCTCTCGCAATATCCCATGTGAATAAATCATCAACCATTAAAGTCACGGGACTATTTCTCAACCTACCTATAAAGTATGTTGGAGTAGCTGGTAGGAATAGAGTAGTATTTAAAACATCGAATTTAAGAAGGTTAGGAGTGCTTCTCAATAAATCCAAGATGTAGAATATTCTACGACCATAATGGTAGATGTCTGTATGTATACCAAGCCTATGAATATATATTCCCTCATGGGTTAAGCCTCTTAAGCCATTTCTATGCTCATGACAGTATACATGAATCTCATGACCCATCCTAGCTAAAGCTTTACATATCTCATAACATCTTCTCTCCCCACCACCAGCCTGATGAATACGTCCATCCCCTCCCTGAACAAAAAACTCTGTTGTAAAGGCGATTCTCATTAATTAAAAGCTATATTTACATACATAAATTTTTATCGTTCAAGTAGAAAAGTAAAGCCTAACTAGATTAAACTTAGATTCAACAATCTAAATACGGAGTCTTATGCTTATATAATTCAATACCGTAATAAAGAGATGATTTAGTTAGGTTTAAATATATTGGTATTAATAGTTTAATTGTGAGGAGAGATATTGTTACTGAGCTTCTTGAAGAGGAGTGGGAGAAGAGGAGACGTAAAGTTATTGAGACAAGAATGATTGAAACTGAAGACATAATGATATTATCAATAGTAAGATTAAACCATGAAGTAATGGAGATAATGAGTAAAATGGCTACAAAAGACGACTTAAAGGGTATGGCGACTAAAGAAGATATAAAGAATATGGCTACAAAAGACGACTTAAAGGGTATGGCGACTAAAGAAGATATAAAGAATATGGCTACAAAAGACGACTTAAAGGGTATGGCGACTAAAGAAGATATAAAGAATATGGCTACAAAAGACGATATAGCTAGATTGAGAGATGAATTGAGGATGTTGAAATGGAGTGTTGGTATTGGTTTTACTGTTATTGGTATTTTGGTGACGTTAGTGCAGGTTTTGATTATGTTTATTAAATAGTGAAGTATTGAAGTTTATGTTGCTTCATGGCTTAGTTATGAGGCTTAATAAGATCCTATAAATAGTATGGATTAAGTCGCAACGTTAGCTATGAGAGAGCTCAATTAAATCTAGATGTTTCTTCTAAGGTTTATTGTTATCTTTAACTGTTGTAAATTCACATATTTTATCCTTTCTTCCTAAATAGGCTCTTTAGGAGTTCGTGTGCTGCTAGTGAAGGAAGGCATACATTGCTGGTATGCTATAACTATTTATGCTCTTATTTCTAGTATTGATAACTTACTCATATTGATTTATTTACATGATGTTGAAATTATAGACTTAGCGAGGAGCTAACGATTAACTTACATAGTAGATTTAGAAGAATCTTACTATTCACTGAGAGGCAAGAGTACCCATTTAAGTAACGAAAGGTTTATAGGTTGTACTTATATCTATGATTATGAATGCTTTAAAGAAGGAGTTTCTAGAGCTTCTTGATAAGGATGTTGAGTTTAGATATACTGTTGCAGGTTATCTAGGATTATCTGAGATTTTAAAGAGACTTGATGCTTTAGCTGAGGAGCAGGTAAAACTTAGAAAGGAGCAAATAAAACTTAGGGAGGAGCAGGTAAAACTTAGAAAGGAGCAAATAAAACTTAGAAAGGAGCAAATAAAACTTAGGGAGGATTTAAATAAGATATTTAGTGCTTTAGATACTAGGCTTAATAGGGTTGAGAGAACTCTTGAGAAGCTTACGGTTGATGTTGAGGATGAAGCTAGATCAATTATAAAGTATAGGGTTAAAGAGGAGTTAGGTGTAGATGTGGAAATAAACTCTCTAACTCTACCGGATTTAGAGTTTAATATTTACGGTGTTTCGGACAATATATGTATTATTGGGGAGGCTACAGTTAGAGGTGGAGTAAACATTATAGATGAGCTACTAGAAAAAATAGAAATAGCTAAAAGAAAATATCCAGATAAGATTAGGGAGAAAGTAGTACCAGTAGTATATGTATGTTTACCATTACCGGAATTGGTTGAAAGGGCAAAAAGTAGAAATATATGGGTTTTAAAAGCAACACAAGACTTCTACAAGCCACTATTTAGGTAGAAAGCCTAGCTATATGGGCTCAGAAGAAAATTCATAACATAAACTTTAACTATAGAAATAAATATAGAGGCTAATTCTAAATAGTCTGAAGATTCGGGTATTTCAAATATTTATATTTATACTTTTAATGAAACCTAATAGTTATTAGGGTTAAGTATTGTTAGAGGTTTGCTAGTATAGATTTCATGTTATTGTTTTTGATGATTATTCTTCTACTTTAAGATTGAATTTAGAAGCTATTTTTCTAAATAATTCATATAGTAGTTTCTCTATATCATCTGGATTGTTAAGATTGTATTTTACTATGTTTTGAAATATTTCTTCAGCTTCTTTAAGACGTTTAATATATTTTTGATTAAGAATACTACCTAGTTCTTCGAGTTTTTCAGCTACGCTAGCTCTAAGAATGCTTTTAAAGTATTTACTGATTAGCAGGTAGCTTAGAGCATTAAATAATATTTCAAAATCTCTAATTTCACCAGTACATTCCATGTATGGATTTTCCCTACTTAACTCCTCAATTATGGATTTCAATTCAGATTCAAAAGCATTGTTTATATCGAATCCAAACTCTATAAGTCTATTATAAATCCAGTAGCTTAAGGTAAATGTGTTTAGTGATGTACATATGTATACTTCTAGAAAGTTCATGGGGTCTCTCGGTATAAGTCTAGGATAGCCGTAATGTGCCGAAAGCCAATGTGTTAAGCTTAAAGCAATTATTTCCTCATTTGAATTATCAACATCAACAAAAACCTCTAGTGAATTATTAAGAACATTGTAGAGAGTAACTACCTTAGGGGTTAAGGGTGAATACTTAACCTGTCTACATGACCATAAATGAATTTTTAAATCAAGCTGGCTGGAAAGATTTGATATAAATCCATAAAGCTTAGCGCTAACATTACTTAAATCCATCACCATAATTAGAAAATTTAATACAACTATATATAGTATTCTATAGTGAATTAATACGGTAAATCAATATGGTTAAATCCATACTCCAAGATATCCATCTGGGATTAAGCTTGTTGCTAACATTACCTCATTTATGTCAATATACTCCCTCCATGATTTACCCTCTCTATTCTCCTTTTTAAGCCAGAATTCATCTATTTTCTCCGATAATGGAGTGTATGATAGTAGGGACTTAGTAGTGGATATTATTTCCTCCTCATTAAGAGCAGGGGTTTCTAAAGTTAGCCTATACAGCTTATTGATGGCTTTTAAACCTATGGATAATCCAAACTCTCTAAATGCAAGTCTATAGTCTGGAGTATTTATGAAATTCTTTGAATATATTTCTAGGCTTAGGTAGGCATTATCAAGAATCTTCATTAAAAGATCCCTCTTTTCCCAATATCCTTTAGAAGTTAGTTCAGCTACTTTATAAGCATTGGAGAGAAGCTCACCAATACCTAGAGGATCATATGTAGTCCAGTCATTCTCGTAGAAGCTAGATATATCAGCTATTTCCTCCTCTAATCCGAGACCTCCAATATCTCGTATTGTAGCTTGAAGCTCATTATATGTTATGAAGCCATCTAGTGGATCATGCTTACCCATAGAGGAAACTAGAGGATATGTAAGATCTATACTCATCTTCCAATACATACTCTTCCTACCGTTAGGTAGAGTATACGTGAATGCTGAATGGGCTTTCTTTGCAAGCTCTATAGCCCATCTATTATATATGAAGTTACCGGTTGCTAGGCTTACCTTATTTAAAGCATGCATCCACTTCGTTAAGTAATGATAGTATTGACCATTCCTCCTCCACTCCAGATCCCAGTTAAACTCCTCCCATGACTTCCTCTCAGGTAATTCCTTACCTATTCTTAACCCTCCTATAGTGGGATGTTTTTCAGCCTCCTCATCAATAAGCCCACTAAGCCAGCCAACTCTAGAATCGTCATCACGATGTTTTCCAAGTATATGGTGAACTTGATAAACTAGATTTAAAGCAGTATCCATATACTTTCTATTTCCTGTTTTACGGTATAGTTCAATAAAGTTACATACAGCAAAAGCATCAGTCCATAAGTAGCGATACGGTTTACCTCCCATTAGACCTGTACGATAAGCAAAATTAAGCATAAGCTCTTCAGCAACTTCTAATCTGTTCAGCATCACTTCAATAAGTATAAACAACTAATAAATATTACTGAGTTCTTGTAGACTACAATTACCTACATGTAGCATAATCTACTACAGCTGGACATAAGGATTTACTTATAGTTAAGCTTAGGAATTTATAATAAATCCTACATTACGGATTTGCTTAGTACCTAGCTGTTAGGAGTCTATGAATATGTTTACTATTATCTCTTAAGCTTATACTAGGGTTTAGCTTTAAGTTCTCTTACTACGCTTATTAATACAAAGAGCATAATTCCAGTTAATATTAATAGTAATCCTATAAGTATTGATCCTATAGTTAGGAGGGCTAGGTTTACGACAAGTCTTCCCTCAGCTCTATATATTTCTAGAGCCCAAATACCGAAGAAGACCCCTATTAGAATCATAATGGATCCTGGAAGACCGTAGAAGGTTAGGGGATGTATTATTGAGTATTGTTTTAGAGTGCTTGTAATAACATCTAGAGCGTGGAGGATAGGGTTTTTCTTCGACGGCTTCTCCACATTATAGTTTATAGTTATAGGTTTTTCAATTATTCTAAGCTTTTCCCTACTAGCTTTTATAAGTATTTCTGTTGATACCCCCATTCCAGGCTCAGTTAATTCTAAAACTTCAATAGCCCTCCTACTATATGCTCTGAAGCCTGACTGGGCATCTGTAATTTGCTGATATGATGCTTTCCTAGCAATACTTGTTATTAGCTTTACACCTATTCTTCTATGTTTTGGAGTATTATCTCTACTTGATAGGAATCTTGATCCTATAACTATATCGGCTTCATCCATAATTATTGGCTCTACTAGTTTTGGAATATGGGATGGATCATGCTGTCCATCAGCATCCATAGTTACTATGCATGAGGGATTAAGCTTAATAGCTTCTTTAAATAATGTATTTAGAGAAGCTCCATACCCTAGATTTCTAGGATGTCTCACAACAGAGGCTCCAAGTCTCTCCGCTATTTCAGCAGTCATATCTGTTGATCCATCATCGCAAACAATTACTCTATCAACATATTTCTGTGTTTGCAGTATAACTTTAGCTATTGTTTTCTCCTCATTAAAAGCAGGAATACAGGCAATAATTAATGGCTTACTCATTAAACCACCATTCTGAATTTAAGCTCTGAAATTAACAGTTAAACATCTAAATAAATTGTTTGCTTTAATATTGATATGTAGCAGTCTATAATGTTAGCCTCGCTTAATTAATGGATTACATCATTATTCCTAAACTCATCATGGTTTAAACTCAACATTTCTCCTAGCAATACCTTAAGTCCATAGTTCACTAATATTTTGAATAAGTTTGACGATTTGTAATTGAAGGAATATATTGAAACTAAGATTATGATTTGGTAAGCAACTTGAAGTACTATTAGCAAATAGGTATGCTTTAACGTCTTGAATATTAGGCTAACACTTAATTCAGGTTGATTCAGGACTTATGTATTTACAAATGTTGTGGAGTTTATTATAGCTGGAATGTTGAGCCTCCTTAAATATTAGAATAGATTATAGCTTAGCCCTAGATGTAAAGAATATATCTGAAGACTTTAGGTTTACAGAGTAATATTTCATCTTGGATTTGACTTAAAATTCATATTCCCATATTTATTGAGTAATTTTGTGATTGTTTACGGAAAACTGTTTATAGGCTGAACATCTATCTGATGATTTTATAGTGAAATCTTTGAATAAACGTTAAATACTGCTCATGTGGTAAATGAAAACTTCTAAAGCCTTTCTACAAATTTTCTGAAAGTATGAATAAGCTCTATGACAAATTATCCCGTAATTTAACTATTAAAATTTACTCCATCCAGTAAGCAGATAAACACTATTTTGATTAAACCTTCATCTCAAAAAGCTTATATAGGTGTATATGTATGCACATATATGACTAAAGTCATATCTCTCTCAAATGAGGCATATAAAGCACTTAAGAAAATAAAGAGAAAGAATGAATCCTTTTCAGATGTAATACTACGTCTCATAAATGAGGCAGCTCCCAAACCCTTATCTGAATTTATAGGTAAATGGGTAGGTAATGATATAGAACCCATATTTCAGCAAGTACTCCGTGAAAGAGAGAAAATAAGTTCTAGAGAGGCGGCTATTTAATGGTATGTTTGGATACAGATGTAATTGTAGCTCTACTTCGAGGAGATAGTAGAGCAGTAGAAATTGTAGAGGAACTACAGAGAATAGGTGAATATCCTAAAGCTACCATAATAACTGCTTATGAACTGTTTAAAGGTGCAGCAGCTTCAGCTAAACCAGCAGAGAATATTAGGATAGTTGAGGAGCTACTACAAAGTTTAGAATTGTTAGGAATGGATGTAGAGACTTGTAAGAAAGCGGGGTTAATATATAGTGATTTAAGAAAACAGGGAAGAATGATTAGTGAGTTTGATATATTGATTGCTGCCATCATCCAACAAAACAATGAGACACTAGTAACCAGAGACAAACACTTTCAAGAAATACCCATAATCAACATTAGGATATGGTAAATACTAGCTTTACATTGCAGAATTCATAGATTTCATTCCCTTTCCCTCATTATTGGTAGCCTATGTAAATGTGTTCATATATGGAATTAAAAGGAGTTTTCACCTCTAGCCAACTCCGGATTAAATACTTAGAATATACTTCGAAACCGGTAAAGGAGGAGTAGTTATAACATTCTATTTAATAACACTATTATCCTCCTACATACTTAACTTTCTACTCCTGCTTAATTTGCTTATGAATTCTATCAGCTACACCAAGATCAGTATGCCTAGCTAAAAGGTATATTAAGAGTTTACAGTATTGTAGCTTCGTAGCAGTATTAAATTATGTAGCTTTAAATAATGGATAGGCTTCCACTTGAATTCTCTGATGCTTATAGTTTTAAGGCAGCTTCTCTATATATTGGGTCGAGAAACTTATAGTTTTTAATTATGTTCATGTCTTCAAGCGCTTTAATTATATTTGATAGTATACTTGTTGATATTGTTGTATTCTCTTTCTCCTCAAGATACTTCTTTAATTTTACCCATCCATCAATACCTTCAGCGATTGCTTTAAGAACAAGCTTATACCTTTTTGTTCTAGCAATATTGTTTAACTCTACCTTAGCGGTTTCTATAGCTATTTCCAGTATTTCACTTAGATCACGGTATCCCGATATATACCTATTCCCATAGAAAGTTAGCCATCCAGGCACTCCATCAAATAACTCGACAACCTTCTCTAACCCATCTATACTTACACCAGCCTGTTTAAATCCTAATTTTAAAAACTCTATAGATTGCTCTCTACTAAATCTATCAATAACTATTTTATGTATGTATCTACCGTATAGAGGTGATGTTGAATCCTCGGTTTTTAAGAAGTCTTGAAGTAGCCCAGCTTCTGAGCCTGTTAGAATAAAGGTTATATTATCATTGTAATCATATGAATGCGCTAATGCTTCCCTTACTTCACTAGATAGAGGACCTCTTAAATACTGTGCTTCATCAATAGCTATTATGATTCTTCTCCTATTAAGATAGTCGAATAAACCAGTAATACTGATATAGTTTTTACCCTTCCAGGAAATTTCAACTTCACTACCAAGTATCTTAATGCTTTTTATGGCTGTTAATATGTTTTTAAGCTTATCAAGGGATGAAGATAGAGCTCTAGATATAAGGTTGTATAGATCTCTTCTTCCATAATTACTTTTAAGGCTACGAGCATCAATAATTATGTTCGGAATATCGATCATATTTAAAGCAACTCTAAGAATGGATGTTTTACCAATTCTTCTAATTCCTGTTAAGACTATTATTGGCCTATCAATATTTTTTAGGATTTCGCTTATTTCAGCATCCCTATTATAGAGGTCTTCCTTCTTGCTTTTAGGTCTTTCATCAAATAGCATAGTTCTACCCCAGAACTATTGTTTTACCCCAGAACATATAAATTTATCTCGACAAACACCACAGTTAACATCTACTTCTCATATTTCAAACATTACGATTTACTATAATCAATACCGTTTCTAAGTGATGATGAGGGTTAAAGTAGGGAGTTTAATGTTTTCCTAGATTTAGTTAGTTATTAAGCTTTAACACTTATAAGGAGTTGTTTCTCTAGTATTTATGGTTGATGTATTAAATATTTTAAAGGAGTTGGTTGGAATTGAAAGTGTAAATGATCCTTCTAGAAGTATTAAGCCATCAATTAAGTGTGTACAATATCTTGAAAGTATACTTAGAGATATTGGTTTTAAATCTGAAATTATTGAGAGTAATGGCTACTACTCTATTTTAGGTTATGTTGGCTATGGGTATCCAATAGTTATGCTTATGGCCCATTATGATACTGTCCCAGTAGTTTTTGAGGAGTGGAGTAGTAATCCATTTACTTTAGGGATTGTTAATAATAGAATTTATGGTAGAGGAGTTTTCGATGATAAGGGTAATGTTGCAGCTATAATAGCAGCACTATCAAGAATTAGTTTTGAAAAAATTAATGGAACACTTATATATGCATTTACAGGTGATGAGGAGATTGGTGGAGTAAATGGAGCTTTAGCAGTAAGAGAGAACTTAAAGAGTAAAGGATTAACTCCAAACTACCTAGTGAATGGTGATGGATCTGATCTATCAATAATTGTGAGGAGAAGAAATGTATTTAATATTGAGGTTACTATTAGGGAGGAGGTTACATATATTAGGGGTTTTGAAAGAAGTATTAGATTTAATGTATTAACACCAGTTATGAATACACGTCACGCAGCATATTTTACACATGGAGTTGATACGCATCCTCTCATAGCTGCATCTCAATATTTAAGAGTCAATAGTAATCTAATTGCTTCAAGCATTAATGGCTTATTTATAAAGTCAAATGTAATTCCAAGCTGGGTTGAGCTTAAATACGTGGAACCTAGCTTAAACGGTGAATTGATTAAGGCTGACTATGCATTAACATCTCTTGTGAAATCAATAATTCCAATGACGAAAGCATCTTTACATTCTGAGTTCTATAGTGATTATGGGGTAACAATAACTCCGAACATGTACATGTACATCAATGGGCTGCATAAGCTAATTCTCGACGTTAGAGTAATGAGTAGAAGAAGTATTGAAATTATAGATGTATTTAGCGGAATATTAAGGGAAAATATACCGTCAGCATCGATTAAGATTTCAGGTGGATTAGGATATCTTAATACTCCTAAAAACTCTAAGATAGTAGCTACTGCTAGTAGAGTTCTTAAGGAATTAGGAATTGAGCCGAGAATAATAGAGGGAGCTGGAGCCTCAGATTCAAGATTCTACTCACCTTTAGGTATTGAATGTATTGATTTCGGGTTAATAGGTGGAAACATGCATGGACCAAACGAATATATAGAAGCTAAATCTTTAGAAAAAGCTGTTAAATTCTATACTAGAATAATTGAGGAATTAACCAATCCCTAACTTTATGGTTTCATAAATGGAAAACAATTAATAAGATGCTTAACTAACCTAATAAAATAATATAGCTGTACTGTAAGGTCTATTAGAATAATATCATAATATAGCTGTTAAGGTTTATTAGAATAGTTCCTACCAGTTATTTCAGTCTTATTCAGCTTTTAGATTTAGACACGTATGAGTAGTATGTTAAATCTAGCATGGAAGCAATAAACTTTTAATATCCGAACTAGAGGCTTTATTGATTATGTAAAAATTATATGGTGAGTTTAAATATTTTCTTTTTTTCAAGAGTTATAAACTGTATTTGAGGCATATTATTCATAATGTTTTCCTTAAGCTTATCATGCTGATAGTCTGAGCCATGAAATACAGCTACCACTTTTGGTTTAAGGTCTTTAACCATTTCGAAAGCATCTTCAGGTGAAGCTGTAGGGCTAGGTTCACCTGTTGGTAGTAATGCTATGTCTGTAGGTAGGTTTTTAAGAGGAATATAGGCTGAATCTGCACCATGAAATATTGAGAAATGCTTAAGCTTTACATGATATAACGTAATTGAACCTATATGTTTACCTCTAACAGGAGATATTACTATTCCATCTATACTAATTTGCTTACTAGGATCAGCAACATATACCTTCTCCTTAGGGGCAAATTTTAAAACGTCATTATATATTGAGCGGTCAACAATTAGAGGGGCATTAGTACGTTTAAAAATGTGTTCAGCAGTTCGTGAATGATAATGGTCGTAGTGGTTGTGAGTATATAGTATAGCATTAAGTTTCTCAATATCTTGAATATCCCTGAAACCTATAAGATCAGCTAGATCAAACGCTAAGGCCTCACTAGAGGTTTTAACAATAACTCCTGAATAGCCGAAGAATAGAATTGCAGCTTCGTTTTCTGCTAGTGATGTTGAAAATAGATTTTTAACAGACATGTTCTCACAATATAGTTTGTGAAGGATGTATATAAATGTATTAGCTAATACCTGAAACAACAACTCCATCTATAGCAATTGTTGGAGAATATATGTTTCTATATTGCTTCAAAATCTTACCAATACCCTTAACACCCTCACATATCATCTTATTAAAGTCTCCTGATACTGTAACACCTTTTACAGGTTTTCCAATTCTTCCATTCTCTATAAGGTATGCATGAGTAACTGTTGCGTTAAGATTTCCACTTACAGGGCTTGATAGCCATTCCCCAATAGTATCTATAACGTAAAGTCCATTACCTATGATTTCCAGAATTTCTTCAAGCATTAAGTCTCCAGGTTTAAGTATGAGATTGTTTGGAGCTGGTTTTGGGGTTGAATGATAGCTTCTATGAGCATTACCTGTAGATTTCCTACCCTCCTTTTTAGCAGTATAGTTATCATATAGGAATGTTTTAAGAATACCGTTTTCTATCAGTATGTTTCTCTCCGGCTTTATACCATCATCATCAAACTCTCTACTTCCAAATCCTCCAGTTAATAGTCCATCATCAATTAGAGTTATGGAATCCATAGCTACTCTACTATTTAGCTTACCTACATATGGAGATCTACCTTTCTGAACTTCATCTGCTGATAGGGATATGGAGAACATAGTATCAATAATTCTTGAAAAAACATCAGCATCAAAAACAATAGGCATTACACCTCCCTTAATTGGTTTAGCATTAATAAAATCTAGAGCTTTTACTAAGGCATCATCAACCATACGTTTAAAATCTAGTTTAAACCATGATCTAGTCTCACAGTGACTTGTTCCTGTAGCCTTCCCGTTAAGTTCTTCAGCTACAATATCAATCCATGAGTATACATAGGTATATAGTCTCTCTAAATATCCACCATAAGAATTCGTAATCCTAACACTACCACTAGAAACCTCAATATACCCCCTACTTAAACTAGTCTTAGAGCTTGAATCCCTAACATTATCAACTATGCTTTTAATAGCATCCATGATAACATCATAGCTTATATAGGCTGTTTCACGATCATAAACATCTTTAACAAATCCTCTACTAAGACTTTCAGGTAGTGAAGACCAGCCTGGATCTTCAGGTGATGCTTTAGCTATCCTACATGCATCCTCAACACATTTTAAAGCATCGTTAAGAGATGTTGATGAAGACATTCCCATTCTCTTACCGTAGAAAACCCTAACACCAATACCGGAGCTAAACGATGTCTTAGATGATTTTAAATAGTTACTAAACATAAACTGTTTCATAGTGTTTTCAGTAATGTATATTTCAGCTTCTGAAGCTCCTAGGCTTAATGCATGTTTTAATGCCTTATCTAAAACCATACTATCGACCTCCAACAACAATACTCCTAATTCTAACATGAGGGCCTCCATGTCCAACCTTTACTGTCTGATTATCCTTACCGCAACCTCCGAAAATACTTGTTCTAATAGAGAAGTCTTTACCAACGGCATCTATTGACTTTAACGTATCTAGAATGTATCCGCTAAGTATTACACCTCTAACCATCTCACTAACTTCACCATTCCTAATAATATAGGATGGACCTGTATTAAATGTGAATGAGCCTATACCTACATTAACCTGTCCTCCACCAGCACCGCATCCCTTAACATATAGGCCGAAATCCACATCTTCAATAAGCTCCTCAAAACTATAATCACCCTTCTCCATGTAGTAGTTTGTCTGTCGAACTATAGGAATCTGAGAGAAGCTTTCAGCTCTAGCATTACCTGTAGGCTCAATATTAAGCTCTGCAGCTGTTTCACGTGAAGTTAGGAATCCTCTTAAAACACCCTTATCAACAACTACAGTTTTCCTTTTAACTACTCCTTCATCATCGACGGGTACGTTGAAGCCATCAGCAATAAGACCGTCATCAACAATAGTTACATATTTACTAGCAATATATTCACCAATCCTACCCTGAAGAACAGATTCACCTGAAGCTACTAGATCAGCTTCTGATGCATGGCCGAATGCTTCATGAAGTATTAATCCAACCAAGTCAGGATCAGCAATAATAGTGTAGACTCCGGCTTTAGGATAGCTTGAATTTGAAGCTTTTAAAGCTGTTTCCGAAATATTCTCTACAAAACCATACCAGTCAAAACCTTTAATGAACTCATACCCCATACAGCATGATCTAGAATCCCAAACCGATTCATAGCCTAGACTTCCATGAGCTGTAGATGAATGGCCAAGACCAACAATAGTAAGCTCATTTACTATTAGTGAATTATTTGAAGATGTAAAAACTCTACAATCCCTTAAGACACCTAGCTTCGTGATAACCGTCTTAATATTATTATCAATTCTGGAATGTTTATTAACATCAATAGCTAGAGATATAAATTCATCTATTGGAGTATTGAAGGGATTGATTTTAGTAATTGTTGAGAAATATCCATGAACAGGCTTAACATCTATGAGATTAATAGGCTTACTTATAGATTTAGATGCTCTAGCTATAGATAATGCATGATCAACAATAGAATCCGTATTTTTCAACATGGTTGAAGAGGAAAAACCCCATACACCATCAACAATAACTCTTAAACCAATACCTCTAATACTCCTATACTCAACCCCTCTAAGAACATTATTCTCAACAGTAATAGTAAAACCATTAACAACATGACCTCTAGCCTCAGCATAGGAAGCCCCCTTACTTAAAGAGGAATTAATAAGTTTAAGTAGTAAATCATCCATCACAACTTAACATAATAATACTAATATTTAAGCCTTACAACATTACCTATCTACATAAACAAAGCTAAACATATAAATAAAAGCTTCAAGAGCCTATAGCTTAAATCTCAACTATACATATCTCAAAATAGAGTTAATAATCAAGGATTAGTATTAAAGACCTAAGTGATAACTCTCTAAATACCATAAAGTTATATGTTGATATTTTGAAAATTTCTAAGCTAGATATGGTAGCCTATTCTATACATTAATAGTTTTATCATATTAGATTTCAGCTTCTTTAAGGGATATTCCTGATTTTAAACATTAAAGTCTAGAATTAGAGGAATAGACACGTAAGCATTGGAATTAGAGTTTTACTATTACTATGATAAGTAGCTTTTAAACATTTAAATATTTCCATGATTAACAAGACCGGTTAAGAGAATAGATCTTTACATATAGTAGCAAAATACTAGTGAATCTAGTTAAGTTTAAAGAGTCAACGGAAGTTTAGAACCGTAATATAATTGCTAGCTTACTCAATAAAATATAATTCTTTAGCTGATTAAAGCTTAATGACTATATCTTATATTTTAGTAAAACCTTCCTGAACACGTAGAGATAGTTTATAATATATTGATTTCTGAAAGCTTTATTTTGTTTCGGGATTAATGGCTTGAAAACATAGAAGTTAGTTTACAGATAGTGGATTAAATAGTTAATGGAGTTTAGGCTTTATCTTCAGGAAAACTTCTCAATATTTATTCTTTTATCCTTTAAATGCTTTATTAGGCTTCCTCCATCTCAAATTCGACGAATAGATATGCTAAATAGATATGCTATTAACATTTAAACAGCTGGCTTAAATTGAATTATTTAAGTATAGTAGTTATACATAACATCTAGGAATTTTAAATAGTTATAAGTTGAAAACTTCTTAATAGTGGTAGCTAAAATATCTTCTACTCCAGTATTTTAGCTAAACTTTTTGAAATAGCTACTTGAAGTCTTCAGCTGTCCTTTACCATATTCATGTATTACTATGTAGGAGAACTTAATGTATATTAAATAGTTTAACTCTAAATCATATTATTCCTCTACTAATTTCTACTAATGTTAGAATACTTATTATTAATACTATACTTCATCTATAATTTCATTCTCTAGACGGTTAGATTCTATAAGCTGATACTTAGCATAATTCTTCTTTCCATAGCTAATACATGTTCTAGTAAGTTTTATTGCTTTCCTAGTTAGATGTGTAGTGATGTTAATATATGCTCTAACAATGGCTGCAATAGTAGCTTCCTGTAGTAGTATGCATTGGTCTTTAATTTCTATTAGTAAGCGGACATGTTTATGGCCCAGTGGAATAAATGCTACAAACAGTTAATATCTTCATTTATAGATATATATATTAACCATAGCTATACTATATGCTAGCCTACGTAAATATTTGCATGAGAATGGTTATCTATGATTAGTGTAGATGAAGCTATAAACAATGTAATTAATGAAGCGATTAGTAGTTGTGAGAGGAGACTTATAGCAGTATCCGGATCTAGTAGCTTAGATGTTGCTAGAAGAATAGTTGAATTGTATACTTCTAATAGTAGAGGTGATGTTTCAGGCTTATTGATGAGTGTTAATGCTTCTGAAACCTATAGGTCATGGCTTGAAAAACCAATAGTAAACTTTAACGCTACAGCTATTGACTATGCGAAGACGGTAGAGGTTATTGGTGGAACATGGAATATTTTAGTATTAGATGTTTCAATTCAATTTAGTCCTAGCGATATTGGTAGATTAGTAGAGGTTGTAAGTGGGGGAGGACTAGTAATATTTACTTTACCACCTATTAGTGAATGGATTTCGAAGCCAACACTATTTCAGAAGTGGCTTATAGTACCGCCATATAGTGAAAAAGAGCTTAGACATATATTTAAGAGAAGATTTATAAATACAGTAATCAATAGTGAGGGAACATGGCTTCTCGACTTGGAGAAGAATGAAGCTATAGGAAAGCCTAGAAATACTAAAACTGAAGTAAATGTAAAGCCTGAAGCTGAGGGTATATGTAAGCTAGCCTTAACAAGCGATCAAGTAAACGTTATAAGGGAATGTGAGAAAGCATTTAAAGACGAGGGTAGAAAAACAGTTGTTATACTAGCTAATAGAGGTAGAGGTAAGTCTGCAGCTATTGGGCTAGCACTTGCAGATATAGTTTCAAAAGGAATAGTTAAGAGAGTAGTTATAACATCACCTGAACCTACAGGTGCTAGTACACTATATAGATTCCTTAAGAATGGACTTAGCTTCCTAAATGTTAGATATGTTGAGGAGAAGAAGAAAATTCTAGATACTATTAGGATTGGAGATGTAAAAATCGTATATATGAGACCGGATCTAGCTTCAAGGGTTAGAGCTGATGTGAAGATTGTTGATGAAGCTGCAAGCATTCCTATACCGCTACTATACCGTATTATAGGTTCAGCTAGATTCTCAATGTTTGCTTCAACAGTACATGGATATGAAGGGACAGGTAGAAGTTTTACTCTAAGATTTTTAAAGGGGCTTAAAGAAATTAAAAATCTTAGTGTTAAAGAGCTTACAATGACAACTCCTATAAGATATCCTGTTAATGACCCTATTGAGAAATGGCTTTACAGCTTCCTTCTACTAAACGCTGAACCACCAGAAATCAGCTTAGATACGGTTAGGAAAAGGAATACGTATTATGTTCATCTAGATATTAATAGACTATTTGAGGATGAAGAAATGTTGAAAGGATTCTATGGAATATATGTTATGGCGCATTATCGAAATAGACCTGACGATCTAGCAATACTTGCAGACGCTCCTCATCATTCTGCTAGAGCTTTAATGATGAATGGTAAAGTTATAGTATCAATTCAGCTAGCTGAAGAAGGGGGATTAAGTGAACAGCTAATAGAAGAATATATGAAGGAAGGAGTTAAGCTTTCAGGACATATGATACCTCATAGATTAGCAGTATACAATGGGTTAAAATCATTTCCTAAATTAAAGGGGTTAAGAATTGTAAGAATAGCAACGCATCCTAAGCTTTGGGGGGAGGGATTTGGTTCAAAAACACTTAGAGAACTTACTTTAGAAGCTGAAGCTAAAGGATACGATTGGATTGGAGCAGGATTTGGAGCTACAAGAGATCTTATAAGGTTTTGGACTAGAAACAATTTCATACCAGTACATTTAAGCCCAGTTAGAAACCCTACAACAGGTGAATTCAGCATACTTGTAGTTAAACCATTAACACGTAGAGCGCAGAAACAATTAATAGTAGCAAGTAGAGAGTTTAAATTAAGATTTCTAAACTCTCTACACAACATATACTTCGACTTAAACCCATATCTAATACTTGATGTTTTAAATATTGGATTTTCAAAACCAATATTAAGATTTACAAAAGCACAGTTAAATAGGCTTGAAGGATACGTTAAGGGAAGCTTAAGCTATGAGGCAAGTGCTGATGCAGTTCTAGAAATTACTAAAGCATACTTCATGGATGACAATATTGAAAAACCAAAAATAAACGAGGATATAAAAGCATTAATGATCGCAAAAGTAATACAGGGTAAAAAATGGCATTTAATCAGGAAGATAATTAAGATTGATAAGCCTCTCGATAAGCTTAGAGAGGCAGTAGGGGAGCTGATTCAATACTATGGTGGGAGGAAAAGTATTAAGGTTTAAGGGAAGGTTTAAAGAAGATATATTAAGTGGAAGAAAAACAACAACTATAAGGAAGTACTCAAAACTTAAACCTGGAGAAGTTGTTAAAATAGAGGTTGGTGGGGAGATAATTGGTAAGGCAGAGATTAAGAAAATAATAAGAAAGGAGTTTAGGGACTTAACAATAAAAGATGCCTTAAACGATGGGTTTAAATCACTACATGAATTAAAGAAAACACTATGTTTACTCTACGGTAAAATATGTGAGAATGAGAGCTTATACATAATAGAGTTTAAACTCATAAGAAACTAGTAGTAATACGTATATGGCTCATCATCAACTTGTTTAATGATATCCTCAATATCCTCATCTAAAACTATTCTAGCTATCTTAAGAATGTTTTTTAGGGATGGATTTCTTCTAGCTTTCTGAATTATTGGTTTATGTTCTGGATGTTCATGTATAAGCATTCTAGCCATCTCCTCAAAAACCTTTCTACCCTCACTATTAAGCACATCATTTGAAAAATATCCTCTATAGTTAAGGAGGAGCTTTCTTAAGAGATTTCTCACATCAAAACCATAGCTCACATCTTCAACCTCTCTAAGACATTTATAAGCCGTATTCTCTTCTCCATATCTATTATGAATGCCTTAGTATCATCTACAAGTCTCCTAGCAACATCAACTTTATGTCTAACATTTGGAATAAGAGCTTCAGGATACTCTAAAGTCCTCATATACCCATATATTAGCTCCATATATTCTAAAAGCTTATAAGATTGTTCAATATCGCCTCTCCTAATGTTTTCAAGAATAATCCTCCTAATTTCACCTATAACATCCCCAATACCTTGAAGATACTGAACAACATCCACTGAAAGCTCTTCAGGCGATGGTATGTTATTATCCCTAATTATCGTGTAGAGAAGTTTAGCTTCAACATATTCGCAAATAGCATTATTAAGTATACCACTATTTCTTAAGTCACTATGATCTTCAATCATCTTATAAATATCCCTAATATTATCTTCAATAGTATTAATATATTTTAAGGCATCATTAAGCCTCCTTTGATGAATACTGCTTATAGCTTGACCTGACAACCTTATAATCTCACGCGACACTACAATAATTCTCTCTCTAATTCTATCTCTATCCTCTAATATCTTCTCTATTCTCCTAAATATACTGTTAAGCTTCTCCTCAATCAATATACCACCATAAATAATGATAAGAAGAGAATTTAAGCTTTTTCAACATTTAGTAAAGCTCTCAAAGAATTTAAAGTATAGATTTCACCTAACACTAGCTTGTGAATAGAGGGCTAACAGCTTTAAATTAAGATAAGATATTCAGGCTATCTACGTCTTCCAAGTACTGCTATTAAGATAACAAGTACAGATATAGATATAATAGATAACACTAGGAAATATGGAAGAAGTGGAATGTTTAAAGCTTCCTTAATACGCTCTATTAGGCTTCTTGGTTTAAGAATATTAAATGTAGCGTTTATACTTTGAGTAAACATTTTACCATCTTGAAGCCAAGCAATATTAATCTTAACATTAAGATCTCCAGTTGGCGTGCTTTCATCTACATCAACTATGAATATAGCTGATTTCTCACCTCCAGCTTCTATAAGACCAAGATAGTCAATAGTAGTACCTGTAATCCTATTACCTCCAATAAGCTCTAAACTTACTGAGTCAGCATCTACGTTTCCAGTATTCTTTACATTAACTATAATCTTCACCTTAGTATCGCCAGCATACATGCTTTGAGGATTTATACTTAAAATCTTAAACGATGCCTTCTCGCTTACCTGTATCGGTATGTTGAATGTTTGAAATCCACTCTTATAAGTAACATTAAGAGTAAGATTGTAGCTTTTAGAAGCTGTGGAATCCATAACGTCAATGTAGAATCTAAATTGAATAGATGATCCCGGCATTATAGTTCCAGGTATAGCCTTAGTTGAGCTTGGCGTTGTAGACTTAAATCCTTTAGGTAGTATAAGACTAACCTCAACATCCTCAGCTTTATCCTCACCACTATTAAGCAAGTTTACGAAAATAGAAACCTCACTATCACCAGGATAAACCCTACTAGGAATATAAGAGGAGCTTACAAGCGTAAAATGAGGGGACTTAACGCTAAAAATGGCTGTAAACATTCTTGATGTATTATAGATATTGTTAAGTTCATCCATGTAGACAATATCTAAACGTAGTAAAGCCAATCCGTAAGCATTGCTTGAAGCATATATTGAAAAGCTTAAATCAATAGATTCAGATACATCAAGAATACTAATTCTATACTGACTCTCACTTGTAACTGTTAGGAGTGGTGATAGAGAGTTAATAGCTACAGTAAGCCTTCTAGCTGTGGAGCTACCCCTATTTAATATAGTAACTGTAAAGCTTCGCTCCTCACTAGGTAGGATATATATTGTGGATCCGTATAAATGTATTTCAGGAGCTCCAGCTAGAGCTACAGGTATCTTCAACTTTAAAGTTTTAATATATCCATCAACCCTATATGTTAATTCAAGGCTTAGACGATACTGTGAAGCCTTAGCATCCTCAGATATTCTTATATCCTTAAAAACCAGAGATACAGTACACATAGGTTCTAAGCTTCCTCTAAATGATGCTCTAGCCCTATCATCTTTACTTAAAGTAGATATATCCAAAGTAGCATCTATATTCCTAACTTCACGACTACAAACATTCTTAACTACTACAACAAGAGTACCTAAACCACCAGGTTTAACCCCGTATGTGGGTGGCATCCAGTAAATATCTTCAATACTAAGCTCCCCGCTAGATAATGCATAGACATAGCTAAACTGTATAAAAATAATGGTAAGTATGAAAATAACTATGTATTTCATAACAATCCCTAACCAATCCTTTTAATAAATGTTTTCAAGCTAAATATAAGAGTTACCAATATATAGCAGATTAAATAGATTATATGATTAGGCATATCTATGAGTGTTATACCCTTCACCATTATATTTATCATTGAATCGAAATAATGGTAGAGTGGAGTAGCATATATAATTACTCTAGCATATTCTGGTGTTGCTTCAGGGGGGATTATAGCACCGCAGAAAACAGCTGAGGGAAGTAGGATAAACGTACTAATCTCAATAGCTTGCATTTGAGTTTTTGAAAGGGTGGATATAGCCATACCTGCTGTTAAGGAACCTATACAGAACATAATGTTTAAAATAATAATATCTAATAGGCTTCCCATCAATGCAAGATTAAAGAAGGATATAAGTACCTCAAATGATATGAAGGTTATAAGCATAGAAATTATAAAGTAAACAATAAACTTACCCATTAGAAAATCAAATCTCGTAATAGGAGTCATAATAAGCTGCTCAATAGTTTTCCTCTCCTTCTCCCTAGCAACTGATATAGCGGCTAGGGTAAGAGCAGCGTTTTGTAGTGTTAAGCCAGTAATTAAGGGTGAGTAAAAGGTAAACATACCTACCTCCTTTCCAACAGTTGAAATCTCATTAAGATTTAACTTAACCAAACCATACTGAACATTAACTCTTCCAGAAAGGTTTAATTCTTCCAGGCTAAGCTGGCTAAGAATTACACTTATAAGCTTGGTTTGAAGCTTAGCTATAATAACGTTAATCTCAGCCTCAATAGTACGTGAAATAGCTGGTGAGCTATGAGTAATTACAAGATAGATTACTCCAGAGCCGGATTCAAGTATATTTTTCGAGAAGCCTGACGGAATTATAATTGCAGCATAAACTCTTCCATTCTCAACAAGATATCTTGCTCCAGTAAAGCTACTTACATATTCAGATATCTTAAAAACCTTAGAGGAACTAATTTCCTGAACTACATACCAACTGAATAAACCACGATCCTCATTAGCTAATGCAATATCAACATCCTTAATTTCACCACTATAAGCCATACCGAAACTTACTATAAATACAAGAGGAGCACCAAGCACTACAGCAAGAGTACGTGGATCTCTTAAAAGCTGTTTAAACTCCTTACCCATTACTGCTAGAAGCCTATACATTGCCATATTATCCACTTACAAGCCTTATAAAAGCATCCTCCATACTTACCTGAATCTGCCGTATACCAACAAGATTTAATCCAGCTCCTCCAGTAAATGAGGGAATTATAGGTAAAACCTCCTCAGAATTCTTAACAGCAATCCTAACACTCCATAAACCATTAGGTTGACTACTAACAGAAATAATAGATCCAAGCTTCTGAAACTCCATTAAAGCATTCCTAGATCCCTTAACAGTAACTTCAACAACATCTCCACCATAAGCTTTCCTCTTAAGATTTAAAGGTGTATCAACAGCAACCAGTACACCTTGATTCATTAATCCAAGTCGATCACAATTTTCAGATTCATCCATGTAGTGAGTAGTAATGATTACTGTAACACCATTCCTATTAATCTCCCTAAAGAAATGCCAAAACTCTCTTCTAAGTGGTGGATCAATACCGGCTGTAGGCTCATCGAGTATTAGAAGCTCAGGACTATGAACTAGAGCTACAGCTAAAGCTAAACGCTGCTTTAAACCACCACTAAGATTACCAGCTAATACATTTCTAAACCTTTCAAGCTTAACAAGCTCTAAAAGCTCTTGAACACGCTTCCTCCTCTCAAAACCTGAAATACCATATATAGAGCTGAAAAACTTAAGGTTTTCCTCAACAGTTAAATCCTCATAGAGACAGAAGGATTGAGCCATATAGCCTATCTTAGATCTTACAGCTTCAGCATTCCTCACAACATCTATACCAGCAACATTAATACTACCAGATGTAGGCTTAATCAATCCACATATCATACGTATCGTAGTTGTCTTACCCGCACCGTTCGGACCTAAAAATCCAAAAATCTCCCCTCTATATATAGTTAAATTCAACCTATTAACAGCTACTAAACCATTAAATTTCTTCGTTAAATCAACAATACTTACAATTGGACTTAACATAGGAACTCCTAAACTACTTGTAAACTACTTAATATCATATAATCCACTTAATAAATCTTATCAACATGCATTAACTATAAAGTCTAGATAAACATGTTTTATACGGTAGATTTTTATTTTTGTGTTGAGTTAAATATTGGTGTTAGAGTGAAAACTATTAGAATTAATGTGTTGAATAGGGATTACCGTATAGAGCCTATTGATTTTAGAGTTGACCTACTTCTTCTAGGTGGATGGGCTGGGAGGAATAGAGAGGATGTTATGAAACATATTGAAGAGTTGGCGAAGATAGGTGTACCTAAACCTAAAAAGATACCGGTACTTTTTCCTGTAAGTAGCTATCTTATTGATGTATACGATGAAGTTGATGTTCAAAACCCACATACAAATGGAGAAGTTGAATATGTATTGTTTATAGATGGAAATGTGAAATACGTTACTGTTGGGAGTGATCATACTGATAGAGATCTTGAAAAAATAGATGTTGGAAAATCTAAGCAAGCATATCCGAAAATTATAGCCCCATTAGCATGGCGTTATGAGGATATTGTAGACCACTGGGATGATATAGTGTTGAAGAGTACTATGTGGATTAACGGTAGGGAGGTCTTATATCAGAACTCCCAGCTTAAATCCTTAATAACACCTACAGATCTTTTAAGAATTATTGATGAACTAGAGGTAAACCGTAGAAACCTCGTAGTCTTCTCAGGAACAATACCGGTAGTTAAAGGTGAACTAGCATTCGGTGAGAAGTTTAAAATGGAAATGATAGATCCAGTATTAAATAGATGCTTATCATACGAGTATAGAATTAAACAGCTACCTCAAATCTACTAGATACTTAATCTCTCCTTACAATATCATCAATAAAAATCTTTTCCTGAGTAAAGCCATAGATTTTCTCTACTTTACGCATTGTTGATAGAAGCTTTACCCATTCATGAGTCCCCATAGTTACTAAAACATAAGTTGTAGCATACTCCTTTCCACTAGATTGTCTAAGTACTCTACCAAATCTCTGAATCCATTTTCTAGGGTTACTTGGAGGATCAATCCATACCTCAATATCTGCTGATGGAATATCTAAACCCTCCTCACCAACACTTGTAGATATAAGTATTCTAGCATCCTCCTTAAAGTGTAGAAGAGCAAGTGCTTGCTGCTCCATCGACATATTCTGCTTACCTACAAGTATTGAAACATCTCCAATACCTTGATCATCCTGAATCATTGGGAAAAGCTGCTTAGCAGCTTCAACAGCTTCAAGAAATACTATAGCCTTACTGTATTCTTCAGATTTAAGTATTTGCCTTACATAGTTAAACTTATGGTTAAACTCTATTCTTAAAAGCTCTCTATAAGCCCTATATATGCTTAAACCATTAAGTGAATCTAGAGGATTTCTTAACTCCTTAATTCTCCATGTACTATAAGACAATACACTACTAGCTCCATCCTCTACAAGCCTAAATCTTAAAGCCTTAAGAGCTGTTAAAACCACGCATTCCCTATGCTCCCTACATCCAGTATTAAGATGAAGCCTACCATACCTATCTCTAACCTCCCTTTCATATTGGGAGACTATCTTACCGATTTCACTATATATTTTTAGCAGATTCTCAGATGCTTTAACCCTAAAAATCTTTAAAACACGTTTAGGAATGTATTGCTTAATTTCACTATCCTCTAATCTTACAATAGTAATCGTACTAAATATTCTCTTAAGCTCTTCAAATCTACGTTTTGAATGTAACTGCGGAGCAGCACTAAGAGCAATAATTCTACTACCACATGCCTTAGCAGCTAGAAGTATAGAGTATCCATCAGTTTCACCTATGTAGTTTTGACATTCATCAGCTACAACAACATCATATGGAAAGCTGAAATCAATCTCCCTGAAGAATTTAGATAGCTCATCAATAGATTCATTTTGCCTAGTACTACCTATAATGGATTCAAATGGAGATAGAATATCGTTATAGAATGTCTGAGGAGTTGTAACTGCAAAGCCAGCATTCCAAACTCTAAGCATAGATCTCCTTTCAGGACTTATACTACCTGAAATAAAATATGCTTCAACATTAAGCATTCTCCTAGCAAATATTGTTTGCTGAATACCTAGAGGAACTGATGGAACTAGAAAGAGGACTCTTAATGGTTTAGTTTTAGATTCATCTTCAAGGAGAGAGCCTGCAATATATGTTTTACCAAGACCTGTTGGAAGCCCCAATATTAAACAGTCACCAGATAAACTGTTTAGAATTCTCTTTTGAAACGGGTATAGAGTATATGATGTATTAATATGGAAGGACTGATGTGGGAGAGGATACTGTGGAGAAAGACTTGAAGCTAGCCCAGTAGTAGAATATGGTCCCTCACTAAGAAATCTTAAATACCCATTAAACCCTCTATAAACACCATCAGTAAGCTCAATCTCTAATGGTATAGGAGGAGTATAGCTACTAATTGTTTTAAACTCTTTCTGTGAGGCTTTAATAAGACCTCGCCTAATAAGATCATTTAAAACAAGGCTAAGTGTAAGCTCACCTATACCTATAGATGAAAGCTTTCTAGTAAGCTCGTCATATGATACTCTACCACCAAGTGAAGCAATAACTCTATAAACTTCATCTATAATATTTTCATAGTAGTTCACAGTACTCAATACCATTTATAGTAGAACAATATAAACCTCACTAATACACAGGAACAATTCATCATGAATCTAAATACATGGTTTACATAAATCAGTAGAAGCCTAAAGCTTAACTCTAACATATTGATAAAGCTAATACTCTACTTATCAATAGCTAAGCATACCCCGCCATCAAGGAGGATTCTTTAGGGAGTACTTACATAACCATCAATATGACCATATTAGCAGGGTAATAGTATACTTCACCTTAAAATGTAAGCTATGAAGAATAGATAGCTAATAAACTACTATATAAAATTAGAAATCTGATTCGGCTGGAATTACTAAACGATACGGAGTAGCTATAAGCTTAATTAAACCTGAAATAATTAGATTCTATAATGTCTTAAATATTAGAATTGCTACTACCCTTCTCTACTATTCCTTCAAGTCCATGCCATTTAACTTTAAATCCATATGCTTCAATAATATCTATAGCATACATATCTTCAATTCCTACCTTCCTAAGCATATCTATAGCTTCAGCTAGAGTTTTTCCATTTAATTCCTTTACAATTTTATCTATAATCTCTACTAGATCCTTCTTTACAGCTAGTCTTCCAACTACTTTATAACCCCTATCAATAGGGGTTTTACTATCTAGATTTTTAAGTTTTATTATTGGCTTAGTTAAATCTACTACTGTTTTCCTTGGCTTTTCATATTTTCTAAGAGCTAACAATACATCTACTGGTGAAAGCCTATTCTTGAAAAGTATTACTTCATGTGGAATATTAGCTATTGATGAACATGAAAGACTCTCATCAGCTGCAACAATCATGTTAACTCCTTTAACCATACGTAGCTTCTCAATTTTCCTCTTTAAATACTCAGGAGTCCAAAATCCTACAATCTCAATGTAGATCTTAACATCATCCATTAAGGCAGCGAAGTCAGGTATAAATATTGACCCATTAGCAATTAGTGGTTCAGGTTCTCTTACAAGTTTCCATCCAAGATTTAAACTATTAAATCTTCTCGCAAAGTCCTCCTCTAAGCTACTATCATATGCTTCCTCTACCTGTTTAAGCTGTGGAAATAGTTTTTTCTGACTTGATGTTAAAGTGAACTTATAGCTTCTCTTCTTACCCCGTATTTCAGCTTCAATAATCCATGATTTTAAGCTAACAATGTAGGGTATTAGCTTAGCAATTAATGTTCCATATCGTTCTATACTTCTTATTATTGATGCTGGACCATCTATAGATATTCTTAAACCATTAGCTATCTTCTCAGCAAAATAGAGAAGTCCAAGTCTCTTTACATTCCATAAAAGCCTTTTAGCCTCAGAACCTGTAATATGGGATTCAATATTAAGCTTTAAGCTTTTAAATAGTAGTGTCTGTGTTAGAGATAAGTTGTATTGTTTCAGTAGTGTTTCAGAATCTAAATCTTCAAAACCCTCTATAACCTCATTTTCCTCATAAACAGCATCAAAACACTTCTCAACTTCACTAGTAGATATACCTAAGTCTCCAGCAACATACTCAATAACTTTCCGCCGTTCATCATCTGTTAATACAGCACCTTTAAACATCATGTTTGAAGCTTTAAAAAGCATCATTCTAACAGCTATAGGATTAATAGGGGTTTTAGGCTTAACCGTCTTAACCCTTCTAAGTAGAATTGTTAGGAGGCCACGGTAAAGCTTATAGTGTATTTTATAGAGATTACAGAATTCAATCTCAAGATCCTCTAGAGATTTTTGAAGCTCACCAAGTGTTTTACCAATACTAAGCTTAAACAGATTTATTAGTTGATCAGCAATGTAGAGATTACTGTAGCTAAATCCAGCAAAAACAGGATATATTCTAACACCAACTCTTCTAACTCTTAATAGACTACTTGGAAGCATAATTATACTTCACTACTTGGCTCTAAGGCTTTCCTACGTTTTCTAGAGGATCTTGCCTCTAATGTACCTTTAGTTACTATTTCATAAAGTATAGCTTGCTTACCATTTTTAGGTCTAAGTATTCTACCAAGCCTCTGTATAAACTCCCTCCTACTTCCGGTTCCACTGATTATTATTGCTATTGAAGCATCAGGCACATCAATGCCTTCTTCAAGAACCTTACTTGTAGCAATAATGTTAAATACACCATCCCTAAACATTCTTAATGTTCTCTCCCTTTCTTCACTTATAGTTTTATGTGTTATTTCAGGTATTAATAGTTCCCTCGATATTCTGTGTACTACATCATTATACTCAGTAAATACTATTATCTTCTCGCCGCGATGTTTTGCTAAAATATCCTTTAAAACCTTAATCTTTCCTTCAGCATTCAAAGCTACTATTCTACTTTCATGCCATGCTAGAAGTGCTTGACGTGCTTCATTATCAAGACCACTTCTCAATATGAGTTTTTGGAAGTCATTTAAAGACCTAATTTTTAAACCTCTCGATTTAAGAAAACCCTTATAAATACTTGTGAGCTCATTATATTTCTCCTTCTCAATAGATGTTAGCTCAACGGGTATTCTTACAATTCTAAATGGAGAAAGAAAGGATCCTGTAAGCTCTTTAACTCTCTTACTATATACTACGTTACCGACAAGTAATGGTAAATCAACATGTTTACCATCCTCTCTTTCAGGAGTAGCTGTTAATCCAAGTCTAAAAGGTGCAGCGTTAAGCTCAGCTATCTGTCTATAACCTTCACTTACAAGATGATGGACCTCATCGAAAACAATAAGCTTAAACTTATTCCCAAAATATTCAGCATTAAGATAAGCTGAATCATATGTTGAAACAGTTATAAAGCTAAGTTTTTTCTCTCCACCTCCATAAATCCCAATATCAACATTAAAAGCCTCAATAAGTCTATCACGCCATTGATATATAAGCTCTATTGTTGGGGCAATAATAAGACTTGAACTATTAACCTTAGCAATAGCATGTATACCTACAATTGTCTTACCGGTACCTGTAGGTAATACAATAATACCTCTACATTTACTATTAAGCCAGGCCTTTAAAGCCTCCTCCTGATATCCTCTAAGCCTATATTCCCTTCTTAAAGATATGGAGCCTTCAATAGGCTCCAATACATAATCCTCAAATTCAATATTAGAACCTTCTAAAACACTTTTAATTCTAAAATAATCTACTGCAAAAGCTCTAAAAGCTTTTACTCTCTGATCCCATTTTAAAAGATCATGAAGCTGAGGAATCCATTCATCAATGAGAATAGTACCCTTATCATAGATAAGCTTAACCATCCAATAAGTAAGAATTCTAAACATTAAAACTTTTCCATCTTATAGAGGCTGTAGCTTTATGATATTGGTAATTATAGCTATGCAGATACAAGAGCTGACGGCTTTACTATGTGAAGCTAATTGATTATTAGAGAGTTTAAACATTTTATAACTTGTAGTTAACTTTAAATTTTAGATTGAGACTTAATGAGGAATACGGTTAAAGATTATAAACATAGTTAATCGTGAATCCATGATATTATAGATATATTTAATAGTGAGGGGGACAAATAGCTACGGTGGTTTAATTGAGAATTGCTATAGGATCTGATGACTGCTACTATATTGCTGAGTTTCTTGTTAAGGAATTGAGAAGGAGAGGATATGAGTTAATACTTATTGGAGCATTAGCTACAGGTAAACCATATCCATGGCCTAGAGTTGGATTTGAAGTTGGTGAAATAGTATCTAGCGGTAGAGCTGATATGGGTATTGTAATATGCTATACAGGTACAGGTGTATCAATAGCCGCTAATAAGGTTAAGGGTATTAGAGCAGCTTTATGTTTTGATTCTCAAACAGCTCGTGGAGCACGTTTATGGAATAATGCAAACATTCTAGCTTTAAGTGCTAGACTATTATCTGAAGAAGTAGCGAAGGAAATTCTGGATGCATGGCTTTCCATAGAAAGCCCTGATCCCAGTGAAGAGGAAAATATTAGAGAGCTTCAGAAAATAGAGGTGATTAGATGAAGATAAACTGTCTTAACACGTTTTATAGACTTCTACATCCCAAAGTAGCTACATTAATAGCATCTATAGATAGAAGTGGTAAGACAAACATTATGGCTGCAGCATGGACTACACCAGTAAGTATTAATCCACCACTAGTTGCAGTATCAATATCTCCTAAGCGATATACTCATAGTCTTATTCAGGAATCTAAAGAATTTACATTAAACATACCTTCAAAAACCCTAGTTGAAAAGGTTCATATATGCGGTACTAGAAGTGGAAGAGAAGTTGATAAGGTAGCCATAGCTAAACTAAATCTAAAACCAGCTAAGCATTTAAAAACACCAGTAATAGATGAATGTATTGGAAATATGGAGTGTAAGCTATGGGGGACAATACCTACTGGAGATCATACATTATTTATAGGTGAGGTCTTAGCAGCATATGTTAATGAAAAATTATTTACAGATTCATGGAGTGAAAATGCTGAAGTACTTATACATGTTGGAGGGGAAATATATACATCTCCAAGTAAACCATTCATAAGAATAGTAAGTTAAACCTAAATAGTAAAATTCCTCTTAAAATACTACTATTTAACTATTCATCTACCAGTCAGTTAATAGGAACAATTCAGAATTTCTAAGTCTACTCTATACTGATAATACTTCCAGTAATTACCTAGCAACTGGAAACATATAATACTACTACATCGTAACATATATAGGTTTATAGGGTTGGTTTAATTATGGATTTCAAGGAGGTTTTAAAGTATTATTCAGGAGAGAATGTAAGGAGGGATATTGCTGAGTACTGTATTGATCGTTGGGTAGCTATAGAAGGAGTGGGACAGGAGGGATATAGAGTATTTATCCGGTATGATAGTGATGGAAAGCCCTTAACAGTTAAGAGTAGTAGTGAGGTAGTTGATGTTATACGTAGATATGGAGGATTAAAACCTAGAACAATATATGCATCTGTTAATCTATACTCTAATCTTCAATCGGTAGACGATATAAATAATTTAAGTAGAATAGTATATACATCTCCAATATGGGATATTGATGGTTCAATTGAAAACTGGAAATTTACTATTGAAGCTGCTAGGCTTATTGCGGATTTCCTAGAGAGGGAGGGAATTGAGAAATCCATATTTTTAAAGTGGAGTGGGAGAGGAGTACATGTCCACGTACATGAGAAAGCATTTTCCAAAAGCCTTCTAAGTAAGTATAATCCACTAGATATTGCATACTCTATTGTTGAATATACATTAAGAAGGTTAAAGGAAAAAATTCTAGATATAGCTTTAAAAACTAAGAGTACTAGTAGACCTTTAAAAGTTGAGAATGAAATAGATCTTAAAAGAGTATTTACAGCTCCACTATCACTACATAGAGAGATAGATTTATGCTGTGTATGTTTTAAACCTGATGAAATAGATTCATTTGATATTGAATGGGCTAAACCTAACGTGTTAAGACATAATTCAACATGGAGAAACTATATTGAGGGGGAGGGGGATCTTCTTGCTGAGAAGGCATTAAATGAGGTTGGAAGATATCCTGGATGGATTGAGACTAAAGGAGTAAGAACCATTGTTACGGAGCCTATAGAGAAAACTAAAACAGCTAGAATTGGGAGATTTGAGGTTATGGCTTTACTACAGGCTGCAAGATATTATCTACTAACAGGAAATATTGATAGGGCTAAATCCTTCGGCTTAAATAGAGCAATATTCTATGCATGGGCTAAAAAACATGTAAAAACTAAAACGCCATCTAAAACCGGGATTGAAACGTATACTGAAGGAAGTATGGAGTATATAGGTGATGAGGGGGCATACATATCTAGAAATGGATACTTCATGATAGGTAATGAAGAACAGAAACCAGTAGACTATGATAGACAGGTAGCTAAAAGAATAAGCCTAATAGTTCCATACGAGAAGGCATGGGAGACAGCTTTAGAATACTTAAAAGGAATACCTAAAACAACACTTTTAAGTCAACAAAAATTCTTTAATAGAGTTTATGAACCTGTAAGAGATAGCTTCATTGAAATAATAAGGAAGAGAGAAAAGCAGAAAACATTATTCTAACTACTTTAGGAACTCTAGGAATAATGGATCCTTCTTTAAAACTTCCTGCATATACTGTACGGATTCCCTTACATCTATAAATACTGATTTAGCTCTCTCAATATGTTCAGGCTTAACTACACTACTATTCTCTATGTCGGCTACAGCCTTAGCCGGAGCTATTAATCGTACTGCATGTCTTAATGATAGCTTTTCACCAATATCTGCAAGTAAGTTTAAAGCCTCAGGTGAAAGTTCAATACCTTCAGTACTAGCTCTTATCTCAACTATTCTCCTTATTTCATCTCTAGTTGGATAGTTTGTCTTAGCTATTAGTAGCCTATCAAGCATGTCTATAGGTATGCCGTGGGGAGCAATAACATCTGTACCCTTAACTCTGGCCATAGCTCTATTAGTAGCTAAAACAAGTACTGGAGCAAACTCCTGCTCTAATGCTCTATTAAGAAATGAGAAAGCCTCAACATCAAGCATATGAGCTTCATCTATAAATAACACTCCAGGTATAAGCTTAGCCTCCCCTCTTCCAACTGCTTTCTGAACTTCTTCATCAACTTTCTGTCTCACTTCATCACTTATCTCCTCCTCCCTAAACAGTAGACTTCTACCAATTCTCAGATTAGCCATATCAATATCGTGAAGCGTTACAACGTGACTTGTCTTCTTAGTCTTTTTTACAGGTCCATCAGGCCTAGGAATAATCTTTGCAACCTTAAATTCACCCTTCCACTTACTTGGAGCCTCTGAGCTTCTACCAAGCTTTACTACATGACCTGTTTCAGCATCAATCTCTATAACATCACCAACTCTTACACCCATTCTCATAAGCTGAGCAGCAATTCTATCTCCGACTTCTATTGTCTTCTCCTCCTTCCCGGTTTTAAGAGTTAACAATGCGCCGTAAGCAACTTGAGTATATGGGTTAAATGGATGCTCAGCCTTCTCAATCTCTATGGATGTAACCTCACCCTCATAGACCTCCCTTTCCTCAGTAATACGTAGACCAATAGCTCGCCTCATAGCCTGCTTTAAAAGCTCTGTCTTTTTAGTATATGAACCATAAATTTCAGATCCAGAAATAGATACAAACGGTACATCCTTACCAAGCTCTCTAGCCATACCTATAGCAATAGCTGTTTTACCAGTACCTGGAGGACCAACTAAAAGTAGACCATGACCAGGTCTCTTACCCTCCCTAACAAGCCTTACTATAAGTCCTGCAGCTTCCCTAGCTTCAAGCTGTCCAACAAGACCGTCACCAACAGGTAGAGGTTTCCACTTCTCATCAAGACCTAAACCAGATATATGACTATGAATACCGACAGCTCGTTCCGTAATAGCTTTCTTAGCTACCTCCCTAATAGTTGAAGACGATGACATGAGAAACACCCAGTATAAAATATGACTATTATAGAATCTTAACCTAAGATAATAGAGTAAATATATAAACTTTACTCTTAAGAAATATGATCTATCAACTTTAGAAGTCATGAGTGGAGATACTTCAACAATTAGTTAGATTTATAGATATCTATTTGTAGAGAATTTAGGATAGCTTTATGAAGATTATTGAGGGGATATTTCTAATATTAATTTTCTGCTGGGTTACTTTAGAGAATACTTTAGAAAGTTATTTAAGAACCGCATATTATCAGGGCTTCCACTCATCTTTCTATAGCATACTTATGCTAAGTCTAGTTACAACACTACTTCTCTTCACTCCAGTATGGATAGAGCTTCTATGTAGAGGGGAATTTATGAAGTATTATGGGTTAAAATTTGAAAGGGAAATGCTAATTTGGATTGTATTAGCAGTACCTGTAATCGTAGCTATAGGCTTTATTCTCGATCCTACTAGATTAGCTCCTAGAAGTGAATTGGAAATGATTGAGAAACACTATACAGGCTATTTACCGAGTTCAATTGCTAAGATTGTTGCAGAGTATTATTCTCCAATGTATTTATTACCTATATCTCTAATAGTCATCATACCAAGTACATTCATAGAGGAATTATGGTTTAGAGGATTAATTCAATTTAAGATCTCCAATATTAAAACTCTCGGAGAAGCATCTATACCTACTGCTATATTAACTCAATCAATAATATTTGGTTTAGCCCATATTTATCCTGTAGCTTTAAGCCCCTATCTTCCAGTTTCGAAAACCCTAGTCTTTCTATATGCAATGCTTGGGGGAATTATTCTCGGTATAGTTACATATAGATTTAAATCAATTCTTCCAGCATGGATTATTCATACACTAGGAAATCTTATAACTGTAATTAGCTGTATTTAAATACATTATAGATAAGCTTATCTATAAGCTTATATTTAATGGATAGCGGTAGCTAACATTTATGTAGAGTATTTCTAACATGTATTAGAGCGAAAAGTTAATATAGAAACCCGTATTGCGTAAATGTGGATGTAGTAGTAGGATTTAAATGGTGGTTAAAATGGCTAAGTTAACTGAAAATATGACTGAAACCTCTCGGGAAGTAGTTCTAACAGAGAAGGCTAATGTAGTAGGTAATAGAGGTAATTCATCTGTAACTAGAATGACAGGGGAAAAACTTAAAGTATTGATTGATCTTCATGCTAAGGGATTAAGCTTTAGAAAGATTGCTAGAGAGCTTGGCGTCAACCATAAAACTATAGGCTATTGGTGTAGAAAACTTGGCTTAAAGCCTAACTATACCCGTAGATCTGCTCGAAGCGATTTAGATAAGGAAATTAATAAGATTATATCTCTATATGAGCAGGGGCTCTCAACTAAGAGTATTGCTGAAATGTTTAATGTTAGTCCACCAACAATATATCTTAGACTTAAAAAAGCAGGTATTAAGCTTAGATCTAGAGGTGTTAGAGGGAGAAGGGAGGAGGCATTGAAGTATATAATTAATAGATTGTCTATGAACGGGGCTATGTTCACATCCAATCTTGCAAGGGAACTTATGGAGAAATATAAGTATGGTAGAGCATATTCTGAACAAACAATTAGACTACTTGTTAGGAGAGGATTTATAAAGTCTGTATTCGTAAGACATGGTAGAAGTACTAAAAGCCGACTATCGAGTGTACTTCAAGGCATTATAGGTAAAAGAATAGTATGGATTGACGATAATGGTCTAGCTGAGTTTCTAACTAGTAGACTTCAGTTAAACATAGAGAGTTCAAGACCTATTAAGAAGGCTGTAACACATCTACTAAGATCTTGCGGTGTACCTGAAAACGTTATTGAGAAACTTAGACAGCTCTATGTTAAGAGTAGATCGTAAATTATTCTATACCTTATGAGCTTAAGCCATTAATAAATTAAAACTCATAGGGTAAGCTGTCTAGATATGAAGTAGAGTTAATCCTCACTCTTATAAATAGTTGAATAAGTTTTATTTAGGAAAACTAGTATTTAGAAGTGAAATGAGGAGAATATTAATTTTACGTAATAATGAGCTTTTTAAACACAATTTTGGTTCTTGGCATCCGCTTAAAAGTGAAAGAATGAATACTTATTTTAAGCTTCTAGAGGAGAAATCTATAACTAACCTAGCTAACGTTAAGGTTTTAGATACAAGTCTAATCGTAAATGATGAGGATATATTGACTGTACATGATGAATCTCTTCTAAACTTAATTAAAAGCTTAAGTATTAGGGGTGGTGCTTTAGATTCTGATACTCCAGTTCCGCCTGGAACATATGATAGAGCTAGAATTCAAGCAGGTGGACTTATTGAGGGGGCCTTAAGGGTTTTAAATAATGAATATGATGTTGCTATTCAATGTGTAGCATTTGGCGGACATCATGCTACACGTAGACATGTAGGTTTCAGCTTCGGATTCTGCTACTTTAATCAGGAAGCTATATTGATTAGATATTTACAGAGGAGGAAATATGTAGAAAGAATATTAGTACTTGATTGTGATGCACATCATGGAAATGGAATACAGGAAATATTTTATAGTGATCCAACGGTACTATACATATCACTTCACCAGGATCCTAATACACTATATCCCGGAACAGGATTTATACATGAAATTGGAGAAGATAAGGGTTTAGGATATAATATAAATATACCACTACCACCAGGAACATCGGATGAAAATTATATTAAAGCATTAAATGAAGTATTTAAGCCAATAGCCTACCAATTTAAACCAAACATAATACTATGGATTTTCGGAGCAGATACGTACTTTGCAGATCCTTTAACAAGCTTAAACTTAACAATGAATGGATATAGTAGAATTACGGATATTATTATGGATGTTGGAGATAAGCTATGTAGTGGTAAGCTAATTGTAGAATTTGGTGGAGGATATGATATACTTTCTACATCACTAGCTTTCTACCTAGTTACAGCTAGACTAGCAGGCTTAAATATTAAAATAGATGATCCATACAGTCCACCCAAAGGGGAAAGTGAAGCAATATCTAGAAGGGTTGAAACATTAATAGTTGAAATTAAAAAAACCCTAAGTAAATACTGGTTATTAGAGTAAAATTTAATTATAGTTAAACTATAGTTTAGTAGATGATGAGCGTCATGACCTCAGATTAAATGAAGAAATCCACACCCCACTGATATTCACAACATCAAACAATAACTACATAGCCTACTAAAATAGAACCTACTTCAAAATAAGTTTAAATATCTACGGTTTAAGAGTTGATTAAGTACTGATAAATTGCTATGAAATCCTAGAAAGAGTACTAAAGTATTACTGATTAGGTTATTCCACTAGATTGTTTATATCATGTTTAGAAGAGTTATAAAGTATAGTGAAATAAATCATCACTAATCTACATAGAAGATTATGTTACTAGGAGAGAGCTTGTAAGTTTAATCTTCTACAGTTTGAAGAATCTAGTTGTTTCAGGAAGAGAAATACTATAAACTTAAATATAGACAATTATCCAAGTAGAATTTTAATTTAACTTAAAGATACTTCATACTTTAAATGTTTAAGTAATGCCTTTACTATGGTAAGTGATGGTAGTACTGATAGTAGTGTATGTAGGGCATTAAATACAGCTGTAAATATGAGAATCCATATTAAAGCATCAAAGCTACTCTTAAACGTTAAACCTACAGTTAAAGTTATTGTCTTTGCAGCTATATCGAGGAAGAATGGAAACATAATCCATATTATAATATAGTTAAACAAAGACATAACTATAATTCTTGCTATAGCTCCTAGTATAATCATTAAGATACCGCGACTCCATGTTTTAAATCCTTCAATTGGAGCATTCTTAAACCCTGAACCAATCCATAACCCTATAAGTGTTGATATAATAGCGGTAAACTTCATAGCGGGGCCTATAGGAGTCCAACTACCGAAGAAGTTAAGAAGAATCCAAAGTGTAATTGCTGAAACCATTCCAGGCCATGTTCCAAGCATTAAAAACGCTATAACAACAGGGATCTCTGCAAGATCAAACTTTAAATATGTAATTATTGGAAATGGAAAACTTAAAGGTAAAATAGTTAGTATAGCTGCTAACGATGCGAATCCTGCAGCACAGGATACTTTAAAAGTATGGTTTCTCAATACCATAATAATAGTGCTACTCAAAATTAATATAAACTTTTCGGTATTACTCAAAATTTAAACTGGTATATAGTGGATGCTTTTAATCAAAGTTTACTAGTGGTAAGGTTTCCATAAGTTTCATGAATACAGCGACTTCATAATTGAAAGCATAGCCAATAAGTTGATAGAGTTGATTTTATAATATAATCTTACCGTTCTCTAATATGTCTTCTTTAATCTCCTTGTAGGGCAATATTACAACATTTGGTGCTATGTAGGTTTCATCATCTATTGAAACACCATCCCCTATTATCACATTCTCCGAAATTCTACTCCATCTCCCAATATAGCATTCTTCACCTATTATTGAATTCTCAATATATGATCCGCTTCTAATTCTAGATTTTGGAAGCATTATTGTATTGGATACTCTTACCCTCTCACCAATACGTGTACTATATCCTATTATTACGTTTGGCCCGATTTTACTTCCCCTCCCTACCAATACCCGTTCACCTATATAGTATGGAGGAACTAGTTCAACTTCCTCCTCAATTTTAGCTGTTTGACTTGTATAACCTTGTGGATTAACAATTTTCAATACATTTATATTTGTCTGCTTATAATCAGCTGGAATACCTATATCACTCCAGAAGCCATCATAAACATAACCGTAAACATCAAACTTCTCCACTAGCTTAGGTATAACATCCGCTGAAAGCTTCGATCTACCTTTAGGTATATAGTTTAAAACTTCAGGCTCAAAAACATACATACCGGCATTAACTAGATTTGACTTAGCCTCATGGGGCTTAGGCTTCTCAGTAAAGCTTAATATTTTACTATCATTATTAACTACAGCAACACCATATCTAGATACGTCCTCAACTCTTGTAAGCATTACTGTAGCAATACCTCCATGCTCCTTATGATACTTAACCATATCACCAACATTAATAAATGAAAACACATCTCCATAGGATACTATAAAAGTACTTGTTAAACCAAGCTTACTATTTACTAGGTGGAGGGGACCAGCATCTCCTAAGGGTTCATCTTCATACATAAAATCTATTTTTACACTACTTGGTAATTGAATAAATATTGATTTTAAATGATTTATTAAAACGTCAGCCATATGATAGACTGAAAATATTAAGTTATTAACACCACCATTAACCAATAACTCAACAATCCAATCTATTAGAGGCTTATCAAGAATTAAAAGTAGAGATTTAGGCTTTGTAAGAGTAAGTGGGCGAAGACGAGTAGCATAACCTCCAGCTAAAATAACAGCCTTAATCATCTAAATCCAAATATATATTCCTTGGAGAGATATTTATTTTTTAATATTTACCCTAAGGTCCTGAAACTCTTAGAAAACATATAGTTTATTATCTCTAACACTATGGCTCTATAGGAATCTTTCCAGAATTGTTATACTCATGTCGGGAAACTGAGAATGAATAAGTATCCATAGATGCATTTCCGTAGAGGTTTATAGAGTCTTCTAAGTTAAGTAGAGATTTATAGTGTTTCGCTATTCTACTTAGCTCTTCCCTTTCGATTAACTTATTGAAGACTATTTAATAGGTGCTAAAGGCCATGTTAAGGCTTATTGACAGTTAAACATCTAACTTAATGGAGGATTAGGCTTCTTAAAGTAAATCTATAATGATTTTTAAGTAGTTAAAGACTGTTAAATAAAGAGGATTTACTTATAATAGATAATGTAGTCTATAGGTCTACAGTAAGTATATAATTAAGTATAGCTATATGAATTGATAGTTATGAGCTATAATGCTTGGATCGTCTCGATAGGTAATGAACTTCTTATCGGTAGGATTGTTAATACTAATGCTACATGGCTTTGCCGTAAACTATTGATTCTAGGATTTAATGTTAAAAGAATTTTAACAATACCAGATAATGAGGAGGATATTATTGAGGCTGTTGAAGAATGTGTTAATAGGAGAATTAAGGTTTTAATTTTAACAGGTGGTCTTGGACCAACCTATGATGATATTACAAGTGAAGCATTAGCTAAGGCTTTAGGTAGAGATTGGGTTTTAAATAATGAAGCTTACAATATGATTATTGAAAAATATAGAAGTAGAGGGTTTGAGATTACTAGTCATAGAATTAAGCTTGCAAAAATGCCTTTAAACTCTAAACCATTACCAAACCCTATAGGTACAGCTCCGGGAATATTTACTGTTGAGGGGGAAACCTACATATTTGCTCTTCCAGGTATTCCAAGCGAGATGGAGGCTATATTCAATGAGGAAGTTGAAAAAATCCTGAGAGAAATAGGGCCTAGAATACATCTTATTGAAGGAATAATAGTAGTTGAGGGAATTCCGGAATCAACATTAGCTCCAATCATAGATAAATACATGAAGAAATATGGGGGAGCCTATATAAAGTCTCATCCTAAGGGGTTTGAAGGTTCAAAACCTATTCTAGATATTAGGATTCTTATAGGTAATATTGATGTAAGCAGTGCTGAGACTAAATGTAGTGAAATATTAGAGGGATTGTCAAGAGAAATTATAGAGTCTGGAGGATCTATAAGGAGTACTAGTATTCAGCGGTTAAGCTATTAGTTTCCTTACAACATCTACAACCTCAGTAATATCTACTATTTTAAAGTTAGGTTCTACATCTATATTAATATCTCTACCATGAGTTACAAGTATTGAATAGCTACCGATAATTTTTGCTGGAATAATATCGTAAACAGTATCCCCAACTATAACTCCATTTCCAGGATTTACTTCTAATCCGTTAAATGCCTTAATATATATTTCAGGATCAGGCTTACCCCTCAATACAGTATCACCCGCCACTACTACCTTAAAGAAGCCTTTAAGATTCAAATGCTCTAAAACCTTATCTAGAACTCTTTGTGGAGTTGATGAGGCAATTCCAAGCTTTAACCCCATATTAATAAGGCTGTTCAAAACCTCATAAACACCGGAATATACATTTAACTCATCAATATAGTTAAGGTAAATCTCATTCTTCAATCTTCTAATTGAACTATAAGTCTTCAACCCAGGTTCACCGAGAACTATACGTACAATCTCAATTCCAGGTAAGCCTACAAGTGATTCTACATAAGCTTCATCAACATCCCTAAATCCATGAGCTTCAAAAGATTTAATCCATGACTTTGCATGAAGATGAACACTATTAATAAGTGTTCCATCCAAATCAAAGACAACAGCTTCAATAAGCATACGATCGATAACAGTAAGAATATATAAAGATTACACTAAGAAACATATTCAATCTAGCTCCACAGCTTAATACATCTGTAATTCATTCAATACTAACTGAACCCAATAAAAGTATTAAGCTGAAATACTATAGTATTTCGAAAGTTTTGTGGAGTTATTAGATAGTTAATGGTTTTGATTATGCTGTTAGGTATTTCGACTATATACTTATGGGGTTCCGACTTTACTTAATATTTCTATACTATATATTGACTAGTAGAAATCTAAGAGTATTCAACATTCATATAAACTCATCGATCCCCCTAGAAGTTTAGGAAGTAGTGATGGGTTTTATGAATAAATTAGACACTCATGAAGGCTGGAGGAATTTATAGGTTGTTCATGAAATTACTATTGTTAAATATAGATAAGCCCCCACCATCCACAGCAATATGAAATCTAACCTAAATAATAGAAGATTTCGCTACTCTATTGGTGGATTTTGAGTAGTAACCTAGAACCTTTAATTTTCTATGTGAAAAGGAGTTTATGTGATAGAGCTAAGAAGGTTTTCAACTTAGACTTTATCGTTAGGGTACTCAATAGAAAGCCTCTACTTCAGGTTCTCAGGAATATAGGTAGGAATGAGACTAAAAGATTTCTTAAAGAGTTTTTAGGACAAACAGTATAACGATAATCTACGTTTAGCTCCTTAAGGAAATTCTCGATGTTAACACCTATATCTTTGCTTCAAGCAGCTAAAGGTGAAGCTATAACCTTCCTCGTGTATGATTTAGGCTTTAGCATGTTTATCGAGATCCCTACAGCGATAAGTAGAGCTTTTAGACTAACTATAAACACGTATGTCTGGCTAGTTATATCGAAATTCTTTGAAGATTCTGAAAGAGCAATACAACTGTTTAGAGATATTATGGATAAGGTTGGAGTTTTACCGATAACCCTGAAGAATGGAGACACCAGTAATAGAGAAGCTCTCTAGGAGTGGTTTCACAGTAAAGGGCTTAACTGAAAATCTCTGGATAAATATATAGGGAGAATATCCGCTAGTCCACAGAATTCTAACCCTACCATTTACCTGTCTCATCATAGATTACTACTTAAAAACTCTTTTATCTGCTAAAATGATATGTTTACTGCAACCCATACCTAGGTTTTACTCCTTAAGCTTCTATTCCTTATTCATTGATTTAGGTTAAGTATGTTATAATATTTCAGGTTGTTTGTTAAATCATAATCCTACTTCGATATCTTCTACAATCACAACTTATCTAAACTTTTTCGAAATATTATATTGCTTCCTATATTCAATCTATAATAGTAGTAAGTAGATTTATAAAGATGTATTACTATCTTTAGGCATTATGGTTATATTTACGGGGATTTAACCTAGGTCTTATGAGGGTAAGCCTCCATGCTACATGTAAACTACTTAGATTTATTCTGGACTGCTATTACTCTTCTTGGCGATTATAGGCTTTACACTATTTTAATTCCTATAATCTACATTGCCTATAATAGGAGGTTAGGGTTTAAGCTTATGGCTACGTATATGTTTAGTATGTATATTAATCAGGTTTTTAAGTATTGGTTTATGCTTCCACGTCCATCACATAGCTTATGGATTACTGAGGGATATGGATTTCCAAGCGGTCATTCACAGGCTTCATCAACATTTTGGAGCTGCCTAGCCTTAAACACTAAACTAAAAATCACTAAGTTAATAGCTATAGTATTACCACTACTTATAGCATATTCTAGACTTTATCTTCAAGTACACTACTTAATAGATGTTATTAGTGGTCTACTACTAGGATATGGATTACCATTAACTATTCATGTTTTAAAAATTCCTAAAGGAATTGCTGAAGTAGGTATTCATATAGTATACATTGGATGCTCATTACTCATGGTTTCTACATCAACAATAATACCCGGCGGATATGGATATATACCCATTGTATCCGGGTCTTTTCTAGGAGCATATGTAGGCTATAGATTTTCTGAGAGGCTTAAGGCTAATATTATAAGATTAACAAGTAGGGTAATAGTAGTAATCTTAGTACTTACTGTTAGTATTATAGGATATACTACAGCAGCTATGCTTATTAGAGAGCTTCTTATAAGCTATATTGTTTCAATCGTTTTTACAGCTATAGTCTTCTTAATGCCTTACCTATACCTAAAGCTTAATTTATAGCTAGCTAGATTAATTTTATGGTTACTCTAATTATTAATAGGGATATGTTGGAGAGTCTTGTTAGAGGGGCTGAGGGTAGTGGTATTGAGGTTTGTAGTGTTTTGATTGGTTTTGTTCGGGGGGATAGGTATATTGTTAGGGAATATGTAGACGTGAGGAA
>JAWBQF010000015.1:0-64849 GCA_038845975.1 Methanomethylicia archaeon
TAACTACATACCTTGTATGAAGGATAGATGTGATGGTGAACATGCATTAATGCTTATAAAATCAATAATATACATACTGAACGAAACATGGATTAACAGGAAAATAAAAGCTAAGGAATTCATAGAAGATACAATACCAAAAATAGAGGTGATAAAACATGCTTAAGTTAACAAAGCCCTATTAGCGTCTTGTGAACTTAATCTATCAATTATATATACTTCTCATATCTAAAGTTTACAGAACCACTATTAGATTTACTATTGGCCTCCATATAGCTTATTTATATTATAGATAGGTTACGGTTTATTATTGTATTAACCCTTCAACAATATACCTATTGTTTAAGAAGTTTTAGGGGATACTCTCATCTGTAAGTTTAAATTTCAATACTATGCCATATTTGATTTTAACTCTTCCATGTACCAGACTAGTTCTTTTATCATTACGTTTATACCTCTAATATCTTTAATAACATTTTCGCTTTTTAAGGTTTTTATTAGTTCTTTTAGGATTATGCTTAACTCCTCAATATGTTTTTTCAATTCGTTTAGCTGTTCTATAGAGGTTTTTAGAAGTGTTTGAATTTCATTACAGGTTTTAATAGCATCCATATATAATGGTTTAGCTACTGTACAATTAATATTTAGGTTCTCTTTTAATTCATTAATAGTTTTAGCTATCTTAATGTTTTCCTCAGCTATTGACTTAATTTCAATACCTAAATTTTTTAGGAATTCCATGATTTGGTTTTCTACTGATGATTTGCTATTGTTTCCCATATTTTCCTTCATGGTAACCATGAAGATTTCATTTAACTTCATTATGTTTTCACTAATATCCGCTACTTTACTGGATAGCCTAGTAATTTCCCTATTTATCCTGGTTGTTTGTGTATTCAACTCCTTAGTTACTTTAACCATCTGAATCATTAAGGATTGATGTAGTCTATTAGCTTCCTTTAAGACAACTTTAACAGCAGCATTAACAGTATCACTTATAATGTTTCTTACTGTTTCAATGTTTTGTTTCAAGTCATTATCTATGTTTTTGCTAGTATTGTTTTCCTCTGGAATTATAGGAATTGATAGCGTAAGTTCCATATTTGGTTTTTCCTGATCCTCCAAGCCCCTTTATAAATAGTGTTTAAGTAAAAGTTTAAATCTATCTATTGTATAAGTTTAAATTCTTAGATTTATAGAAAAAAAAGTTAAGTATCTTGATCTTCCTTACTTTCAAATAGACTACTTTTCTTTACAGCCCCCTCAGACATTATTTCTTTAGCAACATATATAGGGGCCTGAGCTCTAACAGCTAAGGCTATAGCATCACTTGACCTACATTCAATATCTTTTGCTGTACCTTTAATATCTAATGATACTTTTGCACAGTATCTATCTTCAACAACATCGTATATTGTGGCTTTGGAAACTTTAACCTCTAAATCCTTAAATATAGTCATCATTAAGTCATGTGTTAACGGAATCTCCGATCCTCCCTCAACACCTACCTTAATTGATAATGCTTGTTGATTATCGATAAATATCGGTAAAACTCTCTCTTCACTATCAATAAGTAGAACTGCTGGTGTTACTCCTGAAGGTGTTCTAAATAGTGCAACGTCAAATACCTCCGTTCTAATAAACTCTTCCACTAAATCACCAAGAAGACATTGATTTTCCTACTTATAAACCTTCCTATTGTTTAATGGTTTTTGTGGGTTTAATCATGTTTTATCATTTCTATTTTATATTGCTTCTATGAATTCCTAGCTTTATCTTCTTGTAATCCATGTTCGTTAACTATAATATTGATTTCATAACATGAGTACATGTTCACTCTCACATTTATCCTTCATGCCTTATGTAATTATCGAATACTCTATCTGTTCTCGACTATATTCTCTCATTATACTCTTAACCTCTAAACTACATATTTCATTAAATTTAGTATTTTACATGATGATTTATAGTAGTGAATACAATTATATTGAGTTGTAAACAGTTCTAATTCTCTTAATGTTAAAGATATAAACATATTACAAAATCACAATCATATGTATAGAATCCTATCAATAATGTCTTAGCAAAATGCTTATTTTACTTCTAGAACCTATAATAATAGTATCATCAATCCTAACCCTTCCTCTAACAAATCTAAATAGGAGTAAGGGTTTAAACCATAATATAGATAAATTCTACAATTAAGCTTAGAGTATTTGAAGTATCTAGATGAACGAAGTATATAAGCACCAACTAGAGTAAATAGAGTTCTCTCCTATAAACTAATAATTTTAGACATAAGCTTGCCATAAATAAGCTAAAGTTTATGCTTTGTGGCTTAATTCTGAAATTTGAAAATTCAAGTTTACATAAAGTACGAAAAAGCTTAATAAGCATTCCTATAACCATAGTATTTAATGATATAGATTACGAGAAATGAATATTAAGCCACAAAGCTAAAGTTTACAAGGTCGCTTAAATTGCCTTGTAGGTAAGTCATTAACTACATGGCTTTTCTAAATTCGTAGATTTGTTTTAATCTACATTACTAGTATGAATAATCTATGTAAATATGTATAGTTCCTCATCATATTGTCTATCAAGTACTTGACCTGGTGGTAGATGTTTAATTGTTTTCGATTTTAAATATTTTACTAGCATTTCATTGACATCAGTATATTCTAATTCGCTGTAGAGCCATTCCAAAGGTATATTTATGAATAGTGGTCTTGCAGGTATTATGTGACGTGTTGATTTATGAGTGAAAACTTTTCCGCTTAATGCTGCTCTTACAACTTCCTCTTTAAATATTACTGGTATTGCAAGAATAAGTTTAGCTCTTCCTGTTTTAATGGCCTTAATGGAGGCCAACTCAGTATCATAGGTTACTCTGTAGCCTTTTAGTCTTAATTTAGATTCAACCTCCCCAACTATATCATAAACCTCCCTAATATCATGTTTAGAATCATCAATGATGTAACTCTCCTTCTTTGAGATCAATGCTGCAACTATTTTTCTCTCTAATACAAGTTTGTATGCATTTCTACTGTCTTCCCTTCTAACTTTAAGGTTTAAGTCCTTAATGATGTTTAATACTGCTTTAAGATCTGCTGGTTCCTCTATCATTCTATACCATGCACCTACAGCTATACTTGGATTATTATAGTTAACTAGGCATACTGGAATATATTTACATCCAAGCCTCCTAATAGCTTCAACTCTATGAGTACCATCAAGAACAACCAAGCTGTTTTCATCAACAATAACTGGATGCTTAACAACACCATCTCTTCTAATTTCTAAAATAAGTTTGCTAAGAAGTTCAGGTATAATTTCTTCATGAATATGCAGTTTCTCAACTTTTTCAATCTTAATTCTAAGCTTAACTAATGGATGATCTATAAGATATCCTGACAAGTCCGCTCAACAACAATTTTATGTAGTAAAATATAAATTTAATGTAGTAGTGTCTTTGTCTCGTCAATGTTAAAAGTTTACTATTTTCATCAATATATTTCCATAATTTCAACATCTAAATTCTCCAAATTTATTATGTTACTTAACGTTAAAAGCAGTAAATCATTTCAAAATACCTAACATACATTTATCCTAAATATTATTCCCATATTTGCTCAACCCTACCAATACACTAAATATAAACATCTAGGTTAGGACATATTATAGATTAAACTCTTAACCACTTATACTATATTATTCGGTATAGTATTCAGCTGGATTCCATGTATTTTAATATATGGATTTTCTTAATGTAAGTTTATAGTGTTTCCAATAATCTTGTATTTATTGAATTTCAAATATAGTGTTGTTTAAGAGGATTCATTTAGATGAAATATTAATGTAGCCTTAACATTTTAGTCAGTAAATTCTTTATAGCTACGTTTAAATATTTCTCTCTAGTAAAGCTTGTATGAAATTCAGAATATATTTACTGTTTTTCCTTTTCATAGTTATTACTGTTTTCAGCTTTAATTTTTTAAATGCTCAGCTTGAAAGTATACATGTTGATATTAGTGAGTCTGGTCTTGCTGAAGTAACACATATTGTTACTGTTGAAAATATTACAACTCAAATTAAGCTTCTAGCTAAGCCTATTGATTGGTTAATAATTGTAACTGATGAGGATGGTATTCCTGTAAACTATACTTTAAATGATACGTTAATGATTGCTGAAACATATGGTGTTGAAAGGCTTAACATAACATATTTAACATATGGTATTGTAGAGATGGTTGAGGGCTTATGGTATGCTAGACTATCATCTACTAGCCGGTGTGAAATCATTCTTCCTAGAAGTTCAAACATAGTATATATGAGTATAATACCTGAAGAATTGGAAGCTGTAAATGGAAGAATTAAATTATTAATGCCCCCTGGATCCTATGAGGTACAGTATGTAATTCTACCGAGAGTAACAACTTCCCCCACTTCTACTCAACCCTACTCCACATTATATTCTCCCCCTCAAATTACTTTACAGCATTTAAGCTTACAGCTTCTACTACTTCTTATAGTTATTATCTTAGTTTTTACTTTTCTACTGTACTTCATGATGAAGGCTAAAAGTAGAGCTAAGCTTTCAGGTGTTGAGTTACTAATTCTAGATTATTTAAAGCCTAGGGGTGGCGCCTATCAGGATGATATTGTTAAGGATCTAAAACTACCTAAATCCACAGTTTCAAGAGCATTAAATAATCTAATTAAAAACGGTCTTATTGAAGTGAGGAGAGTAGCTAGAAAAAACTATGTTAAGTTAAAATAGTAACTACATAGCTTACTTATATTAACTGTATTTATGAAATACTTCTCTGAAAACTCTTAAATGCTGTTAAGACTTAATGTAGGTTATAAGTTAACCATCAATTATGGAGTTTTCAGACAAACTCTATTCTCTACTTATTTCTTTCTGTTAACTATTGGTAATGAAATTTGTTAACTTATCTACAATCCGCTGGGGTGGCAGAGTCTAATGTATCCTCTTATTAATACTGGTAGGTTAAACTCTTCAGAGAGCTTAAATGCATATAAAACCATATCTTTAGCTTCCTGTGGTGTTGATGGTTCAAGCATAGGAATCTCAGCATACCTACCTAGAAGCCTAGTATCCTGCTCATATGGTGAGCTATGTGACTGAGGATCATCAGCTGATACTATAATAAGCCCACCCCTACCACTACCAGAAAGGGATAGAGCTATAAGGAAGTCTATTACGGTATTTAAGCCATTATGCTTCATAGCTGTTAAAGCTCTCAACCCAGACCATGATGCTGAAGCGGCTACTTCAAGGGAAACAATTTCATTCACGCTCCACTCTACATGTAGATTAAATCTTTTAGCAGCCATAGCTAGAGTTTCTACAATTTCAGTTGATGGCGTTCCAGGATATGCTGAAGCAACATGTAAACCAGCTTCAATAGCTCCCCTTGCAATAGCTTCATTTCCAGTAAGTAAAATCCTTAACCCCGGAGAATCAGTAAAAATATCAAGCATAACTAGTTACCCAGTACCAGAAATATAAGTATTCCGATCTATGAATGAATAGGTATCTTAAGAGGATCTATTAGTTTTTATAATCATTCATATAATGTCCATAGCATTTCAAGAAGTGATATTAAGCTTCTTACTAATTTAATGTTTCCATTAATGGTAACCACATAGATCTCATAAAGATTGAATAAATTTAGCAATAAGCTCATTAATATCTAACATTAAGCCTATACTAGACTATTAATCTTATTAATATTCCTATTCAGCTATTGATAGGGATTAGAGAAGTAATACCGTAAATATGGAGGAGCATTATGGATTACAAAAACTTAAAATATATACTGATGAATTCATTATATACGTAATCAAGAGAGCAGGATTCAACTAATAGTAGCAACTTAGGGACATACAAGAGGGAAATACATACCATCTATAGAGTGGATTTAGCCTAGAATATCAATAATAGAGAATATTGAAGATACTAAACTATTTAAACTACAAGATAGGAAAATAGGCATAAACTAGTACACAATAAAAACTAATCACTAACAAACATTTAAATAAGAACATTTATAAATATTAATGATGAATTTCATATGCATAATCTTAATTACCCCCAGCTAATGGGGGAAATATAGCTACTACATCTCCATCCTTTATTTCAACCCTTCCTTTAATATCCTTTATATTTCTCCCATTTATCATTAGGATCAAGTCATCCCTTACATTTTCTCCATCCTTACTTAAAATATCATTAATGAAGCTACTTCCAAGTATCTTAGCAGCATTCTCAACAAGACTTTGAATAGTTCCATTACATTTAACATCTACTTCTTTAACTCCATACCTTTCACGTAGTGTAGCAAACAACAATATTTTAACAGATACTTCCATAAGCTTCCAAATATATAGGGAAGACCTAGAAATAAGGTTTACGGTTCATAACAACGTTCGTGAACTTAGCATGTTTGATTACCTCATTCTAGTATTGTTTCTATGGATTCTCTACTTTTTAATTCATTTTGTTAGCAATACTATTGACTTCATGTGCATGAATGCATGTTCATTATCATACCTATCCTCATATACAACATATAATTACTGAATAGCTTTGCTCTACCTCAATATACTGTATGATTCTCTCCATTAATTCCTAACCTTTAAACTGTATTATTACAGTTAAGGAATCTATTTTCTATAGGGCTCCACATTATACTATCTAGATCAGATTCTGACATAATGTTTCATGAGTGTAAAATGAAGACTTCATTCTTAAAGTTCATCACTAGTCACTACATTTACATATTTCTTACTTATATTATAGAGTTTTTCATCATCTGTTACTAGTATAAGGTTATTATCAATGGCTGCTTGAAGATATGCTGCATCATAATATGTGATTTTATTCTTTACTACATGATTTAATATCTCTATAGTGTTTTCTTTGTTTATCTTCCTCATCTTATTGAAAATCTCTATTAATGTATTTAGTACTAGTTTAGCTTTTTCAAGATCTAATGTTCTATATAAATAAACTTGTTTCCATACAGCATTTCCCAATTCGTAAAATGCTAGGTTTAAAGTCCATCCTTCAAGTAGTTGATCCAGCCTTTTTCTACCGCAAATATTTATTATAGCTGAAGAATCAAAAAGCTTCATTTCTCATCCCTACTCTCTCTTATAGCTCTTACCCATTTCTCCCTTCCAACTTCTAAAATTATCTTACTTACTTCTTCAACACTTTTATAAAGCTTCTCCATCATCTTCTTCTCAACCTCCTTCTCAAGTGCTTCCTTTATAACTTTAGATGGCTTTATACCTAACTCTTTAAGCTTCATCCTTAACTCTTCATCAATTTTAGCAGAGACAGTTACATACTTCAAATACATCACTAAAATATACTACCAATTTGTAGTATAAAAATATTCCTATAAATTAAGATGTAACTTAATAAGTTATATAAATCCTGTATTTAACACTAGAGGTTTAGTAGGGACTTGAAATTTTTGAAGGGTAAGATTCTATTTAAGGCTAGAATACCGGTACAACATTTCATATCCAGCTTGAGGAGAACTTTAGAGTATTATCTTAAGTTTAAAGGTATCTAGATAACCGTTAATAGATGAATGATAAACTTAAGAGGATAATATAAATCCATCAAGATTCTAGGGGCCAGCTTTAGATGACGGATTAGAGTTAATAGTAGCAGTATTGGTTTACAAAGTTTAGATATTGATTAATAGGATTAGATAAGAGCTACAGGAACATCATGAGATCCAGCAATTCATTAATGAGATATTGTGATGGAAACCAAATCTTCGTCGACAAACATCATGGCTCTATATTGAAGTAGTTAAATTGTCTTGCCAGAACCTTCCAGCAAGAAGTATAGTAGAGTCGATATATTTATTGTTTAGTGAAAAGCTAGAATATTTCCAGCTTAATAATTTTAAACCAAATAAATCACCTAATAGGAAGGTTAGTGTTGCTACCCACCAAAGCTATTCATACCATTTACAAATACTTAGAGTTAAACTTAAGTCGTCACACTTAGCTAATACACATTATAAGCTTTAGATTTATTTGAGAACTAGCTATTATTTTGGTGGATTTATGGTTAAGATTATTAAATGCTATTAACTTATGGTTAAGACTAAATGTTGTTTATAGGTTTAAACCAAACTTCTAGTTATTACTGTTGTTTCTAGTTCTTCTAGCTTTATCCATTTACTATGTATTAGGTTAACTGTTAATATGAAGTTTAAAGTTGACATTATGGAGTATTGAGAATTTATTTTGGGGCGTCAAGCTTAGAAAGTCAAGATTTATTAAGGAGTAATGTAGTAAATATATTGCTAGGATAGGTGGTTAAAATTCCAAATGGATATATGGGTAGGATTTTAAAGGTGGATTTAACTGCTAGAAACTTAAAGATTGAACCTATATCTGAGGAGATAACTAGAAAATATCTTGGCGGTAAGGGCTACTCAGTGTTTCTACTCTATAAATACTTAAAGGAGTATGAAGCTAAGGGCATATCCCCAAGAGATATTGATGCTTTCAGCTCCAAAAACGTTTTAATATTTTCAACAGGTCCAGGAACAGGTATACCTGGCTTCCCCTCCCCAAGTAGATATCATGTTATGGCTCTTAAATCCCCACTTACAGGCTCTATTGGAAGTGCTAATTCAGGTGGGGAATGGGGTGCATTCCTAAAATTTGCAGGTTTCGACGCTGTAGTTATAGAGGGGGTCTCTGATACTCCTGTATATTTAGCTATTACGAATGGAATGGCTGAAGTAAGAGATGCAAGTGACATCTGGGGGAGAAACGTATTTGAGACATGTAAAATTCTAAAAAGAGCTGTAGGAGGTAGAAATACAAGCGTTGCATGTATAGGTCCAGCTGGAGAGAATTTAGTATATATGGCTTGTATAATGAATGATGAGCATAGGGCGGCTGGAAGAACAGGTTTAGGAGCCGTTATGGGTTCAAAGAAGCTTAAAGCTATTGTTGTTTCAGGAGATGAAAAAGTTCCAATAGCTAATCCTGAAAGGTTTAGAGAGGTCTCAATGAGGTGTATAGAGGCTATGAGGAAGAATCCTGTTACTGGACAGGGATTACCGACTTACGGTACATCAATCCTCATAAACATAATCAATACTGCTGGAGGACTCCCATATAAGAATTGGCAGACAGGAGTAAATCCTGAAGCTGATAGAATAAGTGGGGAAACACTAGCTAAAACCTATTTAACCGATAGAAGAGCTTGTTGGGGATGTATTATAGGATGTGGAAGAGTTACAAGTGTAAAGTCAGGTCCATTCCAGATTCTCAGCTCTGAAGGACCTGAATACGAATCTGTATGGGCTCTTGGAAACGCTACAGGAGTTAAGGATCTTGATGCTGTCGTTAAGGCTAACCACTACTGCGATGAGCTTGGAATGGATCCTATAAGTCTAGGCTCAACAATAGCTGCAGCTATGGAGCTTAATGAGAAGGGATACATTCCAGAAGAGGATCTTCAAGGATTAGACCTCCGCTTCGGGAATTCAGTAGCATTAGTTGATGCTGTATGGCGTACAGCTTACAAGATAGGGTTCGGTAAGTATCTTGCATTAGGCTCCAGGAGACTGTGTGAAATCTATGGTCATCCAGAGTTCTCAATGAGTGTTAAGGGATTAGAAATGCCTGCCTATGATCCTAGAGCAATTAAGGGTATAGGATTAAACTACGCAACAGCAAATAGAGGAGGATGCCACGTAACAGGATATACTGTCTCCCCTGAAATTATAGGAATACCTAAAAAGATAGATCCACTAACCCCTGAGGGAAAGGCTGAATGGGTTAAGATCTTCCAAGACTTTACATGTGTAGTTAACTCAACTGTAAACTGTCTCTTTGTAACTTTTGCTTTAGGAGCAAAAGACTATGCTGACCTCCTCTCAGCAGTTACTGGATGGGATTTAACTGAAGAAGAAATCATGAAGATTGGAGAGAGAATATACAATCTTGAGAGAGTGATTATTAACAAGCTTGGATTTAATGGAAAAGATGATACATTACCTCCACGCCTACTTAAAGAGCCTATGCCTGAAGGCCCAGCTAAGGGACATGTAGTTGAGCTTGAAAGAATGAAGGAGGAATACTATAGATTACGTGGATGGATTAATGGAGTACCAACAACTGAGAAGCTTAAAGAACTTGAAATAGAACTCTAACAATACTTTATTTTTATGTTTCTATAGTAATGTAGAACCATTCTCTAAACGGTGTTTAAGAGGGAAGCTTACGGATTTTCCTAGAGCTCTACAGATAGAAGTTACAAATAGATGTAATTTTAACTGTTTAATGTGTGTTAGAAGAGTATGGAGAGCTAAACCTACTGATATAAATCTGGATCTCTTCAGAAAGCTAGCTTCCAGCTTTAATGGTTTAGATAGACTTATCCTATATGGACAGGGAGAACCGTTTCTTAACCCTAATTTTCTTCAAATACTTAAAATTTCAAGAGAGAATCTACCTAAAGATGGAGAAATATTTTTCAGTACTAATGGATCCCTCTTCTCTCCGCATATAGCTGAAAAGATAATTATGAATATAGGAGTAGATTCTATTTCCTTCTCAATAGATACTGTAGACACTATGAAGCTAAGTAGTACTCGTAGAGGAGCTGAACCTAAAACCATAATGAAGAATTTCCAATACATAGCTGGAATGAGGGGGAAAGCTATTAGAGACTTTAAGCTAGGGATAGAAGCTGTCTTAATGAAGTGGAATCTTAATGATTTACCTAAACTGGTTGAGGAGCTGGCGGAATATGTTGATTACATTCTTGTCTCACATGCTATACCCTATACAGATGATGCTTTTAGGGAATTAACATATGTTACATTAAGTAAAACACCTCTAGAGATCATGAAAACTTCCTTAAGTTACGGTTGGGATTTAATAAGGGAAGCATCCTATGGGCTTCTAGGTAGGGCATACGAGATGGATATTGGAGCTAAAGCTATAGAGATTATTAATGAATTCTGGAGGAAAGCTGAGGATAATGGTTACTGGATTAATTTACCATTAATGTTTGAATCCATAGATAAGATCAAAATAATCAGTAGGGTAGAGAAATGCTTTCATGAATGTATGAGGATAGCTAGTAAATATCAAATAGAGCTAAAACTACCGAATTTATATCCTGATGCTAGAAGGAGGAAATGCCCATATGTTGATAAGAATGTAGCGTTTATAAGAGCTGACGGAAAAGTTACTCCATGCTTAGAGTTTGCATATTCCCATCCAGTATATGTTAACATGCATGTAAAAGAAGTTAAGGAAGTTATTTTCGGAGACTTAAAATCAGAGAGAATAGATGATGTTTGGAATAAAAATTCATATGTAAAGTTTAGAAAGATCAGGAGAAGTTTCACTAATAATATTCCTTGGTGTGGAGATTGCTCCTACTCCACTATGAAATGTTTCTTCACGAAAACAAATGAAATGGATTGTTATACTAATGAACCGGGATGTAATGAATGCATATATAGTGTTAACTTAGCACAATGTAATATTTAGCTAATAATAGTACTTTCAAGTAAACGCTATAAGCCTAGCTAAATTAACTACATGTTTAACATCTCCAAGATTATAAGTAATCATCATAATACCTAAAGTATCCAGAATATGGAGCTTTACCTCATTAATAACTTCCCTAGAAGTACTCTCTAACCTAAAATTATAAGTAAACTTGGGAGATTTATGGGATATAATTTCAACCATCTTTAAAACTAATACATCTATGCTAGGTTATAATTTAAGGTTTTCAATAAGACTATGGATACGATGGCTCAACATCACAATACCTGCTAGCTTAAGTTTACTGCTTGAAAAATTTAAGATTTTAAATGGATAGGATTCTTAACTTGCTTAAAACTTAGTTGATAACATTTATATGAATTATAATTGGAATATGTTAGCATGATTATAATGTTAAATTTAATTCCTTAAATAGTTAAGGAATGCGTAAATGTTCCTGCTTCCAGTATATTAGCTAACCTCTACTAGCTCGTACTCTATTGATCCTATACCTAGTTTTACACATGCTTGAAGAAGCTCTACATGTGCTGGACCGCCGTAGGGCTCTACTAGAAAGGACATTGGTGTATATCTTCCTAGTGTTGAGAACTTATCTACTTCACCTTTAAGCATATATTTTGCTGGACCTATAGGTATTGGTGGTGTTTTATTAACAAGGTCTAGAGAGCATGTATCTATTGCTACAGGGTCCTTAGAGGCTACTACACCTATATCTGGAACTAATGGTAGATCACTCCAGTTAAAGCAGTCACAGTGTGGTGTTACGTCAACGATGTAGTTTACATATCCAATTCTCCCATTAAAGTATTCAATTATTGTTTTTAGGGCTTCAGCAATTCTTAAACTAAACTCCGCATTTGTTTTAACATGCATTTCACCCCACCCACTTATAGCCTTAACTGGACATATTGACCAGCATCCACAACCCCAAATACACTTATCCTGATTAATAACAGCCTTACCGTTAACCATGGATATAGCTGAAACAGGACAGAAACCTACACATATTCTACAGCCATTACATAGATCAGGCTTTACGTAAGGTTTCCTCTCCAAATGTATTGATGCTTTACCACGTTTTGTAGCACATCCAATAGTTATGTTTTTAATAGCTCCTCCAATACCTGTCCTGGGATGACCCTTAAAGTGGGCTACACTTATCATAGCGTCAGCTTCAGCAATTACTTGAGCTATCTCAACTCTTCTAGATCCTTCTGAACCTATCTCCACTCCATGATATCCCTTTAAGCCATCACCAATAATTACAGGTGCACCAAGAGTTTCCCATGTAAAACCATTTATTCTAGCAAGCTCAAGCTGATCAATAGCATTCTGCCTACTACTCATTATCCCTATACCAGTAGTATCAACTACAAATGGGATCCCACCATTCTCCTTAACCTTCTCAACAATAACTCTTATAAATTGAGGTCTTAGAAATCTATACCCACCCTTCTCTCCAAGATGTGTCTTAATAGCAACAATATCACCCTTCCTAAAAACGTCAGCTAACCCTGCAGCATCAAAAACCCTTTTAGCCCTTTCATGAAGAGTCTCCTGAAGCTTAGTTGCCTCAGCCGACGAGAAGAAAACCCTTGAAACCATATATAATCACAATACATTAAACAATTAAAGTATTTAATCTTTACTATCAGAATTCCAATTATTTCATATTGTTTTAGCATTGCTTTACGTAATGACTTGAGGATAAATTGATACTGTTTAAACAAGTGCTTTTAACAATCTCTATGTCTTATGATATGGTAGTAGATTATGAATAAATTTAGGAGGAGGTTAGATTTCTTATTCCTTTTATATGGTTTTTAGAGTTAAGCTTATGGTGGGACATCATAGTCCTCTCCTAAGATATCTGGGAATCTCTCTACTACTTAGACAATAGGATTAGTAAATGAGATAAAGAGTGTAAGAGAAATAATTAATGATATAGTAGAAAACACTGTAAAAATCTATGAGAATCTAAGGAGAATCCTAACATAATAGATTTAGCTATTTTCAATCATACCGGAAAAAATCAAAGTTCTCACAACTTAAAATCGATATTAATTAGGAGATGGAATATATATGTACTTTAAGTCATCTTACTTCTAAATCTAGAAATGCTGTGTTTAATTATTAATGTTCTAGATTTAGAGAAGACTCCTTAAAGCTTACCATTAACAATTCTAAGTAAGATAGAGGTTTTAGATGTGTTCTGAAATGCTGGACATTACATGAACGATATGATATGGTATATCTATACATGCAGCATTTCTCGTATTGATTCCATAGTCCACTCTAGTATTTACTTCATTTGGTTCAGGCTTGGAAACATTCAGATACTCTTCAGAGGCTTTCACGAGGTTTTTGTACTCCTCCATTTCCCTATATTTTCTAAAAACCTCAATGAGGCTGTTATCTACATCTTTAAAGTCTTTATCTTTAGTATAAGCATCTAGATTTCTACCATGTTTTGAGGCTAACTTTCTTATTGCCTTATTTAGTTGGGTTTTTACCTGTTCTATGTATTTATCTTTAAATGGTGAAATCTTTCTTGCAGCCTCGTAAACCCTCCTCCTTTCCAGAAAGCTATCACATCTTGGGATAATGTCAACTCCAACTAGACAATAATCTACTAAATACCCGAAGGACTTCGCATAATTAACTATAGCCTTTACACAATCTACTGCTATCCTTCTATACTCTTCCGGTAAATCTATACCGATTGGAATACTACCGAGAGCAGTATTTTTAGCAATCTCCTCCTCTTTTCTCCCAACTCTACCTAAACAACCAATATATTGCGGCGATTCACCTCTTCGCATACTAACTATTACTCTTAAATCTAATGGATGGGGTATAAATTCCTCAGCAAAAACACCGATTGGATTTGATACGCATTGATGAAGAGCTTCAGGAATCTTCCTCTCACTCCAATCATTAACATAGAGTTTATAGTATCTAAAACATTTCTCTAGAAAATCATTCTCACCTTCAATGAGACAAATTGATTTACCCCTACTACCGCCTATTGGCTTTATTACGGCTGGGAAACCTATTTCACGAGCTATTGTTTTAGCTATAGCTTTTGCTTTTTCACGATGAAATCTCAGCCTACCATCCTCCCTACGTCTAGAAAAGGGAAAGTCCGGAAGTAAAATATACCTTACTGTTTCTAAATTGAATTTTCTAAATGCTTCTTTCGTTCTGAACTTATCATTTGAAATATATTCAACCATATAGGGATTTAAAACCTTCAATCCAGCTCTTTCAAAAACTTCTGTTGATCTCTCCCTTAAGTTTTTACTTATTGCTCTATTAACCATCATTACTAAATCATGTTCTTTAACGATTTTCTCATAAATATTTTCTGAAGACTTCATGAATAAGTTTTTTAAATCAATAAAATCCATCTTAACATCTAAACTCTCAGATGCACTATACAATAGTATTTCATCATAAGTTATCTCATCAGTTGCTAGACCAATCCTCATTGACCATAATAGGTAATTGAGGTATTTAAGGTTTTCTTAGGTTTAATAAATTCTGTAAACTTAGATGAAGACTGTAAGCAATAATGCTTAACTAAAATGGTTAAGATGAACTAAACCTCCTAGCATCTATAAATTTCAGTATGGTATTATTTCAGTCTTAGTATGCTTCTAAGTAGAATTTAAGTTATGCCTCTACCTAATAGGCTTTGTTAACTTAAGCATGTTTTATCACCTCTATTTTGGTATTGTATCTTCTATGAATTCCTTAGCTTTTATTTTCTTATCCATGTTTCGTTCAGTATGTATGCTATTGACTTCATAAGCATTAATGCATGCTCATTCTCACATTTATCCTTCATGTACAGTATATAATTATCGAATAGCTTAGTTCTATCCTTAACTGTGTTATTATCTCCATTAATTCTAACCTTGAACTATATAATGTTTAATTTTAATATTTTACATGATGCTTTATAATAATGAGCTCCATCACTTAATACAACTATATTTGAACCATAGATAGCTCTAATTTTCTAAGGAATGCTAGAGATGTAAGTATTTTGCAACATCGCAAACCCATATATAGAATCCTCCTCAATAATGACTCAAACGCAACATAAACAATCTTACTCTTAGAACCTACACTAATAATAGTATCATCAACCATAATCCTAACATCCCTCCCATCAATAGAAGATTAAGATAAACCACGATAATATAGAATAACTCCTAACAACAATAAAGCTTAAAATATCCGAAGCCATCCTAGAAGAACGAAAACATATGTAAGCACCATAAACAACTAGAATAAATGGAGTTCTCTCCCTAACAAATTTAACTATATTAACACCATAAATAGGGGAGAGAACTCACAAATAAATCTAAAGTTAACAAAGCCACCTAATACTTTACATGGAATTTTCCTATCTCTATATGAAAACATTATTCTATCATATCTAAACTTATCTAGTTAATAGCTTCCCTTTAAGTAGTGGTATTACTCCACCAGCTTTCAATATTTCAATCATTTGCCTGGATAATGTTTTGGTTTTAAATATTTGTCCTGTATTTAGGTTTCTTATTTCACCTATTTCAAGATTAACCTCCAGTAAATCCCCATTACTAACTCTTTTACTTATCTCCTCACATATTACTACCGGTAAACCTAAACTTATAGCGTTCCTGAAGAAGATTCTAGCAAAGCTTTCAGCTATAACTACTGATATTCCTAATGCCTTTAATGCTGCAGGGGCTTGTTCTCTACTGGATCCACATCCAAAGTTTCTACCAGCTACTATAATGTCTCCGGGCTTTACCTTTCTTGAGAATTCAGGATCTATAGGTTCTAATGCGTAATTCTTCAATTCATCTATAGGTAGTATAAGGTATTTACCTGGAGTGATAACGTCTGTATCTATATTATCTCCAAACTTCCAGGCCCTACCCTTAAATATTAGTTGAGACATAATTTCACCTATAGTTTTCTAGGATCTGTTATTTCCCCCATTATGGCTGAGGCTACTACTGTAGCTGGGGAAGCTAAATAAATTTCTGAATCTGGACTCCCCATACGTCCCTTAAAGTTTCTATTTGCACTACTAATACATTTCTCACCTGAAGCTAGAAGCCCTAAATGGCTTCCAAAACATGGACCGCATGCAGGGAAACAGATGGAAGCTCCTGCTTCAAGAAATATGTTGATTATTCCATTATTTAGAGCCCTCATATATATCTCCCTAGAGGCTGGAACTATAATCATTCTAACATCTGGATGAATTTTCTTACCCTTTAATATTTCAGCAGCTATACTTAAATCTTCAAATCTACCATTTGTACATGATCCTAGAAATGCTTGATCTATTTTTATCCCTTCAACTTGAGATACTGGCTTAACATTATCTACACTATGTGGACAGGCAACTTGAGGCTCTAAATCACTTACATCGATGTAATATGTTTTATCATAGGTAGCATCAGGATCACTTTTAACTGGAGTAAACGGCTTCCCAGTTCTAGCCTTTACATATCCTACTGTTTTCTCATCCGGGGGTATGAAGGAGAATTTAGCCCCTATCTCAACAGACATGTTTGTAAGTGTCATTCTAGAATCTATACTCATCTCATCAATAACTGGCCCTGTAAACTCTATTGACTTATACTGGGCAACATCAACCCCATACTTTCCAGCAATATGTAGAATTATATCCTTAGACATAACTCTGTAGGGCATTTTTCCTGAAATTATGAATCTTACTGTTTCAGGAACTTTAAACCATAATTCACCTGTAGCCCAGACAACAGCCATTTCAATAGCTCCAATACCTGTACTAGCAGCTCCGAACGCACCGTAGGTTATTGTATGGGAATCTGTTCCAACAATTAATTCTCCAGGTCTTACATGTCCCTTTTCAGGCATAACTTGATGACATATACCTTCCTTGATATCGTAAAAGTATTTTATCCCTTGTTCTTTAACGAAGCTTCTAATGGATTTATGGACTTCAGCAGCCATCACTGTTGGAGGAGGAGTATAGTGATCAAACAGTATCACTATTCTTTCAGGATCCCAAACCCTTTTAACACCGGCCTCCCTGAAGTGTAAGAGTACTCTTCTTGATTCTTCATGTGACATAGCTACATCTATTCTAGCAGTAACATAATCTCCAGCGTAAACCTCTCTTGAACCTGAAGCTCTTGCAAGTATTTTCTCAGCTATAGTCATACCCATTTAATCCACCTGCTTCACAATGCTTGCTATAGCATCTCCTACTTCACTTGTCCTTGAGGAACCTCCTAAATCAGGTGTTCTCACCCTACCATCAGCTAAAACCCTTTTAACGGCTTCCTCTATTCTTAAAGCAGCTTTCCTAGCAGATTCATCCTCATACTTATCTCCAAGCCATTCAAGCATCATCTTAGCTGATAGTATAGTAGCTATAGGATTTGCAATTCCCTTACCAGCTATGTCTGGAGCTGTACCATGTATAGGTTCAAACATAGCCTTTCCATCACCGATTTCCCCAGATGGAGCCATCCCCATACCTCCCTGCAGTACTGAAGTTAAATCGGTAACTATATCTCCAAACATGTTTGTTGTAACACAAACATCGTATCTTTCCGGTCTTGTAATAATCCACTGGGTAAATGCATCTACATATGCATAATCTTTATCAACATCACTATACTTTCCAGCTACCTCATCAAATATCTGCCTAAAGAATAGGCATCCCCTTAAAACATTACTCTTATCAATGCATGTTACCCTCCTCCTACCATCAATAGGTGCCCCATTCCTCCTCCTACATAGCTCAAAAGCATACTTAATAACTCTTTCAGAACCTCTCCTCGTAACAACCCTTACATCAATAGCAAGCTCTCTAGTCTCACCACGTTCAAGAAAGCCTCTAATAGGTATGTAGAGGTCTTCAGTATTTTCTCTAACAATAACGAAATCTATATCTTTAGGCTTCTTCCCAATTAGTGGACATGGAACACCGTCATAAAGCTTTACAGGTCTTACATTAGCATAGAGGTCAAGCCCAAATCTAAGACTAAATATAACCTTATTACCTACTGATGTTCCGTCAGGATAATTTACACCAGGAATCCCAACAGCACCAAACAGTATAGCATCGGAATCCTTACATATGGAATAAGCTTCAGGAGGCCATTCCTCTCTTCTTCCGGTTTTCAGCCAATATGTAGCTCCTCCCTCTACAGGAATAAATTCAAAGTTTAGATTTGAAAGCTCTTCTACAGCTCTTAACACTTTCAAAGCTTCTGGAATAACTTCACGGCCAATTCCATCACCAGGTAAAAAAGCTATCTTATATTTTCTAGGCATGCATAGAAGATGCTACCTACTATTTAAGTTTTTACTCTAGTTTTATGGCTTTGTTAACTTTAGATTTATTTGGGAGTTCTCGCCCTTATTATGGTGAATTCATGTCTAAAGTTATTAGGTTTTTAGGGAGAGAACTCCATTTATTCTAGTTGTTTATGGTGCTTATATATATTTTCGTTCTTCTAGAATGGCTTCAGATATTTAGTTTATTGTTGTTAGGAGTTATTCTATATTATCGTGGTTTATCTTAATCTTCTATTGATGGGAGGGATGTTAGGATTATGGTTGATGATACTATTATTAGTGTAGGTTCTAAGAGTAAGGTTATTTATGTTGCGTTTGAGCCATTATTGAGGAGGATTCTCTACATATAGGTTTGTGATGTTGCAAACATACTTACATCACTAGCATTCCTTAAAAAGATTAAAACTACCTATGGTTCTAATATAATTGTATTAAGTGATGGTGCTCAATACTATAAAGCATCATGCAGAATATTAAAATTAAAACATGGATTGTATAGTTTAGAGGTTAGGAATCTAATGGAGTGAATCATACAGTATATTAAGGATAGAACTAGAATATTCGATAATTACATGCCATATATGAAAATAAATTTGGTAATGAACAGCTATTAATGCTTATAAAATCAATAGAGAGCAAACATGCAATAAGAAGATAAAGCTAAGAATCCATAGAAACAAAATAGAGGTAATAAACATGCTTAAATTAACAAAGTCTGAGTAAATTATGAAAACGATATTAAGTCACAAAACTAGTTAATAAAATCCTACTTTAGGACTTCTTCAACGTCTCTTAAACACTTTTCAACTTTTCTCAACTCCTCTTTAGCAATATCCCAATCTATTATTCCATTGTAAAATCCATGTATATGTAAGTTAGATTCTCTAGCTCCAAATCTGTCGTAGAGCCCTAATTTATTAACTAAATCATTCTCCATACTTAGTCTCCATAGCTTATCCCTCCTCTCCTTATAGCTTTCCCCTCTTCCTAACCCTTTCCCCTCTAGAAGAGCATCAGTAGCTTTAACTATAGCTAACCAACCCTTCTCACAGGCATTTCTAAGAAGCATTAAATCCCTCTTTGTAAAGCTTTCCCTAAGCTCCTCTATAGCCTTAAAATAGGCATTCCAAGCATCTATTAATAGAGATTCATTCAAAACTTATTCACCATAAATACAGAGTAATATACTAAAATTTAAATCTTAATTAGTCTTAAGTACATGAAGAACATTAGCACATACGAAAAGTAATAGGATAACTCTAACAATTCATCATTATTGTTTAAATGAAGATGAATTAAATCTAAAAACTGTATGAATGATGGCTTGAGTTCATAAGACACTTATAAATTAAGTTTATTTAGCTGATACTTGTCAATTACTAGTGATTTACAGGGTCTCCAAATAGCATTAATGTGCCATGTAGAAAGTTTATATTTCATCTAATATGTAAGTTACCGTTTCCATTATGCTTAATGATTAGTATTCAATTAATAATTACTCTCTAATTAAGATAATTAATGGAATAGTTGTACAGGCTATAATTCCAGTAAATAGAAATGCTGAATTAAATCCGTAGAGATCCGTTAGTAATCCGAAGACGTATGGACCTATTGAGCTTCCTAGAAACCCCATAGCATTATATAAGCCGAGAGCTGTACCAATAGTAGATGGAGAGGAAGTATCTGTAACGAAAACAGAGAGAACTGTTAATATAGCTCTAATCATAAAGCCTATAAGTATAAGACTGATGAAGAATAGCATAGGGGATTTAGCTAGTGGAAGAATACTAGATATAAATGCTATTACTAAAAGGCCGGTAATGGATACGTACTTCTTCCCAATTTTATCAGCTAGAAGTCCTCCAAGAGGTCCAGCTGGAATTTCAAATAGTGGTAAAGCCATAAATATAATGTTTGCAAATAGGAGACTTAACTTAGCCTCTACTGTAAGATAGGTTGGTATAAATGTGTTTAGACTAAAGTATGCAGCTAAAACTAGGAAATGTATTATTGTAAGGTTAGTTAAGGATTTACTCTTAAAAACGCTCATATACGGAATTCTATAATTCCTAATATTTCCAATATGCTTTCTATTCTCCTTTACTAGTCTCCAGAAAAGAATAGTACCTATTAATCCAGGTATGGTGAATGTGAGGAAGACTAAACGCCAGCTGTTCAGTTCAGCAATTAAGCCACCCAGAAAAACAGCAGTTACTGTACCAACACCAATACCTGAGGATGTTAAGCCTATAGGTTTACCCCTCTTGCCAGCTGGGAAAGCATCTGAAATTATGGATGTGCTTGCAGAGAAGTAGGTTCCAGCACCTAAACCAGTTAGGAAACGGTAGAGAACCATATGAGTAAAATCACTACTTAAACCAATAAATATATTAGATAGAGAGGAAATAAGAAGACCGAGAACAATCATATATTTCCTCCCAAATCTATCACTAAAAATACCTGCTGGAATCTGCATTATAGCATATGCTAAGAGGTAGCTGGACATTAGTAAGCCAGCTTCAGAATGAAGTATACTGAATTCATTCTCAATAAGAGATAGAATAGGAGAAATGGAGAAACGATTAAGAAAAACTATAAACCATCCAAGCCAACATGCAGTTAATAATGAATATTTAAACATTCAATTTACCTAAAACCATTCTAACACGAGTTAGTATTGTGCTGCTATATCCTTAACATCATTCCAGAACTCTATAGCTGCTTCAAAATCTATGGGTTCATGTCCTCCCTGTCTCTTAGCTTTTTCAAGATATCTGTATAGTAAGTCCTTAAATTTAGGATGTGAACATTTATCTATAATTGCTTTTGCCCTCTCTACTGGTGGTAGCCCTCTCAGATCAATCCATCCATTCTCAGTAACAATAACATCAACATCGTGTTCAGGTATATCAACATGGGAGATTATTGGAACTATTCTAGGTGTTTTAAGATCACCTGTTGTTGAGGGCATAGCTAAAATTGTTAGATATGCTGATCTCGTAAACTCTATAGATCCACCTACACCTCCATACATGTTACCTCTTATATGGGATACGTTAACATGACCATATACATCGATTTCTATAGCTTGCTGTATTGAAACAGTATTAAATCTAGATATAATCTCAGGATTATTCGTAACCTCGTAGGGCCTTAACACAACGCACTTCTTAACCTCCTCTATTTCCTCATACAGTTTACTTCTATATTCAGCTTCCCCGGGTAACGTATACAATACAGAGGATGAAACTCCTTTAACAATACCGCTTAAAGCTAACGGTATCCATGTAGTTGATAAGGCCTCAGCCCAGATGTTTAAGCTAGTAGGTAATTCAGATATTTTCCTTGCAAGAGCACTTGACATAGGCCCAGCTCCAGGCTGGAAAACAGTATACTCATCCTTAAGGTTAGGATCCCTACTAAACTCATAATTAAGGAAATCCAGTATGTTTTCAGCTATACGTAGATCGGTTTGAGTAATACCACTATATAGTGGAGTAGCATCCTCAGACTTGCTTAAAACTATAGCTTCTATCTTCGACTCAGGACACTTAATAAATGGATGTCCAATTCTATCCAGTACTCTTGAAATAGGGATAGGCTGGCCTGTTGCTGGGAGATAAATGTCATGTAGTCCAGTTAAGTTAGGTCTTAAAAGATTTACCTCAACAATTAGTTTATTACAGGACTCTATAAATGCAGGCACTACATCAACAGATAGTGATGGAATAATATATCCCTCCCTAGTTATACCTGCTGCCTCAATAATAGCTACATCTATTCGACCTATAGATCTTAAATAAATCCCCTTCCTAACCCATCGTGAATGCTCATAAAGCCCCATATCAAACAATCCAAATTTACGAGTATTTACAGCTTCACGTAGCTTCCTAGATGAGCCACCGAACGGAATCCTCATAACCATCGTTACCGAGGAGATCCACTCATCAAACTCAGGAGTTGTACTACCAGCCTGAAAAACTACTAAGGAAAACTTTTCACCAGTCTTAGAGATATAGTCATGTAAAGCCTTAGGCACTTCCTTAGGTAAGGATGTTCCAGCCATTCCAGCAAAAGCTATAATTCCAGTTTTAGGAATATACTTCTCAACGACCTCATATGGATCCAGAATTCTAGATCTTAATGATTCGCATTCCACTCTAGAATACATAAGATCGTGCATATTTTACTATCATAGTTGAATATTTAAGTTTTGCTCAGCTTAAAATCCAGTAGCTTAGAATTAAATGTTAGCTATAGCTTCCAGAGAGACTTGAAGTTAAGCCCTAACATTTATTTAGTGTAAAGTTATTAGCAATTATATTATGGTTATTAATAAACTTCTATAACTTCAAATATTAATGTCATTTAATTCGCTAATAACAGTAGGTACATCTAAATTTGGAGAGCTATAAAATATGTTTAGCTATTCTATAATGAATTCGATATGAAAAGAGGATTGGATTTATTTCCTGGCAAGCATTAATATTTTCCTTGCTTTCTTCACTACAGCTTCATCGATCATTTTTCCCTCTAATGCTACTGCTCCTAATCCCTTCCTAATAGCTTCTTCATATACATCTATAACTTTCCTAGCATACTCAACCTCGCTTTCAGATGGCGTGAAAACCTTATTTATAACATCGATCTGGATAGGATGTATAGCGAATTTTCCAGTATACCCCATAGCCTTACTTATCCTCGCCTCCTTTTCTAAGCCTTCAACATCTTTGAAGTTTAAATATACTGTATCTAGTGCTTGAATACCTGCTGTTGCTGCAGCAAAGGATGTAATTATTTTCGGTATGAAGAGTATATCCTCTCTATCCTCACATCCAACATCAGCTGTAAAGTCAGCTCTTCCGAAACCTATGCTAATAACTCTATCGCTTGCCTTCACAATATCGTATATATTTCTTAAACCCTCAGAATCCTCTATAGCTATTGATAGATATGTCTTCTTTAAGTTGTAATATCCTTCAAGAGATGTTAAAATCTTATCGATAGCTATTATGTCAATTGGACTTTTAACCTTAGGAATTACTAGAAAGTCAGGAGAACCCTTAATAACTTCATATATATCTAGAACCCAATACTTCGTATCTAGACCGTTTATTCTTACCCCTCTATCCTTACCGCCCCAGTTTAGCTCTCTTAATGCTTTTAGAACCATACTTCTAGCTTCATCCTTCTGATCGATGGGTACTGAATCCTCCAAATCGAGGAGGATAGCATCAGGATTTAATGTACTTGCCTTCTCGATTCTGCTCCACTGATTTCCAGGAGTAAATAGTATACTTCTATAGAGTTTTACCATATTCCCCCTACATTTTCTGTATCGGTATCTTCCATCTTGGAAGATAATCTCTTCTATATACTAGAATTTCCCTTTCAGCCTCCATGACCAGCTGGCTGAAGTTGTTTTTATATGTACGATGCTTTAATACAACTATTCCAACATCTTTTCTTTCAGGATGATCCTTAACGTCAATAACCTCCGTTTCAACATGTAATGTATCACCATCAAATACCGGAGCAAGCATTCTTAGATTTCTTACCTCAACCTCACCAGCTATGTTTTTCAATTCCTCGGAAGCAATACCGCAGGTAATTCCGAAGGTCATGGTCATAACTAGAAGTGGCTGTTTAAATTCTGTAAGCTCCATGTACTCCTTATCAAAATGAAGTGGAGCCGTATTAAGGAGGAAGTGGGTGAAGAACAGATTATCCTGGTATGTTACTGTACGTCCATATCTATGTATTATCTTCTCCCCCTTAACAAAGTCCTCAAAGCATCTTCCAGGATATCCTGAAACAACGCTCATATCTTTCCGACCTTCTTTAAGTACTCCCTCCATGGAGAGTATCCCTTCTTATACATGAGGTTTGTCCTCTTAACCTCAGCTACAAGCTCTCCTCTTTGATTATATCCTCTATGAATCCACGTTACTATTCCCGCTTCAGGTCTTGATTTAGATTCTCTCTTCATAACTACTTCAGCCTCAGTATATATCGTATCACCTGGATATACTGGCTTATAGATTCTCTGATATTCAGCTCCAAGAAAGGCAACGGAGTTTTGGCTTGTATCCTTTACGCTCATAGCTACTATTGAGCTTAAAACTATTAATGGATGTATAATAACTTTTCCGTATTCTGTATGTTTTGCGTACTCCTCATCTATGTATAGAGGTGTACAGTCACCCGTATAGGCTGTCCATATTAGGTTATCGTTTATTGTGAACGTTCTTCCAGGCCATGACTTTATTTTCATACCGACCTCGAAATCCTCAAAGTATGGACCTTCAGCATCCCATGGGGGATACCATTTAGGTTTTTCTCCAGTCATAGCTATTCACCATATGATCTAGGCATACCGAGTACATTAATTGCTACATAGTTTAGAATCATATGTGGAGATATTTGTCCTGGACCTGCTCCAAGCTCAGCTCCTCTCCAAAGCCTCTCAATATCCATTTCACATGAATATCCATATCCTCCAAGCGTCCACATAGCTGCTCTACATGCCTGATATCCGGCTTCACCAGCTAGATATTTAGCTATGTTTGCATAGTATCCTATCTCTCTTGGATTAGCGCCCTTCTCAAGAAGTTCAAGAGCCTTCCATTTAAGCCAGTCAGCAGCTTCAAGTCTCATCCATGCCTCAGCTAGTGGAAACTGTATACCCTGATATTTAGCTATTGGATCAGGTGGAAATACAACTCTCTGCTTAGCATACTCTACAGCCTTCCTAATAGCATATCTACCTACAGCTACGCTTTGACCTGCAATCAATGTTCTTTCAGCATTGGCTTCCTCAAGAAGATGATAGAAGCCCCTCATCTTATCTCCAAGTAAATTCTCAGCTGGAACAGGAAGATCCTCAATATACATGGTGCTTGTATCTATACATCTCCTAACATTATTTGGAATTTCCTCAAGCTTTATATGTTTACCCTTAGCCTCCCTAAGATCAATTAGGAAGAGGGCAATTCCAAGAGTTTTCTTCTCAACCTTATCATATGGAACAACTCTAGCAGCAAGCACTCCAAGATCCGAATGTCTAACACGCGATATAAATGTTTTCTGACCATTAATTATATAATAGTCCCCTTCTTGACGTGCAAAAGTACTAATTCTTGCAGTATTAAATCCTGCATGAGGTTCAGTAACAGCAAATACTTGAGCTCTCAGATTTCCCTTAGCGATTTCAGGTAAATACTTCTGCTTAACAGCTTCACCTCCATACTTTACAATTATATGATTATTAAAGAATGCAGCATGAACAGTATTCGAAGCAGTAATTCCTCCAGGGGAAGCAGCTATCTCCTCAAGAATTAGATCACCCTCAACAAGCCCATAACCTGAGCCACCATATTCCTCAGGAATATTAGCCCCCATCAACTCATGCTTCTCCAAATCCTGAATAAACTCTAGAGGATACTCTCTACGCTCATCCTTATCAATCCAGTAGCGAGAATCATACCTATCAACAATACTTCTCACAGTCTTCCTAATAACCTCAATTGCCTTTTTCCTCTCCTCAGAAATCCACCACATAATACCCCGAAAGTGTAATATTCTAGTCTATTTAAACCTTTCTATGCTTATATAGGTTCTGTCCGGATAAAAGTTGGGCTGGGTAATTAATATTATGGAGATTTCAGCCCAGTTAATAGATTGGGCTAGGAGCTAAATATCTTTAAGGAATGAAAAGCCAATTGAGCTGAAGGTGAAGGCTTTTTTGCTTTGGCTTATATTGAGCTCTTGTAGGAAAGCTTCTAAGCTTCTTGAGCTTTGGGGGGAATTTGCCAGCAAATCTAAACGAGTGGTGCTTGAAGTTCAGGGCCATTTTGGAAGCTAAAGAATGGGAGAAATCAAAGAAGCATGCAACCATAGCTATAGATGAGGCTTGCCTCAAGCTCAAGGGCGAGAAGTTTTGGGTTTATGCTTCCATAGACGTGGATACCAGGGAGCTTGTAGAGGTAAGGGCTTACCCTAATAGAAGTTCTTAGCAACTAGACTTTTCCTTCAAGAGTCTTAATAAATGCCTAAAAAAGCAAGGATAATAAGGGATGGGGCGGGTTGGCTTAAGGAAGGGGTTGAGCAGCTAGGATTAGAGCAAGAGAATCAAAACATGGAGAAAGAAACTTGGTGGAAAGGCTCTTTGCCTACCTGAAGCATCGCACAAGTATATTCTTCCATAACATCAACGTTAACTTAAGGAATACCATTAGAAAGCTAAGAGAGAGCGAACAAAGCCTAGCTTTAAATCATCTAAACAGCTTCTAAGAGCTTTTAAGTTCTACTACGATTTTCTAGGCAAAGAAAGCAAGAGATGACTTATTATCATATCATCATATTTAACATTAAAATTTTTTAAAAAAAAAGCAAGAGATGACTAAAATATTAAACTTTTTAAGATAAGAATAGCAACAATACTTTAGGAAGAGAAACAAAACAGGAAAAGATTAAACTTATTCTCAACCTATATCTTATCCGGACAGAACCTATGAGATATCCACTAAATTTATAAGGATGCTTGTGACTTGATATGGGGTAAATATGTATTCTAAAAGGGGAGCTTTAAAAACATCATATATAGCTATAGCAGTTATTGTAGTAATAATTATTGCCGCTCTCGCCATATACTTCACTACAGCACCAACTCCACCTCCAACAACTCCAACAACTCCACCTCCAACAACTCCAACAACTCCACCTCCAACAACTCCAACAACTCCTGCATTAACTGTGTGGAGGTGGGCTGTTCCTGATCCTGGGAGTATGGGGTATAGGATTACTACTTGGCCAACTTATGTTTTGATGCAAAAGATGCCTAAGTATACTCAGGTTATTCTTCCTTACTCTATTACATCAGCTGCTATAAAGGGGTTATGTAAGGGAGAGTCTGAGATTGTTTGGTGTGGATGTTTTGGGATGATGCAGCTATATACATTTACAGGACCTTATGAAGGTTTTAAGCCTGAGGTTAAGAAGATGCCTGCTGCAGCTTGGTTTGCTACAACAACTGTTATTCACTTCTTAACAACACCTGAGAAGGCGAAGGAGATACGTTCATGGAAGGATCTTAATGGGAGAAATGTTTTCTTAGGTCCTTCAGGATATGTTACTCATCAAACAATCAAATATGCATTGGAGAAGATGGGTATTAAGGTGAACCATATTGAGATGAGTACTGGAATGGCTGCTGAAGCTCTTAGGAAGGGGACTATTGATGTATGCTATATGTATGGTTCCACTTCACTACCTACATGGGGTAAGGAGCTTGATATAGCGATAGATGTTGTAGTTATAAATCCAAGTGAGGAGGATATGAAGCTGATTGAGAAGGCCGGATTTGTAGTTGGAGTGTTGGATGCCAAGAAACTATATACGCAGGATGTTGGTGTAGATAAGATTTACGGTGTGAATGATCCTTGGGGTTATTGGGCTGGACTAGATATTCCTGAGGAGGATATTTACAATATGCTTAAAATACTTGAGGAAAATGTTAAGGATCTTAAGGATCCTGAATATGATTATATTAGGGGGGTGGGATTTGCTGAGTGGCAGCAGGCAGGAGTAAAGGCTTCAATTGGTTATGGTGTTGGTATTAAGATTCATCCTGGGCTTGCTAAGTATCTTAGGGAGAAGGGGTTATGGGATCCTGCATGGGATCAACACATAGCAAAATAAATAAAATAATCTCTATTTTTTTCTTTGCTGCATGTCTTACATATTTAATGTTTTCAGTTCACTACTTCGCTACGGGCTTTGGTGGGGAGGAGCTTCTTGCTATTACTCTTGTTCCCATAGCATTCATCATATATGTACTTGATAGATTGAAACGTAATGCATTATATCCACGTTTAGGATTTAAAGCTAACCTAGTAATAGCGTCGATTCTTGTCTCTTTATGTATCTATATAAGCATATACATGAGAACTGAATACATACCCATGCTTTATAGAGCGGGAGCATTTAACGTGATGGATAAAATACTTGCATTAATTATCTTCATATTGATGATGGAGTTTATGAGGAGGGAGCATTTAATCCTGTTCTTCCTTAATATAGCTTTAGTTATATACTGTGTTTACGGCTATGTTTTCCCTGGAATACTCTATGTTCCAGGTATTTCTTGGAGTAGAGTTGTGGAGTCGTCTACTCTCGAAATTAAGCTTGGAGTTTTTGGAACATATGCTCAACTAGGAGTTTCAATACTTGCTGCATTCCTACTCCTACAGGGTTTTGCTGCAGGGTTTGGTGTTCAGGATTCTATTGTTAGAACGATTGTATACACGTTTGGAAGGTATAGGAGGCTTGTTCCACAGTCAGCTGTTGTTAGTAGTATGGCTGTAGCTATGGTTAGTGGGAGTGGGAGTGCTAATGTTGCTATAACAGGTCAGTTTACAATTCCATTGATGAAGAGATATGGATTTCACCCAAGATATGCTGGAGCTACAGAAGCATCGGCATCTCTAGGAGGATTAATAATGCCTCCAGTAATGGCTGCAGCAGCATTCCTAATGGCTGATTTTATAGGTGTAAGCTACTGGCAGGTTGTTGTTAGAGGGTTTGCCCCTGCAATAGTATACTACGTTACAATTGCTCTCTCAGTATATCTTGTAGCTATAAGATATGTTGGAAAGTCTAATGGGGGAGGAGATGAATCCTTCACTCTACCGAAACCCAGTAGATCAGATGCAATTAATACCCTAATATTCTTTGCATGTATAGTTATTCTATGCTATTTAATGGGTGTTTTATGGATGGCTGCTGAGGCAGCTGCATTTAATACTGTAACAGTATTTTTAGTTTCAACGTTAATAATCCAAATAATATTTACAAAGCCTAAACCATTAACAATAGCTAGCTGGTTTAGAAATTCTGTAGAGAGCTTCGGTAAGATAACTATGGAACTACTTCTCCTACTAGCATCTCTCGGCATTCTAATAAATCTTTTCACAGTTAGTGGATGGATTATGAAGCTAGGCATGATGTTGATGACGATAGGTGGGGAGAATATATTGTATCTAATAGCTATAGCTTTTGCTTTAGGAATATTTCTAGGTCTCGGCTTACCTCCATCAGCAACATATCTATTAGCAGCTGTAATAATAGCTCCAGTAATGGTTAGGCTTGGATTTAATCCATGGGTTGCTCACTTTTATGCATTCTTCCTAGGAATAATTTCAGAATATACACCTCCAACATCTCTTACAGCTGCAGTTGCATCTAGAATTTCAGGCGCAGGCTTTATGGAGACAATGTTTGAAACCCTACGCTTATCCCTACCTGTATTTCTATTAACATTTGCAATATTTAAGTGGTCTTATCTAGTAGTTGAGCCTGGATTAATGCAGCTTTACTCTCTTGGAGTTGTAGCTACTGGATGTATTGGATCAGCATGCTCCTTCTACGCTAAGTATAGTAAGAATAGAGTTCTAGACATATTGTTAAGATCAGTATCAATGCTTCTAGCATTAATAATCCTATTTCATCCAGACCCTACATATACATCAATATCCATCCCAATAAGCATACCAATAATAGTATTAGGAATATATAGAACTAGGAAAATGTATTAGGTAAGAATTTCAACTATCTCTCTAACACTACATTTTTCAATGTTTAATATTTTATCTACTACCTCCCTTCCTACATCTCTATACTTAGACTGCTTTATATTATCCATGAACTTGGTTATTACCTCATCTCTTGTTAGTGGGTTTTTAGGTGTTCCCTTATGCTCTATGACTTCCTCCTCATATGTTCTACCATTCCTCAATGTAATTCTAGCTTTAGCTGGAATTACCTCACTTCCACCATACTTATCATATCCCTTATCATATACAGCTTTAATTCTAGATGTATAATTCAGTATTTCAGGATTTCTTATTGATTCATCTGTAAAGTCCCATAGCCCAACCCATCCTCTTCTTAATGCAACAACTACAGTATATGGGAGGCTGAACTTCGCACCGTATGGGGTTTGAGGCTTTATCTTCTCCTCGTAGGGCTCAACTACAAGATTAATTGCAACCTTAGGTACATAGTATATGCATTCTTCAATATCTTCAAGTTTAACATCATACTTCCTCTTAAATGCTAATGCAACATCTATTGAGGAATGGGTTGCATGACATGTTGGATAGGGCTTAATAGATATGTTTAAAGTCTCCCACTTCTCCCCTAATCCTTCAGTAGCTTGCTTGAGATCGAATTTATCCCCCTTAAGATATGCATTGAATAATCCTTGTCTCCCCTCAAATACTTGTAGTGGACCTCTACATCCCTCCCTAGCTAGTAGTGCGGCCAGTATTCCTGCATGAGAGGCAAAGCCTGGATGCATAGGCTTAACCCATACACCTTCAGGTATACATTGAAGTATTCCTGATGATAGACTTCCAGCTATACCTAAAGCCCATGCTAACTGCTCAATAGATAGCTTCATTAACCTACCGGCAATCAATGCAGATCCGAAAACACCAATAGCTGATGTTGGATGTATACCTCGAATATGGAATAGCCATGGAGCAACTAATCCAAGCCTGGAGTTAACCTCGTAAGCTGCAATTACAGCCTCCAGAAACTCTCTCCCAGATGCATTAGTTATCTCCCCTACTGCTAATGCTGTAGGTATAGCTGTACAGCTTTGATGTATTCCTGATCCTAGATGTGTATCATCATAGTCTACACTATGAGCCATAACAGCATTAGCTATAACAGCATTCAGAGCTGATACTTTAAATCCATATCCAACAACAGTACTTTCAGGGGAGCCGCCTAAAAGCCTAATTACATTAACAACACGTTTAACGTCTTCAAGATTATATGTAGCCATCATAATACCTAAAGTATCCAAGACATGAAGCTTAGCTCTACTAACAACTTCTTCAGGAATATCCTTCAACCTTAAATTATAAGTAAACTCAGAAAACTTATAGGATATAGTTTCACCCATATTTACCACATAACCACTATGCAAGCTATAATTTAAGGCTTTCGTACAAGGCTTACCTTAAAACTTTGAGTTTTGCATTATTTCACCATGTTTCTTAGGATATTTGTTTAACCATATCTTTAAAATCTATGAGTCTTAAACCATAATGTTTAGAATCAGGTAGCTAAGTAATATATTTAAGCCTTTAACTAGTGCTAGTATTGATCTTTAAGCTATTCATAAAGAGTAGAAGTGTTGGGATAAATTATTTCTAGAATTAGGAGTTTAGAATGTATAGCTTTCTCCAGGTTTTAATATTATGCATTTAACTCCTTTACTGGATGCAAGCTCCCTAAATCTTTCAGGATCTGCTTTAATTACTGGGAAGGTATTGTAATGCATTGGAATAACTACTTCAGGCTTAATAAGATCTATAGCTACTAATGCTTCATTAACACTCATAGTGTAGTATCCACCAATAGGTAGTAGACTTATTTTCGGCTTATATAGCTCTCCTATAAGCTTCATATCACCAAATAAGCCAGTATCACCAGCATGATATATTGATGATTCCCTACCAGTAACAACATATCCTACTGGTGAGCCTCTACTAGATGTATGGAATGCTTGAGTCATAACTATCTTCAATCCCTTAAATTCAACGGAGCCGCCAATATTCATACCTATAGTGTTTAATCCCTGTTCTTTAAGATAGTTTGAAAGTTCAGGAACACTTAAAACTTGAGCACTTGTCTTTCTAGCTATCTCTACAGTTTCGCCTAAATGGTCAAAATGGTCATGAGTAACAAGAATTAAATCTACATTTTTAAGCTCATCAATTTTTACCGGCGATAATGGATTTGAAATCCATGGATCAATTAAAAACCTAACACCATCAATACTTAACTCGAAAGCGGCATGACCGAGCCATCTAGCATAACCCATAAAACCACCAAGCAAATATTTTAAGCAAAAATATAAACCCTTCGCTGAGTAGTAAAGAGATGAATTAGCTTGAATGCTAGGCTATATTTGATGAGTTGCGGGGAATTAATGGTAAAAGTATTATGAAGAAAATAGACTATGAAGCTAAACTTATATCTCTTAACATATTTACTTCATCGACTTCATACCTATATTATTTCACACTCTAAATTATTTGCTGTCTGTGTTTTGGTTTTTACTTCCTAATGATACTCATTTATTAATGGGTTCCTACAAGTATAAAAGGGTGATGAAATAATTAGTAGAGAGGTGGAATTGAGGGTTATGGATTATCCCTCCCACCTAATAGATTGGATTCTCTTTAAACATAATTTAGGTTCTCCGGAAATGAGGAAAATATTTAATGAAAAGATGTTTATTGAAAAGATACTTAAAGTTGAAGCTACTTTAGCAGATATTATCTTACTTAATTGGTGCTGGACAATTAATAATACACCTACCACACATGCTTGCTGCTCTTTCCATCTTCTGCCATGGATCCTCTCTTCCAAGAGCTTTTAGAAAATCTTCAGGTATAGGATCTTTAGGTATTTCTACATCTTGACGTCCTAATGCTTTTCTAATTAAGCCACTAGTACCATATCTACATAGAGTCTTATTTATTTTTGCATATTCAAAAACTCTATTATCTATCTCAACCTTTACATACTTATCCCCACTAATAGCATTTGTAGGGCAGACGGATATACATATACCGCATTTCTCTCTTTTACATAGTCTATCTCCAGAATACATAGGACTTGGCTCTAATTCAGCTTCTGTTAGGATTGAAACTAATCTAACCCTAGAGCCTGCGTCAGGTGTTATTAAAAGCCCATTCCATCCAAATTCTCCAAGACCTGCAGCAACAGCGGCATGTCTATGAGAGAAAACACCTCTAAGCTCATAAGGATCTGAAGGCCTAGAGGCAGGAATAGGAATTGATATGTAACCTCTCTTCTCTAATAGTCTAGAAATTCGTAAAGCTGCAAGATCAAGTTTATCATTTAGAACTATATAGCCGAAGTTCATGTATATATAGATACAATTTCTAAGTCCACTATAGGCTTTTTGATTTGCAATCTTAACGCCATCACTTATTTTAATCCCTAAGGAGATAACAGATTTACAGCTTTCTAATATATCATTAGGCCTATAACCATTAGGAGCATTTTTAAAACGAACAATAGGAGCTACACCTACATAATCTATATCCTCTAGTAAAGCTAGCTTTTTCACTTCATCGATTAAACTCATATCCTTACTTAAGCATTACCCTATAAAAAGCTTACTGGCTGATGCCTTGCAGTTCAATTCTGAAATTTGTAAATTCAAATTTACATAAAATACAGAAATTCTAATAGGGATTCCCATGATCATAGTATTTAATGGATAAAATACGAGAAACAAGCATTAAGCCATGGAGCTTAGCTAGTAGACATTATCTTGTCAAGGAAAGCTGATGAAACATACCGGATATATTTAATCTACTCATAAATCTATCTTACCTTAACCTTTAGGTATAAAGTAGGTTTAATGAGACTTAAAATACAATAACTTATTTATAGCTAATAATTAAGCTTCCTTAGTATTTCATTAAATATAATTAGAACCGGCCATTATGTCTGAAGGGATTTAAAAATAAGTTGATTTATGGTAGGATACGTTTTGAAAAGTAGTGCATTGAATATAGTGGTGCAGCTGGACTGTGACCTGTAGCTCTATCCTTAGCTATTAAGTAAACTATGGGGGCTTTTGAATACATCATGAATATCGTATCGTGACCTACGCATAGTCCCACAATAACATTCAGCTCCGTACCAACATGGTTTAACATCATTGCTTGAAGTACTGGATTACATATTGATTCATGAGAGCCTGGTTTTAACTTATCTCTCTCCCCTAATCCAATCCATGTCTTATCGATAGAGCCGCATTTACATCCTATAGAGTAGACATCAAACCCCCATGATTCAAATAATTTATCTAGCTTACCAGCCTCCTCGCTTAAACCTATACAGAATGCAATTCCAATCTTTTTAATGTTAAGTCTTTTACAAAGCTCAGCAACTTCCCTAACTCTAGGCCAGAAGCCATATCCTTCCTTCTCAATAAGAGTGGAGAGGCGATGAATATTTTTAATAAGTTCATTTTCATACTCCCTCATAGATTCCTTAACGATATCAGGATATACAGTCATAGGGCAGAAAATAGGCTTTTTAGCTTCTGGATCGCGATAGCAAGGCTTCAATGAACACTTAGTACATTGAGGAGATTTTTCACTCATAACAATCAAGCTTTAACAATAGAGATATATTTAAAGCTTAGTGTTAAATCTAGGATTATGAATGGCTTAGATAAAGTGGAGAAGTTTATTAAGGATTATAATGTTGAAGGAGAATTTTTAAGGCTGGATAGATATACGAAATCCTCAAATGATGCATCTAAAGCAGTAGGAATACCTAAGAACCACATAGTAAAGACAATTATAGTGATTGGAAGCGATAATAAACCCTACGCTATACTATTACCAGGTGATAAAAAAATAAACTATGATAAGCTAAAGAAGATTCTTAAAGTTAGAGATGTAAAACTTGCTAGTTTTGAAGTTGTAAAGAATACTACTGGACTAGAACCCGGGGAGGTTTCCCCATTTACTGAGGAAATTAAGGGGTTAACATGTATCCTAGATTCATCCGTAACTGGAAAAGACATTATAGTTGTTGGTGGTGGATCCCACTATACCCTAATCAGAACTAAGACTAGCGAAATAATACGTACTCTTAAACCCATAATTGCTGAAATATCAAAATGAACTACATTACCAACTCAGAATATGTTGAAAAACGGCATTATGATATCTATAAAATGAATATATTTGGAATATAGGAAGCTAAACTTGGAGGCTATAGAGCTAGGATAAGGAATGACTTCTTCAAAGAATCCTCTACAGGGCTGTAGACGGGAACTCTTTAGAGTCCTAACTGTAAAGTTCAGAGACCAGTTCAAGACAAGGAGAAGAAAGACCGAAGAGACAAAAGCCTTCTAAGGCTTATGACCTACTCTCTGAAGATCCTGCCAAGCAGCTATACAGATGAATACTTTAATACGCCCCGTCTTAACGAAAAACTTATAAATATTCCTATATGGTAAAATAGGATGGGGCTGGTACGAGCATATGTAAGGATTTATGGGCTTGTTCAAGGAGTATTCTTTAGAGCATATACTAGAAGAATGGCTAAGTCGCTGGGTTTAAATGGTTATGTAAGGAATATGGATGATGGAAGTGTGGAAGCTGTTTTTGAAGGGGAGAAGGAGAGGGTAATGGAAGCTGTTAAATGGTGTCATCATGGACCGCCTCACGCAATAGTTGTAAAAGTAGATGTGAAATGGGAGGAGTATAAAGGGGAATATAATGATTTCCACATCCTATACTAATCAATATGCTTTAATACTCTGAATATGTTATGAAGTTTGACCTTAAAAGTATTCCACCTTTAGATATTAGCTTTTCAATAAGGTTTCTACTTGTCTTTGTAATATCTAGATTTACAGCTTCTCTAATAGGAATAACAGCAATTTCAAGAACATCACTGGAGGCCTTAGCATTTTCAATAGGGGTTTTAGGTTTAACTAATACATCAATAAGGACGTAGTGATATTTAATCCTCTTCTTATCATCATATACTACAAGCTCATCAATATTTACAATACCAATAGGATCCCCATTAATACCTGTTTCTTCGTAGAGCTCTCTAATAGCAGCTTCATAGAGGGATTCTCCAAGCTCTAAATGACCGCCTGGAATACTCCACTTTCCAGCTCCTGGAGGATATTTCCTCTTTACTAGGAGGATTCTATTACTTTCATCTATAACAACAACTCCAACGCCAACTTCAGGATTTGTAGGATATTTCATAGTGATCTAATAATTATGGATTATTTATGGTATTGCTATAGCTATTCCATCACTTCTTGGATCAGCTGTTGCTTGAAGAAGGCCATTCACCCTCCTATATAGGGCTTGAACTATTCCAGTAGCTGAGCTATAGTATGGTAGAGGTATGGCTTTTATACTTATATTTGGATGTTTTATTCTACCTTCATAGATTATCTCCTTATTTAACCCCCAATTCGTTAAAACTATTCTAGGAGCATCTATGGCTTCAGCTATATTCATTTTGAAATCGATAATGTTTGAGAGAACTTGAGCATGGATTTGAGGTCTTAAGTTACCTCCAGCACATCCAATAATGCCGAAACCGTTTTGATCTTGAAATCCTAGAATGGATAATGTATGAAGAGGTCTTTTACATGGTTCAAATCTATTCGGACTATTCTCATCTAAACTGAAACCTAAACCCCTGCCTTGAAATGTTACTCCTTCAACTGTTATCAATGAGCCGAAGGAATAGAAGAGACTCTGTATAAACCCTACAATATTACCCCATTTATCAGCAACGGTGAAAAACGTTGTATCTTCACTATTAGCTTTAAAACTAACATTAGGTATGATACTTCTCCTATTTGAAGCATATCTCTTTGATAGTAGTTGATCTATTGGAGCTCTATAGTATACTGGATCAGCTACATATTTATCTCTATCCTCATATGCAAGTATTGATGCATTAACTAAAATATTTACATGTTCACTATTATAGTAACTAATAGATTTAAAGTCGTACCCTTCAAGAATGTTGAGAAGTATTAAAGTTGTAATACCTTGAGAATTTGGAGGTATTTCATAGACTCTACAATCCCTATAATTAATCCCTATAGGATTAACCCATTCAGATCTATGTGAAGCAAAGTCTTCATAATCTACTGGACATCCATAGCCTTTTAAGCCATCTACAAGCCTCTTAGCTACCGAACCATTATAGAATGAGGATAAGCCATCCCTAATAAGCATATCTAAAATATCTGCAAGCATGGGTTGGATAAGTATATCCCCAATATTTAGAGGCTTATCACCCCTTAAAAATACTTGAACCCAACCCTTCGAATACCATTCCTCACTATATGCAAGCCTTATAGCTCCAGCTAAACCACGACTAACTGGAAAACCGTTTCTAGCTAGATTGATTGCAGGCTGTAATAGTTTTCTTAGAGGCATTGTACAGTATTCCTGATAAATCTGAGCCCATGAATCTACAAGACCTGGTACAGTAACTATCCATGGCCCACGTTTAGGAAGCTGAGAGCCAAACATTTTCTTAACATCATTAAAGCTAACGTTCCTAAATGATCGACCAGATCCGTTTAAAACTTTAACTTTACCATTACTATCCACAGCCATAATGAAGGAGTCCCCACCTAAACCACAAGCATACGGCATAGTAACTGATAATACAGCACTTACAGCTATAGAAGCATCGAAGGCATTACCACCCTCTTCCAATATCCTAAGACCAGCAAGAACAGCATTAGGCTCCTCAGCAGCCACAATACCTCTAAACCCGAGAGCTAACATACCTGGCATACTCTAACCATACATAGTATATTATAAACTTATAGTAGGCTTAAGCAATAAATAAACTTTACATTTTCTTTATTAATGAAGTTAGTATGAAATGTTAATGTATAATTGTTATCCTCTTAAACTATGTTAAGCCAATTAAGGATGATGTAGTTAATATTTATATTTCTGTGTTTTTGATTATTTTGTGATTAAACATTTAAAGCTTGTTGCTCCAAGCTGGGATGAATTGTTTGTAGATACTATTAGGCTAGCGGAAATGATTGAGTCTAGTGGTTTTAAACCTGATGTAATTGTAGCTATTGCTAGAGGAGGATGGATTATTGGTAGATTACTTTCAGATTTTATGGCTCAACCAAATATAACAGATATTAGAGTTGAGTTTTACAAGGATATATACGCAACTGAGCCTAAGCCACGTATTACGCAGTCTATTGGAACTGATATTAAGGGGTTGAAGGTACTTGTTGCTGATGACGTTGCTGATACAGGCGAATCCTTAATTATAACTGTTGAATATCTTAAATCTCTTGGAGCTGAAGATGTTAAGGTAGCAACAATCTATGTTAAGCCATGGTCTAAAATTAGGCCGGACTACTATGTTAAGAAGACGGATGCATGGATAATATTTCCACATGAAGTTAGGGAAACAATTGATAAGCTATATTTAAAATGGGCTTCTGAAGGAAAAACCATTGATTGGATGCTTAAAACCCTAGTAGATTCAGGTATGAAGAGGGAATATGCAGAATACTTTCTAAAAAAGGCATCTAGAAGCGATGAAAACTATACCGTAGCTTAATTCTGAAGTTTGCAAATTCTTTTACATGATAAGAAACCTTAATAGGTAGTTTATAATCATAGTATATAGATGAAAATACAGAAGTAATACTAGGTCATAATGTATACGGTGATGAAATTTGCACGTTACTGAGTAATGATGATCCTCCATCAAACTGATAATAAACCGTTATGGAATCCATAGATTTCCATCATCCCCTATTTCTATATTTAAGAGCTTATTGAAAATCTTTAGAAGCAATGACCTCGTATTAATACTCTTATCAACCTATTTAGCCATATATCAGGCATTTCTTAAACATTATTACAGGTATATATACAAATCCATCTACTTGAGATTGTTTCAAATTTTAAGTTTATCATACTTTATATTTCATGTATATTACTATGTATGTAAAGCATTACCACTTCTCAGTTCTCATTGAAATTAAAGTTTTATGCTAAACATTAATTAAATGGAAATTAGAGTTTAAATGTACTGAAATATTATTCAGAAAATGTATTTGTTAAATCCAAACAATATTAAGCTTTAAATAGGATTCAATAAGAAAATCTAGAACTTTATTTCCGGAATGAATTCTTACTAGGTTAAATATTGGTTTAATATGATTTAAAGCAAGTTGCTTATATGTGAATGAAATGTTTAAAGCCTGAATGAAAACTCCATCGAAGTAAGATTTCAGCGGGAAAAGTAAAACTATGATCTAGGTCTCTACTAAACAGGGATAGCAAGCCAGTAGCATAGTTTTACGGATAGCTATAGAGTGGTAGGTGACAAACGCTACTACACATATACCCTAATATTAAAGCAGCTAATTTTAAAAATTCAGATATTAGCTGTGAAGAAAGTTAAATACAAAACTTACTAAATAACTAACATAATAAAACTACTGAATCATGTAGTAATTTAACCTTAAAGTAGATATAAGTGTTAAAGTTAGCAAAATAAAGATGTTCATAAAAAGTATGTAGAGCTATTTGGAGAATTTCTTTCCAATTTTCTCTATATGATCTATTTCCCCTCTTATTTTTGTTATTGCTTCACTAATTTCTTTAGCTTTTTTCCCCTTTTCTTCTAGATACTTTTTAAGTTGATTAAGCTTATTTGAGGATTCATTAAGTTTATCTATTACTTCTTTTAAGTGACTTATTGCCTCCTCTCTTCCCTTCTTTGCTACTTCATTCTCTATGTTTCTTGTTATTTCCTCCATTCTTCTTATATGCTTACCTATTTCCTTAGCTATTCTAGCTTCCTCTATTTCTTTCCTTATTAGCTTGTTTAATTCACCTATTATTCCAGCTATTATTCTCTTAGACTCTCCAAGTAACTTAGCAGTTTCATTAATTCTACCCTCTTCAAGTAGGCTTAAAGCCTCTCTTAGGATTTTATTAGCATCATCAATAGCTTTAGTAATGTCTTCATCAACAGTTATACCTTTTTCTTTTAAGAGTTCCACGGTGTCGTTTAGTTTATTTATGAATTTTTGATGAGTTTGTATTGCTACTTTAAGACCTATTGCAGTTCTTTCCTGAACCATTTCCCTTACTTCCTCACGTACCTGCCTACAAACATAGTTTGCAACTATTCTTAGACAGCCCATAGCCTCCTGTATACATTTCCTAGTTTCATTATATTTTCCCTCATTAATGAAGTTTCTAGCAGATTCTAGTAGTTCACCAGCTTTAGTTAAGTTTCCCTTAATATCTTCTGGAAGCTTAATTCCTCTACCTTCAATGAATTCCTCAATTCTCGTTTTTGAAGATTCCAACTGGCCTATACATTTTTCCAGATTCGTTTTTTGCCTACTATCTGCAGCATGTAGAGTTATTGAGGTAAGTATTGAGGTTACTAGTACTAATACCATTGTTATTGAAGCTATTTTTAATATATTTTTAGTACTCATTAAACCACCACTATAAATAGTGCAAGCAAATATTTAGATGTTAAGTACTTGGAACTGTTCCAAGAAGCAACGTATTAAAATCGTAGTTATCCCATTTTTGCATATCATTAATATTTTACGAGTACTATGAAGATAATTTAAAATGATTACGTACTAGATCTTTATGATTCCTTACTAGTAATAAGCTTAATTTACATAGTTAGAGATTTTCAAGTTTATTTATGCTTATATGTTGATGTTAGTTTATTAATAAGTTACTTAAGCTTCTACTAGTTCTTAATGAATCCCATAGTTTCCTAAATTATCTTGCTTCAGGCCTATGGTGAAATGTAATTTCCTATTGGTGTACATGCCTCTGAATCTCTCATATATTTAAATATTGTTACTTCTACGTGTTATGTATACAGCTGATTTTAAGGGTAATTAGTTATGATTGTTATGTTCTACTTAGTACTTTCCCAGGTTTTGCGCCTGTATGTTTACCTTTATCGATAACAGGTATTCCGTTTACAAGTAAGTATTCTATTCCTTCAGCATATATTGTTGGGTTTTGATATGTTGCTTTATCAATTAGCTTTAAAACATCGAATACAACTATATCAGCCCACATACCTTCACGTAATATACCTCTATCCTTTAACTTAAGTTTTCTAGCTGGTAGTGAAGTCATCCTCCTAATAGCCTCCCCTAAAGATAATAGTATATCTTCCCTTACATATTTCGCTATAACTCTTGGAAAGGTTCCGTAGGCTCTAGGATGCTGAATACCTCCTAAAGGCCCTTCACCTACTTTAATTCCATTATGATCTGAACCTATCATAACCCATCGTCTACTTAGAAAATTTTTAAGATCATCCTCGCATCCATAAAATAGAATTATAGATACGCTTCCATTCTCATCCCTTAAAAGCTTGAAAACAGTTTCTAATGGGTTTAATCCCCAGAGCTCAGCTATCTGGGATATCGTCTTTCCCTCGATAAACTTATTCTTTTCTGTGGTAGCTATAACTATATTGTCCCAGCCGATTTCTGAAGCTATACTTCTCCATCCATTTACGCCATCCTCCATATCTTTTCTAATTCTATCCTTAATTGTGGGATTACTGATTCTTTCAAGAAGCTTCCTAATACCTCCTTCATGAACCCATGGGGGTAAAATAGCATATAGACCTGTTTGCCCAGCAATATATGGATACTGATCAGCAGTTATATTAACTCCACTTTTCCTCGCTTCCTCTATAGCTTTTATAATCTCACTACTTCTACCCCAATTTTTCCTACCCATAACTTTAATATGGGATATTTCGATAGATACGTTGGCTTCCCTACCTATTCTTATAGCCTCCATAATAGCATTCATAATGTTGGATCCTTCATCCCTAATATGGCTAGCATATAGTCCATCATACTCTCCAATAATTCTTGCTAACTCTACCAGTTCATCTGTTTCCGTAAATAATCCTGGAGGATACGTTAATCCTACACTCATACCGAAGGCTCCTTCCTCCATAGCTTGCTTAACCAGCATCTTCATAGAGTCAAGTTCACCTCTACTTGGCTTATATGTTTCAAAACCCATTACAGCTATTCTAATAACTCCATGACCTACTAGGGGAACCATATTTACTGAAATACCTTGATTTGCAACTTTCTCATAATATTCTTTAAGAGTCAGCCATGTCCACGGTAAGTATTCAGATATCTTACCGAAAAACGAGTCTAAGTATTGTTTAAGTAGTGAAAGATTATTTCTATTAACTGGTGCAGGAGATAAACCGCAGTTTCCTACGACTTCCGTCGCTACACCTTGATATACTTTACTATTAGCCTCCGGGTAAATTAATGCTGTTATATCTGAATGGGAATGCATATCAATAAAGCCTGGAGCTACTATAAGTCCTCTAGCATCAATTACAAGATCTGCTTTAGAAGTAGAAATTCTCCCTATCTTCACTATTCTACCTTCATATATTCCAACATCAGCTCTACGCCACTGAGTACTAAGCCCATCCACTATAAATCCATCCTTAATTAGAATACTATACTCTACAGTCATTAAGTCTAGAGTATGTTGAGATAAAAATACTTTACGTTTAAGTTTACAGATGTAGTAACTTGGTATATTATGGCTTTCTTACTAAATTGCTAGATTTAAGTTTACCTGTAAACTTAGATTTAAAAGTATTGTAATTGATGGCTTAAGGTTTCATAGGCAAGGTTTACAGCTTAAACTATTTAAATACTGTTTTAAGGAATTCCTTGTACTTATCTATTGACTTGGTTTGAAGTGGATTTATATTTTTTGCTTTAGCAATCATTACCGATAATAGTCCAGCTATGTGTGAGCCGTAGATAAGCTTTGTAAGCGGTGAGGATCCTTTAAGTTCAAGGCTTAATACTTTAAACTCTAAGTCTCTCAGGTAGTTTAGGATAAAGCTTCTAAGCATATACGTATATATAGACTCATCTTTAGGATCAAGTATTAGTACTTTAAAGTTTCCCCTAGATCCTTCATATCCTACTATGTCATTATGAAAGTATTCAGGTATTATTTCATACTTAGCTATCATTTTAGAGTTTTCATTAAGCTCATTTTTAAATCTTACAGCTAGGGGCTCATATCTTACATCAGCTATTATTATAGGTATTGAATCTATAAGTATATTAGATATTTTCCTAGCGTCTTCTATGTTTCCATTAACATCTTTAAGTACGTCGATGCTTTCATTAATCTCCCATTCCTCAACAATATTTACATCTAACATTAAAAGAATTCTTAGTAGTGAGTATAGTAGTAGGGGAAATGCTGATCTAGGAGTATAGCCGCTATCAACTTTAATATAGGTGAAACAATTATCTAAAGCTATCTTCTCCAGTAATCCACCTGAAGATATGGCTATGATTTTAGCATTATACTTAATTCCATGTTTAACAGACTCTATGGTTTCAATAGTATTGCCTGAATATGAAATGGCTATAAGTAATGTTCCACTATTAATCCATTTAGGAATATTAAAATCCTTAATGACGTGTACTGGAATATTAAGTCTTCCAGATCCTAAAGCCTTAATAAAATCTCCAGCAATACCTGAGCCCCCCATACCTAAAACAGCAATATTATTGAATGAATACGTTTTAAAGTTTTCTACGGGATATTTTAATGCTTTAGAAGCCATATCAAACCAGGAAATATAATAGTCCAGCATTACAACACCTATTTAATCAGGTATCTTTATGGAGCATGGTACACCGGATGAGCATTTACCACATGCATCACATACTCCACCAATAATATCCCTATACTTCCTATCATTGTCTTCAAGCCAGTCTCTACATTTAAATTTACCAGTATCCCAACTATCCAGAGCATTTACTGGACATTTCAAAACACATTCCCTACACTTCCCACCTCTCTTAGTAATACAATACTCAATTTCAGGCTTAGAATCTGGATTTAGCTTTAAACTAGTTAGAACAGTTCCAAGTCTAACAGCAACTCCCTTAGAAGTTATGAGGAGGTTATGTATTCCAAAGGTTCCTAACCCAGCAATATAGCCTGCATGTCTATGACTCCAATGTGATTTAAGATTATCCCTATCATAGTCATGGGTTGCCTTAAGCCCAATGGATTCAAAACCTTCAATACGTAGAATATTAGCAGTTTTCTGAACTAAATAATCAATCAGCTTGTTTGTTAGAAAGTATTCCCTAAGCCACTGAGGGGAGGGGTCTTTACCGGTAGAATTGCTTTCTACAGCTTCAAGACTTAACGGTACTGCAAATACGATAATGCTTTCAACATTTTTAAGAAGCTCTTTAGGATGATGAATCCATGGATGAATATTCTTAACCCTAAGCCATAATGGATCATTAGCTGATGCTACTCCCAAAACAGATGGTAGTCTATAGTTAACCCCCATATTAAAACTGAAAGCCCTTATTTCGTTATCAATTAAAATTTTAATATCTTCAGTATGCATGAAAACCATAGTATGAGGGTATATTTAAATATTAATGAAGCTTACTTTAAATCCATAGCTACCATGCTCTATTTCAGTATCCCTACAAGAACTCTATTACCTTACCAAGAATTCTATAGGCAGCTATATTTAAGTATCAGCTTAGTCTATGTTTGTTGGAGCTGTAATAGAGGTTAGATTACTATAACTATAGTTAATCAAACCAATACTCAGCTTCTACAATTTCTCTAACTCTGGATTACCCAAGAAATCTCCACAATCCCTTCCTTGGCCTTATTATTTCTATTCTCATACTCTTCAATTAAAGCATCACTTAGTAAAACTTCGTATTCTCCAGCTACACTAATAGCTTCAGCTCCCATCCATGGGCTTACTCTATCTGAAGCTACTATACGAACATTGACATAGCCTAATACTTCAACACCTACAGCACGATACTTCTCAATTCGAAGAGCTTCTAGCGGAAATCCAAGCCTCTTAGCTATGGTGATGGGAGCATGGATTTCTGAATGATCACTTTCATAACCACTATTTACAAGAGCTGAAGTCTTAACAATATTATTATCCCTTCTAACCTCAACAGGTAACCTAACACCTAGAGCTTCTCACCCTGTGAAGCTTTTCAAATCTCCTTTTTAATTTAGCATATTCAAGACGGGATGAAGTAAACTTTCCAAGTCTTTTCATAAGGGAATATATTCTAAGATCCAAGTATACTTTACGATTTACTATGACTCTATAAACTTATGAAGATATATGTAGTTGATGGCTTAAGTTTATAGACCACTATGAGCTACTTAAATAGGTTTTAAACCTCCTAATTTGAAATATACTCTACTTTTCTAAGCTTTCATGATTTATTCTAAAACTTCAATATGTAAGGATTAAACTACCCTTATAAATTCGTATTTTCAAGAGGCTTAAGAACCTTGCAAGTAATATATTATGGAGATGAAGAAGTCGAAAGTGGAGATAAGAGGATTATTCTATAGTTTTATATCATCATATATAGTGAATATGCTTTCAGGAGTATGTCCTGAAAAATCGTTTCTATATGCATTGGAGAATATTGAAGATGAAGTTGATATCGATAAGAATATTAAGATTAAGCTATTAACCGGTACCCCTATTTTTAAAGTAATAGATGATTTAGAAAGAATATTTAATCCTTTTGAGGTTACTATGACTAAGTTTATTACAAGGGTAAGTATTGAAAGTCCACATAGCCTTAATAGTATTGGTAAAATCGTAACGAAAATAGTTTCAGTAATGTATGACTGTATTAGATATGAGGAAACCAAACTTAAAATAATGAAGTATAGAGTTAAAGCAATAATTACGATTATTAGCTTTGTTTCAGGAATGATTGTTAATGTTCTCCCACATATTATAGCTCTCCTTATTCATGGGGCTGTAATAGACCCTGTAGTAAATACACTTCTCACAATATCTCTAGTAGCTAACCTTACAGTTTCCTCATTTATAATTTCAATAATAGTTATGAATGAAAAACCGGAAGTGGATTCAATAATATCGATTTCTAGCTTCATTCTTGCATACATAATAGCTAAATCAATATTTAGACTTGCATGAAACATAACGAAATAATTCTTACTAGCTATTAAGCTAGAACTATTAGGTAGAGATGATGAAGAATTGGCTTTAATCATAGGGTTTAATCATATGTTTTCATTCTTAAATCTTGAGAGAATATTTAGTATTTGCCTATCAAGTGGTGGATGTTTTCTTCTCCTATTCTTCATAGGTTTTATATAGGAACCAACAGTATTGAATGATTTTAACGCTAATTCGTCACCTTCACCCTCAATATATCTATCCCAGTCATTAAAATGTTTAAAGTCATGTGGCCTAGCCATTTCCAGCGTAAAATCAAGTATTCTATATGGATCAATACATACACAAACCATATCTAAGCTTCTATGAAGGCTTAAGGGAGCTGTAAAAAGCCTCTGTACATCAATTTTATTCTCAACCTTTAAGCTCCCAGCATTATAGCTTAAAGCAACATCAACAATTCTACTATGAAGCCTTAAAATAACATATTCAACAATAGCATATGCTAAATCTAATGGATGAATTCTTCTATATATATCTTTTGAGAACGCTAATGGATGTATATGTACATGACATCCTCTACCACTCCACTTAACAATAATAGATCTTTTTAAACCCTCCCTATCTAGAAATCTAGATATTTCATCTACAATAGCTAGTGTTGTTTTCCAATTCTCCAATGTATTATCTACATCCCATGTAGGCATGCAAGCATTAATATTTGAAAGATCAGTAACATCCTCAAAAACCTCAATTCTAGAATACAAACTTATAGTTGCATATATTGTTCTCGGCTTAAGCTTTTCAAGAACTTTGAGGATACTTAAAATATCATTAACCCCATCAATCTTTAGGGGTTTACCCCTAAGGTAACGTATAAGTATTTGATATCCACTACTATTCTTTTCCTCAACATGTACTCCAACCCATCTACCCTTACAAAACCTCACAATATTACTGGAAACAATATTGCTTAAATAATGTCTAAATACGTCAACCATATAAGTAGTAAGCAGTAGAGTAGAAATAGGTTAGTAAATGCTTTCTAGAATACTTTAGCTTAACTACGCTTACATGGAAACCTATAGATCCCACTTTAATACTAAGTATAAACATATATTTTCAGGCAGGGTTAAATCGGAATTTAAGGATGCTAACTGCTTATCAGTACTTACCATATAAGTTAAACATTGCAATACGGTATAATGTTCTTCTATAATATGAATTTACGTTTAAGCTAAATAGTATTAGTTAGCTTAGATTATCTTCATTTTTATATCCTCCATAAATGAATTTAGGATTTCAATTATACTTCATGGTGAATTGCTAAGTCTTATGGAATTTCAAGTATTTGTTTGAGAACCATTAATCTTAGGTAGAAGGAGGTTTGTGAAAACTTTATTAAATATGTTGAATGCTCTATCATCATAGAGACATAAAATAACCTTAGCTAGGGATGTGGGTTTATTGGAGAATTCCATTAAGACATTAGCCATAATTTCAGCACATTTTTCAAGAGGATATCCATATACACCTGTAGATATTGCAGGTAAAGCTATAGTGTTAAGCTTTAACTCTTCAGCTTTATTGAGAGCTGATCTTACAGCTGATGAGAGCTTTCTATCACTATCCTTTTCACCGTAGATTGGACCTACAGCATGAATAATGTACTTAGCCTTCAATCTTCCAGCGCTAGTAACAGCAACACTTCCAACAGATACTGGACCGTGAATCCTTACATACTCATCACTTTCCATCTGTATAATGTATCCACCCTTCCTAACAATAGCTCCAGCAACACCTCCACCATGTTTAAGATGAGGATTTGCAGCATTAACAATAGCGTCAGCTTCAATATTTGTAATATCACCTTTCACAATCACAACCTCTAACCTATTAAGAGTAAATTTAGAATGCATAGTTACATATTACATCTAAAAACTTAAGAATTTAACTCTAAGCTAAACATGACTTACATGTTTTACTAGCAGGAGGAAAAGACTTCACAACTAGAGATTATTGGCTGGAATTGTGGGGCTTTATACTAGTAGGCATTGTTGATTATGGTTTATTTCTGTTTAAGATGTTGATGTAGGGTATCGTCTACTATTATGTATTCTCCTCTACTTTCCTTCCGGGTGTAGCTGTATTGTAGAAATCTTTTAATGTAGATTGGGGAATTTTGATTCAGAAGTAGTCTTCCCTATAGTAATTAAGCAATTTTTAAGGAGGAATTTCTTACCTCATGCTTAACTACCTTAAGTTCTAGCTATATCTAGGGAAATGATTTAATTTTAATAAGTATAAAACTCATGTAAAACGGTTTCTCTAGAACTTAAAATATTTGATATCATACTTAACAGTTAATCCTATTACTACATAAATAATGTTTCTCTAATGTTGAAATATACTTATTCGCTAAATTCTTAGGTCTCTAATAAACTTTAAGTTATTAATGAATATTGGCGAATAAGGATGTATAACATTAAATAGCTTCACCTAAACTCTCAGAAGCTCTACAGGCTAATAGTCTATACCATTCTGGAGTACATATGTTATTAACTCTTCTACTTGCTGTATATGGTTTAATGTCAAGTATAGGTGTTTCGTTGAAGAGATCTAAGCCATCAACATGTAAACATAGATCTTCACGTCTAATAAGCTTAACTATTGTTAGAGCTATAGGGTTAGGTCTATGTGGGGAGTCAGTACAGAATACACCTACTTCAGGTAGGTCGCTAATTTTAATATTAAATCTTAAGAATCTTTTAGGTCTAACCTTAAGAATTCTACGTTGATCATCAGTAACCTTATGAAGATATGCTATAAGTATTAAATGTGAAAATCCATCAATACCGTGAAGTCCATCAGCATACTCTCTAAAAACCTCAATAACCCCCTTAACACCACTCCATGAATTTCTAATAGTTTCATCATCAACATCTACATGTACAACGCCTATAGGTTTAATCTGTATGTTCAATTCAACCATCCATTAAACTCTTAACTTAGCTCCAACTCCACCTACATGGTAAACATTAGGGATTTCCTCTTGAAATCTAGCTTCAGCAACAATTCCAGTACAGTGTAGGGGCATTACAGCCTTAACATTTTGAGTAAATATAAAGCTAATAACATCATTAATTCTATCTCTTGAAGAGTATAGTAGATGTAGTCCACCAACAATACCATAAATACCCTCAGCTTTAGTTATTTCCTTAGAGTAGTTTACTATGTTTTCAAGTCCAGCGTGACAGCATCCTATAACGATGATAAGTCCCTTACCATCAACATTTATTATGAGGGCTAATTCATCAACAACATCATCACCTACAATTTTCCCATCAGCAATCCTATAAAGTCTACTAGTACTAGTAGGACCCCATAACCTAGGTATTTCACCTGTTAATACAATACCTGGAGTAATACTTACTGATGATCTTACTGGAATTAGATTACAGCCTAAAGTCATAACCTGCTCTCTAGTTTCAGGAAAACCTATACTTCTAAGTTTAGGAAGGATAGCTAGAGCAGGCTCAAAAAGGTCTGGATGAGCTAGTACCGGTATGTTTCCACCTCTTAACTCTAGAAGCTTTTTAAGACCTCCAGTATGATCATAATGTCTATGGCTTAAAACTACATAGTCAACATCTCTAATATCAATACCTAGCACATCAGCATTTTCACTAAGCACTCTACCTGTCGATCCAGTATCGAAGAGTATGTATGTTTCCTCCTCACCTAAAGCATGGATGAGAATTGATAAACCATACTCAGCAGTTAAATACTTATTTCTAGGTAGAGGAATACTATTATCAACAATTATATCTAGTTCCACAGTCTTAACAGAATCTGTACTATCCATAACATCCTAATTGAAACCTAACTAATAAGTCTTCATACTGTAGCTACATATTAAGTGTGAAGATATTAAGAATAGTAGTAGCTCTAAAGCTAAGTCTGATTAATGATAGATGATTAATTCCTAATTACTGCTATAAGTATAGGCTATCATAAATTTTAGGTTTTAAACCATACTTCATTCTAAACATCGCTATAAGCCTATCAGCTGTTAATTCAGCCAATAATACAATATCACTTGGAGATAAATTATAGCTAGTAATACCGGTATTGTAAGTTATTGAGGATCCTGGAGGGATATCGTCTTCACCCTGCCAGTAAGCTATTTGAATACCTATCCCTCTAGCTACTGGGAAACAGCATGCCCATGTAGCGTTTGGATGCTTAACCATAAAACCATTTAGGCTATTAACAATAGAATTAACCTGCTCTACACTAACATCTATAAGTTCACTAGCTATGAATTTCACTATTCGTCCCTCATATCTCTTAATAGATAAACCTCCAGGAAGCCTTAATGCATCAACATAATCATCTGAAGAAATAGCTACAGGTAAACTGGAAATTATACTATGTAGAATGCGTAAAATCAACTCGGAATCTTTTACCCTACCATTAAGAACATCGTTAACAGTAATGCTTATAGGGGATATGTTAATTAGCATTCCTAAAGTATTAATTTCTACTAGACCATTTCTAACACTCCAACCAATATCACTAACATAATGTAGCAATGTATTAAAACCCTTCTGATGAATTATATTTAACAATTTCAACTCCATACTAAACCTTATACATCTAAACATTTATCTCTTACGTATATTACTAACTAAAATCAGTAATGATTTAACCGAATCCGTAATTATCATTCAGCAAGACAACATTTTTAATATCAATAAAATAATATATTAGTTAAAGAAGTGAATTCAGTGTACTGGATAAACTACTGATTTAACGAACCTACTTAAATTTACTTTAAAATAACTTAAGCTAAACATTATTTGCTATTAGATTTAGCATTAAGTTTAAATAATACCTTTAATAGAAGGCTTTGTGAAACTCTCAAGACGTGTCCTAGCAATTAAGCCTTCACCTATACGTAAACTTATAGATATAGTTGAAACAATGGAAGGTGTTTTAAAGCTTCATGTTGGGGAACCTGATTTTGATACACCTAAAAATATTAAGGAAGCTGTAAAGAAGGCTTTTGATGAAGGCTATACTCACTATACATTTACTGCTGGAATACCTAAGCTAAGAGAAGCAATAGCGGAGAAGCTTAAACGGGAAAATGGAGTAAATGCAGATCCAGAAAATGAAATAACAGTTACTGCTGGAGGATATGGAGCATTGTTTAGCGTTATGTATGCAGTTATTGATGATGGAGATGAAGTACTTATTCCTGAGCCTGCATGGCCTGCATATAAGGGATTTATTAAGCTTGCAGGAGGAAAACCTATACCAATACCTTTAAGCCCACCAGAATATAATTTAGACATTAAGCTAATAGAGGAGAAAATAAGTGAAAAAACAAAAATGATAATAATTAACACTCCAAACAATCCTACTGGAGCTGTCTATAGTGAAGAGAAGCTTAAACAGCTAGCTTATCTAGCTATTAAGAATGGTATCTACATATTAGCTGATGAAGTATATGAAAGAATAGTATTTGATGATACTAAACACTTCAGTATAGCATCAATACCTGAAGCAAGAAATTATACGATATCTATATATTCATTCTCAAAAACATATGCCATGACAGGATGGAGAATAGGATACGTAGTAGCTCCAGAGGAAGTAACATCATCCATACGTACAATACATTCATACATGATTTCCTGTATAAGTCCAGCAATACAGCTAGCAGCTCTAGAAGCTTTAACAGAATCTCAGGATTACGTGGAGTACATGGTTAACGAGTATAGAGAGAGAAGAAATATAGCCTTCAACCTCTTAAATGAAATACCCGGTGTAGAATGTGTAAAGCCTAAAGGTACCTTCTACCTATTCCCCGACTTCAGTAAAATAGAGAGAAACTCAGTAAGTCTTGCTGAAAAACTACTTAACGAAGTAAAAGTCTCAACAGTTCCAGGAGTTGCTTTTGGAGAAGCAGGAGAGGGACATCTAAGAGTATCTGTTGCAGCTTCAAAAGAAACAATAATAGAAGCTATAAAGAAAATAAAGGAGTATATTAGTAATTCATTATAAAATAAATACCTAAGAAACTAATCTATTCTACAACTGGAATAATTTCAAAACATCTTCTAAGAGGTACAATCTATTTCTAGCAAGATTTAAACATGTAGAAGTTAACTTACAACTATACTAAACTACTAATATCTAGCTTAAACGTTAACTATTATTAAGGTTTAAGATTCTAAGCTAGTAGGCCATAGTTAAGCGAGATGTTTAAATAGTTGTAAGTAAAGTATAATAATTGTGATACAACTATTTATAAATAGAGAGGATGAATTGAATTTTCTTGAAAGAAAATATCTAGAGGATTCTGCTCAACTAATTATTATTTATGGTAGAAGAAGAATTGGTAAGACAGAACTTATTAAAAAATTTATTCAAGGAAAAAACAGCGTATATTTCCTATGTACTCATGATAGTCTACAGGAAAATCTAAAGGGGCTAAAAACTAAATTCTATGAACTTACTGGTAGAGAATACTTTTTAAAACTTGAAGTAAACTCATTTTTCGACCTTTTCAAATATCTAATCGATGAAATTAGGGACAAAAAGGTAGTTATAGTACTTGATGAATTCCCATATCTAATTGAAATCAATAAAGGTATTGTTTCAGTATTTCAGAAGATATGGGATGAACTTTTAGTAAATAAAAAAATTTTCCTAGTAATCTGTGGATCAAGTATAGGCATAATGGAGACAGAAATTCTTAACTATAGATCTCCACTATATGGAAGAAGAACTGGAGAGTGGAATGTTGGACCTCTTAGATTTAAAGATATAGCCCTAATGTTTAAAACATTTCCAGTTGAGAACCTAGTTAAGCTATGGGCTATATATGGAGGAGTTCCCTTCTACTTAATTCAAATAGATCCAAAAAAGACCATTGAAGAGAATATAAAGTTGAAAATATTAAGTAAAGGGGAGGTTCTCTACAATGAACCGATAATTATACTTAGAGAGGAATTTAGAGAACCAAGAATATATATGCTCATTCTAAAATATCTATCAATCGGATACAATACTCAAGGAGCATTAACCTCAGCTATAGGAATAAATAAGGGAAACCTATCAAAGTATCTTGCAACCCTAGAGGAAACGAAATTAGTAAAATATGTTTTACCATTAGGACAAAGAAAGAGAGGAATATATATTATTAATGATCCCTTCTTCAATTTTTGGTTTAGATTCGTATATCCCAATCTATCTGATTTAGAGCTTGGACTTGTAGATGAAGTTTTCTCCAGAATCTCCACTCAAATAAACTCATATTATGGATTAATGTTTGAACAGTTAATATTCGATTTAGTATCAAGAGGAGACATAGAGCTCCCCCTCCAATTTAATGAAGTTAGAAAATGGTGGTATAAGGATAAGGAGATAGATCTAATAGCTTTAAATGAACATACAAGAGAAATCTTATTTGCTGAATGTAAATGGAGTGATCAAGTAGATGCTGAGAGAACCCTTAAGGGTTTAAGATGGAAAACACAATATATTAACTGGCACAATGAGGAAAGAAGAGAATACTATGCAATATTCGCAAAGTCCTTTAAGGAAAAAATAGAAGAACCAAGACTAATACTCTTCGACTTGAAGGATCTGGAAAAGACAATAAGTAGAAGATTAAATCGTAAGCATGATATTTCAACGTGTTATACATCTTAAGTTAAAGGAACCCTTAAGTCTTCAAGTCTAGTTGACAGTTAGTTACTGCTATCTCTCATAGCCTATCTTCAAGAAACAATACTGCCAACTAGATCATAAGCTAGTGTAGTAAGAAACTTAAACTACATGAGTAATGCTTACCTATATAATAGAATCTTATATGTAGGATCAAGCTAATAATTATCTTGCAATTAAGTTTGCATTAAAGAAAGCATTTGAAGTTTGAATAATAAATTAGTTTACAATATTAAGAATTCAATATGTAAGTTATTTAAGATAAATATATGGTGGATTATAGGATTTATTAAGCTCTACTTTACGGCAGTAAACACTATCTTAGGACGTATTGGCCAGCCTTCCATTACCTCCCCACTTTCAACTTCGATTTTTACCTTTAAGCCTACCTTAACTTTATCTATATCCTCCTTAAGCATTCCTATAATTTTAATGTTGTTTTTAAGCTTCACTACTGCAACCACATATGGAGGTTTAAGGCTAGGGGGAGCTACATGAATTATCGTGTATGTAATTATCTCACCCTCTTTCTCCAACTCTATCCATACAAGAGATTCTGAATAGCAGCTTGGACATATGGGTCTAGGCGGGAAAACTATTACACCACATTTACTGCATTTAGCTGCTACTAGCTTCCCCTCCTCAAGCTTCCTATAGAAGTTTTCTATTGTGGTTTCTGAAAGTTTAATGGAGAACTCCATTCAGTCACCTACTACATATAGTTACTACAGCTGATGCGCCTGGTCCTCCTAGATTATGTGTAAGACCTATCTCCGCTCCTCTAACCTGTCTTCTACCTGCTTGATTAGTTAACTGTAAATATATTTCATAGAGTTGAGCTGTACCTGTAGCTCCTACTGGATGCCCCTTACATTTTAATCCTCCACTTGTATTTATAGGTATCTTACCTCCAAGCTCAACAACTCCCTCCCTAATCATCTTAGATCCCTCTCCCTTACGGCAGAATCCAAGATCCTCGTACTCTATAAGTTCAGCTATTGTAAAGCAATCATGAACCTCAGCTACATCAACATCTTTAGGCTCTATCTTAGCCATAGAGTATGCTTGTCTAGCTGCTTCAATATTAGCTTGGAAAGATACATTTTCAAAATCCTTCTCAAACGCTAATATACTCCCACATGCAAACCCCTGACCTATAATGTTTACAGGCGTATCAGTAAATCTTCTAGCTATTTCCGGTTTTGTTATTAATAGTAGTGAAGCACCATCAGTTATTGGGCAGCAATCATAAAGCTTAAGAGGCCAAGCAATAACCCTAGACTTTAAAGCCTCCTCTAAAGTTATTTCTTTCTGGAAGTGAGCTTTAGGATTTAAAGCACCATTCCTATGACTCTTAACAGCAATTCTAGCTAAGTCCTCTTCTGTTGATCCATACTTATTAAAGTGGGCTACAGCCATTAATGCAAAAAATCCTGGAAATGTTAATCCATGCCATTGATCAAAGTGGAAATCATCAGCAGTAGCAAGAATACTTGTTACTTCAGAAGTGGATCTATGAGTCATCTTTTCAACACCGCCAACAAGCACTACGTCATGTAGACCAGAAGCAATCATAGCTACTCCAAACCTTACAGCAGCTCCAGCAGAAGCACATGCAGCCTCTGTTCTAATAGCTTCTAAGGGCAGTAATCCAGCCCATGTTGAAACAGTAGCTCCACTATGTCCCTGCCTCTCATATTCACTACTCATCATCCCAAGATATATAGCCTTTATATCCTTTTTAGGATCTAGATTAGGACATCTATCAATAACCTCCTTGAAGGCCTCAAGGAAGAGTTCTCTCCAATAGAGGTTATCACGCCTACCAAACTTACTCATTCCAGCTGAAACTATGGATGCAAGAGGAGGCATAAAATAACCCTTCTAAACCAGTAGACTTTAAGAGAGTTTAAAAATTTTAGCATAATCATACTATTATTGTACATGTAAGCTTACTTACGGATTACCACTCCATAAGGATCTAGACTTCTAAGTATCTTAAGCTCCTCGTCTGTTGGTTCAGGTGTTACTTCAATTCTACTTGGAATTTTTATTGGAAAACTACTATTTTCCTGTATATTTTTCACATTTACACCCGGATGTATTGATAATAAAGTCATTTTCTTATCTTCGTCGAAACCATAAATCCCCAATTGTGTAACAATTCTCCATGGTCCAGTATTACGTGGTAGTCCAGCTTTTTCCCTAGCACCTGGCCCTGTTAAGTAGCCAGGTGTTGTAATAAAGTCAAGCTTCTCAACAAATCGTAGTTTATCTTGCCTCATTAAAACAATTATTCTCCAGCAAAGAGAGCCGAAATCATTTGCCCCACCACTTCCCGGTAGTCTAACCTTCGGCTTATCATAGGGGCCTATAACAGTTGTATTTATATTTCCATGCATGTCTATTTGCGCTGCACCGAGAAAAGCGTATTCTCCATATCCAGCTTGAATGAATGACATAACATAATCCATGCTTGCCGTCATTATTGCCTTATGAGCTGTCATGGAGTCCCCTACAGATAATGGTATGGTTGGAGGTCTAGTTGGGCACATACCGCCCGCCTCATAGATAATAGCTAATTTTGGAGCATGAGTGTTTTGAGCTAGAAGCGCTGCAAGTATAGGCATACCTGTACCTGTAAATACTGTTTTTCCATCCTCTAAAAGTCTTGAAGCTGCAACAATCATCATTTCAATTTGCGTATATTTAGGATTAGACATAATCAACTCCCCTAAGACTGTATCCATGGATAAACAAATTTTGCTCTTCCCTGTTCAAGCTTTTTAAGATAGTGCAGTTTTTCTACACCTCCTACAAGTTGAAGATACTGGTTGAAGTTATTAACACTATACACATATTTATTAAAATATTCCTTCGTTCCCTCCTCAGTCTGCGTCATTTTCAAGTATTCAGCAATATGCTCCTCATCAAAGTAATAACAGTTCGGCATATTACATGGGTGACATCCATACGGTACTTCAACAACAGCATCTACGTAAAAGTATGGTATACATGTCCGCCAAGGCTCTTCCCTAATCTTTTCGTTTGGAATTATTTCCTCAGTTGTTACTATTAGTCTCCTAGCAGCTCTTGCAAGTTCAAAATCCTCAACTAATATACCATCTATTTGACAATTCCCATATTTATCACAGCGATGAACATGTATTAATACTACATCCGGGAAGCATGCAGGAATGAGGCATATGGGCCTACCAGTAAAAGGATCTTTAACAATTTTTGCTGAACTGTACTTAAAGGTATCAGTACCCATCATTATGTAGGCTGGAATCCAAGGTAAACCTGAAGCAGCAGCCTTAAATCTCCATTGAAGTGCAGCATTACTCCATTCTGCAGCAACCTTCACTTGACCAGTTTCAACAGCTCTTCTAGATGCAGGAGATAAACCACGTAATTCATGTCCGAAGGAGTAAGCTACCTCAACTTTACTTACACATCCAGCAGCTATGAGAACATCAAGATCGTGAACAGCCGTTTTCCCTGAAACAATTAAATTCCTTCTCCTTTGTCGGATAATTTCATAAATCGCCGCCATTGGAACCCTTACATGTCCAAATCCTCCTATTGCAATATAGCTACCATCCTGTATAAATTTCGATATAGCTTCATGGAGATCCATAACTTTATCCTCCATGCTTAAACATTTATTTTTTCGAACCCATTCACGATGCTCATCAGGATCAAGCCAAGCTAACAATTCCCCTCTCCCTTCATCAAGTACTTCCACATTCACCACCTCTCTTTTCTAACCCTACGACCTAAACCTAACTTATAGACATACATCTTTCAACCCCCGGCAGATATCTACTTAATCTGCTATATATATTTTGAATTTACAAGAGGACATGACAGCTTAGAAGCCATATAAGCTCTCTACTTGGTATTAGGGTTTGGTAGGGGTCTTTAAGCTTCAGAAGAGATAGGGCTCCATTAGATGTTAGGATTCTGGTATAGTATTCTACATTCAGATGTTTGAGAAGAATTCTAGAGTGTTATCTGAGGCCCATAAGGCATTTATTAGGACGGCTATTGATAGGATAATTCAGGAGAAGATAAATATTAATCCATAGAATCTAGGATAGCTTTAGATATTTTAAGTATTGTATAGTTATGCGTCAATATTATGGTTTAGTCTTTAAGCTTCCTATTTGATAAGAAGGAAGTTAGAATTGATTGTTGATGATACTATTATGAGTGTTAGGTTCTAAAATAGGATTATGTATTTACTTTCGAGACTATTGAGAAGGATTCTTTACATATGTTTGATTTTGCAATATGTTTACATCTCTCATTCCTTAAAATCAGGGCTATTTATGGCTTTAAGATAATTGTATTGAGTAATATGCTTACTACTATAGCATGTAAAATATTGAGTTTAAGTATGATATAGTTTAGAGTAGGAATAGTGAGTAAAATACAATATATTAAGATAAAATTAAGCTATTCAATAATTATATATCATGAAGGATAAATGTGATGGTGGGCATGTATCCATTTTATAAGTCGATGACTTCATGTTAAAACATGGATTGATAAGAAGATAAAAGCTAGAATTCATAGAACAATACTGAAAATAGAAGGTGATAAACATGATTAAGTTAACAAAGCCCATAATATTTAGATAAAGCTTATATGATTGCTAGTATTTAAATTATTAATGGATTTGGAGAGGTTTATTGAGGAGTGGAGAAGAGAAGATGAAGAGGCTAAGGAGATTAGAGGAAGAGAAGTAGACTGGAACTTCATAGAGAAACAAAAGGAACCAATAAAAACAGCATTAAAACTACTAATAGAAACAGGAGATTTAAGACTAATATCGAAAATTACAGGAATATGTATTGATAAATTAAAACAACATAAGAATTAAAGCTAAAGTACTATTAGTACTTTAAGTAGACGTAGAATTAAGGATTACTTTCATAAAGCTTGTATGAAATCTATACTTTACCTCTTAAGTTGCAATACAGCTTTACTAAGCTTAATAATCAGTTTTTCATGCTGTAGATTATTTCACCTAAGAGTAAGCTAATACATAAGTATTTGCTATGAAATATTAGTTCTAATATCTCAGTATTTTCAGGTAGGGCTATTGAGAGATTCATTGAAGCAGCTGGTTGAAGTTGAATGCTTAGATGTTTAACTATAATGATTAAACATAGCAGTATAAAATAGGAGTTTTCATAGTGAATTTGAAGCTAGATGTGAAATCTTAGAGCATTATATATTAATCGATAATGTGTTCTAATATTTTAGTATGTATTCTTCGTTATCTAAGTAGCTGATACATGCTATATATACTAACTAGGCTATAGGTTTACCTGTTAATATTGGTTCAGCTTTAATTTTGGTTTTAGTCCCTATTACTGATTTGATGAGTTTTAATGCTTTCCTTCTAGATAGTGTTCTATTATTATTGCCGCAGAATGGGTCGTAGATGCATCTTGGACATCCATCATCACATCTACATTTGCTTAGAATTTGGTAAGCTATTTTATGTGCTTTTTCAAGTTTCATGTATAGTAGCTTAGTTAATCCTGATCCTCCAGGTGTTGAATCGTAAATTACGATATGACCGTCTGGATAGCTTATTCCTCCCAAATCATTTATGCTAGCGCCTACTACAGGTCTAGCAGCATGTATTATAGCATGCTCTAATGCATGTATTGCCTCAGGCTCTACATAGTCAGCATACCTACTAATCATTATCTTTGTATTGTAGGACCATGATACTGGATTATCTAGAAACTCTATGCTTTCCGGTTTCTGGTTTACTCCTCCATATAGACTATATGTAGCATAGCCTATAACAGTCTTTGTTACTAGACCGCTACCGTAAACTATGGGAATTTCATTCTCTATTCTTTCCTCCTTAATATCTACATTGTCGATATTAGCATCGTATAAGGGTCTAGTATAATATGGCCATTCATAATCTAAATCCTTAACAATAGCTATTCCTCTTTTAATGTTTAAATCAGTAACTTCATATATTCTTCCTTGATGTAGATATATAGCATGGGGATGTAGGTCGTGGAGGGCTGCTGGCAATTCCCTACGACCAATTATATTCTGCCCGTCAGATATAAGGATTTCAGGACCTGCACTTCTAAGACTTCTCTCCCTAAACTCCCTCCAAACTCTACTAGTTGGCCTATATGATTCGTTACGCTTAGTTAGGTAACCCTCATTAACAAGCTCTTCAATAATGCTTCCCCATTCATTAGGTATTAGGTTTTCAGAAATCTTAAAGTATTGTAGAGCTAGAGCTAAAATATGAGTTTTAAGAATCTCCATATTGTTAGGCTCGAAAACTATTGGTGTCAATTCTTGGGAGTAATATTCTTTAGGCTTCCTTTCATAGTAGGCATCTATAGGATCATCTCCTAAAATAAGGAATACATAGCCAACCCTACCACGTCTACCAGCTCTACCAGCCCTCTGTAAATACTTAACATAGCTTGGTGGTGGTGCAGCCATAACTACAGCATCAAGAGAACCTATATCAACACCAAGCTCAAGAGTTGGTGTTGATACTACACCATCAATCATACTGGATTTGATAGCTTCCTCAACTCTTACCCTATCCTCTCTTAATAAGCCTGCTCTATGTACAAGAATTTTAGATCCATTCTCTCTAGCTATTCTAGCAACAACCTCAGCCATTTGCTGACTATCAGTAAACGTAAGTACTTTAAGACCTAGAGATGATAGTATTGATATGAGTTTACCTGTAATAGTCCATCTACTTAAACCCCCTGTACTAACTAGAACGTGATATGCTAAACCCCTCCTTCTAGAGGGGCCTTGAACTACATCCACATCCTCATTGAGAAGCAGTTTACCAAACTCACCTGGATTACCAATAGTCGCACTACTAGCTATAAATTGAAGGTTATTATCTAGTAGTTTTTTAAGTCTTTCAATAATCATCCTCATATGCGATCCAAGGACCCCCTCATAAACATGAGCTTCATCAAGAACAATTACCTCAATACCTTCAAGAATTCTTCTAAATCTTGGGGAGTATACTAGTCCAAAATGAATCATGTCTGGATTGGATATAAGAATGTTTGGAGGATTTTCTACTATTCTTCTACGTTCACTTTCTGAAGTATCACCATCAAAAATATCAGTTCTACAGCCTGAAAGAAAGCTAAACTGTTTAAATCTAGTAAGCTGATCTCTAGCTAATGCTTTGGTTGGATATATTACTAAGGCTCTTAAACAATCTTTAAGAATCCTATCAATAACAGGAATTATAAAAGCTTCAGTTTTCCCAGTTGCAGTTCCAGAAACAATGAAAACACTACTACCATTCATAATCTTTAAGTAGGCTTCATACTGGAAGCTATAAAGCCTTTCAATACCGTAATCTAGAAGAGCTCTAGATAGTATTGGATGAATACCTATTTCATTAATCATAGGTCCATATTCAGGATCACCTACAGCTTCACGCCTAACATAAACTATCCTACAATTCCTTGATATTCTCTGAAGCTCAACGTTAACACTGTCTATAACTTTATTAACCAATTTAACCCATTAACTAGTAAAGCTTAGCTAAATAAATCTTACATGAATAGTTAAGTTGTTAGGACTAGAGGTCTACGCTCAATAATTGCCTGAGTAACCTTCCTCCTTCCACTTTCAAGAGATCTCCAAAAAGTTCCTCTTGAAACCCTCATTCTTCTAGATGCTTCATCCTGAGTTAAACCTTCCAAATATACTAGCCGCATAGATTCCAATTCATCAGGAGTAACATATATAGGTTCCCCCATAATAGGCTCATTACGTTCATTTAAAGGTATAAACTTAACTGCTTGAAGATTAAAACCGATAAATCTATGTATTGGAGGCCTTCCAGGACCTCTTCTCCTCCAAGACCAGAAGCAGGGAGAGCAACCGTAAGCCATCAATAACACCTAAGTATACACTATATAAAACTTATAAACCTTATTAAGATATTAAATTTTCCCGCTGATTTGAACGAAATATTCTAGATATTCTTTAAAGGGGTAGTATGACTTAGCAATGATCCATAATATTTAAAGTGGTAAGCTATAGTAATGCTTAACCATCCTACTATAAGCAAAGGTTGATGGGATAAGTTAAATAATGTTTTATACTTCTATGGTTTACTTTGGTTTTTACTGAATATGTTTTCAATCTTTTCAACAATACTCATGAAGGCTTTAGCTGCTGGTGTTTCGTAATATTCAACTATGAAGGGAACACCCTTATCCGATGCTTCACATATTCTCTGGTCTAGAGGAATTCTACCGAGAAATTCTATACTCATATCCTTAGCTATTCTTTCACCACCACCATACCTAAGTATGTTTATTTCTACCCCACATTTTGGACATATAAATCCACTCATATTCTCAATAATACCGATTATTGGTAGGTTAAGCATTCTACAGAATGATACAGCCTTTCTTACTACTAGCTGAGAAACCTCTGATGGAATTGTTACTATAACTACTCCATTTATGCTTGGTATGGATTGAGCAATGGTTAAAGCTTCATCTCCGGTTCCTGGAGGTAAATCTACAAGTAGGTATTCAAGATCTCCCCATACAATCTCTGCAAGAAACTGCCTAATTGCTGATGCCTTCATAGGTCCTCTCCAAATAACTGGAGTTTCATCATTTGGTAGAAGATAATCCATGGAAATGATTTTTATACCTAGAGGACCTATAGCTGGAAATATTCCAGGTGGACCGACTGATAAAAACTGTTTTCTAGCATTAAGAATTTTAGGTATGCTAGGACCGGTTATGTCAGCATCTAAAACACCAATAAGATTTGGTCTACCATGCCATGCAAGAGCTAATGCAAGATTTGCTGTAACAACACTTTTACCAACACCACCCTTACCACTTAAAACAACTATTTTACGCTTAATCTTACTCATTCTAGTCTTTATCAACTCGTTAATCTCACTGATTTCCCTCATCTTCTCCTCATCACCACTCATATAATCACCTAGTAACTAAATCCACTCATATTTAGTGGAATATATAGTTTTAGCTAATACTAACCTCCATAAATAGGGTAAAGATACTCCTAGGTATTTTACAGCTTAGTGAACTATAAGTGATATTTTGTTCTTCATAGTTTATATCTCCAAGATTTTCTATAATAGTAGTCATTTTATATGAAGCGCCCAACTTAATAGAGTAAAATTATTTTTTAGTAATTCTTCTTAATTCTTCAATTCTTGCTTCAACACTTTTAAGTTCATCTTCAATATCTCTTAAATCCATTTCAAGATCTCTTTTATATTCTTCAAGCATTTTAAGTTCGTCTTCGGGGCTTATAGGTGGATACATTGGACCTGGCTGTGGAGGATACTGCTGTATTGGGGGATAATGCCATCCATGCCATGGATAATACATTGAGCTTAAACATCTACGCCACCATCTTCTAGGATACCAGTAGCTCAAACTTACCACCAAGTATATGGTGTCATCCACGGTACTGGCCTATACCATGGCATAAACCAGAATGGAGTATACCCCCACTGCCATGCATATGGTCCGAATAGCCACCAGCATGCTCTCCTACCATATAGCCATCCAGGTCTCATCCATGGTGGTAGATAGCTGAATGGACCTCTACCAGGCCAAGCTCCAAGCCAATACATATTATCACCTCTAATAATCTAGTAACAAAGGGTTATATAAATTTTGTGCAATAGCTAAAAATTCAATTTCACATATCGTTTAAGTAACTTCAGCACATATAAGAGTATCTATTAAACAAATAGCCTTAGTTATAATAAGCTTATGGTATTTTCTATTCATCCCATTATAGATATAGCTAAACTTTCAATAGAGGTATATAGATGTTCTACATGATTTTAAGCTTTTATAATTAATAAATGCTAAACCATACTGAGCATAATATCCTAAGCATTATTGTTAATAATTTACAATTTCAAAACCATAGTAGAACAATTTAACAATCAGCAACCTATAATTGCTCATTAATTCCTCCTATGGGGCATAATTATTACTCCATTACCTCTAGTAAGTTTGCTTTTACTTTTAATCTTCCAAGTTCATTAATTCCTAGTATTCTTCTAATTATTGATGGTACTATTACTAAGTCTAAGCTAGTTAATGCTGCAACTGGATATCCTGAAACCATAAATATCAATTAATAAACTAATTATGGTCTGGGTTGAGAGCTTTAACAGCTATGAAGCATAATGGCTTAAATACTGTAATGGACTTCCTTATAGCTCTATCCCTTTCTGGTAGTGGTAGGGGTGGGCTTATTATAGTATCAGCTGATGATCCTCAGTCACATAGCCCACCATATGAGCAGGATACTAGACTTCTAGGTAGGTATGCTGAGATTCCTATGCTTGAACCATCAACACCACAGGAAGCTAAAGATATGGTTTTATATGCATTTAAGCTCTCTGAAGAGTTTAACCTACCAGTATTAA
>JAWBQF010000016.1:0-60626 GCA_038845975.1 Methanomethylicia archaeon
TTAAACTGTTTTACTTCATTACCAATTCTTACTAGAATCTCTTCGTTAGGTTTTATATCTGAAATAGCTGTTGCAACATTATCCTTAGGATTTATAACAATTGCCTTAATCCCCATTTTAACCACCTAGAGAATATTTTATACTATAATATATTTTCTTCTATCATAGATGTAATGCTAAATTATTAGCTTAATGTCCTCCATATCGATTTGAAAATGCTTAATTACTGCTATTCTACTATAATGTTCATGGTTTATTTATTTGGTTTAGTTTTATGGTTGTGTTACGTATTTCTTCATTTTAGTTTATTTGGCTGTAATACTTATTGAAGATATGTTTAAACATTGAAAGATTACTTAATACTCTTACCTAATAGCCTACATGTCCTAATTACACTTTACAGCTCTATGTCTAGCTAAAGCATCATAGTCTACGGTTTTAATGCTCTGTCAACTTTATTCTTTACTCATTATGCTATTAATGTAGTAGTATCTTCATGTACCATGAATGCTTATGGTAGGATTGTTAAACATTATTGTAAGCCATAATTACTCCACTTTAAAATTGACACTTATTCTAAGATATTCTACTTAAGTTCAGGACATATTTTCAAAACAGTAGGCTTAAATACTATAGTTAAATAGTTAGTAGGTTTCACTAATTTCATTCAGTAATTCTTCTTGTCAGCCGATCAAAATCGGAGTCAAAGGAATAAATTTCTTCAATTCCTGTATTTTTCATGATTACGTAAACTATGGCATCACTGAAACCAATACTATTTTCCTCAGCAGTTTTAATAGCTTCAATACAGTCCTTTCTAGTTACATCAAAAACCTTTACATTTCTTGCAGTAACTAGAAATTTCATAACCCTTAAAGCATCTTTAAGCTGTAAATGACTTTCAAGTATATTTGAGATTTCTGCAAGTTGAACTACAGTAATTCCTACCTTCTCTCCCTCATTTATTCTCTTAACAATATTTTTCGCATTTTTCTTTATTTCAATTTCATGAGTTTTAAGTTCTCTTTTAGGTTTAATAAATGCATGAACAAATACGCTTGCATCAACGAATCTCAAGCAACTCCCTCTTTATGGATTTCCAGTTAGATAAATCTGACTTTAAATCAATTTCTATTTTATCGAATAATTCAGTTAGATCTGGAAGCTCGTATGGTTCAATAAGTATTTTTTCCCCCTCAAACTTTACAATAACCCTGCCGTTTCTAGCATATTTTTCCCTCCAATTTTTTGGTATTACTAATCTACCTAGTTTATCTATATTTTTAATTCTTACTATTTCTGTTTTCACGACAGAATTATAAACTGATTAGCTAAAAATTTTACGCTTTATAGTTTAACCCTCCTCTATGTATTAATTACCAACTTGAATAGGTTCAGTGTAGGCTGGAGTAGTAGGAAAGATTTTACGTTAAATGTATAAGTTTAAAGGATTCCTCTTATTCTACGATTGATTTGAAGTATTTAAAATAAAAATAAAATTGTTTATTTTAATTTTTCCAGGAACTCCTTATGAGTCATTACCTCAGCAATTAGCGGGAATAGCTTAGTTTCAGCGTATTGCTGCTCCTCCCATGATAATGCTGCTGTGCAATCCCTTAAAATTACTACCTTATAGTTTAAGTCGAAAGCTGTTCGAGCTGTTGATTCTACACATACATTTGTTAGGAATCCTGCTATTGCTACATTTTTAATTCCGCAATATCTTAAAATAGTGTCAAGATTTGTGCCGTGAAAGCCATCAAGCCCCCTTTTCCCCTCAACATATATGTCTATATAAGGCTTTAATTCATCAATAAATTCAGCTCCCTTTGTCCCTTTCCTAAATGCCCCTACTTTTTTAGCGTTTGCCTTAATTCCGAATTCTTGTCCTAAATCTCTATAGTCAGGCTCAAACATTATTGGGCATCCAATAATTAAAACCCTCTTTTCCTTAGCTTTTTTAACAAGCTCAACTGTATTCTCTATAACTCTATTCTCAGTAAGAACTTTTTCAACTCCGGGATATAATGGGAAACCAGGCTTACAGAAATCATTTTGAAACTCTATAAGAACAACTGCGGTTTCTTCAGCTTTAAAACTCATAAAGACGCCCAATAGTATATTGTAACGTAAAATATAAAGTTAACTATTAAAGTAAGAGCTTTATGAACTTTAGATTTATTTTGGAGCTCTCCCTTATTTATGGTGTTAGTATGCCTAAAGTTATTGGGTTTGTAGGATGAGAACTCCATTTACCTTAGTTGTTTATGTTGCCTATACATATTTTCACTCATCTAGAATGGCTCTTGATATTTTAAGTTTTATTGTTGTTAGGAGTTACATTATCATGGTTTAGATCTTTAAACCTCTATTGAGTTTGGTGAAGGGAAATTAAGATTGTTATAGCTGATTATACTATTATAAGTGTAGGCTCTATCAGATGTTGATATAGTGTAGTATTCATATTTTTAGTTTGAGTATTCAGAATATTATTTGAGGTTTGTAAGGTTTCTAGATAGCTATTGTAAGGATGAATAAGATTAGGAGGGGTAAATATAAATCATAGAATTCTAGAATTCTCTAGATGAGAATGAGTTAGGCTAATGGTGGATTATTGGCTTATGCTAGATTAAGTGGGATAATAGTTGAAAGCTATAGAAATATTATGATATTAAAGTTTTGATAAGTTAAGGTATTATGATGGATACAACGTTCTTTATTGATAGTGTATATGGTTTTCTAAACTCTCAAGAATTAAACTACATACACTAAACTTTCAGTAGGAAGAGTATAGTGAATAAGATACTTATCATTCAGTAATAATTAGAATATTCCTAACTAGCAACATCAAAATAACCAAATCTAGATGATAAGAAGGCAATTGAATGGAATCTATCATAAAACTACTCATACTATACTATAACCACTTAGAAGGTGAGCTTAAGTTGTCACATCCAAAAAATATCTTGCCAACTCTAAATGTTTACATCACTTTATTACCTTTCTTGTTAGATATTCATTTTTACTTATGTCTTAATCCATTTTCTACATATGTAATAATTAATAAGTAGTATTTTAAATATGCTTTCTAAGGTTGGTATAGCAGAGTAAGAAGTCTAAAACTTAGTAGTAGAATATGCTATGTTATCATGTTTCTTGAATCCATACATAAACTTATATATTTAAGTTTATACTTTAATTGGTGGTTTCATGCTTCATGAAGATGTTCTTAGAAGTAAACGTATAATTAAAGATAGAGATGATATTAGGGGTTCCCGTTTAGGATTGATGGAGGCTATGGGTTTTACAAGAGAGGAGTTTAATCGTCCTCTTATAGGTATTGCTAATTGCTGGAATGAAATTCTTCCAGGATCATTTCATTTAAGAGAGGTTGCATGCAGGGTTAAGGATGGAGTTAGATTAGCTGGCGGTACTCCCTTTGAGTTTAATACTATTGCTGTATGTGACGGTATTGCTCAGGGACATGTAGGTATGAAGTATGTTCTTCCAAGTAGAGATATTATAGCTTCAAGTATTGAAATAATGGTTGAAGCTCATCAATTCGATGCTTTAGTCGCTATCTGTACATGTGATAAGATAGTGCCTGGAATGTTAATGGCTATAGCTAGACTAAATATACCATCTATTGTTGTTACTGGGGGATACATGATTCCAGGGGTTTTTAAGGGTATTCCCCGCCTTATAAGTGAAGTTACGGTTGCATATGGAGCTTATAAAACCGGGAAAATGTCTAAGGAGGATTTTGAATTACTGATCGATTCATGCTGTGCATCGCCTGGTGCATGTGCAGGTATGTGGACTGCAAACACTATGTGTGTGATTACTGAGGCTCTAGGTATGTCGCTTCCAGGAAACTCAACAACACCTGCTGTAGGCTCAAGAATACTTAAAACAGCTTTTAATGCCGGTAGAATGATTATGGAGCTTTTAAAGAATAATATTAGGCCTTCAGACATAATGACTTATGAAGCATTTGAAAACGCTATAAGAGTCCTTATGGCTACTGGAGGATCTACAAATGCATGCTTACATATCCCAGCTATTGCCTCAGAGCTTAACATAGAAATTGATCTTGAACTGTTCAATAAGATCAGTAGGGAAACTCCATGTATATGTGGTGTTAATCCTATATCCAGCTTTACCATGAAGGACCTTGATGAAGCTGGAGGTTTACCAGCAGTTATGAAGATCATTGAAGATAAGCTTAACTTAAACGTATTAACGGTAACAATGAAAACATTGAAGAAAAACCTGGAAAACATTATAGCTTCACCATCTCCAACAGGTGTTTTAAGACCGTTAAGTAATCCATTCTTTAATGAAGGTGGAATAGCAATTCTTAAGGGAAACCTAGCACCTAGAGGCGCTGTAGTTAAGCAGTCTGCTGTAAGCCCTAAAATGCTTAAGATAGCTGGACCTGCTAGAGTATTCGACTCAGAGGAGGATGCTGTAAAGGCATTACTAAATGGTGAAATTAAACCTGGAACCATAATGGTTATTAGATATGAAGGACCTAAGGGAGGCCCTGGAATGAGGGAAATGTTTGATATTCTACAAATACTCTTAGGCATGGGTTTATCTGAATCTGTTGCTCTAGTTACTGATGGTAGGTTTTCAGGCTCAAATAGAGGTGGGGCTATAGGTCATGTTTCACCTGAAGCAGCTGAGGGAGGACCAATAGCAGTAGTACAGGATGGAGACATTATTGAGATAAATATACCTGAAAGAAAACTAAATGTAAAGCTTTCAGATGAGGAGATTAATAGGAGACTAGAAAAGTGGAAGCCTCCTGAGCTGAAAGCTAAGAGGGGTATATTAACGTTATACTCAAAAATCGTTGAGTCAGCAGATAAAGGTGCAGTGTTAAAGCTAACTTAATCTCTAAATGTCCTAGTAATATAAAATTTATTTTTATCATGAAGTATAGGTGAGCTTATGAATGGTTTTATTCAGGTCTTTAGAGATGTGCTTGAAGATGTATTTACAGATGTTAAAGTAATAGTTGAAGCTGTTGTTTCAAAATATTTAGAGAAGGATATTTCTGAAAGATATTGTGGAGGTGATTAGAATATTTAAGTATGAATTTAAAAGATCAATTATTCAGAAAACCATAAATGAATTGTATAGGGGAGTTATAAGCGTTGAGAGTATTGTATCGGAATCTATAAGGAAAGCTGAAAGTATTGGTAGAGATCTTAACTATTTTCTACTTGTTGATCATGATCTTAAATATTCACATATAGATAAGCTTAACAAGCATATTCGTGAAGGAATCTTTAAGCCGTTAATGTGTATACCAGTAGCTGTAAAGGATAATATTGATCATAAACCATTCATTACAAGAGCTGGAACACCATATCTTAACATTAATCCTAAACTGAATGCTAAGATTATTAGTGTACTTGAAGATATGGGTGTAGTATTTATTGGACGTACCAATATGCATGAACTTGCAATGGGAGCAACAAATGTAAACCCTCATTTCGGTCCATCGAGAAACCCTCTCGACCCCTCGAGAATAACAGGTGGATCATCAGGTGGTAGTGCGGGCTCTGTAGCTACAGGTATTACACCTATTGCTTTAGGTACTGATACAGGCGGTTCTGTTAGAATTCCAGCAGCATTCTGTGGAATTGTAGGATTTAAGCCAACTATAAATAGAATACCAGTAGTAGGAGTATTACCTATCTCAAATACTTTAGATCATGTAGGGATCCTAGCTGGAAATGTTGAAGATACTATTGTAACTTTAAATACTTTAATAAATGGATTCGCTGAATCTGTTTATAGTAAGCTTGAAGATGTTAGGAATAGGAAGATTCGGCTAGCTGTTATTAAGGATTTTGCTGAGGTCTCTGTGAATAGTGTTAGGGAGGCGTTCAGTAAGGCGTTAGATAAGATTAGAGGACTTGACTGGGAGATTGATGAAATAAGCTTCCCAGACTTCAACATAGTTTCAAAAGTTAGAGCTCCAATAATGCTAGGTGAAGCTGCAGCAAATCTATTTGATATCTATGTTAGGTATAGGGATAGAATGGGTAGTGATGTTAGATACCTCTTTAAAATCGGATTATCAATACCTGCTTCAGTATACGTTATGGCTTGTAAAATAAGAGAGAGATGGATTAGCTATTTTAAGGCTTTATTTGACAGATATGATATTATTGCAACACCAACAATACCTATAGAGCCGCCTAAAATAAGTGAAGTTGAAAACATAACTACTAGAGCATTACTAATAAAGAATACTGAACTATTCAACGTTATAGGTACACCCACAATAACATTACCAGCACCAATGATGGATATTGGGCTACCTGGATATATTCAACTTACAGCATCATGGGGTAACGATGAACTACTACTTGCAACATCATTAATGTATGAGGAAATATAAACCTAGTGAATGTTAGTTACAGCGTTCAATACTAGCTCCCTTACTAGTTGGTCCAGCTAGCTCCATATATCTTCTTAATACCCCTCTCCCAGCTTTTAGTTTAGGTCTTTCCCACTGTAAAAGTCTTCCTTCAATTTCTTTATCAGTAATTTCAATGTTTAGTTTTCTTTCAGGTATATTTATCTCAATAATGTCTCCATCCTGTACTACTGCTATTGGTCCTCCCTCAGCTGCTTCAGGTGAAACATGACCTATACATGGACCCTTAGTAGCACCTGAAAACCTACCATCAGTAACTAGCGCTGTTTTACTTAGTTTAGGGCTTTGTATAAGTGCATTTGTAGTCATGAATAGTTCAGGCATACCACTACCCTTCGGTCCCTCGTATCTTATTACTATTACACTTCCAGGCTCGATATTTCCCTCAATAACGGCTTTGTAAGCTTCTTCTTCACAGTTAAATACTCTAGCAGGTCCCCTATGTGTTAGCATGTCAGGAGATACAGCTGAATACTTTACTATAGCTCCTTTAGGTGCAAGATTACCTTGAAGTATAGCTATAGCTCCCCTTCTTTCAGTTTTTTCAGGCTCTATTACTACTTGACTTCTTTCAAGTCCAAAATTCTTTAGGAATCCTAAATACCTATTGAAGAAACCGTCTTTTTCAAGCTCTTCAAGGTTTTCCCTTAATGTCTTCCCTGTTACTGTTAAAACATCTAGATGAAGATATTTACTTAGATATTTTTGAATTATTGGTACTCCCCCAGCATACCATAGTATCTGTGATGTATAGCAGCCGCTAGGAGTTATGTTGGCTATGTATGGAGTTCTCCTATTGATTTCGTCAAATAACGATAGGTTGATATTCATTCCTAACTCCATTGCTATTGCTGGTAAGTGTAGGAGAGCATTTGTAGATCCTCCAGTAGCTGCATGGATTATTATAGCGTTTTCAAATGCTTCATAAGTCATTATGTCTGAAGGCCTAATATTGTTTTCAATAAGCCTCATAATGTATTTACCTGCTTTACGAGCTAGTCTTAGAATTTCACTAGTGAAAGCTGGTATTAATGCTGATCCTGGTAGACTCATCCCTAAGGCTTCAGACATAATTTGCATTGTACTTGCAGTACCCATAAATTGACATGCTCCACATGTCGGTGCACTTGTTAGCTTATAGTTACGTATATCCATAGGAGTTATGGATATTGTTGGTGGCGGGGGTGCTGAAGTAGATATGCTCGGTCCAGTAAGCATACTTCCTCCTGGAATATGTATACATGGTATGTTAATACGGGCTGCAGCTTTTAGATGGGCTGGAATTGACTTATCACATCCTGATACTAAGATTAATCCATCCCAAGGTATTACGGATGCATGTATTTCAACCATATCTGTAATAACCTCCCTACTAGGAAGAGAATAGTTCATTCCTGAATGTCCCTGAGCCCATCCATCACAAATATCTGTTACATGAAATATTGATGGCTTTCCTCCATACTCGTATACTCCTATAGCTGCTTCTTCACTAAGTCTATTTAGGTGGAAACTTCCGGGATGACTATCACCATAAACATCATCAATAAGTATTTGCTTTTTCTCTAAGTCTTCTTCAGTCCAGTTCATACCAAGCCTAAGAGCATCAAACTGAGGCCAAAGATCTCTAACATACTGGCTTCTAGTCTTCATATAGTTCAGTATATAATTTTATACTAAAATATAAGTTTATGTATTTGGCTTTGTGAACTTTAGCTTTATTTAGGTTTTTCCCTCTATTTGTGGTGGTAGTATGGTTAATGTATCCATACTAAAGTATAGCTAAACAATATGGATTAATGAAAGGATAAAGCTAAAGAATCATAGAAGACACAACATTAAAATAGAGGTAGTAAAACATGCTTAAGTTTGCAAGCCATGTATTTATTAGTAAAGTTTAAATTCTAAAATTACATTAATGCTTGGTGAAACTATGAGGACAGCTAGTATTAAATCTCTTCCTCCTGAAACTGTTAAGGAAGGCGTTAAAAGATGGATTTTAGTAGTTGGAGAGAGGATGATGCTTGCTATTTACGAGATAGATGAGGGAGTAACTTTTCCATTACATAGCCATCCACATGAACAAGTAGGATATATTGTTAGTGGAAGGATTGAACATAGAACACCTACAGGTAGTGAAATACTTGAAGCAGGTACAGGCTATATATTTCCCTCAAACGAGCCCCATGAAACATACAACCCCGGTCCTGGACCAGTTATAGTTCTAGATGTTTTCTCACCACCTAGAGAAGACTATCTGAAAAGAAAGTGAGTAAATCATTCATTTTATTTATAATAAAGAATTCTTTACAACTTTACCTAGCAATCTTGCTTAATATTACAGTTTGTTTAATTCCTCTATATTTTGAATTTCATGTTTTAGCTATTAGTTTAGTAGATTGAACTATAAAGAATTTCATGATAGTTAAGCTTTCATTTAAAAATGATATTTTGATTTTATTTCTTGTCTGATGGTGGCGAATATAATGCAAGTACTATTACAGGTTCATTACTGGTATTATTGAATGAATGTTCAACTTTTGGAGGTATATATATTACATCTCCCTCTTTAAGGTAGTGTATTTCATCACCGCATGTAATCATTGCTTCACCCTTTAAAATCATGAATGCATGTTCCATAACTTCATGGCTATGCTTTTCAGCGGTAGCTGAAGGCTCCATTATAAACATTCTTATAGCAATATTGCTTGATCCAGCTATTTCAGGTGTTACAAGGTCTTTAGCTATGGTTTTAGTATGTAGTGGCGGCTCATACCATTTAATAAGTTTAGACCTAATAACCTTCGCCTTCTGCATAAATATCATTTAATGATATAGTGCAGCCTATATTTAAGATTTTCGACATGTTATAAGTGTTCCGTCAACTTATAAGTTTTTATTTTTATCATCTCTCTTGTTAGATCTTAATTTGCTATAGTATTTCTATAAATTGTGACTCATTTATATTGGCTTGAATACATGATATTAAGAGTTATTATAAATCTAGTGTTAATCAAGTAACTTATGAAGATTCAATGATAGTTAAGGGCTTAGCAGAACCATATCATTCCTAAGAAAACGCTAAGGCTAATTCACTAAGAAGTATTCTTCAACAAATTCTTTCCAAGTATAGAATAGCTAAAAGAAGCTCGAGAAATTCCTCTGAGCAGTAATAAATTATTATATTTGTAAGCAAATGGAGATTCAAATCTTAACCATGAACTGAGCATGCTTTCTAGGATATTCATGTAAGCACCGTCAGAAAAGCTCCTAACAGAGTACTGATTTAAAGCACTAGAAGTAATTTCTAAATCCTAATTAATCCAAGCACCTATTCAAACCATCCAGAAAGCTAGTTTCTTCTTATCTTTTATAATTAAAAACAAGTCATAGTAAGAACAATTAAAGCATGAAAATAAATACACTAGCTACAGCTGAGATAAAGTATACCTATTAGGAGAGAAAGCATAAATCCCTAGAATAAAAGCCCGAATATAACTACTTTTTCTTACTCCCACTAGGAAATGGGTAAAACTATTTGGAATAAGATACCTAGTGATAATACTGTTTGCAGCAACAAATCATTAACAAGCATTGATTAAAACTGTGCATGCTTTTGATTGAGAATTAAACCCTTGATTTCCCCTATCATCATAAATATTACTATATCAACTCCCTAGATTTCTATTGCTTAAGTAATTACTAAAAATAGTAGCTGGGAATTGCGCTCTAGCTAACTTGTATGTAGAGTGAACTTGGAATGTCAAGACCTATAAAAGGCTTGGAAAATTATCTTCTTAAATAGCTTGTTATAGCCAGCATATATCACAACCGTAAATAAGAACTAGGAGTAAATCTATTTAGCATTTAGAATTGATGATTCCCATAGTACTAGCGTTAAGTTTAAATATTCAGGATTATTGTGTGATTGGTGTTGTAATGAAAATTATTGAGATTAGATGGCATGGGAGAGGTGGTCAGGGAGCTGTTGTTGCTAGTGATATTCTTGCTAGAGCTGCATATTTAGATGGGTTTAAAGGTGTTCAGTCATTTCCATTCTTCGGAGCTGAACGTAGAGGTGCTCCTGTTCAGGCATTTACAAGGCTTAGTGATAGTAGAGTTCTTCTTAGGACTCATGTATACAATCCAGATATAGTAATAGTTCTTGATCCTTCCCTACTTGGTGTTGTAGATGTTTATTCTGGGCTTAAGAGTGGAGGAATGGTAATTATGAATACTCCTTTAAACCCATCTGATATTAAGGTTCCTGGAAGTTTTAAGATTGCAACTGTTGATGCTTTATCTATTGTTCAAGACTTAAAACTATTTGTTAGCGGACTACCTGTTTATAATACCTCTATGCTTGGAGCATTTTCAAAAGCTACAGGTCTTGTTAAGATATCCTCGATTAGGGAAGCCATCATAGAATATTTTGGACCTGGAAGAGGAGAAGTAAATGCTAAAGCTGCTGAGCTTGCGTATCAGAAAACTATTGTAGGTGGTTAAGATGAGTGAGATAAAGAGTTTAAGAGATCTTGGAATATGGATTATATCAAAGCCTGGGAAAGCATCTTCAGGTATTACAGGTACTTGGAGAACTTTTAAACCTGTAATTAATAGGGAGAAATGTAATAAGTGCATGGTATGCTGGCTATATTGCCCTGAAGGAGTTGTAAGTAAGGATTCTAGTGGATATCCTCAAATCGACTATGAATTCTGTAAAGGATGCGGTATCTGTGCTTATGAATGTAGGGTTAAAGCTATAGATATGATTGCGGAGGTGAGATAGATGCTTAAAATGAAGGGTGAGGTTTTACTATTAACTGGAAACTATTCAGCAGCTTATGCTGCAAAATGTTCAAGAGTACAGGTTGTTGCAGCCTATCCTATAACTCCACAAACACCATGTGTTGAGAAGATTTCAGAGTTTGTTGAAAAGGGAGAGTTAAAGGCGGAGTTTATATGTGTTGAAAGCGAGCATTCAGCTATGAGTGCATGTATAGGTGCATCAACATGTGGTGCTAGAGCATTTACAGCAACATCAGCTCAAGGACTTGCCTTAATGCATGAAATGCTTCACTGGGCTAGTGGTGCTAGACTCCCAATAGTTATGTATGTTGCAAATAGAGCTTTTGCTCCTCCATGGAATATATGGTGTGACCATCAAGACTCTATTGCTCAGAGAGATACTGGATGGATGCAGTTTTATGCTGAGGATAATCAGGAGCTTTTCGACTCTATAATTATGGCTTATAAAATTGCTGAAGACCATGAAGTAATGCTTCCAGCTATGGTTTGTGCTGATGGTGTAACTTTATCTCATACTGTAATGCCTGTTGAAATACCTGACCAGAAAGATATTGATGATTTCCTTCCACCCTATGATCCACCATATAAGTTCTATGATGTAGATAATCCAATAATACTTTCACATCTACCTATGCCTAATGTTCCCTTCTCAGACTGGTATACAGAGTTTAGATATTTAATGCAGGAAGCTATGATGAAGGCTAAGAGGAAGATTATAAGTGTATGTAGAGAGTTTAAGGAGAGATTTGGAAGGTTTCATGGCGATTTTCTTGAAGAGTATAGATGTAATGATGCTGACGTAGTTGTTGTAAGTATGGGTTCTATAGCTTCCCAGATGAAGTATGTTGTGGATTTAATGAGGGATGAAGGCTATAACGTTGGAGCTGTTAAGCTTAGAGTACTACGTCCCTTCCCAATAGAGGAAATAAGAAACCTAGCAGGGAGGGTTAAGGGAATTGCTGTAATAGATAGAAACATATCATTCGGCTATGCTGGAGCAGTACTTACAGAAATTAAGGCTGCACTATATGAGCAAGTGAAGAAACCATTAATCAAGGGGTTTATTATGGGTTTAGGTGGGAGAGATGTTCAAATAGGTCATCAGAAGGAGGTGGTTAAAAACATGTATGAAATCCTTGAGAAGGGATTAGATAAGGAATATGAATGGATAGGTTTACGTATGTAGAGGTGGTTTTATGCCTATACTTGGCTTACCTGAAGAAGAGTATATGCTTCCAGGATATGGAAGCTGTCCTGGATGTGGTTTATTCCTAACTACAAGACATGTTCTGAAAGCTTTAGGTCGTAGAACATTGATGGTTATTCCTGCTGGATGTATTTCAGCTGCTCCAGGCTTATTTCCAAAGATAGGGTTCGGTATACCTACATTAAACATAGCCTTTGAGGCAACAGCATCTGCAGCATCAGGAATAGCTGCTGCTCTTAAAGTTAAGGGGATAAAGGATATAACAGTTCTTGGAGTTGCAGGGGATGGTGGAACAGCAGATATTGGTATACAGGCATTATCAGCAGCTGCTGAGAGAAATGATAACTTCATCTATGTATGTATAGATAATGAAGCCTATATGAATACTGGAATACAGAGAAGTGGTACAACACCTTTCCGTGCACGTACTACAACAACTCCAGTTATTGGGAAGCTACAGCATAAAAAAGATATGCCTCTCATAATGGCTGCCCATGAAATACCGTATGTAGCTACAGCTTGCATAGCTTATCCACATGATCTTCATCGGAAAGTTAAGAAAGCATTAGAGATGAAGTGGGGAACAAGATATATACATATACTATCCCCATGTCCTCCAGGATGGGGGTTTGATGCTGAAAAATCCATAGAAATGGGAAGGCTTGCTGTTGAAACAGGAGTATTTGCTCTATTTGAAATTGAAAACTTTAAACTAAAGTTTACAGGACCTAGTATTAACCTAATCGATCCATCTAAAAGAAAAGATGTTAAAGAGTATTTAAGGCTTCAGAGAAGATTTGCCCACCTTAGAGATGAGGATATAGAGGAAATTAGAAAATGGATAGATAATAAGTGGAGGCAATACATAAAACTATCATCTGAATAAGCTTCCACTATAGCTTCATAAATCCAACACTTTATTTTCAATACTATCCTTCCTTAGTCTTAATATTTCAGGATGTCTAGTTATAATAACTTATAGTTCTAACTTAGCCTAAAACCTATTATATAAGCTTTTAAGCTCGTAGTATTGTAAGGTTTTTAAATACAATATGTTGATTTATGATTCTACTAAGTAAGGTTTATTTACTACTTCGAGTAACTGCTAATGGTGGTTTAAATGATGAATGGTAATGAATATGTTGAAAGTTTAAGGAGACTACGTAAAAAAGTCTATATGTTTGGAGAGGAGATTAAGGATATAACTGTCCACCCATTTCTTAAGCCAACTCTAAACTCTATAGCTTTAACCTATCAGCTTGCTTATGATGAGAGATATAGAGATCTTTTAACAGCTACTTCCCACTTAACAGGAAGAAGGATTAATAGGTTTACCCATATACCTCAAAATACTGATGACTTGGTAAAGAAGGTTAAAATGCTTCGTCTACTTGGACAGAAGACAGGTTCATGTTTTCAAAGATGTGTTGGAATGGATGCCTTAATAGCTCTTTCAAGCGTCACCTATGAAATTGATCAAAAATACGGTACTGACTATTATAAGCGGTTTATAAGATTCCTTATTAAGGTCCAAGATGAGGATTTAATGTGTGGCGGGTCTATGACTGATGTTAAGGGAGATAGAAGTTTAAGACCAAGTCAGCAGAAGGATCCGGATATGTTTGTACATGTTGTTGAGAAGAGGGATGATGGTATTGTTATTAGAGGTGCTAAAGCTCATCAGTCCGGTTCTGTATTTGCTCATGAACTAGTAGTTATGCCAACTCTATCTATGCGTGAAACAGATAAGGATTATGCTGTTTCATGCGCTGTACCTGCTGATGCTGATGGTGTATTGTACATTGTTGGGAGGCAGACAAACGATTCTAGAAAGATGGAGGAGTGTGAAATTGATGTAGGTAATCTTCAATATAGTGTTGCAGGCCATGAGGCTCTAGTTGTTTTCGATGATGTATTTGTTCCATGGGATAGGGTTTTCATGTGTGGTGAATGGGATTTCTCCGGTGTTCTTGTTGAGAGGTTTGCATCATATCATAGGCAGAATTATGGTGGATGTAAGGTTGGAGTTGGAGACGTACTTATAGGTGCTGCAGCTACTATTGCTGATTATAATGGTGTTTCTGATGCTTCACATATAAGAGAGAAGCTTGTAGAAATGGCTTACTTAAATGAGACTATGCATGCATGTGGTTTAGCTTGTTCATATGAAGGCGTTAAGCTTCCATCAGGAACATACTATGTAAATCCACTATTAGCAAATGTAACTAAGCTTAATGTAACTAAGTTCCCCTTTGAAATGGCTAGGTTAGCAATAGATATTACTGGTGGAATTATTGGAACTCAGCCTTCAGAAAGGGATTTTAAACATCCAGTTATAGGGAAGTATATTGAGAAATATCTTAAAGCTAGAGAAAATATTCCAACAGAGTATAGGATGAGAATTGTAAGACTTATAGAAAATATGGTTACAGGTACTGGACTAATAGAGTCAATGCATGGTGCAGGTTCTCCTCAAGCACAGAGGATAATGATAGCTAGACAGGTAGACTTTGAGCTTAGGAAGAAGCTTGCAAAAATACTTGCAGGAATTGAGAGGGATAGCTAGCTATCTCTTAAGCCTAGTCTAGTAGCTACTTCAGGATTTACAAGTCTCCTAGGCTTTAACCCATTATAGATTCTATCAATATCCTCTACAATCATTAAATCCATTCTTTTTAAAGCTTCAACAGTAAATGCAGCTATATGAGGTGTTACCAGTACATTATCCATTTTTAATAGCGGATTCTTCATGTTTGGAGGTTCTGTTTCCAATACGTCTAGAGCAGCTCCTGCAATCCACTTTTCTCTTAATGCCTTTATTAATGCTTCCTCATCAATTATCGGTCCTCGAGCAGTATTAACTATTAATGCACTAGACTTCATTTGTTTAAGCATTTCCTCACCTATAAGATGATGGGTTTCACTTGTTAGTATTGCATGGATGGATACAATATCTGACTCCTTAAGTAGCTCTTTAAGATCTACTGGCTTAACGTTTAGTTTAAGCATTTCCTCTCTATTAACATATGGATCATACGCTAGAACTTTCATGTTAAATCCTTTAATAGCTATTTCAGCAACTCTTCTACCTATAGCTCCGAAGCCTATTACTCCTAGTGTTTTACCGTAGATTTCGAATCCGATAAGTTTAGATCTTTCACTCCATCTCCCATTTTTAACGGTACTGTAGGCTTCATAGATTCTCCTCATTAATGCAAGTATTAACGTAAATGTATGCTCAGCAACTGATTCAGCATTAGCATGAGGAGTATAAGTTACAGCTATTCTTCTTCTAGTAGCTTCTTGAACATCAACATTATCGTATCCTACACCATGTCTAGCTATGACTTTAAGGTTTTCCACGTTTCTAAGAGTTTCCGCTGATATTCTACCTATAGCTCCAAGTATTACTGCATCGTAGCCTCTTATTGCTTCAGCTACTTCACTATCTTTTGGAGGGCTACTAAATGTTAAGCGTTTAACTTCCCCTATCCTGTTAAGAGTTTCAATAGCTTCAGGAGCATAGATACCGAAGCTTCCTGAAAGAATTATTATCCTCCATCTTTCCACTTTAACACCGTTACTATTCAAGATATTTCCTAAGCTTGTCAAGTAATGCTTTATATTCATCATCTGTTAATGGTCTTAATGGCTTAGCTGGATAGCCTCCATCTATTCCACGTATTTTTAAAGCTGCCTTATATGGTGCTATATCAATCTCCTTCAATATATTTCTTATACTACTTATTTTAAACTGAATTTCTCTAGCTTTAGCTATATTACTGTCTTTAACTGCCTTGTAAAGCGATAATGTAAGTTCTGGAAATATATTGCTTACAGCACATACATGTCCTGCAGCGCCTAAAGCAAAGTTTATAAGCATCATTGAGTCTCCAGCCCCCATTACAATGTATTTATCACCATACTCCTGAATATATGATGTTATCTGGTCAACATTATAGCTTGTATCCTTAACCCCAACTATTTCAGGAACTTCAGAAGCTATTTTTCCAAAAAGTTTTGGGTCTATATTGTATCCCTGTCTACCAACGTTGTTGTATATGAATACAGGTAGTCTTGATGCTTTAGCTATTTGTCTAAAGTATTCTATAAGGCTTTTAACATCTGGTCTATAGTAGATGGGAGCAACAGAACATATAGCATCAGCACCTATATCTCCTGCATGTTTTGCAAGCTCAATAGCTATTTCAGCTTCAGCTGCTCCGATATGGAGTATTACTGGAATTCTAGATTTAACCTGGTCAATAACGGTTTCAGCTACTTTTCTCCTTAGACTTACCGGTAAATATATTCCCTCACCTAAAGTTCCTAAAGGAAATAATCCGTGAATTCCCTTTTCAACTTGGAAGTCAATAAGCTCTCTAATAGAGTTTTCTTTAAGTTCCCCATTATGGTTAAGCGGAGTTACTATAGCGGTAATTACCCCCTCAAATCTTTTCACTACTACCACCACTATATTGTTTAGTAGGGCTAGTTAAATTTTCTGTTAGGATAGTTGGCTATGTTCAATATATAGGCTTTCAAGAGTATAGTATAGCTTCTTATAGAAGTTATATGTTTTAGCATATTTAGTATGGTTTTTAGGATTTGGATATTTAACATCTACGATTTTAACCATTTTATCTATTGCCTCATTAATATTCTTATATACTCCTAAAGCAACAAATCCCATAGCTGCTGCTCCAAGTAGTGATGCTTCCTCAACAGCTAGCATTTCAACAGGTAAATTAAAAATATCTGCTTGTATTTGCCTCCATAGTGGAGATCTAGATCCTCCTCCTCCAGTTCTTATAGATAACCCTTCTAAGCCGTTTTCAGCCATGGAATCATAGATCCATTTTAGAGTATATAGACACCCCTCCATTAACGCTCTTATGACATGAGCTTTTCCATGTCTAAGTGTAAGTCCAAATATAACTCCTTTAGCATATGGATTATTCATAGGAAATCTTTCACCGCTTAGAAACGGTAATATTATAAGGTTATCTGATGTTGGACCTACTTGCTCAGCTTCTTCTGTAAGTATGTTGTATGGATCTTTGCTTGTAAGTTTTGCAATTGATGTTTCAATATGTCCAAACTCATCTCTAAACCATCTTAGCCCAATACCTGCATTGTTTACAGCTCCTCCTGGAAGTCTAAGTCCATAGCCTATATAGTAGCAGAAAAACCTCATAGCTCTATCTCTATCTACAAGAGGATATTCACTAACAGACCTTATAGCACCACTAGTTCCAATATTTAATGCTAAAATACCCTTTTTAACTGCTCCAACACCAACACTATGAAGTGCTCCATCAGATGCTCCAAGAACTATTTGTACTTTATTTTTCAATCCAAGTCTACTGGAAATGTTTCTCGGGGCTTCACATAAAATCTTTTCCCCATCACATAGATTTGGAAGTTTAGACTCGTTAATACCTGCAATCTCTAAAGCTAAACTACTCCATTTAAGTTTTCCGATATCTAGGAGTTGACTTCCAGCAGCTACAGACTTGTCTATGTAGGGTTCTCCTAGAAGCTTAAGCATTACATAGTCTTTAGCTGATAAAAACCATTCTGCACTTCTAAATTTGTTAGGCATTACCTGACTAAGCCATACTAGCTTGGTAAGAGGATATATGAAGCGTGGAGGACATCCTGTCTCTACATATAGCTTATAGGAATCTATTTTTAGCTCTATATTCTTTAGGACTGAAGCTGGACGTGTATCTAGATATGTTATTAATGGTGTAATCTCTTCTCCTTCTTTACCTACTATTGATACTCCATGCATTTGAGCACTAAAACTTAAAGCATCAACATCTACTTTAGCCTGTTTTAAAGCTTGCTCACACGCTCTTAAAGTAGAATCATGTATCTCACTAAGTCTCTGTATGCCTGCTCCAGGCTCAGGATAATATATTGGAATTTCAATACGTGCTAGTGAAATTAAATCTCCACCTGTATTAAATATTCCTGCCTTAACATTGCTTGTACCTATATCTACAGCTAAAACATATGTAGCCACAATATATTAAACCAATAGTAAAATTTAAATATATCTTATTATCAATTACTAGCTAGTAAGTAGAAGTACTTAATTTAGCTATTTGTATATTGATTTATAGTTTGCTATGAAAAATAGGTTTTAAAGCTCTATTTTATCATTTTTCCAGTAATACCTAATACTAGCTGTTTAGGGTTTTGTTAGACTTAATCTTAGAATGTTGGTCCTATTCTGAATATCCCGAACTCATTATAGTTTAAAACTTCCGATTTTGTTGGTTTTCCTGAAGCTACTTCAATAAGCTCCTTAAATATCTTTCTTCCAGCTTCCTCGATGGATTCAGTTCCAAGTATAATTCCGCTAACATCTACATCTAGATCATCCCTCATTTTCTCAGCTGTTTCTGGGTTTCCTGTAATCTTTATTACTGGAGCTATAGGATTTCCAACAGGTGTTCCACGGCCTGTAGTGAATAGGATTATTTGAGCTCCTCCAGCAACCATGCCCACAATTGAACTAACATCGAATCCAGGTGTATTCATTAGGTATAATCCGTTTCCAGATGGTTTCTCAGCATATTTTAATACTCCCTTAACTATACTTCTACCAGCTTTATGTATTGCGCCAAGTGATTTCTCTTCTATTGTTGTTAATCCCCCTGCAATATTTCCAGGTGACGGCTGTGCTCCTCTAAAATCTACACCATAAGATTTAAGATATTTCTCATATTCTATTACTGTTTTAATAATTTCCATTTTTACATCTTCGTTAACTGCTCTTTCAGCAAATATATGTTCAGCACCTATAAACTCCGGTACTTCAGATATTATTACTGTTCCACCCATGTCTATAATCATATCTGAAGCTACTCCAACAGCTGGGTTTGAAGCTATACCTGATGTAGTATCTGATCCTCCACATTCTAAAGCTACTATAAGCTTTGATACTGATGCTTCCTCTCGTTTAAGCTTTAAGGCTTCCTGAACCATTTCCCTTACAATTCTCACTCCCTTCTCTACTGTTTTTAATGTTCCTCCTACTTCCTGTATTACTAAGAGCTCTACTGGCTTACCTGACTTTGCTATTTCCTCAGTAACTACTTTTGCATCTACTCCCTCACATCCAAGACTAACCACTAGAACTGCTGCTACATTAGGATTTACTCCTAATCCTATAAGTGTATTTACTGTTTGCTTTAAATCTTCACCAACCTGTCCACAACCATATGGATTATTAAGATATTTAACTCCATAAACTCTCTCAGCAATTAATTTAGCAGTGCTTGAAGCACATATAACCGTTGGAATTATCAGTACATGGTTACGTACACCAATACTTCCATTATCTCTATAGTATCCATGAAAAATCATATCTATAACCTCCTGAATATAGCTCCTCTATCAGCTGATTCCACAAGTTTTGAGTATCTGTAGAGGTATCCCCTGCCAGCCTTTAATGGTGGGGGTATCCATGATTTAAGTCTTAACTCCATTTCCTCCCTAGATATTTCAATGTTTAATTTACGTTCCGGTATGTTTATTTCAACTATGTCTCCATCCTGTACTACTGCTATTGGTCCTCCTTCAGCTGCTTCAGGTGAAACATGACCTATACATGGACCCTTAGTAGCACCTGAAAACCTACCATCAGTAATTAAAGCTACAGATTCTCCAAGTCCTAAACCAGTTATTGTTGATGTTGCTGTAAGCATTTCCCTCATTCCAGGGCCTCCTTTAGGTCCCTCATATCTAATAATCACTATATCTCCACTTTCTATTTCGCCATTAAGCATAGCTTTAACAGCTTCTTCTTCTGAATTGTATGCTTTAGCAGGTCCATTATGTTTAAGCATTTTAGGACTTACAGCTGCTGATTTTACTACTGCTCCTCGTGGCGCTAATGTCCCCTTTAGTATTGCTATTCCCCCCTCCTTATGGATAGGGTTTTCTAATGGTCTTATAACATCATCATCGTAAACTCTTGCTTCACCTATAACTTCACCTATTGTCCTACCTGTTACTGTTAAGCAGTCTAGATGTAGGTATGGTTTTAACCTACTCATTACACCCGGTATTCCTCCAGCTCTATGTAAATCTACAACTTTGTATGGTCCTCCAGGAGCCATACTACATAGATGAGGTACTTTACGGCTTATTTCATCGAAGACATCTAGACCAATATCTATTCCAAGCTCATAAGCTATAGCTGGTAGATGTAGTATAGTATTTGTTGATCCTCCTAGAGCCATATCAACAGCTATAGCGTTTCTAAACGTCTTCTCAGTCATTATCTTGCTGGGTCTTAAATCTCTCTCAAGAACTTTCAATATAAGTCTTCCAGCTTCTATAGCTAATCTTATTTTAGCTGAGTCAGTAGCTGGTGTTGTCGCCATGTATGGTATAGTCATCCCTAATGCTTCAGTAAGACACTGCATAGTGTTAGCTGTAAACATCCCTCCACATGCTCCAGGTCCTGTGCAAGCTATTTCCTCAAGGTATTTAGCTTCCTCAGGAGTTATTCTTCCTGTTTTCAGGAGTCCAGGAACCTCAAACAGTTCAGCTATAGTTATGCTTTTACCTCTAAAATATCCATGTGATGGATATGCTGGAAGCATAGGTCCACCAAGACAGAAAACTGTAGGTATATCTAGCCTTGCAGTAGCCATAAGCATTCCAGGATCAATCTTATCACATGTTGTTATACAAATCATAGCGTCAAATCCATGTGCTTCAATCATAAGCTCAATAGAGTCTGCAATAACTTCCCTACTTGGAAGTGGTGTACGCATTCCCTCATGACCCATAGCTAATCCATCACATATAGCAATCGTATTAAACTCTAATGGTACTCCCCCGGCCTCCCTAACACCCATCTTAACATATTCTGCAATCTTATCTAAATGTATATGTCCAGGAACAATTTCATTCCATGAATTTACAATAGCAATTAAAGGCTTTTTAAAATCTTCATCAGTTAATCCAACACATCTTAAAAGAGATCTATGCGGAGTCCTTAAAACACCATCAACAACCCTACTACTTCTTAAATGACTAACCATAAAAACCACTATGAAATAGTTAAAGCAACTAATAAAGATTTCTAGCTTACAGTATTAAAGAATAGCTAATATAACCTACTTAATAAGTCTCAACTCAGAAAACCCATAGTCCACCATATATAGATAATAAATTGTTCTGTATTGAAGTTAGTAAGCAGCTACCTCCTACTTGCTAAATTAATATTAGAAGTATAGAAAGAACAGAAATTAAAAGTTAGAAGTCTAGAACAATACTGCCTAGACATAATATATGTATATTGCTCCACTATATGTTATTGTTTGAGTGTTTCCATCACGTGGATTTATTATACCAATAGCATATCTAATGTTTTGGTTTAGGTTGCTGAATACTACCCACCCTGAACCGCCAGTTAACATTTGAACATTAATAAGCTCACCTGTATCATAGTTTCTGAGACCGATTAGAACAATATGGTCTGTTGGAGTATATTGTAAATATACTGCAATTTGGAATACGCTTGGCTCAAAGGGGCCTCGCCAATACGCCCAGCCTAATGAAACACTACCACTAATCGGAATCTTAACTACTGTTACTGAAAGAGGCTCTATTATCGCAACTATCTTACCATTAATCTCCTCATAATATTTACCATCCTCACCCTCAACATAGTGGATTAAAACACCATAGATTGGAACACCATCATAGTACTCAACTTTAGCTGCTTTAAGGAATTCCTCTTTATAATTATCCATTACCTTCATTTTACAGAAGGCTTGTCCCTTAATATATTCATCTACCTCCTTTAAATCCTTAAAAAATTTTTTCATAGCTATGAAAGGTTGATATACTGATGACAGCTCACTAGATTTAAACGGTTCAATCCAACCCTCTACATCTTTACTCTCCTTTAACGGCGTTTCCTTTAACGGTATTTTAATAGGAGGAAATAATGTTATCGTTTCACTACTCTGTGAAACAATATCGTTATAGTGGGAAGACTTGTTCACCAATACTTCAGCTTCAATACTTGATACAGCTATACTTAACGAAAGCAGTATAAGAACAGCCATAACTAAAATCTTAACCATAACACCACCTCCAAACAAACATAGCAGAACCAATATATATACTACTGCCAAAATATTCCTAAGGAATCAAATATGATAAGCGATAACTTAATTTTACATGCCTAGCCCATCAAATTTAAGTTATTGCCAGGGATGTTCTTTAGGTATTATTCTATTAAGCTAATAATGAAGTGTGAGTTTGCAGATTTATAGCTTTCATATCATGGTTTATATTGTTTAATTGCATTTGTAAAAGTTTACAAGTTCTTCATGGATTAAAAATGTTTAAAATTTATTTAACTTGCCTATAAGCTCCACTACTCTAATTTTCAAATATAGCGGAGTTAATAAGGCTTAAATATTAGTTGTCTACATTCATTACTTCACAAACTTTATTAAGGTATTAAATAATATAGTTTCTGTGAGTCCAAGTTATTTATTTAATTTTCCTAGAATGGTTGAGGTTGAACAGGAGCTGGTTTCTATTAAGATTCAGGACGTTAAAAGCGAAGTTAGTAAACAGCTTAAAAATATAGATCTTGCATCGAGAATAAAGCCCGGTAGTAGAATAGCTATAACTGCTGGTAGTAGAGGAATTGCAAACATTGCTGATATAATTGCCGCTATCGTAGATGAGGTTAAGAAATGCGGTGGACAGCCATTCATTGTTCCGGCTATGGGTAGCCATGGAGGTGCAACTCCTGAAGGTCAGGTTGAAATTTTGAAAAGCTATGGAATAACACCTGAAAACGTTGGTGCACCTATATTTTCCTCCCTGGAAGTTGATGTACTCGGCTATCTTGATGACGGTACACCTATATATATTGATAGGTATGCTCATAATGCTGATGGAATAATAGTTGTTAATAGGGTTAAGCCACATACAGATTTTAAGGATAAGATTGAAAGTGGATTAATGAAAATGATGGTTATTGGTCTAGGTAAGCAGAAAGGTGCTGAATCTCTTCATTCATTTCTTGCTGAAGGATACCATAAAGTTCTACCTGAAATGGCTAGGTTAATAATGAAAAAAGCAAAAATAATATGTGGAGTAGCAATTGTAGAGAATGGCTATCATGAAACCGCAATTATTAAAGCTATTCCCACCGAGAAAATTGAGGAGGAGGAAATTAAGCTTCTAGAAATTGCTAAGAAGTATCTTCCAAGAATACCGTTTAAGGATATAGATCTCCTAATTGTTGATGAAATAGGGAAGGAGATTAGTGGTGCAGGTATGGATCCAAATGTTACAGGTAGATTTTTTGTTCCAGGCGAATATGATCCTGAAGCTCCAAGAGTTAAGCGGATCATTGTACTTGACTTAAGCCCTAAAACTGAAGGTAATGCTGTAGGTATTGGTATGGCTGACTTAACTACTAGAAGAGTATTTGAAAAAATTGATTTTGTGAAAACCTTTGTTAACTGCTTAACAGCTGGATGGCCTGAAGCTGGTAAAGTACCTGTATTCCTATCTTGCGATAGGGATGCGATAGCTATGGGTTTAAGGACAGCAGGTATTAGAGACTTTAAAAAGGCTAAAATAGTTCGAATTAAAAATACACTTGAACTAACTAGATTCTGGATTTCAGAAGCTCTTCTTGAAGAACTTGAAAAAAATCCTGAATTGAAAAAGAAAGTTAAAGTTATAGGTGAACCGAGAGAAATGATATTTGATGTTCTAGGAAATCTAGCTAGATAACCCATATTCAAACATTTTTATAGTACTGCCTCAGCTAATGGTTCTATCATTTCTCAATACTCGGCAAATTCTTCATTGGCGAAATAATATGTCTAAACACCTATTAAAACCTATCTCACGCTGAAATGCGACGATACATAATAAACCATAAGCTCCAGTCTACAAACTTCCCATTGAAGCTTCATAAAAACCTCCAAGTCTAAGAGAATACGCTTAATTCCATTCAGTATACCTACTATAAACCATCATAAAATACCATCAAATATAAAATAATGAATGTAAATAGTTAAATAAATCCAAATGCTATTGTAGAATTCTTCATAAGTACTGTTTCAGTAGTTTATTAGTTTGAATCCATATTCATTATCAGAATTATATTATTCCTACTTTATGATTTCTGTATTGCTATAGCATTATTAACTCATAGTTTGTTAGGTCTCTATCTTAGCGAAAGGCTTAAATTCCTAGATTTAATGACTACTATGTGAAGGCAGCTCGTCTACATGAATATGGTAAAGACCTTGTTGTTGAAGATATCTCTATACCATCTATTGGACCTAGTGATGTACTAGTAAGAGTTAAAGCTTGTGGAGTTTGTCATAGTGATATTCATATGATTGATGGAATTATAAAGGTTCCAAGTCTTCCCAGAGTTCTTGGACACGAAGTTGCCGGTGAGATTGTTGAAGTCGGCCAAGATGTTCATGGAATAAATATTGGAGAACGTGTTGCTTTATCCTTTATATATAAGGTTTGTAATGTATGTCGTTATTGTATTGAAGGTTTTGAAAATATTTGCCGGAATATATTGTATACTGGTTTTCATGTTGATGGAGGATATGCTGAATATATTAAAGCGCCTGAAAACTCAATCTTTAAAATTCCTGAAGGGGTAAGCTATGAGGAGGCAGCTATAGCTACAGATGCTATTGCAACAGCTTACCATACGATTAAAAGGATTGCAAAGGTTTCAATTAATGAGAATGTTGTAGTGTATGGTCTTGGAGGTTTAGGCTTATCTGCTATTCAAATATTGAAGGCTATTGGAGCCTACGTTATAGGTGTTGATGTTAATGATGAAAAGCTTAAATTAGCTGAAAAACTTGGAGCTGATGAAGTTATTAATTCAAGCCTTGAGGATCCTATTAAAAGAATTAAGTTGAAAGGAGGAGTTGATGTAGCATTGGATTTTACTAGTAGTATTAAGGCTAAGGAACAGGCATTTGAAAGCATTAAGCCTCATGGAAGACTAGTTATTGCTGGAGTAGCTGAAGGTAGATTAAATATTTCACCTAGAAGGCTTGTTTTCGGCGAAATGATGCTTAGTGGAAGCTTCGCATTTACGAGACTAGATGTTACTGAATCACTTAACCTAGTTAGTAGAGGAATTGTAAAGGTTATTTATGAACAGTATTCTCTACAGGATATAAATAAGGCATTAAAGCTTCTAAAAGAAGGAAAAATACTTTTCAGATCTATAGTTAAGCCGTAATTAACTACATCACATATAATTCTAGAATATATAAACTCTAAGGTCATGTTACTTATCCCCTAAATACTTCTAACTATTCATTATCAGCATAGTCTTTAAACATAGAAAAATCAAATAATAGCTAAGCATATTCCTCTAAGTATAGAGTAGATGTACTTTTATCTAAATAGAGCTTAGTATGTTCCATTTATCCTATTAACTACCTTATAACTTAACATACTACTTAACTTAGAGCTATTTCAAAATTCATCGTAAAATTTATATGTTTAAAAATTTTCTGAATTGATGATTTATGGTTAATTTAAAGGAGCCCCATGAAATAATTGTTAGGGAGCTTCGGTTAAGAACTGATCCTGTTGGTATTAAGCTGTTTAAAAGCTTAGATGAAATTCCTCCAGGTATATCTAAAGTTCCTGATAAGCTTACTTTATGCCAGCTATCTACGCTAGCTAGACTTCATGGACTTACCTATTACGCTACTGCTGATGATATTGCATGTAAGAGGGGAGCTGGTTCAATAGGTTTAAGGAAAATTTCAGAGGAGGAATGTGTTGTAGAAGATGCTTATGCCCATACTGTAAATTTAGAAACTGCAAGGAAGCTATACAAGTTTATACCTATGCTTCCCCCAAACTCTAGTAGAGCGGTTCTTATGGGTCCTCTTGGAGAGCTTCCTATCGAGCCTGATGCTGTACTAGTTGTTGGAAATCCTGGGCAGATGTTAAAGGTTGTTGAAGGCTACGTATGGAGTAAAGGAGAACCTCTAACTCTATCGTCTACAGGAGTTCATGGAATATGTGGTGATGGAGTTGCTAGAGCACTAATAACAGGTAAGATTAGTTTATCTCTTCCATGTGGTGGTGCAAGAAGAGTAGGTTTATATATTGATGAGGAGATGGTAGCTGCTATTCCGTTCAAGATTATTGATGAGTGGATTAATGGATTAATATCTACAAGAAGTACAGGCCATCCATATCCTATACCTACCAGAATAGTATGGAATCCTCCTCCACCAGCACATAAACCGTTAAAACCATAACTAATCATATCAGTAAGATTTTTATAATAGTTTCCCTAATTAATTTGGTTATTATGTCGTATAAGGATTTGTATATCCCATATATAACTCCAGATCTTGAAGAGCATAGATTAAGAGTTCGGGAGTTTGCTGAGAAGATGCTTACTCCAATACGTGATAAGTATGAGGAGCTGAATCTTGATGGTAAAGGGTTAAGCTTTCCTTGGGAGGCTTTAAAACTAATCGGTGAAAATGGATTTTTAGCTATGTATATACCTGAAGCTTACGGTGGTAAGGGTAAGCCATTACTCTACGATGTGGTAGCTATAGAAGAAATCTCTAGGGTTTGCGGTGCTATGGCTTCTCTAACTCAGTATACTCCATCGCTTGTCTGCTCTCCTCTTCTTCTATTTGGAACTGAGGAACAGAAAAGAAGGTATTTACCTCCATTAGTTAAAGGTGAAAAGCTAGGAGCCTTCGCCCTAACTGAACCTGAGGTTGGATCAGACACAGCAGCAATACAGACAAAAGCTGAAAGAGTTGGTAACTCATATATAATTAATGGGCATAAGAAATTCATAACTATAGGAAATCTTGCAAGTACATTTATAGTATTTGCTAAAACAAAACCTGAAGCAGGTGCTAGAGGTATAACAGCATTCATAGTGGAGAAGGATATGGAGGGTATAAGCTTCCCAAAGCAGGAGAGAAAGCTTGGTTTAAGATATATTCCTGTAAGTGAGGTAAAGTTTGATAATGTTAAGGTACCTATTGAAAATGTTTTAGGTGGTGTTGAAATGGAGAATAGAGGTATATATATTGCGTTAAACGCTTTAGATCATGGTAGATGCTATGTAGCTGCTCAAGCACTTGGAGCTGCGCAAGCAGCTTTAGAACAAGCATTAAAGTTTGCAGAGCAACGTGTAGAGTTTGGACAGCCAATAATAAATTTTGAAGCAATACAGTGGATGATTGCAGATATGACGATGAGGATAGAAGCAGCTCGCCTTCTTACTTATAGAGCAACATATCTTAGGGATTTAGCTATTAAAGGCAAAATAGATTCTAGAACCGTTACTATGCCTGCTGCAATTGCAAAATGTTATGCAAGTGAGACAGCTACCTTTGCAGCCCATAGAGCAATACAGATACTTGGCGGTAGAGGATACATGTATGACTATGAGTATTTACCTATAAAGTCGCTTCCACCACTTGAAAAGATATATCGTGACTGTAGAATATATGAAATCTATGAGGGAACAAATGAGATACAGAGGTATGTTATCTCAAGAGAAATAGCTAGATTATTCGGAGTTAAAATAAAGTAATACTCACCATCCTTAATAAATCCATATTTTATTTTCCCAAACCTAACATATAATATTTAGCCTCTAAATCATCTCTCAATAATAAAATTTAATAAGATTCTAGCTTAGTAGAATTATGGCTTTTAAAATTCTTATAACTAAGCTTGGGCTTGATGGGCATGATAGAGGTGCTAAGGTTATTGCAAAGGCTTTAGCTGATGCTGGATTTGAAGTTGTTTATTTAGGTATTCATCAAACACCTGAAGCTGTTGTTGATGCTGCATTACAAGAGGATGTTGACGCTATAGGTGTAAGTATTCTTTCAGGATCTCATATTGAGCTTGCCGAGGAGCTTTTAAAGATTATGCAGATGAAAAACTTTAATGTACCTGTTGTTTTTGGAGGTATTATTCCACCATCTGATATTGATAGGTTGAAGATGATAGGTATTTACGATGTTTGCGGTCCAGGAACATCTTTAAAAACAATTATAGAATTATTCAATAAGGCTATTAGAGGTGGTAAAATTGAGAATTAGCGGAATTGATCATATAGCAGTTGCTGTGAAAAGTATTGACGATGTTTTAAAGCTTTACCGTGACGTTCTTGGAGTTGAGCTTGTAAAAATTGAAGATGTTGAAGAAGAGAATGTTAGAATAGCTATGTTTAGGGTAGGTGAAGCATTTATTGAGCTTCTTGAACCAAAAACACCTGATAGTGTAGTTACTAGGTTTATTAGTGAGAGGGGTGAGGGTATACATCATATTGCATTGAGAGTTGAAAACATTGATGAAGCATTAAAGGAAGTTACTAGTAAGGGATTAAGAGTAATATATAGGAGTTCTAGAAATTTAAAGGATAGAAAGATTAATTTTATTCATCCACGTGATGCTCACGGCGTAATGATTGAGCTTATTGAGAGGCTGATTGAATTATGAGTGGTGAATCCATAGATAGAATTCGTGAGAAATCTGTAGAGTGGATGGAGAAGATTGTAAAGCCACTGCTAAAAAAGAATCCTGAAAGAAGAGAGTTTAAATGTGAAAGTGGTTTAGTAATTCAGCGTTTATATACTCCTCTAGATCTTGCTGAGAAAGGTTGGAGCTATCTTGAGAAACTCAGCTTTCCAGGTGCTTACCCATATACAAGGGGAGTCTATCCTACAATGTATCGTGGAAGAATATGGACTATTAGACAGTATGCTGGTTATGGCTCTGCTGAGGATAGTAATGAGAGGTTTAAGTATTTATTAAAAGTTGGACAAACAGGCTTAAGTATAGCTTTTGACCTACCAACCCAGTTAGGTTTAGATCCTGATGATAGGCTTGCATGGCATGAAGTTGGAAAGGTTGGTGTTTCAATGCCTTCAATAGCTGAAATGGATATTTTATTTAGAGATATACCTTTAGATAAGGTTTCAACATCAATGACTATAAATGCTACTGCAATGGAGGTTTTATCAATGTATATTGCTATAGCAGAGTCTAGAGGAATTCCTAGAAGCATTCTAGACGGTACTGTTCAAAACGATATTTTAAAGGAATATGTTGCAAGAGGAAACTATATATATCCACCAGAACAATCAATGAGGTATGCTGCTGATATTATACTATTCTGCTCAAGAGAGATTCCTAGATGGAATAGTATAAGTATAAGTGGATACCACTTTGAGGAGGCCGGCGCAACACCTGTTCAGGAAGTAGCATTTACACTTGCAGATGCTATTGAGTATGTTAGATATGTTAGGGATAGAGGTTTTGATGTTGATAGCTTTGCTCCAAGACTATCATTCTTCTTCGCTGCTCGAACAAACATATTTGAGCAAGTTGCTAAGTTTAGAGCTGCTAGGAGAATGTGGGCTAGGATAATGAAGGATATGTTTAACGCTAAGGATCCCAGGTCTATGATGATGAGGTTTCATGTACAGACAGCAGGTGTAACATTAACAGCTCAACAGCCTGAGGTAAATATTATAAGAACAACACTACAAGCATTAGCAGCTATACTTGGTGGAGCCCAGTCTCTACATGTTAACTCATATGATGAAGCATTATGCTTACCAACAGAGAAATCTGTTAAGTTAGCTGTAAGAGTACAGCAAGTATTAGCATATGAGTCTGGAGTTACTGATACTGTAGATCCTCTAGGCGGAGGATACTATATTGAATGGTTAACGGATCAAATAGAGGAGGAAGCTTGGAAGATAATTGATCATGTTGAAAAACTTGGAGGAATGGTTAAGGCAATAGAAAAGGGATACCCTCAGGCTGAAATCATGAAGAGTGCATATGAATATCAACAGAAAATAGAAAGTGGTGAGGTAGCAGTTATAGGTGTAAACATGTTTAGAGAAGAGGAAGAAATAAAATTAGAGCTTTTAAAAGTAGATCCCAAAGTAAGAGAAAGAGTTATAGATAGATTGAGAAAGCTGAAAGGTGAAAGAGATCAGCTAAAAGTTCAGGAGGCTTTAGATAGACTAAGAAAAGCAGCTGAGAAGACAAATGAAAATTTATTCCTATATGTGCTAGAAGCTGTAAAAGCTAAAGCAACAGTTGGAGAAATAAGTAAAGTATTAAGAGATATATGGGGTGAGTGGAGAGGTCCAACAATAATCTAACATTACGTGAATCATAGTCAACGTCCCTCATAAATCTTTATCTAAGAAGAACTGGAAAGATAATAATATACTCCAACCATAATCCACCATAAGTAAGTAGAGCCCCCTCAAATAAGGCTAAAATTAGCAAAGAATACTACTTCACCATTAGATTTAAATTGTAGAATAATTTACTTATATTTGGTGATTTATTTAATATATGGAATTGAAAGGAAAAGTGGATGAGCAAGGTAGACTTGTTATACCGTTAGATTGGAGAATTAGGGAGTTGAGTGAAAGTAAGGAGGTGTTTATAATAAAGGGTAAAGGATATTTGAAGATGGTTCCTAAGAGTAAAATCGATTTAACAAGATTTTTGATAGTTTAGGAATGAATATAAAGAATTGGGATGAATTTGAGAGGAGAATATATGATGTTTCTTGATGTAAACGTATTCATATACGCTTACTATAAGCTTAAATAAATTTTCTATAACTAAAGCTAGAAAATTCATACTGGCTTCGGTTAATTATTAGTCTGTTATAGTTAATTTATTCCGGTGGATTTTGTTATAGGCTATGAAAAAGTTGGAAAATTTTTATAGTAAGATTTAATTAGGCTTACTTTATCGGTATTTTATGTTTGAGATTGAAATTATATGTAGATCTGTAAGAGCTAAAGCTGTAATAACTCTTGACGAGAATCCGAATACTGCCAGAGCTATTATTAATAGTCTTCCAATTAAAAGTAAAGTTATGCTTTGGGGTGATGAAATTTATTTTCCAGTACCTGTATCCTTAGGAGTTGAGAATGCACGTGAAAGAGTTAGGATTGGTGAGCTGGCTTACTGGCCTGAGGAGCCTTCTCTATGTATTTTCTTCGGTAAAACTCCTATTAGTCTTTCGATAGAAGATATAAGAGCATACAGTCCTGTTAATGTGATAGGATATCTTAAAACAGATCCTAAAGAATTTAAAAAGGTTAGGAGTGGAGATAGTATAGTAGTTAAACTATGTTAGCCAGCTTTAGGAAGATATGGCTTTAAAAGTTTAATACAGCTTCTTAATGAATTAGTGAATTCTTCAATTTCCCCCTTAGTCATTACTGTTGATATGTTAAACATTCCTCTCTTAGCGATAAATATGCCTCTATTAATTAATGCTATATGTAGTAGTGTTTTAGCCTCTCTATTTGATGTTAAAGCAGTTCTATAATCTATAATTTCAACCTTTGTAAAGTGAATATTGTATAGGGAGCCTATACCTGTTACTTGTCCAATAATCTCTTCTTCCTCAAATATTTTCTCAATATTTCTCCTTAGTAAGTTGCCTAATGTATTTATTTTTTCAATGGCTGAAGTTGTTAATTCCTCCATTGATGCTATACCCGCAGTCATTGCTAATGCATTTCCATTAAATGTACCTGAATGCTGAATAAAGTTTTCTCTTTCAGGTGAGAATAGATCCATGATGTCTTCACGTCCTCCAAAAGCACCTATAGGTAGTCCTCCACCAATTATTTTTCCGAGGCATGTTAGATCTGGAACTACGTTAAAATATTCTTGCCCTCCCCCTCTACTTAGTCTAGCTGTTATTATCTCGTCGAAGATTAGTAGAATATCGTTTTCCAATGTTATTTCTCTTAGAAACTTTAAATAGTCATTTCTAGGAGGTATCATACCAGCAACTCCCATCATTGGTTCAACAATAACTGCAGCTAGTTCCCTTCTATTTTCTTTAACTATTTTCTCTATGGCTTCCTTATTGTTGAATGGAGCTACAAGAACATCTTTAACTATGCCTTCAGGTATTCCAGGTCCTTCAGGAATGCTTAAAGGCTTCTCTATAGAGCCTATCTTCTCCATGCTTGGACTTACACTTATATCAAGTAGTGGATGGCTTCCATGATATCCTCCTTCCATCTTCAAAATCTTAGTTTTACCTGTGTATGCTCTAGCTGCCCGTACAGCCATCATCGTAGCTTCAGTTCCTGAATTGCAGAATCTAACTTTTCTAATTGATGGAAATCTTTCACATAGTATTTTAGCTAGCTTATATTGACTCTCAATACCTGCAGCATATAGCCATCCTCTTTCTAACTGCTCTTTAATTGCTTCAACTATTCTAGGATGAGCGTGTCCATGAATTAACGCTGTATAGTTATTTAGAAAATCTATATATACATTTCCATCAACATCATATAATCTACATCCCTTAGCTTTCTCTATGAATAATGGATAAGGCTTAAAATAAGCTACGCTACGTGTATCCCCGCCAGGCATGTAGTTTCTTGCATTTAAATATATTTCCCTAGATTTAAGTGTTTTACTTTCATATTCCTCATATTGCTGTTTTACTAATTGATTTATACTCATAGCTTCACCACTTAAACGTTTCAATCGTATAATTAAACCTTACTAAATTTTAATGGCATAATAAAACTTACATTCATAAACCTCATAGCAGCATCTTGTTAAAATAGAATAAGAGAATTAACTATGTAATAACACGTTTCATTAATTATCTTATTCCCCATAAATATATAGAGATATGAGGAGGTCAAATCAAATCTAAGCTATGAATAATAGAATTATTAGCTGGATAATATCAAACATAGAGCTTAATCACTGAAACATAATGAAACTCAACTAGGCTATAAATGCTCTTGTAAACTTAAAACCTATTTATGAGTAAACTATTCTAATATTATAGCTTATCTATGTAAATGTTTTAAGATGATAGCGTCTCTATGAAGAAGCCATGCTGGATATGAGATTTATGATATTTAGTATGATAATCCGTCAACATAACTTAAGTTTATAAGCATGTCTAAACTAAAACTTTAAATATTGTTTAAATTATTGTCTAATTTGTGGTTAACTTACGTAATGATCTCCTAAAACTCTTGAAGAAGGACGAAGATCTCCGTTACACTGTAATGGGGTTAATAGGTATAAATGATTTAAGGAGTACTCTAAAGACATTAACAGGAGCTGTAAGGAAATTAACAAAGCGTCTTAATGATTTAACAGATAGGATTAATTCTCTAGCTGAAGCCCAAGTGAAAACTGAGGAAGCCATAAAGAGCCTTACTAAACATCTTAATGATTTAACAGATAGGATTAATTCTCTAGCTGAAGCCCAAGTGAAAACTGAGGAAGCCATAAAGAGCCTTACTTTAGAGGTTAGTAGGCTATCTGATACTATAGGTTTCAGCCTTGAGGATATAGCTAGAGTTGTTATTCCGGATTTTCTATATAGACATGAAGGAGTTGAGGTAAGTGATTTAGAGAGGAAAATTATTATAGTTAATGGCGAAGAGGTAGAGGTTAATCTATATGGCGAGGGGTTTTCTAAGAATGGTAGGAAAATAACAGTTATTGGTGAGGTTAAATCTAGAATATATAGTGGCGATGTAGTGAGGTTTGATGGAAGGACTGGAAAGCTAGTTAAAGTAGTTAAGGGTGAGATGTATAAGCTAATGTTTGGATACTTAATACATCCAGTAGCTGAAGAGGAGGCGAGAAGAAGAGGAGTAAAGCTAATAGCATCATATATGCGGTAATATCCAATTATTTTGCTAGCATACTAATCTTACAAAGTGTTAAATAGTAAAATATCTAGAAGTTCCAGCCTTAGTTTAGAAGTAATTATATTTTCTCCATTTTAGATTGGAAGGAGGTCTTTATAGTTTGGTTTTGCATATATTGCTTCAATTTTTCCGAAGTATACTGTATGTATATCATTGGATGGATATATCCATTTAATAATATCTTTAGGTATCTGGTTTCTATCTAGTCTATCCTTATATTTAACGTAGCATTCATAGTGTATTATACACTCATCTATGATTGGAGGCTTTACAATACGTGATCTAACAGGCTTAATATTAAATTTACTAAACTTATCTATTTCCCTACCTGAAAACGTACCACATCCCTCAACAATAGACTCCATTCCCTTCCTAGGAACATTTACAGTAAATTCTCCCACATCCTCTATGAAGCTATAAGTATATCTTGAAGATCTTACTGCAATCATGAAGTAGGTTTCTCTCCAGAACATTCCAATAAGTCCCCATCCAATAGTCATTACGTTTATCTTACCACCTCTATTAGTAGTAACTAGTAGTAGACCATGTTTACGCATAACGTTTAATGTCGGTATTAAAACATCTTCTAATGATACATCAATTAAGTCAGTCATAAACTTCTGTATAGAGGAGGTTTAAAAATCTACTGTTAACGGTGATAACTTTGTGAACTTAAGCCATCAACTATACATGTCTTCTACCTCTAAAGTTCACATGACCACAATAATTAACGTTTATATTTGTGTATTTTAATTTCGGCTTGGTGCTGGAATGAACATATTTAATACAATATTCAATCCTAAAACTATAGCTGTTATTGGTGCTTCAGATAATCCTAGAAAGCTTGGATACTATTGTTTATCTAGTCTAGTTAATGGTGGGTTTAGAGGTGAAATATACCCTGTAAATCCTAATTTAAAAATGGTTATGGGGCTTAAATCTTACCCGTCCATTACTAGTATACCTGTAAATATTGATTTGGCTGTAGTTGTTGTTCCTTCAAGTATTGTTCCACAGGTTTTAATTGACTGCGTATCTAAAAATGTTAAGGGGGCTGTAGTTATAACTGCTGGTTTTAGAGAAGCTGAAGTTGAGGATGGTATTCGTCTCCAGGAAGCTATTAAATCCATAGCTGATAAAGCTGGAGTTAAAATTATAGGGCCAAATACTTTTGGAATGGTGAATCTTGATATAGATCTTAATGCATCATTTACACCTGAACTCTCAAAGCTTAAGAAGGGAAACGTAAGTCTTATAGGTCAGAGTGGTGGGGTATGCCATTTAGTAGCTTATATGTCAACTATTTATGGATTAGGATTTAGTAAAATAGTTGGTTTAGGAAATAGATGTAATGTGGATTTTGCAGATATAATTGAATATCTTAAGGATGATGTTAATACTAGAGTAATAGCTATTCATGTTGAGGGAGTTGATGATGCCCGTAGGCTTATAGAGGCTGCTAAACATGCTTCCTGTATAAAACCTATTGTAGCATATAAGACAGGTAGGTCAAGAATTGCTGATAAAGCATCGAAAACACATACAGGCTCACTTGCAGGTAACTATCAGCTTTATGAAGCAGCTTTTAAACAAGCTGGTGTTTTAACTGTTAGGGATGTTGAAGATTTCTTCGATGCTATGAAGGCTTTAAGTATTTGTCCAATACCTAAAGGTAATAGTATTGCAATTATAACTGGTCAAGCAGGACTAGGCATAATTGCAGCTGATGCCTGCTATGAATATGGATTAAATCTTGCTAAACTTTCAAATAAAACATATTCAATTATAGAAAGACTACTTCCTCCACTATCTATTAGGGAGAATCCTATTGATATGGGGCCTTCATGGAGTAATATAGAAATATGTAAGAGCATTGTTGAAGCTGTTATTAGTGATGATTCTGTTCATGCATTAGTTTTATGCTTTACATATGCATCTGCAAGTCCAAATATAGTTTTAGAGCTGATACCGATATTGAAGGAATGGACGTATGTTAAGCCTGTTACAGCATGTCTTCCAGCACCATATGGATTCTGGCTTAAGGATAGGGAGATTCTTGAATCATGTGGGGTTGCTACATATCCAACACCAAGTAGAGCCGTAAAGGCAATATCCTTTCTAGTAATTTATGGAAAACTTACTGAAAGGTTTACTTCTAGTACTGACTGAATAGATGCCTATATGGGAATATTCCAGGCACTCCACCTGTATGTATGAATAATACATTATCGTCATTTTTAATCATCTTCCTCTTAGCTAAATCTACTAATCCAACCATAGCTTTCCCCGTGTATACTGGTTCTAGAATTACACCTTCGGTATGCGCTGCTAGCTTTATTGCCTCAATAACTTCTCTTGAAGCTAGCCCATATCCTCCAAATGTATAGTCATTAATAACCATAGCTTCATTTTCATTAACCTTTACGTTTAGATCCATGATTTCAGCTGCTTCATTAGCAAAATTCACAACATTTCTTCTAAGCCTTTCACCACTATATGCCCCAACATTAATACCTATAACCCTAGTTTTTAAACCTGTAGATTTCAAACCTAAAACCAATCCAGCTTGAGTTGCTCCTCCCCCTGTAGCGTGAATAATATAGTTGAAGTTTAAATCCATTTCTTCAGCTTGGTATAAGATCTCCATAAACGCCTTATAGTACCCTAAAGCTCCAAGAGCTGTTTCCCCACCAGCTGGAATTACATATGGCTTACAGCCTCTACTTTTTAATTCACTATACAACTCATCAATAGCCTGAGTCGATTCCTCATCTATACCTAGCTTAACCATTTTTATGTCTGCTCCCAGAATATAGTCTAAAAGTAAATTTCCATCATACTCTTTAGGAATATCCTTAAATTGTGCTGTTCGAAGTATAAGATATGTTTTCAGCCTAAACTTATTAGCTACAGCTACAACCATTCTAGCCCAGTTTGACTGTATACCACAGCTTGTAATTATTGTATCACATCCCTTATCCAGTACGTCAGCAATAAGAAACTCAAGCTTTCTAGCCTTATTACCCCCAAGACCAATACCCGTATAGTCGTCTCTTTTAAACCATACATTAACCCCTAAAGTCTCTGAAAGATTAAATGCTTTTTCAATTGGAGTTGGTAGATTAGCTATCCTAATTCTTTTCAACTTCCCAATCATAAATCCACCAAGTAACTCAAACTAGATCTATTTAAATTTTAGCTAACCTTATCTGGCTTTGTTAACTTAAGCATGTTTTATTACCTCTATTTTTGGTATTATGTTTTCTATGAATTCTTAGCTTTTATTTTCCTGTTAATCCATGTTTGTTTAGTATGTATGCTATTGATTTTATAAGCATTAATGCATGTTCACCATCACATCTATCCTTCATACAAGGTATATAATTATCGAATAGCTTAGTTCTATCCTTAACACACTGTATTATTCTCTCCATTAATTCTAACCTCTAAACCATATAATGTTTTAAGTTTAATATTCTCATGATGCTTTATAATAATGAGCTCCATCACTTAATACAACTATATTAGAACCATAGGTAGTTTTAATCTTTTAATGTTAGGGATGTAAGTATGTTGCAACATCACAAACCTATATATAGAATCCTCCTCAATAATGGCTCAAACACAACATAAACAATCTTACTCTTAGAACCTACACTTATAATAGTATCATCAACCATAACAATCCTAACACCCCTCCCATCAAACTCAAATAGGAAGCTTAAAGATCTAAACCACGATAATATAAATACATAACCTAAAACAATAAAACTAAATATCCGAAGCCATCCTAGATGAACGAAAATATATATAAGCAATAAACAACTAGAGTAAATGGAGTTTCCTCCCTAATAAACCTAACAATTTTAGACATACTAACACCATAAATAGGGGAGTGAACTCCCAAATAAGTCTAAAGTTAACAAAGCCCCTTATCTTGTTAGCTTAAGTCCTCGACTACCCATACTTTATATCTAAGTTACGGAGTCTTGAAACTGTAAAGCAGCAATAATATCTTACCAGCTAGTAAGAAATATATTCCAGCTGGTAGAGAGGAGTATATGATGGTTACAGATCCTAAAAACCCGAAATCAGCGATTGCTGGAACGTTTACTACAAATCCGTTAACTATGGTGGCAGCATATGCAATGCTTAGGGAGATAGAAGTAGATAGTGATTTATACCTTAAACTAAACAGTACAACTGAAAAATTCATAGATAAACTTAGAGATGTATTCACATCTAAAAACATTAATGTATTTATTGGATATGTTGGCTCAATATTCCAAATATACTTCACAGAAAAGGAAATAAGAAACTATAGAGATACAGTTCAAATCAATAAGAACATGTATAAGACATTCTTCACATCCCTCCTCCTGAAGGGAGTATTCACTTCACATAGCCCATACGGTAGATGGTATACATCAACAGCTCACACATGGAAGGAATACGATGAAACCATAGCTAAAACTGAAGACATCCTAAAAGATTTAAAAACAATGAAGTAACTACATAACCCCACAACAAATCCTAACCATCAAAAGCAATATAACTCAGCCATAACATACCATACATTATTTCCACGATTCACTCTATAGCTTAATTATAATTCTACATGATATAACTACATCTTAATACATGAAGAGATTTTAATAGTATTGAATAGACTTCATCATTCTAGTTGGTAACTATGCTTGAATAGATTTAAAACCGTATCTCTCATGGTAGATATTATGGCTTAGACTGAGAACTCATCTGAAAACTCTTTAAATGTTGTTAAGACTTAATTAGGTTAATAATTTAACTATAAATTAATTATGGAGTTTTCAGGCAGACTCTGAAATTATTGAAGCTAGTAAGCTAGTTTTCAGCTTATATTGCTAGATCGACACTAATGATTATTAATGTTAATAATTCATTCTAGAAGTTAAAATCTTATAAGTCGGATACTATAGAGTAGTATCGTATGGTTAGGTTTAACTGTAGGATGGATGGTCAGTGCTGTAAGATTTACTGGGTTCCTTTAACACATCTTGATGTTTTCCGTATTGTATATTATGGTGATTTTAAACCTGAAATATTTATAAAGCCTCATACCGGTTCTTCAAGTAGTGTTCCATCCATTAAGACTAAGAGGAGGGAGTATTGTTTAGCATTGAAGCAGAATATGGGTGGATGCGTATTCCTACTCGATAATGGTAAATGTGCTATTCATGAGTTTAAGCCGTTAACATGTAGGTTTTATCCATTCATGTATGTGACGAGGAATGGTAGAGTTGTCGATATTGATGTTTACAGTAAGGCTTTAGGTAGATGTCCAGGATTAATAATGGATAGAAACCCTATTGATACAGATTTAAAAAAGAAACTATTAGTATTAGCAAATGTAAGATTGACTGAAATAAGGCTTTACCGTGAAGCCATCCGTATTCTCCTAGATGAGTTTAACGGTAATCCATCAATTGAGGAAGCTATTGAATTCCTACTTGACAAAGCTAGAAAGGACTACCATATGCTTAGTATAAGTAAGCTATGGATAAAATAATTAGGACTATGGTATTTTAGCATTGCTAAATACTGCTTCAGCGTAGCTTCTAAATCCCTCATAGACTCTAACCTTTACCTTCAAGTTTAGTTCTCTACCAATTTCTCTAGCTATGTTTAAAGCAATATATTCTGTTGTTGCAGCAGGTCCATTAACAGTTTTTATCTTAACTTTAAACGGTCCCTCAATTCTGATCTTATCTAGATCTGGTTCAGGTATAAGTATGCTATGGTCCCATTCATCAAGAACCCTTTTCACAATTACTTTAACAAGCTCAAAATCAATAACCATACCTGTCTCCCTACTAATTTCACCTTCAACTTCAACATCAACTCTAAATGTATGACCATGAATATTAAGGCATTTCTCAGTTATACCTGTAGTATAGTGTGCAGCATCGAAACTAAATCCTTCAATACCTATTCTCATTGAAACCATAATACTATATAGATAAATACTTTTAAACTTAGCTATACAATCCCAATTCTAGTATGGTTTAATCCTCAGTAGCCCAATTCCTAATTTCAGATGGTTTAACAGGATATGTTTCATAGAGTTCCTTTCTTCTAGCTTCAAGCATATTTAAATTTTTTCCAATATATTCAGCTGATGTTAAAATCTTGATTTTCCTATTTTCAGCCTTACTAATTACTTCTACTATCTTATCCCTCCATGTAAGATCTCTTAATAGGTGATGGTCTAAAATCATGTAATTTACATCAGTATCTATGAGTCTTAATAGATTTCTTACTGAGGCCTTTAGGCTTTCAGTAGGGTATCTATATCCAAGCATGTATGTCATAGGTCCATCAATCATAACTACTCTAGGATTTTTCTCAATTATAAACGATAATTGATCATCTATACTTGGCCCTTCAACATCGCTTGAATATAGGAAGCTTTCTAATCCATTCTCTACATAAACCTCCACTACATAACCTAGCTTAGAATCTATACCGTGAAATACTGCTTTAGAAATTTCCAGCTTAGTTTCTCCTACATGTATTCTAAATCCCTCAGCAACCTCTACCCTTCTAGGTATTCCTCTAATTTGCTTTAGAAAGAATTGAGCTCTTCCCTTCTGACTATAGTTTATATTGTTAACTGGATCCTTTACTATAAGGATTTTATCTCTAAATATTTCAAGATCATTCCATGGATTATGATGGTCATAATGGTAATGAGTAATAACAATTATATCCGCCTTCCCAGTATACTCTACTATTGTTTTCCAGTCGCTTTCCAGCTTCTCCCACTCTAATGGATGTGGTGGTAGCCCATATCTATATGGACCTAAAGCTACACCAGGATCAATCATAATCTTTAAGTCTCTTGTTTCAATAAATGTAGCCATACTCCTAGCTCCCATAGAATCCGAACTTAAAGGTATTATTTTCATTAATCGTTAATGAAATATACTGAAATAAATATTTTCCTATAAAATATAACTTCTAGAAGCTAATGGTTTAATGACGGGCTCATATTTTGCTTAATACTATGACAATGATTCCTTCAGAATCAATTATTAGTAACTTAATTAACTCACGTTTAAAACTTATGTAAATACTAGCGTAAAATTATTATGTATCTTTAATTTTTGGATTTTATGTCTCTTCCTAAATGGATAAGTGAGGTTAGGTCTAGAATCCCTCTTCTAAATAGGTATAGCGCATATCTTGATAATGCGGGTGCTGGACCTATAACTATTGATGTCTACAATGCTATGAGGGATTTTCTAGACCTTTATGTTAATAATGGTGAGCCATGGGATGATGTTCTCGTAAAGGTTTATGAGAATAGAAAGCTATTTGCGGAGCTCATAGGAGCTGAAGCTGATGAAATTGCTATTGTTTCAAACGTTTCAACAGGATTAGCTATGATTGCCGCTTCAATACCTTTTAAGGGTAGGGTTGTTGTTAGTCCTTTAAATTTCCCTACAGATATTTATCCATGGCTTACATTGAGAAATAAGGGATTAATTAGTGAAGTTGTATTTGTAAATCCTGTAGGCGGATATGTACCTTTAGAGGAGTATGAGAAGGCAATAAACGATAATACTGTAGCTGTAGTTGTAGATTATGTTTCATGGATAACAGGATATAGGGAGAATATTAGAGAGATAGCTAGAATAGCTCATGAGCATGGAGCCATAATAATCTCCGATTCATTCCAAGCATTAGGGGTAATTGATATTAATGTTAAATATGAAGGTATAGATGTTCTAGTATCTGGACTTTACAAGTGGCTTATGGGTCCGCATGGAATCGCATACATATACGTTAATAGGAAATCTCTAGATACCTTAACACCAGCAGTTTTAAGCTGGCATGGAGTTAGAGATAACGTAGTTAAGAGGAAAATCAATGGGTGGAGTAATGTTTTCAGTTCTCCATTCAATATATTTAATGCTGAGCCTTCTAAGGATTCTTCAAGATTTGAAATGGGGACATGGACTGAAATATCGCTTTACGGTGGTAAGGCAGCATTAGAGTTTGCATTAAAACATGAAATGCCTAAGAAATACACGTATACGGAGAAGCTTATAGATGAATTAATAGATGGCTTAACGGATTTAAACTATGAAGTTATAACTCCACGTAGTAGTAAGGCTGGAATAGTTGTTTTTAAAACTGGAAAACATGATTTAATTAGAAACAATCTAAGTAGGAGAGGAATTGAAGTTTCATCAAGACCTGGAACTATAAGAATATCACCGCACTTCTACAATACCATGTATGAAATTGATCTCCTTCTTAATACAATAAGGGAAATAAATCCTAATTCATAGAGATTTAGCTTAGAAGCTGATAGCAACTAACTTGAATAAATTAAGTAATTTTAGGATTCGACTATGAAATTTTAACCTCTTCCCATAAAGCATCAAGCTTTCTCTTCTCCTCCTCTGTTAGCATTGGTAGGAACCATAGCTTTCTTCTAATTTCATCTGGTGGATATACTGCTGGCTCATTTAAGATATCCTCTGGGATGAAGACTTTAGATGCTGATACTGGGTTTGCATATCCTATATATGTTGAGTTTATAGCTTCAACTACTGGGTCGAGAAGAAAGTTTATGAATTCATGTGCTGTAATTGGATGCTGTGAATCTTTAGGTATACATAGATTATCAGTCCACTTAGTTCCTCCCTCTTCTGGAACTCTATACTTTACCTTATCCTTAGTTTCCGGTTTATCACTCCATAAACGCATTATATCCCCATTGTATGAATGAGCAACGTAAATAGCTCCGCTTGAAAGCCCCTCATAATATACACTTGTCCCAGCATAGGCAGCTATATACTGTTTCTGTCTCTTAAGGACTTCCTTAACTTCCTCTAGAGTTTTATCACTCCAATCATTAATGTTTCTTCCAAGAAATACTTTACATGAAACCACGACTTCTAAAGCTTCTTCAAGCATTGTTATTTTCCTCTTATACTTTTCAAGAAATCCAGCGTTAGGATCGAAAATTTGCCTCAGACTTACTACTCCTTCAGGAACTAGATCACTTCTCCATGCAAATCCTGTTGTACCCCACATATAGGTTATACTATGTCTATTTCCGGGATCGAAGGGTGGATTTTTAAACTCCTCATCTACAAATTTAAAGTTTGGAATTAAGCTTAAATCTATTTCTTTCAGTAAATTTCTTTTAATAGCGTAATGTACACAGTAGTCAGGTAAGATAATTACATCGTAGCCGCTTCTTCCAGCTTCAAGCTTTGCTAACGGTTCAGCAGGATCCTCGAAAACATCATATACTATTTCCCCTCTAGATATTCCGGTCTTTCCTGCAAAAACATCTAGGAGAGCTTCATTTATATAGTATGACCAATTATAAATATTAATCTTCCCCTCGAAAGTAGGCTTAATCTTTAAGCTTTTCAACTCCTCAATCTCCCTCATTAACTCTACTATTCTTGCCTGATTTATTGATGAACCTAAAAACCATCCAGCACCATAGCCTAAAGCAAATCCTACAGCTCCTGTAATAGCTACTTTAAGAAAACTTCTTCTACTAACTTTATCACTCACAACTGTAATCTAATATCGAAATATATAAACTTTATGAAATTTAAACTATAAGTATTATTTACAAATATATGATTCTGAACGTTAATATTCTAAGATATTGAATATTGTTGGTTATAAGCTTACTACTGATGTCAACCATCTTAGTTATCTCTTAATCATTTTTACGTAAAGGTATGATAGAGTTATTGATATTACTAGCATTAAGCTTGTTAATGCATTAAGCTCCGGACTTACTCCTCCCCTAGCTGACTGAGACCATATTACTAGAGGTATGGTTTGGAATCCTGGTCCTGTAGTAAAAACTGTTTTTATGAAGTCATCCCATGAAAGAGTGAAGGATAATAGCATACTTGCAATTATTCCAGGTGCTGATAGTGGTAGTGTTATCTTTATGAATGTCTGGAGTCGATTAGCTCCTAGAGTCATAGATGCTTCCTCGAGAGATCTATCAAATCCTGCTAGTCTAGCTTTAGAAACTACGAATACAAAGGATATACTGAATGCAGTATGACCTATTAGTACGGATATGAATCCTAATGGAAATGATAGAAGATTATAGAATAGGAGTAGTGATAATGCTTCAGTTATTTCAGGTATTATTATTGGGATGTAGAAGATAGATTCTATACTGGATTTAAAAGCTGTATTGGCTCTCACCAATCCGTATGCAGATATAAAACCTAGAATAACAGATATTAATGCACATAGTATAGCTACTAATAAGCTATTACTGAATGCTTTCCATACAGTACTGTTTTGAAGTAGGGATTCATACCATCTCGTAGTGAATTTAAAGCTTGACAACCCTCCATACTCGTTAAAAGATGATAAAACCACAATAGCTATAGGAGCATACAGGAATAGAAGTATTGCTATGGTATGTATCTTCATTAAATTATCTGTTAAACTCATATCTCTATTCCACCTATCTTCTTAACATATACTATTAGCATTGCAAGTATTATGAATATGTATATTATTGATAGTGCAGCTCCCCTCCACCAGTTATGGAATTTAAGAAATAAATCCCAAGTAAGAGTTCCAATAGTAGTTACCGATACGCCTCCGAGCATATATGGAACTATAAACTCTCCAGTTGCCGGTACGAATACTAGAATACATCCAGCAATTATTCCCTGTAGTGATAATGGTAATGTTACTTTAAGAAATGTTTTAGTAGGGCTAGCTCCAAGAGTATATGAAGCTTCAAGAAGAGACCTATCAAGCTTTTCAAGATTTACATATAATGGAAGAATCATAAATGGGAGATAATCATAGATCATTCCAATAACTACTGCATGATATGTGAAAAGCATATTTAAAGATGAAAGTATAGTCATAAGCGCATATGTTCTAAGTAGGAAACTAATCCAGTAGGGAAGTATAACCGCAATCATTAATAGATTCCTCAACTTATATGATGCTTTCAATGCAATATAGTAGGCCACAGGGTAAGCTATGATTAAACATGAAATTGTTGTTATTGCAGCTATATATAAACTGTTTGCAACTACTTTTAAATATAATGGGTTTAAAGCTTCAATAAAATAGCTTAATGTAGGAGCTATATTGATAACCCTCTCACGTCCTATAATTCCAATACTGTATAGGAAAGCTATTATGAATGGAATATAGAAGAAGATAGCTAGGAAAACTAGAGGGGGAAATAGGAGGAATAGTGAAGTTCCATGAAGCCCTATACGGCTTAAAATCTTCATTTTAATCTTCAAAAATTCCAATTATATCCTGTTTATTCCATCCTATAGCTACATTCATTCCTTCCTCAAGCCCTAAATTCTCAATATCTACAACTGGAACTAGACATTTCAGAAATGTATCCTCTGAAACTTTTACTTTAACGTATACGTAGCTACCAGTATATATTTTCTCCTCAATCTCTCCCTTATATATGTTATCTAATCCTTCAAGACTTAATCCAATCCTTATTCTTTCAGGCCTAATAGATAATACTGCTCTTCCATTTAGACTTGTATTTACTCTAGGTATCTTTACATATCCGAAGCTACATACAAATACTTCATCACCGGCAAGCTTACCATTAATAAAGTTTGCTTCCCCTATAAATGAAGCTACAAACCTATTTTTAGGCTTCCCATAGATTTCAGATGGACTTCCAATCTGTTCTATTCTTCCATTGTTCAATACTGCTATTCTATCAGACATTATTAAGGCTTCCTCCTGATCATGAGTAACATAGATGAAAGTTGTTCCTACAGTTCTCTGAAGTCTTTTAAGCTCAAGCATCATATGCTGTCTCAGTTTAAAATCTAGAGATCCTAAAGGCTCATCTAATAGTAGAACCTTAGGCTCCATAACCAATGCTCTAGCTATAGCAACTCTTTGCTGCTGTCCTCCACTTAACTGATTAATTCTTCTTCCAGCATATATTTCAGCTGGAAGATTTACGATTTCCAAGTATTCCTTCACCCTCCTTCTAATCTCGTTTTCAGGTATCTTCATAATTCTTAAGCTGTAAGCTATGTTTTCGAAGACTGTTAAGTGAGGGAATAGAGCTAAATGCTGGAAAATCATTCCAACCCTTCTTCTATATGGTGGTAGAAAGGTTACATCAACACCTTTTATCTTCACCAATCCATCATCAGGCTTCACTAATCCAGCAATTATTCTAAGAATAGTGGTTTTACCTGAGCCGCTAGGTCCAAGAATAGAGAAGAATTCATTACTTTCTACATTTAGAGAAATATTAGAGAGAACCGGAGTATTACCGTATTTCTTAGTGATATTTATTAACTCTACATCATACTCCAATTTCCAGATCACCATCAGAGAAATAGTTCAATACCAAAATAGATTTTAATTTGTAACTATACATTACCAGCATCCATGCTGGCAACTTTGATAAACACCAATCTCTATCATAAAACTGGATTAATAAATTTTTCCCCTCAAACTAAGAGTAAATTTAAGTTAAACCTAGCTAAAACCATTTCCTGTCATGGACTGGTAAGCAATACTTAACATTCCAATTTTAAACTATAACTAATTAGCTTCTAAATTAAGTTTTAAATAGATAAGTTTTTAAACTTCTCAGTAAGCAGTCATTATGAAGCCTCATAGTGGAGGAAATGAAAACCCGTATCTTACTAGGAAGCTGGAAGCTATTGAGGTTAAAACTCCTAAAACTATTTCCCAATTACTATCTGAAATGTCTAAGACAGGTTTTCAGGGGAGGAAGCTTGGCGAAGCTATTGAGACCTGGCTTGAAATGTTGAGAAGTAGAGATTTAACAATTATAATGGGTTTAGCAGGATCTATGAGTACTACAGGTCAATGGAAGATTATTAAGTGGTTAATAGAGAGAAGATATATAGATGTTCTTATCTCTACAGGTGCTAATATCTCTGAGGATATACAGGATTCACTTCATGGATATTATCAGGGACATTGGCTTGTAAATGATGAAGAATTGTTTAAGTACGGTGTATTTAGATACTATGATGTTTTTACTGATGGATTAAAATATAGAAAAATAACTGAGCTTATAAGGGAATTCATAAATACTCTAAGAGACAACTATCCATACTCATCTAGGGAGTTCTGTATGCTTTTCGGTAAGTTCCTATATGAGAGAAATATAGATTCTATACTGGCTACAGCATATAAGCATAAAGTACCTGTCTTCAGCCCAGCTATTGTAGATAGTGAATACGGTATAGCAGCAGTACTAAGTAGAAGAATAGATAAGAGAAATATTATTGTTGATCAGATGAAGGATTTCGATGAACTAACTGAAATAGGATTAAGAAATAATGAGACAGGAGTAATATATATTGGTGGTGGAGTACCTAAAGACTTTGCACAGCTACTAACAGCAATTATAGGTATACTTAAAGGAGGTAAGTTAGAGTACCCGCATAAATACGCTATCCAAATAACAACGGATGCACCTCACTGGGGTGGGCTTTCAGGTGCTACTTTCGAGGAGGCTATAAGCTGGGGTAAGGAAGCTAAGAGTGGAAGGAATACTCAATGCTACTGTGATGCAACTATAGCTTTACCAATAATTGCTCAAGTACTAGCTGAAAGAATTGATAGAAGAGAGAATTATCCTGATTTCTCATGGCTTTTCATCTAGAACAATCTACTAATTTTAAACTTAGATTTATATTTCTAAACTACTTGTAGCTATATGGTTGAATTGCTTAACAAAACAAATATAGCTTTAAGTAGAGACCTATACGTAGTAGTACTTACTGGAGCAGGTATATCTGCTGAAAGCGGGGTTCCAATATTTAGAGGGAAGGGATCCATGTGGGAAAATCCTGTTGCAAGAGAGCTTGCTTTACGTGCTCATCCTCCATGGAATAATAGAGGTACATGGGAGTTCTACGAATGGAGAAGACAGCTTGTTGCTAAATGTAGGCCTAATGCTGCTCACTATACTCTTGTAGAGATGGAGTCCTTTTTTAAAGGATTTTGTTTAATAACCCAAAACGTAGATGGACTTCATAGATTAGCTGGAAGTAGAAACATAATTGAGCTTCATGGAAACATGTGGAAGGGAAGATGTTTAAGAGATGGGGAAATAGTTGATTTACCTGAAACCCCATTAAAATCTATTCCTCCACTTCATTCATGCGGTGAAGCTTTAAGACCGCATGTAGTTCAGTTTGGAGAACCTGTTTTAGGTTTCGATAGGGCATTAAGAGAAACTATGAAGGCCGACTTGTTCCTCGTTATAGGTACTTCAGGTATTGTCTCTCCAGCATGTGAGCTACCATTAATAGCATTAAGAAGAGGAATTAAAGTCATAGAAATCAATCCTGAGGAAACAGTTTTAACACCTTACGTAACAGTATCAATAAGGGGAAGAGCTGCTGAAGTATTACCTAGGATTTGGAGGGAGTTTTGGAGGAATCTACATAGCATGTAGTTATATACTTGTATTAAAGCGGTAATCCATATATATTGGCTTCCTAATAAGCTATAGGGGAGCTATCTCTTTGCATGGTACTGGTGATCTATGTGAAAATAGCAATTCTAGGATGTGGAGCTGTTGGCTCTGCTATTGCACGCATATTGAGGAATATGGAGATAGCAGATGAAATACTATGTATAGATAAAAATTTAAAGAAGATGAAGAGCTTCCTAATGGATAATGATGGCTTCACCATAATGGAGTGTGATGTTTTAAAAAACGAAGTTTATAGTGAAGTGAGAAACTATGATTTAATTGTAAATGCACTACCTACTTCATACCATATTGGTGATAGAGAATATCCTATAAACATTAGGATAATGGATATTGCATTGAAAGCTGGAGTAAACTATATAGATCTTGCATGTTTCGGCGGAAAATCTAAAATAGCTGAGCAGCTTAATCTTAACCATAGATTTGAAGCAAGCAACCTATTTGCATTAATAAATGCTGGAGCATCACCAGGATTAACCAATTTGCTAGCTAGGGAAAACTCAGAGGAGCTTGATAGAATTGAAACGATATCAATTAAGACTTTAGAGGAGCAGAGAGGAAACGAGTTTATTATTCCATGGTCTAAAGCAGAACTATTCAATGTAGCTTCTAGAAGCTTAATCTATCGTAATGGAAGATTCATATTTAAGGAGCCGTTTAGTGAAATTGAGCCATACGAGTTTCCAGAACCATTCGGTAGAATGAATACCTATCTTATTTCAAGCGATGAAGTATATACAATACCCTACTTCATAAAGATTAAAAACCTAGATGTTAAGGCTGCAGGTAGTGATATAGAGGTTTTAAGAACACTCTATAGAATAGGAATATTTGATGATGAACCTATCTCATATAAGGGAAGAAGGATTTCACCTAAAAGATTCATGTACTCTATACTTCCAGATACTCCACCACCAAATGAAGTAATAAAGCTAACTGAAAATGGAGCTATTGAGGAAGCATACTTCGCAGTATTCATAGATAACTATGGAAGGATAAGAGGAGAAAAAGCACTTATGAGATCCTACGTAATATTTCCAAGCCAAACCCAAATAAGCAAGATACTTCCAGGATCAAACTATATATCATATCCAACAGCTATATGTACTATAGCATTCATAAAGGCATTAACTAAAAAGAATAATTTATATGGAGTCTATCCTCCTGAAGTTCTTGAAAAATCTTTAAGAAGAGAAGTATTAAACTTTCTTGAAAAAGAGAAAATATTTGTAAATATGGAATTTAAAATAGTTGAAGATAAAATCGCTAATCAACATTAAGAATTAAATCCATACTAAGAAATCTTATCTTGCTATAATTAGGATCCCTACAATTTAGTTATGTTATAATTCAATACTGTTTACTTTTATACACTTCAGTAAAGTTTAATAAAACCCTGTATACTTTATTGTTGTGAGAGTATGCTTAAGACTAGGGATATTACTTTAATAGCTATTTTCTCAGTTCTTTACGTTATACTCTCAGCTTTACCAGGTATTCCAGTAGTTGGAATATCAGGTGCTAGAATAGAATTAGCAGCTAGTATTGCTCCGTTATTTGGAGTTATTCTAGGTCCTTTAGTAGGATCTTTAGCTATGTTTATTGCAGCTTTAGCTGCATGGATTTTACCTCCAGGATCACCTTCAATTTTCGGATTGCTTCTAATTCCATGTCCTGTTATAAGTGCATTAATAGGTGGACTTCTAGCTAGTAAAAAGTGGATTTACGCCTTTACGATTCTTACAGTTACAGCTTTATCATGGTATACTACATGGATTGGCATAGCTGCACCATACTATCCAATTATGCATTTTACTGGTATAGCTTTAATTCTTATTCTAAGAGATAAAATATCTATTTCACCAAGTAGTGGAGTTAAACATTTAATAATGCTTGCTATTATTGGCTACTGTGGACTAGTAGCAGACCATATGGTTGGCAATATAGTATTTATAAATAGTATTGGTCTATTTATTCCCTTAGAAAGCATAGAGGGATGGCTTAAAAGCCTTAATCTCCCAAACATACCTTCACTATTCATGTATATGCTTCCTATTTCAGCTACTGAAAGAATATTTATGACTATAATATTCGTATTGGTAAGTACTCCAGTTCTTAAAGCCTTAAAAATAGCTAAGCTAAAATAAGCAATGAACTACTAAGCTATTTGTCTTTAAGCTTTTCCTTCTGAGCCTTAATTTCATGGTCTTCAATTCTTCTAAATAGTGGTTGAGGCTTATTTATTTCATGTCCTTCCTTAATTTCTAATCTAAATGCAATATTCCAAGATTCATTATGTATGTTTCCAGGTATGTTAAGCATATTCCAAAGCTTCTCCATTGAGAATGGAATAAATGGATCTAGAATTATAGCTAGAGTTCTAGTAGCATTTATACTTAGATATATACAATTGGGATCTCTAGTTCTCCACGGTTCTTTCCTCTGGAAGTATTGGTTACAGAATGATGAAAACTCAATTATCCTTCTTAAAGCCTTATCAAACTCTAAGCTATCCATAAGCTTTGTTAATTCCTCTTCAAGACTCCTAATTTCCATCAATATTTCACTATCTAACTCATCATAGCTACCTGGCTTAGGAATCTTACCGTTAAAGCTTCTCCATGTAAATGTTAATGTTCTATGTATGAAGTTACCGATATTGTTTATAAGTTCACTGTTTATTTTAGATTGAAACTCATCCCAGTCAAAGTTTACATCTGCTTGAGAATACGGTGTTATTAAAGCTAGATAAAATCTAAGATAATCTACTGGAAATAGATTAAGAAATTCTCTTAAACTTATATACCATCCTCTACTCTTAGAGAATTTATGTCCTTGAAGTAATAGATGCCCTCTTGTAGGTATATAGTCCGGTAGCTTAAAGCTTCCCTCCCCCATCCTCATAGCTGGTAGGAATAGGAAATGGTGATAGACAATATCTTTACCTATGAAGTGATATATTCTAGCTTTATTCCAGAATTCCCTACCATAATCTTTACCCCTACCTATATTTTCAAAGTACTTTAATGTAAATGCTATGTAGCCTATATGGTTATCAAACCATCCATAAAGAACCTTACCCTTAGCTTCTTCAAGAGGTATAGGTACACCCCATGTAATATCTCTAGTAATATCCCAATCCCTTAAGCCGTTTTTAATCCAGTTTAAAACATAGTTTTTAACTTCATCCTGTAAGTTACTATTGGATTCAAGCCACTCCATTAATCTATTAGAGAAAGATGAAAGCTTAAAGAAGAAGTGTAAGCTCCTCCTTCTTAATGGTGGTTTACCACATATTGCACATTGAGGATTTATAAGTTCTATAGGCTCATAAGTTCTTCCGCATTTCTCACATCCATCGCCATACTGATTAGGAGAATTACAAAATGGACATGTTCCCTTAACATATCGATCCGGTAGAAACTTACCATCATACTCACAATAGTACTGCTCAATTTCCCTAGTATATATGTAGCCTCTCTCATATAGAGTCTTAAAGAAATGCTGTGTAAGCTCAATATTCTCTTTTGAATGAGTTTTATAGTAGAAATTAAAACTTATACCGGTATCAGTAAAATCCCTTATATGTTGTTGATGCCAATACTCAACATAATCCTCAGGATTCTTACCCTCCTTTTCAGCCTGTATAAGAATAGGGGTACCATAATCATCTCCACCACATATGAAAACTACATCAGCACCTCTATGTCTTAAATATCTAACAAATATATCTGCAGGAAGATATGTTGAAACAATATGTCCTAAATGCAGCTCACCATTTGAATATGGAAGAGCAGCAGTAACAACAATCTTTTCATCAATAAGCATCACCAAAGCCTAAACTATAACAAGTATTTAAACTTGACTATCAACTAAACCGTAGCTTTAAATACTATAATGTTACCAAATTTAATACTCTATGATTTTGAATTTAGAATTCATAAATAGCGGTTTACATTATAAGAGTATTTATATTTGTAATATTGGTGGTTATATTTGTTTTTGATTTATATTTATATTGGTATGGTTTGGTTATCTAGATTGTTGAGGAGTAGGAGGGGTTCACCGCTTATTGAGGAGGCTATGTTGTTAATGTTAAGTATGCTTTCACTAACAGCTATAGTAACATTTCTAACTAGAGTTTTTTCAAATGTAAATATTGGAGGTAGTGGTGGAGTACAAGGATTCTTCGATACATTAGCAAACAACATATCAGCAATACTAGAAGACCTACTAAAACTACTAGGAGTAATTTAACAAATTTTTATAAAAATAGAGAAATCAAGCAAACCATAAACTCCATAGTAGCCATAATGATGAAATAGTAATTATAGGTAAGCAATATTATAGGTTAAAGAAAGCTACTATTTAATGTATCCTGTAAACTTAGTTATTAACCATAATATGTCTTCATACTAAGTTTATAAGATATTTAACATTAAAGTAATATTTGAGTTTTAAATATTATGTTTATGGTTGAATATTTATCTTATGATAGAAGTCATGTTAAGCCTATTTTAAAGTATGTAAAAGATAGAGGGGTTAAAACCTTAATTTTGGGATCTATGAGTGAAATCGACCTTATACTTAAAGAGATAAATGCATCTGAAACATTAATAACACTTATTAAACACGATTTAGAGAGACCTAGAGTAATTGTTGAGGATTATCTTGCTTTAATATTAACAATTTATAGATATTCTGAGGGGATAAAGCCGTACACGCTAATAATTGTTACTGGTAGAGACTTTGTAGCAATAGTATCAGATGATAGAGAATTCATAAATAAGTTTAAGGAAGCATTGAATATTAATGCTTACAGGATTAGAGAATTGGATGTTAATGTAGCTATAGCTGTAGCTATGCTTAATCTAATAGATGTATACTATGAAATACTAAGCAAGATAGGAATGGAAATTGATGAGTTGGAAGATGTATTACATAAATCATCAAGACTAAATATAGCAATTCTTAGAAGTATTAAAGGAACTCTTATGATTCTAAGAAGAGTTTTCTATTTCTCAAGGGAAATAGTTTCCCTACTCTTAGGGAAGGGTATATATGCAATTTCAAGGGAATGTGAAAGACTTCTTAGAGAAGTTTATGAGGATTTAGCTCATATAATAGAAATAGTTGAAATGCAGCTTGATAGACTTGTAGATTTAAGAGAACTACACTTATCACTAATCTCTCTAAATCTTAATGAGGTCATGAAGAAACTTACAGCAATAAACGTAATTGCACTTCCACTAATAATAATTGCTGGAATATATGGAATGAATTTTGAATATATGCCTGAACTACATTTAGAATATGGCTACTTTACAGTGCTAGGATTCATGGCTATACTAACAATAGTTCTAACAATGTTCTTCAGAAAAATAGGATGGATTTAAAGTTTATATTAAAATATCTTCAGCTAGCCCAGAAATATCAACAAGTCAAATACTTAAATACTAGAGAGCTATTTTAATTATCTATTTAATTACTTACAGATATATAGCTTGGATTTATATGATGTATGAGTTAAGCTTAGTAATAGCTAGGATTCTTTAAAATTATGTTTAACAGTTTAAATGTAAAAATTAGGGTTTAGATTTAGTAATTCTATAAACAGTATCTCCTTCACGTACTCTATCATTAACTTTTAACCCTATGATTTGACCTGCTTTAGCGGTTTCAATGGGTTTATGTTCAATCTGCATTGATTCAACAATTTGTCTAAGCATTGTAGTTTTACCCTTAATAACAATTTCATCACCAACTTTTAAATCATCAGTAAGCTTAACAATACATACGCTAATTTTCGGGAAGAAATGAGTAACTTTACCAATAGCCTCCTCAAACTCGCTCATAAAACCCCAGATTTAATACAAGTTTAAATATTTAAATTTAAGGTTTGCATAACATCTTTAAATCCAATACCAGCTACATATACTTACATCAAGAATTATGAGGCTACAGATATTAGTAAGCTTATGTTAAAAGTTTTAAATTAGTAACTATAAGATATCGCTTTATAATTGTAACTGAAGAAAACATATAAACTCTATAGCCTACATTTTACATGAAATACGTAGTAACATCATGGATATTTGTAATTTACCTCATATGGCTTAACCCAGTATTAAAAACTAGCTTTAATATTAAATGTCGTATTGAAGAGTTAAAACATATTGGAGATAATAGATGAAAAATATAGCAGGTAAATATATTATTGAGAAAGTAAAGTTTACCAAGCCGCCCAGTATGCTATGGATAATTAAAATATATCAGATTCATTTAAGTAAAGTTTATATGTAGAACCTAAATATATGGTTAGAATTATGAAGAAGACAAATATTATATGTGTTAAAATCGATGATGATATGCTTGAAGAAGTAGTTAAAATAGCTAATGAGTTTAAAGTGAGTAAATCAGATATTATACGTATGGCTCTTCAAAAATTCATCAGGGAAAATAAGAAAAACCAAATCATATAATGATAAATACAATACCTAACATTAACGATTACCAATAGAATAACATAGTAAGTAGCTATTTAAACCTTCATAAGATTAACGATACATAGTGTAGAGTTAAGATCATGTTACTCCTAGATAAATCTACTAACATTATCCTACCATATCTCAACATAGCTGATCGTAGCTTTAAGATTGTTAAGTCTACAACTTAATTTTAAATTAGGCTAATTATAATATAGGAATTACTAGATTTAAGCTTATAGCTTAGCTAGAAATCTTTCTACTATTAATGCTATACATCCTGTAATTACGGCATTTGTAGGTGCTGTGAGAATTGTTATTCCGTTAAAGGTAGCTATAGACGTTATGCTGAACATAGCTGTATCATATACATTAATGATGCTCATTATTACCGGCATCGCTACTAGTATTGTTCCTCCAGGTATACCTGGAGAAGCAAAACCAACAATAGCTACTGCAATCGCTAATACAATGTATTGCACTAAATCTACTTGAACATTCATATATTTGGATACTATACTAATACTTAAAATAACCCCTATAATGCTTCCAGCTCTATTTAAAGCAGCACCTAACGCTATAACGGTATCCCCTATACTTCTATCAATTTTAAAATGGTCATTGAAGATTTTAAGATGTACTGGAAGGAGAATATAGGAGGATGGTAAAGATATTCCAGCAGCCATAATCTTTAAAAAATAAGATATTAACCTTCTAAAACCAATATTTAAAAATTTAGCAGTTATTAGAATTATTATAAGGATATAGGAGAAACTGAAGATAAGCATGAGCATTAAAGCCTCAGTATAAGCTAGTATAGAGTATCCTCCTAAACTATAGTAGAAAGATACTCCAAACGATATGGAAACTACTGGAAGCACCTTAACGATCATTTTTAAAAAATACATTATAACTCTATTAAGTATAGTTACTATTTTCTTAGCTACATCAAACCTAGGAATAATAGTTAATGAGAATACAATTCCTAAGGCAATAGATATCGGTATTGGCTTTAACAGCCCCTCCATAGCTACCTCTAAAAGCATTAAGCTAGGAATACTAAAACCAGTACTAAACCCTCTACTTAGAGATAGTATAGTAGCTGTAATAATAGATATTGTAAAGCACACTATGAAAAACAATATTATAGTATAGTTAGCTATTCTAGAGTTTCCAGCTCTAATTGATAATGAATATGTAAGTATAATGAATATAAATATTGGTGCTGATATGAAGAAGAAACTTGTAAACAGTGAAGCTACGATTTTAAGAAACTCCAGCTTAAATGGGGAAATATATGCGAGAAGAATACCTAAAATGAATGTAAGAGGAAGAAGGGATTCATAAGTAAATCTATACTTCATCAAGTTAAAAAATCCTAAATACTATTAAACCTATCGCATCCTACATCATCACTAAACAGTCTTAAACATATATTGAGGAATAGCTAGATATTCTTAAAACTTTAATTATATAGATTGAGGGTATAAACTTGGTTAGATAAATGTTTCTAGATGCTTTAAATATCTTGAATTTATTCTTAATCATGCCTTCAGCATCTATAACTAAAACTACTGGTTTACCCTTCCTCCTAGCATTAATCCATGCATCCTCAATACTTGATGTTAAATGAACGTAGAGACGCTGCCTAGGTTTAACTCCCTCCTCTAATATGTTTTTAAGGTTTTCTTCGCTAGTTCCATGATAAAGTACTTGAACATTTAGAGCTTCAGGATACTTAATATTTACAGGTATGCTGTGACCATATTTTGCTCTTACCATGCCATTAATGATTTCAAACCGTTCTCTAGAATCTAAAAATGCAATAGCCTCAATATGTTTGGGAGTTACCCATCTATAATATTTAGAAGCTACATCAACAACATTAAGAATATTTACGAAGCCATCACTACTTAACTGTATATTAAATTCTTTAGGTTTATGTCTTAAAATAAGCGAGAGAAATTTACTAAGCAGTAAACGCTGCCTCCCACTCATAATCTTCCTACATGGAGAACTACAGTGATTATTCTCCTCAACAAATAATCCACAAACAATACATTGATAAATATCCTTCATACTATAGTAGTTATCCGGCTTAAATATTACCTTAACGATAACTCTAAATCTAGCAACATATATAAATTAATTTAAACTTAATCTGTATTAACGATTAGCTATGAGTCTTACTGTGAACGTAAGCTCCTACATTAGTTCACTATGCTATTCAGTACTTCGTATAGAGCCTTATACATCATGTAGTTATTCATGCATATACTGCTATGCTAAATGGTATAGAAATACAAATACTGTTAAACCACAATATAATCTTATAAGTGAATTTAAGAAATGCATTCTAAAGCTTAGAGAACTTAAGCTTAAAACCATACCTTTCAGAATGGCTACTCTAATAGATCCCTTCCAACCTATTGAAGATAAATATAGGATAAGTAGATATGTTTTAAAGCTATGCTTAGAAAACAATATACCGCTAATACTAAACACAAAATCTATAACCTATACTCAGAAAGTATGGTTTAAGCTTATTTCAGAGCTTAGCAATAAAGGACTCCTACTACTACAAGTCACTATTGTAACGCCTAGCGATAATATTTCACGTATAATTGAACCTAATGCACCAACAACTTCAGAAAGACTGAAAGCCATTGAGAAAACACTAAGTGAAAATATACCGGTAGCAATTAGATATCAACCATTAATACCGGGAGCCTCAGATATAGATTCTGTAAAGGATTTATTCAGCCAGTTTAAAGCATTAAATGTAAGGCAGGTTATTGTAGAGTCTATTAGATGTCTAGAAGACGACATATTATTCCTTAAAGGAATGTTGGAAAATAGATGGGTTTACGATTTAATATGGGAATCCTATGCCTTAAAAAATGAGGGGGAAGCTAGATTGAGGAGACCACCATTAAAATGGCGTTTAGAAACGTTTAAAATGATTAGGGATTTATCTGTAAAGTTTAATATTGATTTCGCAACATGTAAGGAGGGATTATTCAGTTTACATACAGCTAGAAACTGTTGTGGAATCCATCTCCTAGATGAGGAAAAATATGTTTTAAGACCTACACTCTACGAAGCATGGATAATCTATAGAAAAACAGGTAAAATACCTTACTACGATGAAATTATAAGGGAATTTGGAGGGGATAAATACATTTACGGTGAAAAACTTAGAATATATCCTAAAGTCTTGAGGGATGGTTTGAAAGCTCATGAAAAAAGATTTATGAAAATACTTATCAATGAGGAAATTACTAAACGTATAGCTTCAAGCCTATCAACAAGGGGAAGTATTTAACCACTATTAACTACCAAGTATTTGAAATTCTTCAATAAAACTCATAGCTATAAAAACTATACTTCAACTTAACAGACTTTGTTAACTTAAGCATGTTTTATCACCTCTATTTTGGTATTGTGTTTCTATGAATTCCTTAGCTTTTATCTTCTTATCCATGTTTTTTAGCTATACTATTGATTTCATAAGAATTAATACATGTTCACCATCACATCTATCCTTCATACACGGTATATAATTATCGAATACTCTAGTTCTATCCTATATACTGTATTATTCTCTCCATTAATTCTAACCTCTAAACCATATAATGTTTTAAGTTTAATATTTTACATGATGCTTATAGTATTGAGCTCCATCACTTAATACAACTATATTCCATAGATAGCTCTAACCTTTTAATGTTAGTGATGTAAGTATGTTGCAGCATCACAAACCCATATGTAGAATCCTCCTCAATAATGGCTCAAACACAACATAAATAACCTCCTCTTAAAACCTACTTACAATAGATCAACCATAATCCTAGCATCCCTCCCATCAAATTCAAATGGGAAGCTTAAAGATCTAAACCACGATAATATAGATACATAACCTAAAACAATAAGCTTAGAATATCTGAAGCCATCCTAGAAGAACGAAAACATATGTAAGCACCATAACAACTAGAGTAAATGGAGTTCTCTCTCTAACAAATTTAACTATATTAACACCATAAATAGGGGAGGGAACTCTCAAATAAATCTAAAGTTAACAAAGCCTATCGTAAATAGCTAAGATAAATAGGCTCCATACATAATTCTTAGCAGCTTTACATGTTAGCCTAGGATATTATGCTTAGATTATTAAATACTATTATTGCTTTAATCTATTACATATAGAAATTATCTCATCTATCGTTAATTGGTAAACTCTCTTATTTTCAGGTATTGATTCGACTATAGCTTTAAACGATTCCATGCCTTTATCTAAACCAAAATCATTTATGAGGGTTTTTCTTAAAACCGTTTTTGCAATTCTATTTCTCTGCGAGAATAGTTTAATCAATAAGTTATCTAAAAGCTCTAAATTAACTTCTATTTTATCCTTTGGAGTCAGTAACACTAATGAATGAAATACTTCTGGTGGTGGATAGAAGGATTCTGGAGGGTATGTATCTATAATTTCAATATTAGCTCGGATATTAGTTGAAACAGTAAGTCTTCCATAATCCTTGGATCCAGGCTTAGCAATAAGTCTTTCAGCAACTTCCTTCTGTAGTGTTAGTACTGCTCTCTTAAACCTCATATTAAGTATTTTGAAGAGTATTGGTGTTGAAATATGGTATGGTATGTTCCCAACGATTATCGATGCTTTAACATCTAGATTTAGGAAGTCTCCATGTATAACTTCAACATTCCCATAATGTTTAAATCTATCTCTTAAAACCTTAACTAAACGCTTATCAATCTCTACAGCTATAACCTTACCTGCCTTCTCCGCAAGTCTAGCAGTTAATGTTCCAAGACCGGCTCCTACATCCAGTACGTCATCACTAATCGAGGGGGAAGCATATGAAATAATAGTTTCTAATAAATGCTTATCTACAACAAAGTTTTGACTAAGTCTCCTACTAGGCTTTACACCGTAACTTCTAAGAATTCTAAGAGTTTCTTTAAGTAGCTCCATTAATATATGAAAAACAGAATTCTTAAAAATCTTACCATGAATCAAATACATATACTTTTCCATACAAGCCTACAAGGCTAATGATTTACTTGATTTTCAATTGAATATAGTAATTCATGAAGTTTTGTATGTTAGATTTCATGTAGTTTAATCTGATATTATGTTGCATTTGTGGTTTAATGATTCTATTAGGAATATTTTTAGCAGTAATATATATATTGGTTCTGCTATGTTTGTTTGGGGGTGGTGTTATGGTTAGGGTTTTAGCTGTGGTTATTCTTTTAATGCTTTCGCTAAATATTGCTTTACCAGTTATTATGGCTGAGGAAAATGTTTTTATGG
>JAWBQF010000017.1:0-59504 GCA_038845975.1 Methanomethylicia archaeon
GATTCCTATGCTTGAACCATCAACACCACAGGAAGCTAAAGATATGGTTTTATATGCATTTAAGCTCTCTGAAGAGTTTAACCTACCAGTATTAATAAGAGGATACACTAGACTCGGTCACTCCAGCGGAGATGTTATTCTAGGAGAAATTAGGAAAGTAGATAGAAAAGCATTTCTCGATAAAAATATTTTCTTCTCTGCTGGTGGAAGTGGCTTCTCACCTGTACTACATATGGAGAAGCATAGAAAAATCTATAGGATAGAAAGTGAATTTGAAAAGTCTTCATGGAATACATATATTGGACCTGAAAATCCTGAGCTACTAATTATAACATCCGGTGCTGGATATACTTACACTACTGAGGCATGTAGAATATTAAATCTTAACGGAAAAGTTGGAGTCCTAAAAATAGGTACACTCTATCCAATACCTAAAAGATTAATTGAGAAATATTTAAATATAACTAGTAAAGTATTATTTGTTGAAGAGATAGATCCATATCTTGAAGAATACATTAAAGCTTTAAGCGCAGATCTCGAATTTAAGGTAAAGTTTTTCGGTAAAATGACAAATCATATCCCCATAGTAGGTGAACTTAATCCAGATATAGTTGTAAGCTCAATTGTAAACATTTTAAAATGCAGCTATACCTCTATACCCCAATCCTATAAGGAGATTTTAGGGGAGATTAGCAATTACATACCTACCCGTTCATTAACTTTCTGTCCAGGATGTCCACATAGAGCTACATATTGGTGTATTATAAAAGCTATAAGAAGAAACAGTAATAAAGGATATGTTACTGGAGATATTGGCTGCTATGCACTTGGTCGAAGCTATCATGGTATTATGAAAACCCTACACTGTATGGGAGCAAGCATTGGGCTGGCTAGTGGCTTCGGAGTACTTAAAAGATTTGGACTGGATGAACCTATAGTAGCTGTAATTGGAGATTCAACATTCTACCATGCAGGTATACCTGCCCTAATAAACATCCTATATAACGGATCGAAAGCTACAATATGCATTCTAGATAACAGCACTACAGCAATGACTGGTTTTCAACCTCATCCAGGATCTGGTGTTAATGCTTTAGGTGATGAAGCACCATACATAAGTATTGAGAATATAGTTAAAGCTATAGGATTTAGAAATATAAGTATTATAGATCCATTCAATGTAGAAGAGGCTACAGAAGCAGTATATAAAGCCATAACCTCAGGGGAGAACAACATACTAATATTTAGACGTAAATGTATGATGCTTACAGTAAGGGAGATGATGGAAAAGGGATTAAAAATCAATAAATATACAATAGATCATGATAAATGTAGGAGTAAGAGAAGCTGTAAACTCTGTTTAGAGTTTAACTGTCCAGCTATATATAGTATGGATGGTGTAACTGATATAGATCAAACATTATGTAATGGCTGCGGTGTATGTGCTCAAATATGTCCATTCCAAGCTATACATAAGCTAGGTGACTAAATGTATCAATTACCTATTAGAATTCTTATAGCAGGGGTTGGAGGACAAGGTAATGTATTAGCTTCAAGAATAATTGGATGGGCTGCTATTGAAAGCGGATACCATGTAAGGATAGGTGATGTATTTGGAGCTGCTCAAAGAGGTGGATCAGTACAATCCCATATTACAATAGACATTAATAATGTATTACCGCCGCAAATACCATATTATAAAGCTAATATAATATTAGGTTTTGAACCATTAGAGACATTAAGAGCATGTATTAAATACTCAAACCAGGAATGCACAGTAATAATGAATATTAAGCCAGTATATCCAGTAGATGTACTAACTGGAAAGTTGAAATACCCCAATTTAGACTATATCACTAGTAATATTAGTAAACTATGTAGAAAACTATGGGCTATTAATGCTTCTGAGCTTTCAGTTAAGGCAGGTAATCCAGCAACTCTAAATATGGTTATGCTAGGAGCACTTGCAGGCTCCGAGTTAACACCAATAGAGATAGATACATATAGAAGTAGTATCTCTAAAGTAGTAAGGAGGTTAATAAATGAAAACCTTAAAGCCTTCAAACTAGGTACTGAAGCTATAACTACCTAAAAACTAGTTTAGCAAACAAGTTTAAGCTAATACAGACTATAAATAGTAATGGTTAAAGAATTTATGATGTTGTGAACTCTATGCCTTAAACTAATTAATGTTCTTTTAATTCTTACTAATTGTGGTAATTTATTTGCAATATTTCTGCTTAACAATTTCTCTAATAGTATTTAGGGAATTGTTCCTGTTTCTCTATAAACCTCTACTAAAGCTTGATGATGGCTTCAAGTATTACTGCTGGTTAAATGTTTATACATGTATGGCGAATTCCCTAGTACTGTATATCCTAGTGATCTATAATACTCTCTAACACCTATACCTGAAATTATATACATGTGATGACAGTTAAATTCCTCTAGTGCTATTCTTTCAGCTTCAATAAGCATTCCTCTACCTAGACTTTTATGTTGCCACCATAGTTCCCCCTCATATTTAACTCCTACTGGTACTTGGTATCCATATACATGTAGTTCTCTAACTATTGAGCATCTACCTATTTTAAACTCCCATCTATGAGCTTTACCTGATGGTATTCTAAGTCTTAGTATCGAGTAGAGAGTATCGTTTTCATCCTCGTATGATAGGAAAACTTCATATCCCTCGCTAGCCTCATAATCTATCCTAGATAGTTTTAGCTTCTTCTGTTTTGGTGTTTCCATTGTTTTCAATATGTAGTGTCCAACTTCACGACATCTAATACATTTACATTTCCATTTCCGCTTCTCCATGTAGTCTAGAACTAGCTGTCTTAAATTACCTGTTTTAGGTCCTGCTGCAACCCACTGTAGTGGAATATCTCTACCAACTCTAACAATTCTAACATACTTAGGCACTATTCTCTTCATTTCAGCTATAAGTTTAATAGTTTCATCAATAGTGTATGCTTCATATTCCCCTTTCCTCCACATCTCATAAAGCTCGGTTCCAGGTATTACTAGTGTTGGATATATCTTTAGCTGATCTGGCTTAAATTTTGAATCTTCAAATATAGTTTTAAACATTTCAAAATCTTTATCTAGATCTGAGTTAGGTAATCCAGGCATTATATGGTAGCAAACTTTAAACCCTGAATCCTTCAGTATTCTTGTTGCTTCTATAACATCCTCAACTCTATGTCCTCTCTTCACCTTTGCTAAAATATCATCATCTATAGCTTGAACCCCTATCTCGCATCTTGTAGCTCCAAGGTAAAGCATGAAATCTACTTGAGGCTCCTTAGCCCAGTCTGGTCTGGTTTCTATTGTAAGTCCAATACATCTAGCCTTAGCATACTCGTTTTTTCTATGTGCCTCTTTAATGCTAGTTTCCTCATTAACCTCCTTAAAGAACGGATAGCCATTAAGTGCTTCAAAACATCTAGCTATAAACCATTCTTGATAGCTTTGAGGCATAGCTGGAAAGGTACCTCCCATAACTATAAGTTCAACCTTACTCGGCTCATGCCCCATATCCCTATAGTTAATTAGCCTAGCCTTAACCTGCTCGAAGGGGTCATAGTTTAAAGGTTTAGCTCTCATTACAACAGGACTTTCAGGAACATAGCTTTGAGGTGTTGCCTCACTCCAGTAAACACCACCAGGACAATATATACATCTACCGTGAGGACATGGATAAGGCTTCGTCATAACAGCAACTACAGTAACACCGCTAACTGATCTAACAGGCTTCTTTACGCTCCTCATAGCGTTTCCATATACTTTTCCAATCATAGCTTAAATACTATAATAATTCACCCAGTAACTTAAGCTTTTAACGCTTTAGAATTCAGCTATGTTCTTGTCTCAGTAAATGATTATTCCACAAGATTGTGGAGAGGATGATGAATAGAAGCCTAAATATCTTTAAAAGATGGTTTCTAGAACTGCTTAAAGTACCATTACTGCAAGCTCATAGCTATTCTATCTTAACGATAGAATTGCTTCAAAAGAAATCGTTGAAATATATTGAAGCCTAAAAGATGTTTAAGGCGAATTTACTATTTCTAATTTTATGTGGAGATCCTATAGAGGAATGATATGTAGTTTGTACTGTGAACTTACATTGTGAGTCTAGCTTTATTTAGGTTGTACTTGTGAACTTAAGTCATCAATTACATATACTTCTCATATTTAAAGTTCATAGAGTCTTTACTGTAAGAGTTAAATTTATTAGTTGGTTTATGATGGATTAAATTGGTGTTTAATTGTCTGAAGTATTGTATGAGTTTGATGCATCAGCTCTTAAGTCATCTGATAGATTTAGAAGAGTTCTCCGCTCGTTGAGTTTATGGATTTTAGAGCTTATTATAATTCTAGCTATAATGTATATGTTTGGACTTATAGGTTTAATTATAGCATTTCTAATTATCTTCCTCCTACCAACACCCTTCGCTATGGTTCCAAGTAGATATAAGATTATTGGTAAAAGTATTATATGTGATGATAGAAGGGAAATTCCTATTCAAAACTGGTTTAGAGTTAGAACTAATGAAAGTAGAAGTTATGTTTCAATACATCATCCCCGTAGAGGTGAAATATTAAGACTATATACTTCAGAGCCTACTAGGCTTCTAGAAGTAATTAAAGAAGTAATGAGTACTCTTACCTCCTAACACGTTATTATCTTACTGTAGAGCTATAGATCATTAAACTCAACATATGTGTAGGTTACTGTACATTGTTTCTGTAAACTTTAAATATGGAGATAAATGTATTTAATAGCTTAAGTTAATAAGACTATAGTATTCTTGAGTTGCTTATTAAACCATAATCTTAACTTCAATATATCCTACTAATTGTAACTCACTAAATTTTATTCGAAACATCATAGTTGTTTACTTAAGTTTTCAGTTGGTTAATGATTGTTTATGTTTAGTTTTAAGATGGTTCTGAATTAATTCATAAACTCATTTATGAATTAATCTATTATATTAAACTTCTATATTTAGAGTAAGCTTCTAATTCTTCTAGCTATCTCTCCTTAATAGTAAGATAGTTCTTCTTCAGAATAAATAACTTGTAGAAACATAACTATAAGCTTGACCAGTCAGTTAAAAACTTAAGTAAGATACTACTTTATATTTAGATTAAAGATTTAAGGAGGCTTTAATACTTTACTTTATGCCTGAAGTTATCTCTTTAGGAGAGCCTATGGTTGAGTTTTGCGCAACATCTAGAGGTCCTCTTAAATCTATTGAGTTTTTTGAGAGAGGTTGGGGTGGTGATGTATCGAATGTTATTGTTGCTGTTTCAAGACTTGGACATAGGTCAGGTATTATGTGTCGGATTGGAAACGATGAATTTGGAGAGTGTTTTCTAGAAATGTGGAAGAGTGAAGGAGTTGATACTAGTCATGTTATTGTGGAAAGCAATGCCTTTACTGCTGTTTACTTCATTTCAATAAGAGAGGATGGAGGGCACGAGTTTACATATTATAGAGCAAACTCAGCTGCAAGTCATTTTTCACCTGAAGATTTAGATTTAAACTATATATCTGAGGCAAGAATTCTTCATGTTAGTGGAATAACTCAAGCAATAAGTAGCTCATGTAGGGAAGCTACCTTTAAAGCTATTGAGGCTGCAAGGGAAAGTAATGTTTTAGTATCTTATGATCCAAATATTAGGTTAAAGCTATGGTCATTAAATCTAGCTAAAGCTATTGTTTCCTATACTATAGGTATGGTTGATTTCGTATTGTTAACTGGAGATGAGGCTAAGCTAATTACTGGTATAGATAATGTTAGGGATGCAGCTCTAAAAATATTGGAGTTCGGCCCTAAGGTAGTTGTTTTAAAACTTGGCGGGGAAGGATGTCTTGTAGCTACTAGTAGCGATGTTGTTAGAGCTCCAGCATATAGAGTGGAAATTATAGATACTACTGGTGCTGGTGATGCTTTTGACGCTGCCTTTATAGTTGGAATTCTTGAAAACATGTCTCTACAAAGAATAGCCTACTTCGCTAATATAGCTGCAGCATTGAAATGTAGGGGGAGAGGTGCTGTAAAGCCTTTACCATATAGATGGGAGGTTGATAAGGTTTTAAATAAGCTAGAGGAAAGCTATAAAAACTTTAAGAGTTAGAGTATATGTGCTTCCAGTTATAGTTGTTAAGGGTTTTAATCTTCCCACAGTATGGGAGGAAAGCATATTTAGGCTTTGGAATAGTGGGGTTTCAAGCTTTAAGGAGTCCTACAAGTATGGTGTTGAAAAGGATAGTATTAAGGAGTGTTCTATGCTTATGATTGTTGAGAAGCCGTTGGAGGAACCTAGAGTTCACTTAGGATATTCTGGTCTTTCAGGATTGAGAAAATATGTTGATGCTGTAATTAACGGTTCAGAGGATTATCTTATCGGTAAAACCTTAACATATACATATCATGAGAGACACTTCAACTATACAGTTCCAAGCCTTAAACCTATAAATCAAATAGAGTATATAGCTAAATATCTTAAATCTAAACCATTCTCTAATAGATGTATTTCAGTAACTTGGAAGCCATGGATTGATGAGGATTCTAGTGCTCCACCATGTAATATTGCATTATGGCTTAAAGTTGTTGATGGAAAGCTTATTATGGAAACATTTTGGAGGAGTAGAGATGCATTTAATGCTGCATTTGCAAATATGTATGCTTTTACTGAGCTTCAGAGAAGAATAGCTGAGGAACTGAATATTGAGGCTGGTTTATATGTGGATTATTCAACTAGCTATCATATTTACGAATCCGACTTCAATCTCGTAGAGCAATTCCTGAAAACAATAAGCTATAGAAGGGATAAGGGTGAAAAGATATATGTAAATTCAAGTTTTCTAAATGGTTTTAAATAATTATCTCTCCCGTACTCAATACTTCAACTTCATCTCCACTTCTTATGTATAGTTGAGGCTTCGGTTTAACCATATCTATTAGTGGTATACTTGATATTAAACATCCTGAAGCTATAACTGGATCAGCTGTCCTCCATAGTAGTATTGCTTTAGGTGATAGATTTCTCTTTTTCAATGCATATATTACCCAAGCACTAACAGTTGATCCTCTAGTATATGGTAGTATAAGTATTTTGTTTGTTACTGTATGGCCGTATATATCACTATCCCTCCCTATAATTAATCCTGATGCTTTATCAATATCTCCATAGAATGATAATGGCTTAGATGAGACAAGAGCTTCTCCCCTAGCCTCCCCTTCAGATATGATTCTTCCCTTTAGCTTCACTACTCTAAAACCTCCCTAAGTAATGCCATAGCTTCTGCTATTTTTACGTTAATATTATGTAGTGATCTTATATAGTGTGCTGTTTTCATAGCGTTTGTACCAATTGTATGTTTAATTTTTACTGGTGAAACTATAAGACATGTATCTATGAATACTTTTAATCCAGCGTCTTCAATTACTTTTATGAATCCATTATTGAATGCTTGAATATAGGCTGATTTTGAAGTACATAGCCATACTTCCTTCCCCCTAACTATTTTCCTTCCCTTAACCATTCTAGCTATCTCCTCGATTTCTTCAAGACATAGATGTGGACATCCTAAAAATAGAATGCTGAAATCATCCTCAACGCTTAATTCATCAATAACGTCTTTAAACATATCCCTATCAAAATCTACAGTTTCCATATTTCCTCTCCTTCTGAATAAAGCCATTCCTACAGATCCTGAAGCTGATAATCCTGCTGAAAACTGTTTTTTCTCAGGTATGGTTTTAGGATATGCTTCTAGAATAAGTGGTATTCTTTCTCCGGAAACTCTTCCCGTAAAGTATCCTAAAACACTAAACTCTAATGCTCCTTTAACCTTAAAATTAGCTTTTACAGCTATTTCTGGCTTACGTTTTCTATCATTATGTAAACCATAGTATGCTGTTTTACCGGTTAGTGCTGAAGCTAATGCAGATATTCCGCTTTCCTTGTTTGTATATGCTTTAATAAACGTGTTTGCATATATTACTGCTGAGGATTCAGCCCATGCTATATGGTCTTTTCTCATTGGTATATTATCGTATAGGTATGGTGTACATGTACATGTAGCTTTAACTCCTAAAGCCTCATATGCTTTGATGATTTTAGCCTGTTTATTATAGTATTCATCATCTACACCCATAAGCCTCCATTTAATAAGATCTATTCCACATGGATTTAGTGTTGTTGGAACTTTAACTTTAACGTTTAGTGATGCTAGCTCTTCAAGAAATTCAAGCCCTTCATCACCAATATTACTGTATGAAACACCGGATATATGTGCACTTTTAACATCTATGAGGTGGGTTGCATTTCCAATTTTCCCAAGTCCTATAATGATCTTCATAGCTCTTCTTAATCCATCACCATAAATACCGTTAAGCATATCCTCTTCATGTTTTGTCAAAATCATTTCATCACCCTGCTCTTTTAAGTCTTCCAGTCATGCAGGATACGGATCCACCCCCCTTCATCAACTCACTAACATCTACCTCTATTATTTTAACTCCAATTTCTCTTAGATACTTTTTTGTTTCCTCAGCACCGTTAAGCGCCATTACTATCTTGTTCGGCTCTAAAGCAATAACGTTAGCAGCAAGATCAACTGTAGCTTCTTTAAGCGTTTTAACTTCAGCTATTTCAAAACCGTATTCCCTAATTTTCTTAATGAAATCTGAGGGTACATGCCATGGTGAAAGCAGAGCTAAATCATTAGATATAATGTTAAACAGTCCATCAACATGTACTTGGCTTTCCGGTATTGGAAGCTTAATAAATTCTTTAACACCCATTGTTTGAAGAGTCTCTATAACTTGCCTAGCCCCCTCAATATTCGTTCTTTCACCAATACCTATAACTACTGTTTCCTCATTTATCCATATTAAATCAGCCCCCTCAAACAACCCGTATCCATGAATGGTCCTAATAATAGGTATATTAAGACTTATTAACGTCTTAGCTGTATATTTAATTTCTCCCCTTCTAATCTTTAATGCTGGACGTGCTAGGATAGCTCCCTCAGGAGTCATAGTGAACTGATCGTGGACAAAATATCCATTAGGGCAGTTTACATCCATATCTTCAATATAGTAAACCCTTACATTATTAGATTTAAAAGCCTCAGCAAGCTGTTTATGTTGCTTTCTAGCCTTTTCAGGGTCTGTAATAGGCTCTCTAAACCTTGCCTTAATGGGATTTACATTCTCTATCTCTCTACCAGGTTCTCTAAGTAGAACAGCTTCAAGTCTTGAAGTCTCAGAGCATAATCCCCAATCCCCCCATAAACATTTCAAATCATTTCTAAACAATTCCTCCTCAGTCATAATTCTAAAATTACTATACTTATTTAAACTTTTAATACTGAGGCTTAACTATGTTCACATAATAGCTTCCATAACTATAATTCAGGCTTATGCCATAACCACAAACTTTTTATACATGTCTTCCTTGTAAACTTGATTGTATATGATTACAGATAATGTCGTTGAGGAGCTTAAGAGAATTGTTGGTTCAGATAATGTTTTAACTTCCTTTGAGGATCTATACTGCTATTCTCGTGATGCGTCTTGGTATAGTGCTATGCCTGAAATTGTTGTTCGCCCTCATTCTACTGAGGAGATTTCAAAGATTTTAAGACTAGCGAATGAGTTAAGAATTCCTATTGTACCCCAAGGTGGTAGAACAAATTTAACTGGTGGTGCAATTCCTATTAAGGGCGGTATTGTTATAGATATGACTGGAATGAATAGAATTATTGAGATTAGTAGGATAAATATGATATGTATTGTTGAGGCAGGTGTAGTTCTTGGCGTTCTTGAGAAGGAGCTTGCTAGACATGGATTATTCTGGCCTCCAGATCCTGCTAGTACTGATTCAGCTACTATTGGAGGTATTCTTGCTGAGGGTGCTGGTGGGCTTAGAGGAGCTAAGTACGGTACTACTAGGGATTGGGTTCTTGGACTTGAAGTTGTTCTTCCAACAGGTGATGTTATAAAGACAGGTTCAGCAACTCTTAAATGGTCTACGGGATATGATCTAACTAGACTGTTTATTAGGTCTGAAGGAACTTTAGGAGTAATTACTAAAGCTATCTTAAAGCTTAGACCGCTTCCTGAAGCAATTGTTAGAATGACTGCTTTCTTCAATAGACTTGAGGATGTAGGTGTTGCTGTAGGTAAGATATGGGAGGCTGGAATTGTTCCATTAATAATGGAGCTGCTTGATAGGGGAGCAATAAAATCCGTTAATAACTATCTTAACCTCGAACTTCCAGATGTTGAGGCTATGGTTATAATAGATATAGATGGTGTTAAAGGTGAAGTTGAGAAGCAAGCTAGTAGAGTGGAGAAGATTTTAATGGAGGCTGGAGCATTCGATGTTAAAATTGCATCAACAAAGGAGGAAATGGATAAGCTATATCTAGCACGTAGATCTGCTTATCCATCGTTATTTAGGGTTTTCAAGAAGACAGCTATACCTGATGATACATGTGTACCAATAAGTAAGCTTCCTGAAGCTCTTAAGAGAGCTAAAGAAATATCTAGTAAATGGGGTGTACATACTATATTTATAGGTCATATTGGTGATGGAAATATGCATCCAGTCTTCTGTGTCGATGTAGCTGATCCTAAAGAAGTTGATAAAGCATTGAAATGCTACGAGGAAATATGTAGAATGGTTTTAAGTCTTGGTGGAACTATTGCTGCTGAGCATGGTATAGGTATTGTGAAGAATAAGCTTATTGAGGAGGAATGCGGTGTTAAAGCTATGGAGATTATGAAGGCCATCAAGAGGGTTTTCGACCCGAACAATATTATGAATCCAGATAAGTGGGTTTAGGTGGTTATATGTCTCTTCCAAGCTTGAAAAAGCTTAAAAACGATATATATTTCTGTATACGTTGCGGCTTCTGTAGATCTGTATGTCCTGTTGTCTCTGAAAAAGATATGGAGGAAACAGTAGGACCTAGAGGTAGAATGATTCTTATTAGGGGACTTATAACAGGAGAAATTAAGCCAAGTAGTAGAGTTATTGATAAGATGTATATGTGTACTGGATGTGCCTACTGTCGTTTAAAATGCCCACCAGGATTAGAGGTTGATAATATAGTTTTAGCTGCTCGAAGAGATCTATTCAGTTTAGGAGTATCCATACCTGAAGGACATTTAGGAGTATTATCAAGTTTAAAATCTAATGAAAACCCATTCAGTGAACCTAAAAGCGAAAGAAATAAATGGATGGGGAATTTAGGGAATTTGGCTGGTGCAATGTCTAAGTCTAACATATTGTATTGGGTTGGCTGTACTACATCATATATTGCGCCAAGTATAGCTTCATCCATGGCTAGAATTCTCAATAAGGCAGGTATTAACTTTAAAACTCTTGGAGCTTCTGAGAAATGCTGTGGCTATCCGTATTTGCTAGTAGGTGATGAAAAATCCTTTAAAGAAAACGCTAAGGAGGTTGTTGAACAGATCTCTAGAGAAAATGTTGATACTGTTGTAGCAAACTGTCCTGGATGCTATAGGACATTTATTGAGCTTTATCCTAAGTATCTAGGAACCCTACCTTTCAAGGCCATACATTCATCTCAGCTTATTGAGAACTTAATTAAAGATGGTAAAATTAAGTTTAGTAACTCTATGAATTTAAGAGTTACATATCATGATCCATGCGATCTAGGGAGGCATACAGGTATCTATGATTCTCCTAGAAATGTTATATCGTCAATTCCAGGTGTTGAATTTATCGAGATGGAGAGAAGTAGAGCTGATGCTAGATGTTGTGGTGCTGGAGGTGCTTTAAGACTAGCGTTTCCAGAAGTATCAACTAATATTGCAACTACGAGAATTAAGCTTGATGTTGCACCGTTAAATGTTGAAGCTATAGTTACAGCCTGTCCAACATGTGTGAGAAATCTTAAGGATGGCGTTACAATAGCTGAAGCTATGTATGATGTTAGGAGGGTTGAAGTTTTCGACTTAGCTGAGTTTGTTAGTAGAGCTCTTGGGTAGCGTAAATGTCTAGCTGGTTTGAAGCATATAGGGAGGACATTGCTAAAGCTCTAGAAAATAATATACTACATGTAGCGCTTGATAGGCTTACATCAACGTTTTCATCTGCACGTGTAGCAGCTATTAGGAAGCTTCCATATTACCAATACTATAAGAAGAGGGCTAGAGAAATTAAATCATGGTCTATAAATCATCTTTCTGAACTTATAAAATCCGTTAAGGAAGCTGTTGAGTCTTTAAGCGGTGTATTTTACTTGGCTAGAGATGCTGAGGAATGTAGAAACTATGTTTTGAAGATATGTTTAGATCATGAAGCGAAGCTTATTGTTAAGTCGAAGTCTATGGTTACTGAGGAAATATTTCTTAATGATGTATTAATAGATAAGGGAATTGAAGTTGTTGAAACAGATCTTGGTGAATGGATAGTTCAACTTAGAGGTGAGAAACCATCTCATATAGTTGGTCCAGCTTTACATGTAACCAGAGAGGAGGTTGCTAAGCTTTTTTCAAAGATTACTGGTAGAATACTTCCACCAGACAATATTCCACTCTTAACAGTTGTTGCTCGTGAAAAACTTAGAGAGAAGTTTATAAATGCCGATATTGGTATAAGTGGAGCAAATGTTATTGCAGCTGAGACAGGAACTGTATTTATACTTGAAAATGAAGGTAATGCAAGATTTGCAACAAATGCTCCACCAGTACATATATGCATATCTGGAATTGAGAAGCTAGTTCCAACAGTTGAGGATGCTATGCTTATTTCCCGTGTTATAACTCCTAACGCTACTGGTCAATTAGTACCTGTATACATATCGTTAATAACTGGTCCAAGTAGAACAGGAGATATTGAAATGAATCTCTCTCTTGGTGTTCACGGTCCTAAAGAATTCTATCTTATACTTGTAGATAATGGAAGATCTAGAATGATTAACGATCCTGACTTTAAGGAAGCCTCCTACTGTGTTAGGTGTGGTGCATGTTTAAATGAGTGTCCAGTATATCGTGAAATAGGTGGGCATGTATGGGGTTATAGATACATGGGTGGAATAGGAGCTATATGGACTATGTTTACACATGGTCTTGATAAAGCAGCTCCAATAGCATTTACATGTGCTACATGTGCTAGATGTAAAAACGTATGTCCAATGGAGATAGATATTCCATCAATGATCATTAAGCTTCGGAATAGGCTAATGGAAGCCGGATACATACCCCCACCATTTATTAACACTATTGAAAGCCTCAAATCATATAGTAATCCCTTCGGAATCCAAATCAGAAAGGAAATAGCTGAAAATAAGCTACTTTATAGCTAGAATTTTTACTACAATATCACATTCAGAGTTAATCATAATTATTCTTTATAAGTAAATTAGCATACCCTATAATTTATAGCTTTATTAAATGGAGGACTGGTAAGAGTTTGAATTATAGCCAGCATATTCTAAATCTAGAAACATTTATATTTTACCCAATATAGTTGCCATGTGGATTCTCTTGATTTAGCTCGTGGTATATATGCTCCCGGTAGAGCTGTTTCAGGGCTTACTATTAGGGTAGCTAACAAGCCTGATGTGTTATGGCGTATATTTAAGGTTTTCAGTGATTTTAATATTGGCGTTTTAGAAGCTGCAATTCCAACCTTTACGTCTGGAGCTAGTGAAATAACGCTTTTCTTTATTATTGATTTTACTAGTTCTAATGTTAGCCTGGAGAATATTATTAGTGAGCTACGTAGAATTGATAGTGTTCTAGATATTAACGTACTTGTAGGAGGACTTGAAGGCTGGGTTTTTAATACTGTTCACTTTCCCCTTACAGTTCATGATGTAAGATGTATTATATTAGCTGAACCTGCTTTAAAGGGTATGATTGAAACTCTAAGACGTGAAATGGGTTTAGGAGGTGCTGCTATTCTATTCCATATAGGCTCATTTATAGGAGTTGAAGTAGCAGGGTACTGTATTAAAAAATATGATGTTAAGGATTTGATGAAGGCTCTTGCCCTAATGAGGTATTTAATAGCTGCATGGGGATGGGGTATTATAGTAGATGCTAGGTTTAATATTGAAAAGATAAAAATTGAGTTGAATATTAGAGGTTTATGGGAATGTAGTGTTTATAGTGGTTTAGATAGTTCTCAAAGCCACTTTTTTAGAGGCTTTCTAGCTGGATACTTCTCAACAATACTTAATAAATCTATAAGTGTATTTGAGGTTAAATGTATTGCTAAGGGTGATGTACATTGCGAATTTGTCATAGAGGAGAAATAGTAAGGATTAAGATTTACCTTTAAATCGTTTAGCCATCTTAACTATTGCTTTAAGGTTTTCATTGGTTACTCTTGTTGGTATAGCGCATTCAGGCCCCACAATATTTACACCTGCTTCAAGAGCGTGTTTAGCCTCCTTCATAACGTCTTCAGGTTTACCGTAGAGTAGGGTTTGTGGATTGTTGATATTTCCCATGAGTGAAATCCTATCTCCAGCAATAATTCTAACTTTTAATGGATCTCCACATTTAGAATCGAAATGGAAGCAGTCAAATCCTGTTTCACATATGTATGGTAGTCGATCTACTGTATTGCCACATATATGTAGTATGAGGGGGGCTCCTACTCTTCTTACTGCTTCCCTATGGACTTCAAGTAGAAACTCTCTATAAGTTTCAGCACTAACAAGATCTCCTGTTGCATGGTCTGGCCAACATATAACATCAGCCCCAGCTTTAACCTGTGCTTTAGCAAACTCAATACTTACCTCTTTCAGTAATTTAATCCATTCCTTAAGAAGATCCTTCCTTATTTTACTCCATATAAGTGTACGTTTAACGCCAAGTATGTGGAGGCATAATGTCCATGGACCCATAACCTTCCCAACTATTGCTACATTAGGATATCTTCCTCTTAATATTTCTATAGCTTCAAGTAGAGCGCTTGTAGTTGGCTTATATAGGAAATCCTCAGGAATTCTAAACTGGTTTGGATCTGTTATTCCAAGTCCTTCACGGCTTACTCCATCAGGCATTCTATATTTATCACCCCAGTTAACCTGGCATCCAAGCGCTGCTGCATCAAGCCATACGCTAAAGTAGGGCATTATACAGTCAAAACCTATGATTTCATAAGCTGCTGAAGCAAGCCCAGCTATTTTCTCAGGTATGTAGTGTGCTTCAGGGAAGAAGCATCCTGTTTGCTCCATTTGCTCAATAGTAGCTACACTTGTAGCGCTTCCTGCAGCTGGTCGATCAACTCTTCCACCAAGTACTGCTGATAGGAATCTCTTACGTGGAGACATCCACTCACTAACTTCCTCACTCATTTAATCCCCTCCACGTACTTCTTACATATTTCAACTCCCTCAACAGCATCTAGACAGTATACATCAACACCTGCTTCCTCAGCAAAATCTTTAGTAACCGCTGCTCCACCTACTATAACCTTAACCTTATCTCTAAGTCCTGCTGTTTTAAGTCCCTCAATAATCTTTTTAATTTCAGGCAGAGATGTAGTGAGTAGGCTTGATAACCCTAAGATATCAGGCTTAATCTCTCTAACCTTCTCAATAAACATTTCCGCTGGAACATCAACTCCTAAATCTATTACTTCAAATCCGGCTGTTTGAAGTAGAGTTGCTACTATTCCCTTACCTATATCATGAATATCTCCTGCAACAGTTCCTAAAATAATTTTACCATGATATCTTTTAGATTCCTCTACAGCTAAGTATGGCTTCAATACTTCTAAAGCCTGACTCATAGCCTCAGCTGATACTAAAACCTCAGCTACAAAGTATACTCTACTCTCAAGTAGTTTTCCAACTTCAACCATTCCACTAGACATGGCATTAACAAGCTTTAATGCTGAAACCCCAGCATTAATAGCTTCCTTAGCTATTTCTCTTGCTCCATCTATATTTCCATCTATAATAGCTCTTCTAATCCTATCTAGAAAACTAGCTTCACCCATTTATACCACGTAGATAGCTATACTAGGCAGTATATAAACTAATCTATGAAATAAGGTTCCCAGGAATTAGGGTTTAGCTTCGAAATGACGACTTGTGAACTTAAATCATTAGCTACAAGATACTTTCCATATCTAAAGCTCACAGAGCCTAAAATGAATGGGTAAGGCTTAAATAGAGACATGTATTTAGATTTAATCTACTCTCACGAGGAATGTATAGCCTGTAGGATGAAGAGCTCTATGGAGTAGAGAGTATGTAACTGGAAGTGTAAATCCATGCGAATATTATAAGCCCCAACTTTAGCCATATAGTAGCTTACTTACTCTGTTAATTCTAATGTTACTTTTTATGAGATGTAATTCTAGAAGTATATTTTAATAGCTTCATTTCTTAATAATAAGAAAGTAAGCTTAAACTGTAGGGTTTATTGGTGAAAGTTTTTAAGTTTGTTTTGTATTTATGGTTATGGTTTTAAGTAGTCTTTTCGAATCTGTAGATGTTGGATCTATTAGGGTTAAGAATAGGATTGTAATGCCCCCAATAACAACAAATTATGCCTCTATGAGTGGAGAGGTATCTGACCTCTTGATAAGACATTACGTAGAGAGAGCTAGAGGTGGTGTTGGAATGATTATTGTTGAGGCCTGTTCAGTTCATAGATATGGAAGAGCTTTCTACTGTCAGCTTGGAGCTTTTAATGATGGGTTTAAGCCTGGACTAGCTAGACTTGCTAATGCTATTAAATCCTATAATGTAGCTGTTTTCCTACAGCTCTTCCATGCTGGTAGACAGACAACATCAGCAATATCAGGTGCTCAGCCTATTGCTCCATCACCTATACCGTGTAAAACTATTAGGGAAACTCCTAGAGAAATGACATTAGAGGATATTGAGGAAATTGAGAACTCATTTACTAATGCAGCTTACAGAGCTAAAACATGCGGTTTTGATGGTGTTGAGATTCATGGAGCTCACGGCTACCTTATAAGTGAATTTCTCTCACCATATACTAATCGTAGAACTGATGGATATGGTGGAAGCCTTGAGAATAGAGCTAGATTTGCATTGGAGATTGTTGAAAGAATTAGAGAGAAGTGTGGTTTCTCGTTTACAGTAGGGTTTAGAATTAATGGCTCAGACTTTATTGATGGTGGATTAACAATTGATGAAAGCATTAAGATTGCTAAAATGCTTGAAGATGTAGGTGTTAACATTATTCATGTTTCAGCCGGAATGTATGAGTCTAGAGAGTATATAGTCCAGCCCATGTATTTTCCTAGAGGTCTACTTATACCTTTAGCTGAGAGGATTAAGAAGGAGGTTTCAATACCTGTAATAGCTGTTGGGAGAATAAATGATCCTAAATTAGCTGAGGATATAGTATATCATAAGAGGGTAGATATGGTTGCAATGGGTAGAGCGTTAATAGCTGATCCTGAGCTTCCAAGAAAGGCTTTTGAAGGTAGGCTTAACGATGTAAGGAAGTGTATTGCATGTATAGATGGATGTGTAGGTAGACTAGTCTACGGATTCCAAGTTAAATGCTCAGTTAATCCATTAAAAGGATTAGAGGGCTTTATAAATATAGAGAAAACAGTAAAGCCTAAAAAAGCTCTTGTAATAGGTGCAGGACCAGCTGGTCTTGAAGCTGCCCGTATGCTAGCTTTAAGAGGTCATGAAGTATTAGTTATTGATAGAAATAGTGATATTGGTGGTGCTTTAAGACTGGCTTTAAAATTCAAGTTTAAGAGTGAGCTAGGTGAACTTATAGATTGGTATAGAATTCAACTTAAAAACTTGAATGTTAAGGTCTTAACAGGAATTGAAGCTGATGAAAAATATATATTAAGCATTAAGCCTGACGTCGTTATTCTAGCTTCAGGATCTAAACCACTAACTCTAAGCATACCCGGCTCCCAGTTTATGTATGTTGTTGATGATGTATTAACTGGAAAAATAGAGGTTAAGGATGATGTTATCATTATAGGTGGAGGCCTAATAGGATGTGAACTTGCAATCCATCTTGCAAGTCAAGGATTAAAAGTAACAATCGTTGAAGCTCAAGACGATATTGCAAGGGATACTCCAATACAAAACAAGATGGCGCTTCTAAAACTTTTAAAGGAGGCTAATGTAAAAATTGTTTTAAAAGCTAAACCAATAGAAGCTAGAAATAACTGTTTAATTGTTGAAGTTGATGGAAATAAAGAAATTCTAAAAGCTAATAGTGTAATTCTCTCAATAGGGAGATTGAAAGAGGATTGGTTATGGTGGAGTCTTAAGAATAGAGTTTGTGAGCTACATATTATAGGTGATGCCGTAAATCCAGGAAAAATAATTGATGCTGTAACAGATGGCTTCAGAATCGGTATCACAATCTAATGTGGGGGTAAGAGTGGAGTTTGAAGATAGAAGAGTAGAGGCAGTATTGGAGAGGATGAGTAGGTTAATAGATCCAATCTCGTTAAAGATGGTTTCAATGATTTTGGAGAGACCGAGAACATTTTCAGAGTTTCTAAATCTTGCAAGTAAGAGTACTGTTTATAGAAAGATTGAGGAGCTTATAGAGGTAGGTATAGTGGTTAAGCTTGATCCAAGGCTTTACACTATAAATAATGAATATAGGAAATATGTTGAGGAAGTGTTGAAGATTGTTCTTGAATGGAGCGGTATGCCTCTCGATAAGCTTTCTAAGTTGGAGACTTATACCGTTAGGAGTAGGGTTAAACCACCATTAAGATTTATAGCTAGCATACCAGTATCAAGTAGGATTTTAAGAGCTGTTGAACTTCTTTTAGGCTTCACTACATTTATAATTTTTCTTGCAGGCTTAGCTCATTATGGTGAGGTTAAAGCTAGCTTAACTGGATGGCTTATAATAATGTATATTACAATACTAATAGTATTAACGGTAGCTATACATTTTATTACTGACTGGAAAAGAAGAATTGAAGAGTTAAAAATCTAGTTTAATTAGCCTATATGTTAGAAAGATTTTTAAGAAGCTTATTTTTAATCTCCATATGAGGTTTAAGGCTTCTATTATTCAGATGGATGTTGCTCTCGGAGATAAAGAGGGAAATATTAATAAAGCCTCTAGCTATGTAAAGTATTCTCTAAGTCTTGGCTCAAGGTTTATTTTACTACCTGAACTATGGACTACAAGTTATTCATACAGTAATATTCATGAGCTCGCTGAACCGCTAAATGGTGAAACAGTATTAAAACTTACTGAGATGGTGAAGCCCTATAATGCTTACATTATAGGTTCAATTGCTGAGTGTAGTGGTGGAGATCTATATAATACTGCTCACGTTATTGGTTCAGATGGACTTATTGGCTATTACCGTAAGGTTCATTTAATAAAGCTTCTAAATGAACATTTATATTTTAAACCTGGTAATCATTATGGAGTTTTTAATACTGATATTGGATGTATTGGTGTTGCTATATGCTATGATTTAAGATTTCCAGAGTTTATTCGTGGAATGGTTTTGAAGGGTGCAAAAATAATATTTATACCTTCAGAGTGGCCTATTCAACGTATTCATCATTGGAGGAGTTTAATTATTGCTAGAGCTATTGAGAACCAAGTATATGTAGTGGCTGCGAATAGAGTTGGAACTGATGGGAGGAATGTTTATGGTGGGCATTCAATGATTGTTGATCCTAACGGGCAAGTACTTATAGAAGCTGGAGAAAATATTGAAACACTACTAGTATGTGATTTAGATCTAAATCTTATTGAAGAAGTAAGACATTCCCTACCACTACTTACAGATAGAAGACCGGAGCTATATATAGTATAGTAGGTCACGTCTTTCTTAACTGTTTAATTTCTTCAAGAAGTATTGGTAGTACATCGTTTAGGTCTCCAACTATTCCTATATCACACATTTTAAATATTGGTGCATTCGGATCCTTATTTACAGCTATTATTGTTTTTGAATCCATAACTCCAACCATGTACTGCATAGCCCCCGAAACTCCTAGTGCTATATGTATTTTAGGTCTTACTGTTTTACCGCTTTGCCCTATCATTTGGTCTTCTTTAATATAGCCCTCGTCAACAGCTGGTCTTGTGCCCCCTATAGCTGCTCCTAATGTTTCAGCTAGATCCCTTATTAGCTTAAACGTTTCCGGCTTACATCCTCCAAGACCTACTCCAACTACAATCTCTGCTTCCTCCAGTGGTTTTCCTAGTGGTTCCTCCTCTACGATTTCTAGCGTTCTAGCTTTTATTTTTTCCTCGCTGATTTCAGTCTTGAAATTAATTATTTCCCCCTTCTTACTTGTTTTTTCAGGTTTTGCTAGTACTCCAGGTCTTACAGTAGCTATTTGCGGTCTTGCTTTAGGGCATGTTACTACAGCCATTACTCCACCACCAAATCCTGGAACAATCTGTTTCAGTATTCCATTTTCATCAATATCTAATCCTACAATATGTGCTGATAATCCTGTTTTAAGTCTTGCAGCAATTCTTGGAGCTAAATCCATACCTATACTCGTAGCGCCTATAAGTAGAATTTCCGGATTGTATTTTAGTACTGCTTCACATATAATATCTGTATATAAATCATTTTGGTAGAGTCTTAGTAGTGGATGCTCTACAACATATACTTTATCTACACCATAGGATATAAGTTCATCAGCTAATTGGCCAACATTATCTGTAAGAATTATTGATGCTGTTGATGATTTAATCTTATCAGCTATCTTTCTAGCTCCATTTATTAGCTCAATACTTACATCCATTAACCTTCCACTTCTACATTCAGCATAAACCCATACCTCACCAGACATTCAACCACCTAGAATACTCCGATTTCATGTAGTCTCCTTACAGCTTTCCTTACAGTTTCCTCTACTGGTCCTCTAAATACTTCACATCTACGTTTAACTTCAGGAGTAAATACATCGGTAACTCTTGTTGGGGATCCCTCAAGCCCTATCATGTCTATATCAGCTTCAATATCTGATACACACCATTGAATTAGCTTCTTGCTTGAAGCGGATATTATTCCAAATACTGATAGGATTCTTGGAGTATTTATCTCCTTAACAACTGCTAGAACTGCTGGTAGTTTAACCTTTACGATTCTATATCCATACTCCATCATGCTTTCAACTATTGCCTCATCATCTATAATCTTAATTCCTCTTACACGTGTAACATGAGGTATTCCTAGAAACTCTGCAAGTTGAGGTGGTACTTGACCTGTACTTCCATCAACAGTTTCATTACCGCAGAGTATTAAGCTATACGGTTCAAGCTTCCTTATTGCTTTAGAGAGCGCATAGGCTGTTGCAAGTGTATCCGAGCCTGCTAGAAGTCTATCACATAGGAGAATTGCCTCATCAGCTCCAAATGCTAATGCTTCCTTACAAGCCTCTAGGGCTTGTGGCGGCCCCATACTTAAAACAATTACTTTCCCACCGTATTTCTCCCTAATTCTTAAGGCTTCCTCTAACGCATTTTTATCAAGTGGATTTATGATTGACGGTATTCCCTCTCTTACTATTGTTTTCCTTACTGGATCTATTGCTATTTTTGAGAATTCTTTAGGGTCTGGAACTTGCTTAATACATACTATAATGTTCAGTATCCTCATGAACAGCCACAAATAAATAAAATTGGTTATTTTGCGTATTCTAATGCTTTTCTAAACATTACTAGCTTCATTATTTCCTGTGTTCCTGCTGCCGAGCATAATACTTCTGCATCTCTTAATAGTCTTTGAGGAATTATCTCCCTCATTACTCCATAAGCTCCAAATATCTGTATTAGCTTATGTGCACATCGAACAGCCGCCTCAACACTATAGTATTTACCAGCAGCGTTTTCAGCATCACATCTAGCTCCCTTATCTCTTAGCCATGCAGCATAATATGTTAGTAGTCTTGTTGTTTCATAGTCTAAATATATTTCAGTAAGATACCATTGAATAGCTTGAAGCTCACTTATAGGTTTACCGTATAATATTCTCTGCTTTGAGTATTTAGCTGCTTCCTCAAGGCATCTACGAATAATACCTAAAGCAACACCGTTTACACCTGGTCTTCCAATATTACTTATAGCCGTTAAGGCTATTCTTAATCCATCTCCCTCGCTACCAATCATGTTTTCTTTAGGTACTCTAACATTTTCTAGAATTAGTTCACCCGTATTTAATCCTCTAAGACCATCCTTATTTTCTTTTCTTCCAGGCTTTACTCCTGGTGTATTTGGCTCTATCATGAAGAAGCTTAATCCTTTTGGTCCTTCACCTGTTTTTGCAAGTACTCCATGCATGTTTGATATATGGACATTAGTTATGAAGCATTTCCTACCATTTAAAATGTAAGAATCCCCCTCACGTTTAGCTGTTGTTTGAATACCTAAAACATCTGATCCTCCTGTTGGCTCTGTTACCGCACATGTAGATATTAATTCTCCTTTAGCCATTCCTGGAAGCCACTTCTTCTTCTGCTCCTCACTACCGAAATATATTAGTGGGGCTTGTCCTAAATGAACTATTTGAAGACAGAAGCTAAGTGCAGGAGATATTCTTGATATTTCCTCCAGTACAGCTATTCTAGCTATATGTCCAAGTCCAGCTCCACCATACTCTCTAGGTATAACAATAGCTCCGAACCCTAGCTCCATCATTTTCTTAACGAGTTCAATAGGTGTTTCACCTGTTTCATCCATCCATTCAACTTTAGGAGCAACTTCTTTTTCAGCAAACTCCATAGCTGCTTTACGAAGCATTTCCTGTTCAGAGGTAAAGGTAAAATCAAACGGCATACAATCCCCGGGAGAAATAAGGTTTAGGTATATAAATGTTACTTTTTAGGCGGTCCCCATCTCCAAGGTACGTATTCTCTTCCTAATGCTTGTAGAGCAATTATTATCCTCATGGCATTCATGGTTCCCTCAGCAACAGTCATCATTCTAGCTCCTCTATAAGCCATCTGTAAATCAAATTCTGAAGTTAATCCAAGTGCTCCACACCATTCAAGTGTGTGATGTATTGCTTCAATAGCGTATTTACTTGCAAATAGTTTTGCCTCGGCTACAGTATATGCTAAGTCATCTATTTTAACTTCACCCTTAAGGTATTTATCAGCCATCCATGCAGCTCTATATGTTAATAGTCTAGCTGCTTCTAAATGGGTTAAATCATCTGCAAGCTCAAACTGTATACCCTCAAAAGCTCCTATAGGTCTTCCGAATGCTTCCCTCTTCTTAACATAGTCCATACCTATCTCTAAACATCTTATAGCTGCCGTAACCATACACATCGTTACAGGTATTCTTGAAAATATAAAGCTTTCATTTGTAACCGTGTATCCACCATTCTCCCTACCTACAATATAATGTTCCGGTACTTCAACATTTTCATATTTCGCTCCACCAATATCTACACCCATTCCCTCAAATCTAGTTGTTGTTATTCCCCTAGCATTATATGGCACGAAGAAAACAGTCATACCCCTACCTCCAAGTTCAGGAGCTGTCTTCGTTGTTACCATAAACCCTCCACCATAAGTCATTATTTCAGGTATTAAGCTTACACATTGCTTCTCACCATTAATAACATATTTTCCATTTCTTTTCTCAGCTTTTGTAGTTATAGCTGTGAAATCTGTACCGCATCCAGGCTCTGTTGAATGTATATCAACCATCCATCCATCCTTAACAATTCTAGGCATAACCTCCTCTCTTAACTTATCGTTTCCAAAACGATATAATGTTAAAGCACATGTATTATGATATCCTAAAGCAAATGAGCCGTTAACACTTAAATCAGCCCTACCAAATTCCTCAATAGCAATAGTAAACGAGACAAAATCAGCTCCTTGACCACCATAGCTTGTAGGAATAAGAAGACTAAGCAATCCCTGCTTTACAAGCTCTGAGTGAACTTCAGGAATCAGCATTCTACTCTTAAACATCTCCCTAGACTTAGGAAGAACATGTTTCTCACAAAACTCCCTACATGTTCTTCTAAAAACCTCCTGCTCCTCAGAAAATTTTAAATCAAAAGGCATGTATACACCAATTAGGAAAATTTCACCTCCTTAAATACTTTACTAAGAGCTCTAGATGTCTTGTCGACTTTAGAGATTTTATTTAGCGTGTTCTTACTTCATATTTTATGGTTAGTAGCTATGAATTCTTTATGAGGGTAAGAAAACAATTCATATTTGCAAGCTTTATTAATCCACTTTTCTGGATGTAGTTTGAGAGGGGTAAGTAGAATTTTATATATAGACGTAGTTATGAGGCTATATGTAAGTGTACTCATAGATTTAATGATCTATCATTAATTATTCATAATTAGGAAAGTTTATGTTGATGAATGTACTATTAAAAATAGGATCATTATCATATGGGTTGCATTTGAGAGCTAGAAGAATAGTCTATATTCATTTATTATCCTCACAGAATAATCTGATACCTAATATCCCTAAAACTTTAAGCTTAATAGGGTCTTACCTCCCTTAATAACCTGAACTTTCAACAGAACCTCAATACTAAACATAAAATAAAGTTAAACAAAGAACCATATAACCCTAAGTTGCCATGCTTAGTCCCGCAGTTCTGTAAGCTATAGGTTACATAGTGACTTATCATGATAATGTTTAAATAGATGCTTTTATAATTCCTATATATTGTTTAATGCTAAAATAAATATTTGGTGACTGAATGTCGATAGGGAGACAGCTTTTAGAGGAATTAAGGAGGGATGAAAGTCTTAGAGAAGCCCTAGCTGATGAGTTGCTTCCTGAAGCTTTAAAACGTAGGGATCTTAGAAAATCAATGCTACTAGCACTATCTAGAGAGATGTCTACGAAGGAGGATATAGAAAACCTGAGAAAGTCTACGAAGGAGGATATAGAAAACCTGAGAAAGTCTACGAAGGAGGATATAGAAAACCTGAGAAAGTCTACGAAGGAGGATATAGAAAAGCTTAGAATGGATTTAAAATCGTATATAGATATGAGGATTGATGGATTAAATAAAAGGATAGATGATCTTTATGGTATTGTTAAGGCCTCCTTAATTGCAATAGTAATTACCTTAGCCTCAACAATACTTATGCCATTAATACTAAGAATATTCTTTTAAATATGTTATAATTTTATCTCAAATATTTTTGCTCTTCGATAAAATATCATTGTCAACCTATTAGTTTGTTTTTAGATTTTATCTAGATGATTGATAGGCTACTTTTGAAGCTTTTTATTATCTAGAGTGAAACTTTAGAGGGTACAAATGAAAATTTATATATAGGTAGTAATACTACTTATCATTATTAAACTTAATAAACTCCATAAAACTGGAAAATCAATACTTAAATACTTTGAAATGAGTTCATTCTTAAATTCTCTAAGAAAGCATACCATTACAAGGTAAACACATATATCAATAAAGAAAATATTAAACCTCAAATATTCCTAATATATTTAACTCCATAATTATAGGCTTTGTTAACTTTAGATTTATTTAGGAGTTCTCTCCCCTATTTATGGTGTTAGTATGTCTAAAATTGTTAGGTTTGTTAGGGAGAGAACTCCATTTACTCTAGTTGTTTATTGCTTATATATTTTCGTTCTTCTAGAATGGCTTCAGATATTCTAAGCTTATTGTTGTTAGGAGTTATGTATCCGTATTATCGTGGTTTATCTTAATCTTCTATTGATAGGAGGGATGTTAGGATTACGGTTGATCTATTGTAAGTGTAGGTTTTAAGAGTAAGGTTATTTATGTTGCGTTTAAGACATTATTGAGGAGGATTCTCTACATATGGGTTTGCGATGTTGCAACATACTTACATCACTAACATTAGAAAATTAGAGCTATTTACGGTTCTAATATAGTTGTATTAAGTGATGGAGCTCAATATTATAAGCATCATGTAAAATATTAAAATTAAAACATGATATAGTTTAGAGGTTAGGAATCTAATGGAGGGAATAATACAGTATATAGGATAGAACTAGATTATTCGATAATTATATACCGTGCATGAAGGATAAATGCGGTAATGAGTATGCATTAATGCTTATGAAGTCAGTAGCATAGCTAAACGAAACATGGATAAGGAAAATAAAAGCTAAGGAATTCATAGAAGATACAATACCAAAATAGAGGTGATAAAACATGCTTAAGTTAACAAAGCCTAATTATATAACTAAAGGGGATGATGGTTTACCTAGAACACTATCTTATGTTTATCGATACGCTTATATAGATCTATAAGTCTTAGTTTAGTGAGGTGTCTTTTTGAAGGGTCTGTATGGTATTATTCCCCCTCTTATAACACCTTTTACAGTAGATGGTAAGGCTAGATAGTGATGCTCTACGTGAAATATTAGATTTTATCTATAATTATATTGATGGATTATTTGTTTGCGGTACCTATGGCTCAGGACCTATGATGTCTGTTGAGGAGAGAAAAAGAACTGTGGAGGAAATTATAAATAATATTCCTGGAAGATTGGAAATTATTGTACATGTAGGGGCAACAAGTACCCAGTTTGCAGTAGATCTTGCTAGACATGCTCAGGATATTGGAGCTACTAGAATTGCAAGTGTACCTCCATACTATTATCGCTATAGAGATGAATATATTATCGAGTATTTTACAAATTTAGTAAACGCCGTTGATTTACCAGTGTATCTTTACAATAACCCAAATACTGTAGGCTATGCTATATCTCCACAGCTACTATCTAAACTTGAAAAAATAGGAGTAAAGGGTGTTAAGGATAGTAGCTTTGATGTTTTAAGCTTTATAAACTATAGGAGGACTTGTAGTGGAGATTTTGATGTAGTAGCAGGTACTGAAGCTCTTATGCTTCCACTATATGTTTTAGGGGCAAGAGCATTTATAGCCGGAATGTCAAACTATCTTCCTGAACTAATTAAGGAACTATTTAACTGTCTCAAGGAGGGTAAGTGGGGTGATGCGGAAAAACTTCAGTATAAAATTGTTGAAATACGTGAAATAGTACATAGTGCTGGAGCATCCATTGTAGGTGTACATACTATTCTTAATCTAAGAGGTATAAAATCAGGATATCCTAAATCACCATTTAAAATGCCTAGTAGTGAAAAAATAGAGGAAATAAGAAGTAAGCTAATAGAGTTAAATGTAAATATACCTTAACAAATTCAAATACGTTAATACTTAGTTCTTAAAGTCTCTAAGCCTAAGTCTCTAATTAGTGTATGAGAATTAAAGAACATAATCACCAAGATATTTAAAGTTAGCAAAACCAGTATCCTTCATAAAAGGATAAATTGAAAGTTTAAAAGTAAGGTTCAAGTTGTTATGTATTGATATTATCAAGTTAGATAGAGTGTTCTTACCCTATACTAGTATGATCAATGGTTACGAATTCTTTAAGAGAATAAGAATACCATTATATTGTAGGCTTAATTAAATTATTTCTCATGTAGCTTAGAAGATAGTAAGATTCTAACTGAACTCACCTGAAAACTCTTGAATGTTGTTAAGACTTAATTAGGTTAATAATTTAAATATCAAAATTATAGAGTTTTCAGACAGATTCACTATTAATTATAACTTATGAATTCATAGATTCAGCGAGATTACATTTATAATTAGCTAAGAAAATGTAATTATTAATATAGAGTCCTTCACTATACAGTATGAGTAACATTAAAACATGGAAAAGCAACATATATACATATAGTGATCTGATAATTATATTCCTAAGGATTTTAAGGGGATATAGTGTTAAATGTTATTACTGGTTATCTTCAATACTATGTATCTAATGGATTAGACACTACCAAGTCGATATAAAATACTGAGAAAGCTATGAGTATCTAGAAACTTCATTAGGAAGCATGATCAATATATACAGTAAATATTAAAAGCGAATGTTTAAATATAGGCTTACCTATATTAACTTAAATGAGTGAGGAAGAACTGCTTCTAACAATGCTGGAGACCGAGGAGGAGTACATGTTAACAATGCTTGAGGAGAATATCAATGGTTTTAAAACTAAGAATAAGAATAGAGCGAAGTGATGGTAAGTATAGTGTTGTTTATGAGGCTATAGCTAATAGTGGATTTAGTGGAAAAAAGCCGGAAATACTAGTACCCTTAAAGCTTATTGAAAGTTTTAAGCTTAGAGAGCTTCAAGAACCAACACCAGCATCTAAAATATCTGGTAGTGGTACAGTTATCCCCTTAATTAGATATATAGATTCTGCTAAGATCTATGTAATTGAGGAAGATAGAGTTAAGGGACCCATTACTGCTGATGTTCTAATTGCTCCAAAAGCTAAATACATTCTTCTAAACGATAAACTTCTAGGAATGCTAGAAATTGTAATAATAGATCCAGCGGATGGCTTATGGTGTTTTAGAGATGAAATTGGTAAAAGGGTTAGAAAGGGGGTAGGATACTAATCCATAGATTAGACTTCATACATAATTTTATTTCGTAATATCTGTTTAAATAGATTTCCCTATTCCACTATGTCTTGTCAACTTTAGAAGTTTATTTGGAATTGTTTCTACCTTATATTAAATATGATTGGTAGTTATGGATCCTTTAAGAACACCATCTATATTATATTGCAGACCTATTAAATTATTTTCTGATATAGTTTAAGAAGGACAAGTAGATTATTAACTATTAAGTGTAGCTATGAATACGTAAGCAGTTTCATAGATTTACAGTTTAACATCTATAATTCGTATCAGCCATGTTTGGAAGATATATGTTGATGAATATACCGTTAAGGATTATTTATTGTATGATATGGATCGTATTTGGGAATATAGAGGGAAGATGGTATACATTTACTCGTCATTTTCACATAATGATCTTGATGCCCACATATTCCTAAGGATTTTAAGGGGATATAGTGTTAAATGTTATTACTGGTTATCTTCAATACTATGTATCTAATGGATTAGACACTACCAAGTCGATATAAATATTGGAGGAAAATGGATGTTTAGAGGCTTCTAGGAGAATGATCAATACATACAGTAAATGTAGAAACTCATTAGAACATGCTAAAATAATTTATGCATAACATATTATAATTGGATAAGACCCCACATCAATAACAATCAAAACAGTAGAGAATAAAGATGGATAAAGTGAAGACTCTGACGAGAGAGGTGATCAAACATGCTTAAGTTAACAAAACCAAGTATTTCAGAATATTAAGTGTATTTCCTTATTGATGCTTATTACTGTGAATATTGTGATGCTAAATCATCATATAATTTATATTCTATTTTTACCTGTACGTCTTAATGAGTGTAGAAGTTCATGATGAAAAGCTAATACTTCATCACGGTTTAACATAGGCTTCACCGTATGATATTTAAGCAATATAAACATCATGAATCACTAATAAATTAATTGATTACTGGCTTGCTTCCTTTTAATGTTAGAATCATGATTTTGTTATATGCTCACAGCCTTACCTATAAGTAATTTAATTATACTTCAGGTTCTAAATTCATGGTAACAGGTAATTTTATAGTATTTTGGTTTAGACTTACAAGTCTACATCCTGATTAACTACTTAATAGTCTTAATTGTAGCTTAACATTCTCTTAAGCTTATTTTAATATTTAGCATCTAATAGTATGATTATATCTTGGACTTTCAGTTTATTGAAACTTTCAATAACTTTCCTCGAAGCTTTTTAGTTGTTTGATCAGACTTGTCTCTTAAAAGTTTCAATCTCCTAATCTCTAATCTTAAAACCGCGCATACCCCGTCAAGCTATCTCCACAATATTCATATTCTCTACAAACCCTAATAGCTAAAACTTCCCTAACTTGGATTCTTATAATTATAAGTTTTCAAAGCTTATTAGCACCAATATTTTCAATAATAACAGGAGAATAAGCTATGTAAATATTAAGAAATAAAAACTAAGTTTATACTAGGTTCATAAGGTATAACTTCTTGTTGATTTAAGTCATAACTACGTAATGCTTTCATTTAAGGTTTACAGAGCGTAAAAGCATTTAGAAAAGTTTATTAAGTAGATTATTCTCTACTTCTCGATATTTATGAATGTTGAAATACCTTGGAAAACTGATAAGTGGTGGGTTAGTTACTTAAACTTTATTGATGAAATTAGGAGAAATTATAGGTTTCCAGGTTCTGTAAGGATTCATGATGTAACGTTGAGGGATGGTGAGCAGCAAGCAGGTATTGTATTTAGGAAGGAGGATAAGGTTAGGATTGCAAGGATGCTTGATGAGGCTGGTATTGATAGAATTGAGGCTGGTATGCCTGCTGTTTCAAGAGAAGATATGGAGGCGGCTAAGGAGATAGCTCATGAAGGATTAAAGGCTAAGGTTTACTGTTTCACTAGATGTATGAAGGCTGATGTTGATATAGCGTTGAAATGCGATGTTGAAGGTATTGAGATGGAGATTCCGTCAAGTATTCATCTTATAGAGCATGCTTATAAGTGGCCTTTAGAGAAGGCATTAGAGCTTCCTATAGAGGCAACTAATTATGCTGCTGAGCATGGCTTAAAAGTTGCTTTCTTCACTATTGATGGTACGAGGGCTGATATGGATTGGTGGTTTAGAATAATCAGTAAGGTTGCAACAGAGGGACATATGGATTCTCTTGTTGTAGTTGATACTTTTGGCGTATGTACTCCTGAAGCTATAAGGTATTATGTAAGAAGGGTTAAGGAGAGGATTCCGGATAAGCCTATAGAAGTACATTGCCATAATGATTTCGGGCTAGCTGTTGCAAATACTCTAGCTGCTGTTAGTGAAGGAGCTGAGATAGTACATACAACAGTAAACGGCATAGGGGAGAGAATGGGAAATGCGGATCTTGCACAGACAGCTCTAGCTTTAAAAGCACTCTACGGCTTAAACCTAAATTTAAAGCTTGAAAAACTCTATGAATTATCTAGACTTGTAGAGGAGCTTTCAGGAGTTAAACAGATCCCTAATGCCCCAGTAACAGGGGAGAAAGTATACTGGGTAGAGTCGGGAATTGTTGCTTCATGGTGGCTTCAAGTAATGGATAAAGATCCACTTATAATGTTTCCATATAGTTGGAATCTAATAGGTCAAAAACCACCTGAAATAATTCTAGGGAAGAAAAGTGGGGTAGGAAACATACAGTACATATTAAGTAGAATGGGAATAAACATATCGGAGGAGAAGGCTGCACAGCTACTAGTAGAAGTTAAGGAATACTCAATTAGAAAGAAGGGACCGTTAACACTTAATGAATTTAACAGTATATTGAAGAAATACCTCTAATTATACTATGTTAAACCTATTATTTGCATGATAAATAGAATGGTTTAAATATTTCATAATATCTTCAGCAATAAAGAATATTTTCTCTTAACAAGCTACTATATTCATAATATAATGTAAGCAAACTTAGATTAATGAAACTATAATTATACATAGTACTTGAAATAGCCTCTTATAGAGAGAGTTAAAGGTAAGCAAGTAGAGAACTTCTAGTTTGAGAGAACTAAATTCATGGTAAGAGAATAGCCTACATCTCTTAGAGGTTTTGTGAACTTAAGCCCTTAACTGTATAAATTCTTCATATCTTAAGTTTACAGTTCCTATGATAAGAGTTTGCATAATTGATATTGAATTATAAAGATGTATAGAGTTACTGAATAAATATGTTGTAGCCAAGCTTCTTAATTTTCTCTTCTATTTTCTCTATTTGATTTGGCTCTTGAATTTCTATAATTAACTGTACTTCAGCTGTTCCAGGTTCTAGATATGGTTGGAGTCTATTATGTGTTATGTCAACTATGTTTCCACTCTCTTCAGTTATAACTTCTAAAACTGACTTTAATGTTCCTGGAATATCTGGAAGGACGCATTTAGCTATGATTATCCGCTTCATTCTTGAAAGCCCCTTCATTACTACTCTATATAGGGTTGTTAAGTCAACATTACCTCCACTTATTATTGCAACTACCTTTCTATCTTTAACATTTATTTTGCCACTTATTAGAGCAGCTACTGATGCAGCTCCAGCTCCTTCAGCTATTGTTTTCGCTCTCTCCATTAAGAGAGTCATGCTCATTGCTATCTCATCCTCACTAACAGTTACAACATCATCAATAACTTCTGAAGCTATAGTAAATGTTAAGTCTCCGGGCTTTCTAGTAATAAGTCCATCAGCTAGGCTTTGCCTAATATCTACCTCTACTATTCCCCCATGTTTAAGAGATTCCCTAAATTTTGGAGCTGCTTCAGCTTCAACACCTATAATTTTAGTATTGTTTCTTAAATGTTTAATTATTGATGCAACTCCTGAAGCTAATCCTCCACCACCCATAGGCACTATAACCATGTCAACATCAGGTAAGTCACTAATTACTTCAAGACCTACCGTTCCATTACCTGCTATAACATAGAAATCGTTAAATGGATGTATAAATATAGCTCCGGTTTCCTCCCCTATTTTTCTTGCTTTCCTATATGCATCATCATAAAAGAATCCGTAAAGTATAACTTCAGCACCATAACTTTTAGTTGCAGATATTTTTGATGGTGATGCCTTCTCAGGCATAACAACAATAGCTTTAACTCCAGATATCATTGCTGCGTACGCTACACCTTGAGCATGATTACCAGCAGAAGCAGTTACAACTCCCCTACGCTTCTCCTCAGAGCTAAGTTTAGATATCTTATAGTATGCTCCACGAACCTTAAACGAGCCTGTTTTCTGCAAATTCTCAAGCTTAAGATAAACATTACCACCAGTCATTCTACTTAATGTATTGGAGTGATCTAGAGGCGTTCTATGTACAACACCCTGAAGAATAAATGTAGCTTTCCTAACCTCCTCAGCTACACTTCTCCACACAAGTAGATTTAACATATAAGTATTTAAATATATTTAAGCAAAAATGTAGCTGAAGAATGTCCTAAGGGGTTTTTAGAAGGTGATTCTAGATTTGATGGTTTATCATTAATTACTCTATTGGTTATGAAGATTATGTTTGTATATTATTTAGGTTGATTAATTATATGGTTATGTTTGAGGGAAAGAGTGAAAGTAGTGTTTAATGGTATAGTATTAAATGTTATTATTGATTATCTAACTGCTATGTTATGCTTCTAAAGCTAATAGGCTAAGACATTATCAAGTCAATAAATGTAAGATATTGAGAGAATCGATGAAGATTTAAAGGCTTCATTAGAAACATTATCAATATATAAAGTAGATACGGAAAGCCATTAGAAATGCTGGAAGGCTAATATAGTATACTACAACTGATAAAAACATACATCGCTAACAATCAAACACGTAGAAAATGAATGGAATGAAATCTAACGAGAGAAATGATGAAAATAATGTAAACTTCTAAAGTTAAAAAAAATTAGAATATTTTTATTCCGAATCCATAGTAGGCTATTATTGCTATTAGGAAGAATGCGTGTGTTGCCATTAATATTATGTTGTTTATATGCATCCATATTGGTGCTCTAAGTTCTTTAGGCATAATCTTCCTATCTATGTATATAAGTGCTGGAATAACCCATATACCGATGAAGTGACATATATTAGCGTTTATTAGTAGGAGCATTAGTGGGAAAGATATCCATAAAGCAGCACATCCAAATATCGCATATAATACTAGAACTGGATAGTAGAATTTCCTCGGATCTCCCTTAGCCCATTCTGAAATCTTCTTAGTTACACCCCATCCACAATCCACAAGATTCCTAACAACTCTATCTACAACTCCCATCTGTGTAGAGAATAAGATTGCAAATCCTATAAGGCATATATAGTAGAATCCCCATGGACCAACCTTAGCTGCAAACTCATTAGCCATATGTCCAGCAATACCCCATGCAGGAAGCGTTGTACCTAAAGGTACAACTGATCTGACACATAGAGCTGGTAAACACATTCCAAACATTGCACCAACAAAGAATATACCCCACTGATCCATAAACACTACTCTCTCCCACCTCTTAAAGACTTCAAGATTCTCCTTCGTTAGCTTAAATATACTACCTAGTGGACTTAAAGCAACCTTCTTACCACCAATAACTGCTGGAATATATCCCACAATACTGCCCATACCGTAACCCTTATCTCTATAGTAATTCATACCGTCAAAGTTTGCTGCTGCAGCATCACCAATATAAGCCCACCATCCACCTATAAGAAGAACATCAAGCCCAGCAACAGTAGCACCAACACTAACAAATCCTCTAGCAGCCTCAGATAAAGCTTCTCCAGTAACTGTAAGTGGGGCTACAATGAAAATTAGGGAGAACAATATAAATATTATTAATGCCTTCATAACAGTTTCTAATGTTGACTCAATCTTAGCTCCAAATAACGTTATTAATATACATATGAGGAATAGTCCTACAGCAACCCATCGAATAAATTCAGCCTCAGCAGCTCCAGGAATTTTACCAAGCATTATTGCTACAAGACCAGTAGCAGCTGCAGAAGCCCATCCAGGTATAAACATTCTCAGAAATACATTTAAAGGCGTAAACCAACCCCAAAACTTAGGTCCTGGAGGTATTCTATTCAGTAAAACTATTGGCGGCTCACCTGTAGCTACGGAAAGCCTAGCCCATGAAATATTATATATTGTCTGTAGTACACATCCAATCCAAACCATCCAGAAAAGCATTAAGCCATACGTAGCTGCAACACTAGGCCCCATAAGCCACTCTCCACTACCAATAGCCATCCCTAATGGTATAGCTGCCGGACCGAGAACCTTAGTAAGCAGTGATTTAGCATCCAGCCTAGATACTTTAAAAACCTCTTCAGGAGTTGGAAGTCTATCAGCAATATGTATTGGTCTAACTCCAAGCATCCCCTGTTCAGGAGAAGTCATAACAACTCCCAAAATATATTAGATTCCTGCTTATAAATCTAACGTCTAAAAGTAATAACATGAAACTTAGAGATATACGTTAATAATTCAGCAAGTAATAGATAACCTAGTTATATTTAATAATATATAAAATTCTTTTTTAATATATACTAATATTTACCAATATCAAGTTTAACGGTGTCTAAAGACATACTTTTAATAAGTTACATTAAAGATTAAGCATAATTTTACTTTTCAGCCTCATACTTATTTATTATCTCCATAGCTATTATAGAGTACACTTAGGGAACTAAGATGAACTGAAAGAATATTGGAGGACTAGCAGGCTAATTAGCTACTTTGATTCTGTTAAGTTTAACATAGGTTAAGAGTAATTATTGCTTTTACATAGTGATTTAACCATCAGTTTTGAAATGAACATTCTAAACCTACATGATTGTTAACATGTAAAGCTACATAATTTCAAGGATTTATATCTTTTCCTTTACAGAATTCCAGGAGTTTTTTACTGAGGTTTAAGTATTGCTATTAATTCTTCTAGATTGTCGAAAATCAATTCAGCCTTTACATCTACATACATATGAACTATTATATTTCCTTAAACTATTTCTATTAGCTTGGTCTTTAGGCTTTCATCTATTATCTTAATATTGCATATTCCTCAAAATTTCAATTCCTTTATTAAATCTTTCCAGCTTCTTTAATATGTTAGGTTTCATTTCATCATTTTCTTAATTTCTCTTTCTTCAAAAGCTTTAGAGAAATGAATCAGTCATCATACAACTTAATAACTTTAAATTTATTCCTAAAAGTCCCCCCGCAAAATATTACTTTATCTCCTTGTTAAAACATCATATTTCAAGCTAAAGGAAAAATTAAGCATTTAATAGTATTTAGTAGGCGGTTATGATCTTTTAATGTAAGGAAATTCTTCATAGATCAAAACGGTAATTATAATGTAGAGATGGAAACACATTTAGTTAGGCTTCTAAAAAATGATAAAATATCATCTATTAACGAAAAATTTATTAGATTGCCCTAATTAATACTTGACATGACTTCAGTAGATGTTGTTAATGAAGCTGAAAGAAGAGCTTATACCTATCTTTCAACTCGCAAAACTCTCTCCTGTGCTCAGACTGTGTTGCTAACTATTCAGGAGATTTTTGGTGTTAGAGATGATTTAATGGTTAAAGCTGTTGGACCATTGGCTGGGGGGAGTAGAATATATTCTCTATGTGGTGCTCTTATAGGTGGTGCTATAGCTTTAGGTATGTTTTTTGGATCTGAAAAGCTTAATGATTTTGACGCTTTAGTAAAGTCCTACGAACCTATTAAGGAGTACTATAGAAGATTTGAAAGAGAGTTTGGAAGTAGATACTGTATCGCTATTATCGGCTATGATCTTAACAACCCTAATGAGAGACAGCAATGGCTTGACTCTGGTGGATGGGAAAAATGCTCAAGACTCTGCGGTAAAGCCGCCAGGATGGTTGCTGAAATAATTACAAGTAGAAAACAGGTTTAAACAATCATCAACTAATCTACTTTCTATAATTATATTGAAATTATAGTTTCTTGTAAATGTAGTGTTGTAAAGATAATGAGAAGTTTACTTAAATATTATCTTACTTAACTAATAGTAATGTTTACAGCTTAATTCTGAATTTATAAATTTAGCTTCACACATTGTTACTATGAAGATGTTGTAAAGTGATAAATATAAAGATGGCTAGACTATTTTATTGATTGAGGAGACTTAGAAATTGCTATAAATCCCTTTTAGGAATGTTAGCCATTAAATATCACGTAGCCATGATGTAGCAACGTATTAATTAGGAGCTATATAAAAATGGTTTAGAATATTTTGATTCCGAATACTTGTCCTAATATCATTGCTGTGAAGAAGAATATACAGCTAAACCAGAATATTACTAGGATTACGTACTCCCATGCACCAGGTCTTAACTCTTTAGGAAGCTGTCTATTCATATACATTGTTAATGGTACTGAGAATACTCCGCCAAGATTAGCTGCATTAGCTCCTAGTAGGAGTAGAATTAATGGTTGCTCCAGCCAGAATGCTATACTAGCCCATATAATATATACAACGAATAATGAGTAGTAGAGTATTCTTATATCCCCCTTAGCAATTTTTCTAGCCTTTTCACTAACACTCCATATTAGATCTACAGTATTCCTCATTAATACATCTACTACTTGAAGCTGTGTTGAGAATAATATTAGAAATCCTATAAGGCATATATAATAGAATCCCCATGGGCCAACCTTAGCTGCAAACTGTTCAGCTATATGCGCAGCTATACCCCATGCAGGAAGCTTTGTACCTACCGGTACTAACGATCTAACTATAAGGCTTGGGAGAAACATTCCAATCATTCCACCTACAAAGAATATACCCCACTGATCATAGTGTAGGATCCTCATCCACCTTTTCCATGTTGCTAGATTTTCAGGTGTTATCCTAAATGTTTTACCAACTGGTGAGACCGGTGTTTTCTTACCACCAATAACTGCAGGTATGTAGCCAACTAAATGAGACATTCCATAACCCTTATCCCTATAGAAGTTACTCATAACAAAGTTGTTACCTGTAGCGTAGGCTATGTATGCCCACCATCCAGCTAGAAGGAATATATCAACACCCTTAGGTATATAGCCGAAGCTAACAATACCCCGCGCCATCTCACTTAATGCCTCTCCAGTTACTGAGAGCGGAGCAATAATAAATAGTAATGATACAAACACAAATATCATCATTGCCCACATTACGATTTCTAGTGTCCTCTCAATTTTATATCCAACTAGACATATAATTAAACACAGAATGAATAAAGCAGTGCCAAGAAGTCTTACAAATACAGCATCTGCTGCACCAGGTATACGTCCGAGTATAATAGATCCAAGACCTGTCGCAGCGGCTGAGGCCCATCCAGGCCATACTAGCTGACCCCAAACCACTATCAATAAAATCCATACCCAAAGAATTGGACCAGGTTTAGCTCTTGTAAAGTATACAATTGCAGGCTCTCCAGTAGCTAATGTAACTCTACAGAAGCTCACATTAAAAACTGTCTGTAGAATACATCCAGGAATAACAAGCCAGAATAGGAATAATCCATACAGAGCTGCAACACTAGGCCCCATAAGCCACTCTCCACTACCAATAGCTGCACCTAACGCTATCATAGCTGGACCTAGAACCTTTGTTATTAGATTTCCTGTTGTAAGCTTAGGTATTCCAAAAACCTCTTCAGGAGTTGGAAGCTTATCAACAACCTCAAGCGGTGGCCTTACACCAAGATAAAATAATTTCTCGTCAGACATAAACTCATCAGCCCAAGAGACATTGGGCTGAGATATATAAACTCTTTGAATATATAATATTTAAAAACATCATAGAAATATAAACTTACTGATTATAAGTATTTACAATATATATTAAGCTATAATAAATCTGCTTCTAAGCTACAAATTCTAAAACTTGTAGGATTCTTAAGAGGCATGATGTTAAAACGTTAATTAAGCCTAGCATAAATGCTGGCAGGATAAAGGGTCTTCCGATATGTATAGGACGATAAAGCTATTTGGGGTTTAGGAGTAAAAGCATGATCTAAGTTAATGCATTACGATAAGCATTAGAGTGTTGAGACGGTATTCTCAACGTTTAAGAGAATATTCATAAGTTATTGTATGGCTAAAAAATCATCGAACATGGTGAAGAAGAGTAGTGGAGACGTACATTTACAGTATAGTAATAAACATATGAATACTAATACTTATAAAGATGCAAAGAAGGGATGTATAGCAATAATTATGCCACAAAGCAAAATCTATCAGGCCTGAAGGATCGGACTTGACAACTTAAAATTGAACTCGCCTAAAAATTATTTAAATCTTGTTGATTATAGGTTCTATCGTGGAGTTTAGAGAGTTAGGTAATGGTATATGGGAATTCATCAAACCATTTCTTCCACCTATGAATTTTAATATTTGATATATAGGCCTAACAATAATAAATCAATCATGTCACATCAATAAGCATAATGAATAAGGAAATCTTAAAGCTTAAGTTGCCAGATCCGAAGGATCATAGATAAAATTGAAGTAAACTACTGATTTTAAATGGAGATTAAGGTTCTAGAAGCTATGTGCTTAACTCTTAGCTAGTTGTATGTTTACTCTATACTTATAGGATATACTCCATACTTGATTGCATACTTATACATTATGTATATTTTTTCAGGGGCAGTATCTGGTTGTAGATTATGTGCTGGGGCTAGTATATATCCTCCTCCAGGAGCTAAATCTCTAATCCTACTTTTAACTTCTTCCTTAACATCTTTAGTACTTCCTCTAAACGACATAACTTTTTGTAGATCTATTCCTCCATGGAAGCATATCTTATCGCCATATTCTATTTTTAGCTCCCTTGAATTCATTCCACGAGCTAATGGCTGTATTGGGTTTAATATGTCTATGCCTATCTCAATAAGATCAGGTATTATAGGTCTTAAAGCTCCACAGCTATGATGGAATACTTTAACATTTGGAGCTTTACTTTTTATGAAGCTAACTATCTTAGCATATCTAGGCTTTATTATTTTTCTCCATGTATTTGGCGACATTAGCATTCCATGTTGGTGAGCTACATCACATGCAGGAGCATATATTACATGAATATAGTCTTTCACTTCATCAAGGAATATATCGTAGAATCCAATTATTATACTGCATACCTTATCTAGGTATACCTCAATAAGTTTAGGGTTTGTAACTAGATATTTTAGGAAGTTTTTAAATCCTAGTAGGCTTAATGCTGGATCTAAATCCATAGATGGAGGTGTTGGAAAACCCATTACTGCGTAATCTGTTTCTTCACATAGCTTCTTAGCTGTCTTCATAACATTATCTGTTCTTCCCTCTGCATATGGGTTTGGCCAACTATATTCTTCAAGCTCCTCAACTTCAGATATGTTTTCGAGAGGTGGCTTAATGTATTCTAGATATTCTCCAATCCATTTAAATCCTCTACCCCATTCATCCTCAATAGTTCCATCAGGATATTTCTTCGGGATCCAATTCCTAGGACGTTTTAAATATACTCTTCTAAAATCTATGTTTAAAGCTTTTAATACTTTATCTGAGATTTTTAATGGTTCAGCCCATGACCAGTTAATATTATCCTCTTCGCTTACTTTAAGGTATTCTTTAAGCTTTATATATGCTGATGGTGTTGTCCAGAAGTCTAATGGTACTCTATCAGGCTCCCTATGTTCAATAGCTAGTAATACTCTTTCTCTAGGCTTCATTGCTCTTAAAGTATGGTATTACTTGCTTCTCAAAGTGTGAAATTGTTTCTTCAAAATTTATTGGGAATGGTATTGCTATGAATAGTTTAACTCCAGCCTTAATATATTCCTCGATTTTACCTATAGCTTCATCAGGTGTTCCTGCAACTGTAACTGCTTCAACAGCTTCTAAAGGTATTCTATCAGCAATACTGTATAGCTTATCTAGCTGCTCCTTTGTAAATGTTATCTTCCATATGTCGAAGGCTTCCTCAGCAAGCTTTTCATATCCGAGATCTTTAAGAAGTCTATTACGAAGTGCAAGCACTGTTCTAGTTCTAGCTACAAGTACTTGTTTAGCCTTCTCTCCATCTCTTGATATGCTTGTGAAAATCATTGCTGCAGCATCTATATCTTCAGGGTTTCTACCAGCCTTCTTAGCGTGAATATATATATCCTCTATGCTTTTCCTATATGTTTTAGGAGATTCCACCCACGGTATCCATCCATCACCAAGCACCCCTATAATTTTCCTCATTCTAGGTCCATATCCACCAATATATATAGGTGGCTTACATATTGGTTTGAAGCTTAAAAAGGCATCTTTAAGCTTAAAGTATCTTCCATTAAATGATGCTGGCTTATCTCTTGTTGAATCCCATAGTAGTCTTATTACTTTTATTCCCTCTTCAAGTATTGATGCTGGCTTATCCCATTTAACATCCGGGATTGGATCTAGATTAAATGCTTCACCAGCACCTAATGCAAGTACTGCTCTACCATTTGTTAATTGGTCTATTGTAGCTATTATATGAGCTATTGTAGCAGGATGTCTTCTTAAAACATCTGATACTCCTGGAGTAAGCTTAATCCTTTTAGTGGTTAGTCCTATAGCTGTAAGTAGAGTATAGACATCCCATGGTGGGTCTTTAAGAAACCTTTCATCTAATGGATGAAACAGATGGTCTGGAAGCGATACAATATCAAATCCAGCTTTCTCAACTAAAACTGCATATTGAATTGTTCTCCAAATATCTCCATAGGTAATTATTTGACATCCAAATCTTAAACTCATAAAACCTCAGTCAATAGTACTAGCTAGATATTTAAATACTTTATCATAGTTTCCATGAATGTGACAGTTTAAGTTCATCTTCTAGTAGTTGTATTATAGTATGATTTGATGAACAGTAGTGTCCAATTGTTCTCTTATCATTTAGGATGTGGTCTATTGAGTTTGATTATTGAACTGAGAATACTCTATTTCCCCCGCTAAATGATGAGTTTACTGGATTCAACTATAATCCTCTTACTGATAAGGTATTTCTAATATATGGTGGTTTAAGTTCTTGAGAGATTTAGAAATCCCTTATGCACCACCGATGAAGAATATTTGTTTTCATTATAATACCTTAAAATACTTCATTGAGAATTGGATATCGTAATTTCCTGTAGAATATGCCTTCATAGCTATGATCTTAGTGGAGTCTGATCATTCACTAAGTAGATAAGAATACCATACAAGTAATAAGCTTAAAATTCTAGATGAAATATATAAGCATTATAAAAATCAATATGATTAGACTTCTCTGGTAAACCTAGTGGATTTAACATGGTTTCCTAAAGTAGTGTCTTGCAAACTTAGTTTTACTTATGAAATGTTAGTGAACTTAAGAATGTTTTATCATACCCTGTCTAGACGAGTTATGGTTATATGTAGAGGTAAAGTTATAGCTGACAATAATTCTCATTATAACTTAAGGCTCATATCCTAATTCTGTAGTATATGAAGACCTTGCATAGGGTTCAACATCATAAGCTAAGGATGAAGGTTGTATGTTTAGATTTGCTGTGTTGGCTATATGTTTATGTTAGCCATGATTCGATGTATTCTTCCTGTTTCTTTGTTAATTTATCTATTTCTACTCCAAGTGTTTTTAGTTTTAGTTCCGCTATTTTGACATCAATTTCATAGGGGACTCTATATACCCTTCCTTCAAGTCTTCCTCTATTTTTAATTAGGTATTTTACACATTCAGCCTGTAGTGAGAAGCTTAAATCCATTATTTCAGCTGCATGGCCTTGTCCACATGCTAAATTTACAAGTCTACCCTTACCTAGGAGATATGCTATCTTACCATTTTTAAGCCTATATTTTCTAACCATGTATGTATTGTATGGTGTTTGGAAGAATCTCATATCCTTCTTCTCAATAGCTTCCTCTTCTAAGTCTCTTACTGAAACCTCAACATCGAAATGTCCAGCATTTGCAAGTATGCATTTATCCTTTATATTCTTTAAATGTTCTTTAGTAACTACATCTATGTTTCCTGTAGCCGTTATTACTATGTCTGCTATTTTGATAGCATCAATCATTCTCATAACTTTAAATCCATCCATGCATGCCTCTACAGCTCTAATTGGATTAACCTCTGTAATTATTACGTTTGCACCCATGCCTCTAAATCTTAAGGCAATACCCCTACCAACCCATCCGTATCCAGCAACAACAACTGTTTTACCGGCTATAACTGTATTTGTAGCATTTAGGAAGCCAAATATTACTGATTCGCCAGTACCATATCTATTATCAAATAGATACTTCATCATAGCATCATTAACAGCTATAGCTGGAAATCTTAGTAAACGGTTTCTCTCAAGATTTCTCAGTCTTCTAACACCTGTTGTTGTTTCTTCACATACACCATATACATCACCTATATTTTCAGGTTTCTCCCTATGTAGGGTAATGGTTAAGTCAGCTCCATCATCAATAATTATATTAGGAGAATTATCAAGTACTCTCCTAATATTCTCCATATACTCCTCTTCAGTTTCCCCCCTCCAAGCGTATACATATGCATAATCTGATAACGCAGCTGCAACAGCATCCTGTGTACTTTCAGGATTTGAAGCACAAACATAAACTCTAGCTCCAGCTTCAGTAAGTGTTTTAACCAATACAGCTGTTTTACCCTCAATATGTAGGCAAGCACCAATCCTAATACCTCTAAGAGCCTGCTCTTTTATAAGTTCCTCTCTTATTATCTTCAATATAGGCATCCAATCTTCAGCCCAGTCAATAAGATCCATGCCAATCGGTTTAAGACTAGGATCTTTAACAATAAAGCCCATAATATTAGAGTATACAGGAAAATTAAAATCTTTCCTATAAATTTCATCTTACAATCTTAAGAACATTTACTATTCTTCACAATTACTATAAGGTATTAGGAATTTAGTTGTGATGCTCAACTATATTGCCCTCTTCATACTCCTAAACCATATCTCTCAATCATTAGTGAAGCTGACATATACTACATCTCCCTGTTTATATTAATCCTTATTTAGGAAGTTTCAACCCGCTTCAGTATTTCCTCAACAATTCTAAAATGCCCAATTACTATCTACATGAAGCTTAGAATCGATATGAGTATGTGCTTAAGAGCTGTAATGACTTATCGTTAAGTATATATGGTAGCTATGCATTATTTAGTTAATGTATAGTGAAGAAATAGAAAACCTTGCTAATAAGATAAGAGATGCTTTACAAAGAGGGAGATATCGTACTGCATTAAAATATATTGATGAAGTATCGAGGAAAATAGATTCACCTGAGCTTTGGCTCACGAAGGGTTATGTTTATGCTTGTCTTAATAGCTATGAGGATGCATTAAAATGCTATGATAGAGCTTTAGAAATGGATCCAAGCATGGCTGAAGCATGGAATAATAAGGGAGTTACTCTACTTCAAACTGATAAATATGAGGAGGCTCTAAGACATCTTACTAAAGCTTCAGAACTAAATCCTTTCAATACAGTATTCATAGTAAATAGAGCTGAAGTTCTTCATAAGCTTGGAAGACTTGAAGAAGCTATTAAATGCTATGATGAAGTTATAGATTTAGATCCGAAAGTTGTTTCAGCGTGGATTCATAAAGGAGATATTTTCCTGGAGAAAAATAGATTCGAGGAAGCCCTTAAATGTTATGAAAGAGCTGTTGATGAAAATCCTGCATACATTATGGCATGGGTGAAAGTAACTTCAACTCTAAGAAAGCTAGGTAAAGAGAAGGACGCTGAAGATATTGGGAAAATTATGAAAATAGTTTCTAAAATCTACAATCTTCTTAGTAGAGGTAATTATAAGTCAGCTTTAAATAAGACCAATAAAATAATAGATTTAAACCCCTCCTTTCCGTTTACATGGAGATTAAAGGGAGTTATTCTTCTACACATGGGGGAGAAAAATGAAGCATTAAAATGTTTTGACGAAACATTAAGAATAAAGCCAAAAGATATTACTTCACTAATATATAAGGGAGAAATACTTATAAGCTATGAGAAATATAGTGATGCAAAAGAATGCTTTCTAAAAGCGCTTAAAATAGGTAAATGCAATGAAAGAGCATTATATGGAGCTGCTATAGCATCATTTATGCTTAACCAATATGAAGAAGCAGAAAACTACATTGAAAAAATTCTTAAAATAAATTCTAGAAACTATGAATCAATACTTATTAAAGCTCTAATTCTAGCACAACGTAAAGATTATGATGGAATGAGAGAAAACATAATGAAAGTCTATAAAATGGATAAGCATGGAGTAATAGAGAATCTAGGAGCATTAACATATGAACAAATGAAGAAATTAAATATAAATGTAGCAATCACTAAATGTAGAAGATTTTTATGTAAAGCAAAGACCCTAATCATCAAATATGTAGAGAATGAAACTGAAAAAACAATAATACTTAAAGGATGTAACCATAAATAATATTTCTATCTGGTAATAATTCATTACTACAGCAACTATAAAAGTACTAAGTAGTTTCCTACTATTAAGTAATGAGTTTAAACTACAATACCCAATGATGATGTAAACATATCCACTCCCTATATTATGGTTATGCGATTTTCTAAAAGCTTAACTCCTACTCTTCTCTAGAGTAAGTCCATAAATTCAATTTTACATAAATGAGAAATCCCAATAAGCGTCTTAACTATAGTATTTAATGGATAAAGTATAAGAAGCAAATATTAAGCCATAAAAAAGTTTAAAGTATTTTAATTCCAAAGAATTGGCCAAGTATCATTGCTGTTGCGAAGAATATGCAAAGTAGCCAGAATATTATTAAAGCTATGTATTCCCATGCTCCGGGTTTCAGTTCTTTTGGAAGCTTAGTATTTAAGTATAGGACTGCAGGTACAAAGAATACGGCTGCTACATTAGCCATGTTAGCGGCTATTAATGTTAGAATTAGCGGTGCTGTCTGCCATATTGCCCATGAGGCGAAGAGAATGTAGATTACGTTAAGTGTATAGTATAGAATTCTTATGTCGTTTTTAAAGAAATTCCTAACCCCCCCATGTATCCATGCAGTATCTGTTGTTGTTCTAATTAGTACATCAATAACTCCTAGCTGAGTTGGAATTAGACATGCAATGCCTACAAGTGATATATAGTAGAATCCCCATGGACCAACCTTAGCTGCAAACTGTTCAGCTATATGTGCAGCTACGCCCCATGTGGGTAGTGATGTACCAAGCTCTGTAACTGAACGTACTGCAAGTGCAGGTAGGAACATTCCAAATAGTGCACCTATGAAGAATATACCGTACTGGTCGTATTTAAGTATTTTAACCCATTTCCTCCATATTTCAAGATTTTCCTTCGTTAATCTAAACATTTTACCTGTAGGTGATACTGCGATTTTTCTACCCCCTATGATTGCAGGTATATATCCAACTAGACTACCTACCCCGTAACCCTTATCTCTATAGTAACCGCTTGTAAGAATGTTAAGACCTGTTGCATACCCTATATAGCCCCACCATCCACCTAGAAGGAGAACATCAACACCTCTAGGTATATAGCCTACACTTACAACACCTTGAGCTGCTTCACGTAAAGCATCCCATGTTACTGTGATAGGACATATAATGAATATCATGGAGAAGAGTGTAAATCCAACACCGAAAACCCAGTTAAATATTTCAAGAGTTCTTTCAATTTTATATCCAATAGCTAGAATTAATAGACATATTAGGAAGAGTACTATGCCTATATATCTTATTGTAGTAGCATGCTCTGCTCCAGGTATTTTTCCAAGAATCATCGCCATTACAGCTGTTGCTGAAGTTGCAGCCCATCCAGGCCAAGCCCATCCAAGCCAGGCAAGTATTATAGTTAGAGGGGACCAAAGCCATTTTCCTGGAGGTACCCTATTAAGATATCTTGTAGCTGATTCACCTGTAGCTATCGTTATTCTTGCAAAGCTACAATTCCATACTGTCTGTAGAAATGCTCCAACCCATACAAGCCAAAACAGGTATAAGCCATACCTAGCTGCAACACTAGGCCCCATAAGCCACTCTCCACTACCAATAGATACACCGAGAACAATAACAGCAGGCCCAAGAACCTTCGTTATTAAATTACCTGTTGTTAACTTTGAAACTCCGAAAACTTCTTCAGGTGTTGGAAGCTTATCGATGACCTCGATAGGCTCAATACCGAATTTAAAAGTTTCTCTAGACATACACTCAACCGAGGGAAATTCACCCCTGTATATATAAACTTTACGTTGGAACAATAGGCTTTGTTAACTTAAGCATGCTTATCACCTCTATTTTTGGTTTTGTTTTCTATTAATTCTTAGCTTTTATTTTGTCATTAATCCATGTTTGTTTAGTATGTATACTATTGACTTCATAAGCATCGATGCATGCTCACCATTACACTTACCCTTCATACAAGGTATATAGTTATCAAATAGTTTAGTTCTATCCTTAATGTATTTTACTATTTTCTCCATTAAGTTTCCAACCTCAAACTATATCGTGTTTAAATTCAATATTCTACATGCTATAGTATTGAGCACAATCACCTAATACAACTATATTAGAACCATAGATAGCCCCTATTTTCTTAGGAATGTTAGTGATGTAAGTATATTTGAAACATTACAAACCCATACATATAGAATCTCCTTAACAATGGCTCAAACACAACATAATAATCTTCCTCGTAGAGCCTACGTTAATGATGGTATCATCAACCATAACTACTCCAACATCCCTCCTATCAAAATCAATAGAAGCTTAAGATAAACCACGATAATATAGATATATAACTCCTAACAACAATAAACTAGATATCCGAAGCCATTCTAGAAGAACGAAAATATATAAGCAATAAACAACTAGAGTAAATGAAGTTCTCTCCCTAACAAACCTAACAACTTTAACCATAAACACACCATAAATAAGGGAGAGAACTCCCAAATAAATCTAAAGTTAACAAAGCCCTATAAATGTTGGTAAGCCTTAAATATATGTAAGCTAAGCTAGATTGGTGGGTTTGGTTGTTTTGGATTGTTTATTTTCTTAAATATTCAGCTATCTTAGCTAGATTTGTTAGGGTGTTGCTGGATGATTGAGTATGCATTAAGGGAGATTGAAGGGATTGTTGGATCAGGAAATCTTCTACGTGATACTGCTAATCTATACATTTTTAGAGCTGGTGCAGCTGATCTTTCATGTAGGGGTAAACCTAATGCTATTGTTCATGTTACAAGTAGGGATCAAGTTCCTGAAATAATGAAGATAGCTTATAAGTATGAAATTCCAGTAATACCTAGGGGTGGAGGATCTAGTGTTACAGGTGTTGTAGCGCCAGTTAATGGTGGAATTATACTTGATCTTAAAGCTCTAGATAAGATTATAGTTGATATTGATAATGGAGTTGTAGAAGCTGAAGCTGGAGCAACAATACTTGACGTGGATAATGAATGTAGAAAGTATGGCTTCTTCTTCCCTCCAGATCCTGCAAGTGCTAGAATAGCTACTGTAGGAGGCTCAATAGCTGAAAATGCTGGTGGAATGCGTGGAGCTAGATATGGAGTTATGAGGGACTGGGTATTAAAGCTTGAAGTTGTATTAGCTGATGGTACACTAACATATTTCGGTGAGGCTGTATATAAGAATACTGCAGGCTATGATTTGGTTGGGCTTATGGTTGGAAGTGAGGGAACCCTAGGTATAATAACTAGGGCCTGGCTTAAGATAATGCCTCTTCCAGAGAGGATAGTGAGGATAGTTGGCTTTTTCGATAGGGTTGAGGATGCTGGTAGAGCAATATTTAGAGTGAGAAGGGAGGGAGTAAATCCTCTTATACTAGAATATGCAGATATAGAGGGGATTGTAGCTGCAAATAGAATTAAAAAGTTTAATTATCCTGAAGCTAATGGTGGAATGGTGCTTGTTGACGTTGATGGTCCAAGGGTAGGAGTAGAATCAATTGCTGAAAAGGTAGTAAAAATATTTAGGGAGGAGAATGCATCAACAATTCTTAGACCAAGTACTCCTGAGGAAATGGAGAATATAATGGATGTTAGGAGGATTGCATTTACAGCTCCTGCAAGATTATATCCAGGGTTTATTGATGGAGACATAGTTGTTCCTCTTTCAAAGATAGGGGATGCTCTAGTTGGAATTGATGAGATAAGGAGAAAGTATAATGTATTTATAACTGTTGCAGGTCATGTTGGAGATGGAAACTTACATCCTAACATAGGTGTTAATCCAAATAATAGGGATGAATGGGAGAGAGCTGAGAAAGCAGCTTACGAGCTTAACATGCTTGCCATAAGACTAGGAGGCTCTATTGCTGCTGAGCATGGAATTGGTAGGTTAAAGGAGGGTCTTCTACTAAAACAGTTTGAAGCTAGGAATCAGTTAGCAGCGTACAATCTTATGAGGGAGATAAAGAAGATATTTGATCCTAAAAACATATTGAATCCAGGTGTATGTGCGTTGAGGTGGTAGTATGCCCTACGAGTATGAAGATATCCTAGCTATAATAGATTTTATAAGGGAATCTATGTCTAAGTATGGTAATCCTGTAGGATTAACTGGTGATGAACTTTCAGCATGGAGTGGTAATCTAGATTTAAAGAGGAAGGGGGAAACTGTTTTCTATGCTGGTATGTATACGTATATGGGTTATGCTGAAACAGCTCTTATGCTTGAGTATTTTCTGAAGAATAAGGGGATGAGAGTTTCAGATCTTCTAAAATGGGTCGATAAGGCATCTAAGCTTGGATATGAGAAGAATATGAAGGGAATAGTTAGGCTTTTATCCTCTCCATTATCGCTACTAGGTAGATTGATAGGTATATCAGGGGATTTACTTTCATCTCTGAGAGATATAGCTAGGAGTGTTGATGAAAGAAGTAAGGTATACTATGCTAAGCTTGTTAAGGGTGTTAAGCTTCTAAGAGATAGTGGAATTGACTTTGCATATTTAGGCTCAGATGAGCCTGATTCAGGTGTAGCTCTTCATACGTTTGGTCTTCTTGAAGACTTTAGGAGGCATGCTGAAAACGTATATAGTAGATTGAAAAGCTATGGTGTGAAAAGAATTATAACAATGGATCCTATTAGCGGGGCTGCATTAAAGTTCCACTATCCTAAGTTTGTAGATGGATTTGATATTGAGGTGAAACATATTACTCATGTTCTCCAGCCTAAAGCTGCTAGAAGTGAGTATATTGGAAGCCTTGTATATCATGATCCATGCCCTCTAGTAAGATATTGGAAAACAATAAATGAACCTCGAAATCTTCTAGCAGCTATAGGGTTTAAGGTTATTGATCCGCCTAACTCAAGAGAGAAAACAAGATGTGATGGTGGAGCTATTGAATATCAAGATCCTATAGGATCCATGATGCAGGCTAGAATTAGACTTAATGAACTTCTCTCAACAGGTCAAAATAAAGTAGTTACGTCATGTCCTGTATGTATTATGCTATTCAGGATTGGAAGCTATATTTCATCTCTTAATGTTGAAGTATATGATATTGTAGATCTAATATCGTAGGGGTTGTTATGGATTATCTTCAAAATTTAAAGAGTGAAGTGGAGAGATGTATTAGATGTGGATTCTGCGTTTACTGTTGTCCAAGCTGGCTTGCACATGGAAAATTTGAGTACTATAGTCCTAGAGGTAGAGTAATACTTATGAATAGTATACTAGATGGTGAAGTGAAGCTTGAGGATGTTGTTGAATCTATATATTCATGTAATACTTGTAGGCGATGTCTTCTAGATTGTCCAGCAGGTATTGATGTAGCTGAGCTAGTAATACTAGCTAGATGGCATATATTGAATAAACTGAAAAAATAATCTATTAAATTATTATTTGGACTTTACCTACTTTTATGTTAGGGTTTCTAGTTAATGCTGTTTCAAATGCTTTTTTAGCTTCATCTATTGGGAATTGATGTGTAATGATTGGTTTTAGCTTTACCTTTCCGGATTTAACTAGATTTATTCCTACTTCATAGTCTATCCATTTATGACAGAATGAACCTATTACTCTAATTTCCCTTCGAACTATTTGAGTATAGTTTAACTGTCCAGACTCAGGGAATATAGCTACTACTATTAATTGTCCATTTTTTCTAAGCATATCGTAAGCTTCTGAAGCAGCTTTAACACTTCCTGAACACTCAATAACTACATCAGCTCCAACTCCTCCAGTTTCCTTTAAAACTCTTTCTATAGGATTTTCCTCATTAACATTTATTGTTTCAATATTTAGGCTTCTAGCTATTTCAAGTCTTCCAATACTTGATGTTGGTCCTGTAACTATTACGTTTGCACCCATAGCTTTAGCTATTTGAGCAGTTATTAATCCAATAGGTCCAGGTCCTGTAACAACAACGAAGTCTCCAGGTTTAATTTTAGCTCTATCTACAACTGCATGCACTGAAACTGCTGTCGGTTCTAGGAGAGCTGCTTCATAGATCGATATTTCATCTGGGACCTTATGTATATGTCTACTGTTTACAGCTAGATACTCTGCAAATCCTCCATTCCTATGTACTCCTAGAACCTTAAAGTTTGCACATATATTTGTCATATCACTTCTACAGTAGAAGCATTCACCACAATAAATTAGGGATTCAGATATTACTCTATCCCCTCTATTTAGGTTTTTAACGTTTCCCCCAACCTCCTCTATAATACCTGCAACTTCATGACCCATTACTAACGGTACTTTAGCATATCCTTTAAATCCTGCTTTCATTAGGTATACGCTTAAATCGCTTCCACATATTGATCCTGCTTTAACCCTGATTAAAACATCATTTAAGCCTACTTTAGGAGTTTCAACATCACTAATTAATAGGCTACGTGGTTCTTCATCTGGTTTAATAACTGCCTTCATCTAACCACCTCTAATACTTCAGGATTAACTATGTTAATAGGCTTCTCACCACGTAGGCATCGAGCTATTTCCTCAGCTGCTGCTATAGCCATTTTCCTCCTACACTCTATAGTAGCACTCCCAATATGTGGTGTTAATAGGATGTTTTCAAGCTTTAATATTGGATCATCTTGAGGTATAGGTTCAATCCAGTAGACATCGAGAGCTGCTCCTGTTATCTTCCTATTTACTAGAGCATCTATTAAAGCCTCTCTATCTATAACTGCTCCTCTGGCAGTATTTATTAGGAATGCTGTTCTCTTCATTAAGTCTATTTCTTTTTTACCAATTAGTCCCCTTGTTTCCTCTGTTAATGGTACATGTATTGATACATAGTCAGATATTGAAAGCAACGTATCTAAATCTTTAAACTCTATGTCTAGCTTTTCCTCAGTCTCCCTTCTCCTAATAATATCGTAGTATACAACTTTCATATTGAATGCTTTAGCTCTTCTAGCTACACATGTACCTATTGCTCCGAGACCAATTATTCCAAGAACTTTACCATTAACATCAACACCCATAAACTGGTTTGGATTAAGTTCACGCCATAAACCTGTCTTTACAAATAAGTGTCCTTCATGAATTCTACGGGCTAAACATAGTATTAATCCGAATGTTAAGTCAGCAACAGTTTCTGATAGTATATCTCGTGTAATAGTTACATATATTCCTCTTCTAGTAGCTTCTTTAACATCAACGTTATCGTATCCTACACCATGTCTAGCTATAATTTTAAGATTGCTACCTGCTGCCTCAATAACGTCTCTATCTATTTTCTCCATATCCACGACAAGTAATGCATCAATCCCCTCCCTAACCATACTGATAAGCTCACTCTTACTAAGCACTCTTGAATATGGATTTATTTTAATCTCAGCAATTCCCTCAAGAAGCTTTAAAGCATCTGTATGAATTGATCCAGTAATAAAAACTTTAGGCTTCATAAAGCTCAACCTACTATATTAAACATTATATAAAAACATTACTACTTAAATATTTGAAATTTATATGTTCTAGATACTTAAAGAATACTATTCATATAGTAATTGGTAAGACATAACAACTAAATAGTAGACATATAGTATAGAAAAGTAGAATCATAAATTGTGAAATTTAAAGTGGTTATGATGCTGAAATATTGATTATAGTAATGGTCCTGTAGTATAGATTGCTATTGGTTCAATGTATCCTTTAAATGTTTCTACTATGGTTTTCTTACCGGATGCTACTTCAAGTATTTCATTGAATATTCTTTTTCCAGCTTCCTCTATTGTTTCTTCTCCTGTTAATACTTTATCTACGTGGATGTCTATGTAGCCTTTACCTTGTGGTGCTGTTGAAACCTTTATTACAGGTATTATTGGTGTACCTGCTGATGCTGCTGGTAGCATAGGTAGTTTGAGGGGTAAATTAAATAGCCCCATTGAAACTATGCTTATTTGACATCCTGCAGCAGTAAATCCTATAAGTGTTTCATTTGTATGCGCTGTAGAATCCATTACATATAATCCCTTACCTTTAGGTGCTTCAGCATACTCTAATACTCCCTGTATAGGTTTAGTTCCTCCCTTAATTATGGCTCCTAGTGATTTCTCCTCTATTGTTGTTAATCCTCCCTTAATGTTTGCAGGTGTTGGCTCTGATCCTCTTATATCTATTCCTGCCTCAATGGCTCTCCACTCCATTCTACGAACTATATCGTATACTTTATCTGCCACTTCCCTACTTACAGCTCTTCCAGCTAGAATATGTTCTGCTCCAATCATTTCCGCTGTTTCACTAATAATTACTGTTCCTCCATGCTCTATTATCATGTCTGATGCTGCTCCAACTGATGGATTTCCAGCTAATCCTGATGATGTATCTGAACCTGCACACTTTACACCTATTGTTAGGTTAGAAGCTTCCTCCTCCTTTCTTTTTATCTTTGAGGCATAGTATACTAGTTTCCTAGTAATATCTATTCCCTTGTTGATGGTTTCGTAGAAATCCCCTATTTTCTCTACTGTAATGACTTCTACAGGCTTGCTTGATTTAGCTATTTTATCTCCAAGCATATCCGGAGGTCTTATCTCACATCCTAAACCTACTACTAAACATGCTGCTACATTTGGATTCTTACCAATTCCAACAAGTGTTCTTATAATTTGTTCATTATCCTTCCTTCTAAGATCTCCCTCATTATGTATTATTGGAACTACATTCTTAACTCTTTCCGCAATTCTTACAGGGATTTCGTTAACGCATGAGCCTGCAGATATTACTGTAACATAGTTTCTTACACCTATAGTTCCATCAGGTCTCCTATATCCTAGGAAGCTCATAGATTCACACCACTACTCTATTTTAGGAATAGTTCTAGTCTTGGATCTGGAATATAGACTGCAAAGCCTCTGTAGTTAAGAGATTCTGTTTTTGTTAATTTACCTGATGCTACCTTCACGATTTCATTGAAGATTCTTTCACCAACTTGTTTGATTGATTCTGTACCTTTAATGATTGTACCTGCATTGATATCGATTTCTCCACTTAGTTTTTCATAGGTTTCCGGGTTACCACAGACTATGATTGTTGGTGATATAGCGTTTCCAAGTATACCTCCTATGCCTGTAGTGAATACTATTATTTGAGCACCTACAGCAGCCATATTTGTTAGGCATGGAATATCTGAATGTGTACCTTCAAGTAGGTAGAGTCCACCTTTACTAGGTCTCTCTAGAACTCTTCTACTATTCTCTAGTACCCCCTGAACTGTTTTAGTACCACCCTTTAAAACAGCTCCTAGTGATTTCTCCTCTATTGTTGAAAGTCCCCCCATTATATTTCCCTTACACATGAATTCAAGCTCTAATCCAGGTATTGTCCATTCTCTTTCTTCATTTGATATAGCTTTTAAAATTCTATTTTTCACCTCATCATTAACTGCTCTTCTAGCAAGAACTTTTTCTGCTCCTATTGCTTCAATAGGCTCACCTAGAATAACTGTTGCACCCATATCTATAAGCATATCAACAGCTACTCCTACAGCAGGGTTTGCAGCTATACCTGAAGTTGTATCTGATCCTCCACATTTTACACCTACAATTAGATTCTTAATATCAAATGCTTCTCTTTTAAGCTCTGAATTTTCCTCAGCCATCCTTCTAACAATTTTAACTCCCTTCGTTACTGTATTTACTATTCCACCCTCCTTTTGTACAGTTACTATTTCAACAGGTTTTCTAGATTTTGATATTTCCTCAGCTATTAGGTCTGGCTTTAGGCTTTCACATCCCATATTAACAAGCAGTATTGCTGCTACGTTTGGGTTTCTAGCAACACCACCTAATATATTTACTACCTGCTCATTTCCTACTCTTAAACATCCATAGTGATGAGTAATTGCTACTGCTTCTTTGAAGTTATTAGCAATTTTCCTAGCTACCTCCTCGACACAATCTGTAACAGCTATTACTAGAATATGGTTTCTTACACCTATAGTTCCATCAGGTCTCCTATATCCTAGAAACTCCATGCTACTTCCCCATTTCTCTTCTTAGGTATTGTGGTAGAGGCATACGTAGACTTTCAATATTATGGATATGTACATATTCCCCTCTTTCAATATCTCTTATAGCTCTACCAATAGTCTCACCATATTTCACTATATTTTCTCCACTCTTTATGTTTGTAATGGCTATTTTATGTCCGAAAGGTACTTCTCTCTTCGCCTCTACTCTATCAACTACTTCTCCATCAGCTGAAATAATAACAACAATACTACCTAAACCTATATTCTCTATAGCTGTTGCAACATTATCTTTAGGATTCATTTTAATAGCTTTCATAACAACACCAAGCTCAAAATAATTCTTACCTTATAAAATTAACTAAATGTTAGCATTTACCGTTAGCTTTAAGTTCAGGAAGTATTTGGGGCTCCCCATACTTATGTATTGCCGGTAGCCATCTCTCCCACCACCATCGATTCTCCCATGGCGCTCTCATGAATGTAGCGTTTGGAAGATTTAAGGATGATGCTTGAATGGGTTTATCTGCCAATCCTAATACTTTGATTCTACTTAAATCGTTAACTCCCATTTTCTTCATACTGCAAAAGTGTAGTGCAGGAATACCTGGCCATGCAGTTATCTCGTCATTAGACCATCCTATTATCCTTGCAGCAACAGCATCGCAAGCTACAGGATCAAAACCCCCTATTAGCAGGTAGCTTCCAATTCTCTCCTTCATATCAACTGGAAATGCTTTCTCACCTATATGTGGGCCCTCCCCCTCAACACCATAGTCAGCACAAATAAGGGTAAAATCAATTCCTCCCTGAGCTTCAAGTAGATCTGCAATTTCAGCCCCCTCCCATAAATCATATTCTGGAAACATTATAGCATTTCTATAACTATTCTTCTCAATTACTTGTAATCCTCTTCCTGCTCTTTCAGGAAAGTATTTTACTGATACTCCGTGAAGTCTCGACTTTGCAAATTTTAACGCTATCTTCTTCTTCTCACTTATAGGTAGATCTATAAATGCTTTTTCAAACTCTAGCCATTTCCTCCAGCTTCCAGCTTCAGCAGCTGCTTCTGAGGATGCACTGCTTGGTACTCCTCCTAAAGCCATGTTTTTTAGGCCTGCTGTAATTCTAGCCATTCTATGTGTTTTAAGCCTTGCAATAGATATTATAACATCTACATCAATTACTGTTTGAGGCACTATAACCTTATCTAGTGTATATGGGTTATTTACCTTAACAATATGTTGCTTCTCATTATTAAAGTCAGCTACTTCAATAAACTCTGGTACTTCAACTTCTTCTTTGAGATTCATGGTGTTCTTAGCGTTTACGTATAGGTTTTCATAGGCATAGGTAAATGGTGATAGTGCTGGGCTTTCTCCAATGATAATTCTTCTAGCACCAGCATCTCTTACAATCTTAGCTATAGCTGTTACTACGTAGGGGTTTGTATGGTTTGCTAGAAGTGATGTAGCATATTTTTCCACTGGCCAATAGTCAGGGAAGCCTACTAGAACTGGACTTGCCCAGTTAGGCTTTATAAGTATGGTTTTGCCATTTACTAACAATGTAAATAAATCCTTATTAAGCATGTTTATAATATTGCTTACAGCTTTCTCAATAGTATCTGGTTCAATTTCTCTAAACTTTGCAATTGCGATCTGAGAGGTAGTTGGAGTCTGCTTACTCATAGCTACCAGTATTCATTACTAAACTTACATAGGGATTTATTTTAATAATAGCAATATTTTCTCTAATGTAGCTATAGATGTGACCATAATGTATATATAGCTATTGATCCGTATCCTAAGGATTCTATTTTTGTTTTTTTACCTGAAGCTACGTTTATGATTTCGTCAAATACTCTCCTACCTGCTTGCTCAATTCCCTCCTCTCCCTTCAATACTGTACTTACATCAACATCTATATATTCTTCTAGATTTATTGCTGTTTTTGGGTTTCCAGTAACCTTTATTGTTGGGGCAATAGGTGATCCGCTAGGTGATCCTCCGCCTGTAGGCATAACTATTACTGTTACGCTTGAGGAGATAAGACCTGTAAGTGCTTCGTGAGTGCGTCCAGGTCCATCCATTAGATATAGTCCCCTACCTCTAGGTTTCTCGCCATATTTTAAAACTCCCATTACTTTGCTTAACCCAGCCTTGAGAATAGCTCCTAGTGATTTCTCCTCTATTGTTGTTATTCCTGCTTTAATGTTTCCAGGTGATGGATTAGCTCCCCTAATATCTACACCTAATGCTTTAATATGTTCCTCAACTCTTCTAGCTGTCTTAACTATTTGTCTAGCTACTTCGCTATTAACAGCTCTTCCGGCTAAAATATGCTCTGCACCAATTATCTCCGGGGTTTCAGTAAATATAGCTGTTCCTCCATGCTCTATAATTCTATCTATTGCATTACCTACAGTAGGGTTTGCAGCTATACCTGAAGTTGTATCTGTTAATGCACATTTAACACCTACTGTTAAATTATCTATACTAAATGGTTTACGCTTAATCTCTGAAGCGTATCGAATCATTTTCCTTACGGTTTTTATGCTTTTAGCCATGGTGTTAGCTATTCCCCTTCATCTAGAGCTATTATTGATTCGGTAAGTTTCCCTGTGGCTGCAATATTATCTGCCAGTTTATCTGCTGAAACTTGTTCACATCCTAATCCTACAACTAGACATGCTGCTATATTTGGATTCTTACCAATTCCAATTAGTGTTCTATATGTTTGTTCTTGATCTTCCCCAAGTTGGCCGCAGCCTTGGCTATGTGTAACTGCTAATACTCCTCTTATCTGATTTGCAATTTGGATTGTAACTGTGTTTGCACATCCTGTTGAGGGTAGAATTAGAATGTGATTTCTTACACCTATAAATCCATCTGACCGCTCATAACCTAGAAACTCCATTTAGTCACCTAGCTTTTCCACGTGTACTCTCCACATTATGAATGTGTACGTGTTCTCCAATATCAATATCTAACGTAGCTATCCCTATAGTTTCACCGTACTTAATGATTTTCTCTCCTTTACATATCTTGGTTAAAGCAAATTTATGACCGAACGGTATTTCCTGCTTAACTTTAAACTGTTTTACTTCATTACCAATTCTTACTAGAATCTCTTCGTTAGGTTTTATATCTGAAATAGCTGTTGCAACATTATCCTTAGGATTTATAACAATTGCCTTAATCCCCATTTTAACCACCTGGAGAATATTTTATACTATAATATATTTTCTTCTATCGTAGATATAATGCTAAATTATTAGCTTAATGTTCTCCATATCGATTTGAAAATGCTTAATTACTGCTATTCTACTATAATGTTCGTGGTTTATTTATTTGGTTTAGTTTTATGGTTGTGTTACGTATTTCTTCATTTTAGTTTATTTGGCTGTAATACTTATTGAAAATATGTTTAAACATTGAAAGATTACTTAATATTCTTACCTAATAGCCTACATGTCCTAATTACACTTTACAGCTCTATGTCTAGCTGAAGCATCATAGTCTACGGTTTTAATGGTCTGTCAACTTTATTCTTTACTCATTATGCTATTAATGTAGTAGTATCTTCATATACTATGAATGCTTATGGTAGGATTGTTAAGCATTATTGTAAGCCATAATTACTCCACTTTAAAATTTACACTTATTCTAGGGATATTCTACTTAAGTTCAGGACACATTTTCAAAACAGTAGGCTTAAATACTATAGTTAAATAGTTAATAGGCTTCACTAATTTCATTCAGTAATTCTTCTTGTAAGCCGATCAAAATCGGAGTCGAAGGAATAGATTTCTTCAATTCCTGTATTTTTCATGATTACGTAAACTATGGCATCACTGAAACCAATACTATTTTCCTCAGCAGTTTTAAGAGCTTCAATACAGTCCTTTCTAGTTACATCAAAAACCTTTACATTTCTTGCAGTAACTAGAAATTTCATAACTCTTAAAGCATCTTTAAGCTGTAAATGACTTTCAAGTATATTTGAGATTTCTGCAAGTTGAACTACAGTAATTCCTACTTTCTCTCCCTCATTTATTCTCTTAACAATATTTTTCGCATTTTTCTTTATTTCAATTTCATGAGTTTTAAGTTCTCTTTTAGGTTTAATAAATGCATGGACAAATACGCTTGCATCAACGAATCTCAAGCAGCTCCCTCTTTATGGATTTCCAGTTAGATAAATCTGACTTTAAATCAATTTCTATTTTATCAAATAATTCAGTTAGATCTGGAAGCTCATATGGTTCAATAAGTATTTTTTCCCCCTCAAACTTTACAATAACCCTGCCGTTTCTAGCATATTTTTCCCTCCAATTCTTCGGTATTACTAATCTACCTAGTTTATCTATATTTTTAATTCTTACTATTTCTGTTTTCACGACAGAATTATAAACTGATTAGCTAAAAATTTTACGCTTTATAGTTTAACCCTCCTCTATAATATTAATTATCAACTTGAATAGGTTCAGTGTAGGCTGGGGTAG
>JAWBQF010000018.1:0-49748 GCA_038845975.1 Methanomethylicia archaeon
CAACTTATTGATAAGGATCCTGTACAGGCTAGTGAAAAACTTTACAAGGTAGCTGAGGAAACAATTAAGGCTTTAGCAATACATTTCAAACTTACAGAAATCCTAGCGAAGGTTAATGAAAGAGGTAGATGGATAGCTAGCGAGCTTGATGATGTAGCTAGAATTGCCAGTAAGAAGCTAGGTGAATGGTTTTATGATGCTTGGGATCATGCATGGACTTTACATGTATGGGGCTTTCATGAAGCTAAGCTTAATATTGAGGGTATTAAGGCTAGATATCCATATGTAGAGAGGATGGTGATGGAAATAAAGAGAATCATGAAGGGAAACTAAATACTTCCTTAATAAGATTTTATGGTTTTCCTTCGATTTCTTTATGGATGTTTTTATCTTCTTCCAAATTGAGAATTCGCTTTGCATCGTTTAAATGTTGGAATGGATTTATCATGCTTATTGCTCTAGATATAGGCTTTACGAATATTAAAGATTATGAGGTTATAAATGTTACTTAAAAGTTGTTTCTGTAAGTTATAAGATAGCGTTTAACAATAATACTAATATGATCTTCCATTATTTTAGGTTTAAGAGAAATGGTTTATAATCATATTCCTCTTCCTAAGCTTACGTAATAATGTCTTAGTTTAAGCTATTACTAATAGAGGTCTAACAACAGTCTTTAGAGTGTTAGGGAGTATTGCGTTAGAGCTTAGGGATAGTTAAGCTGATTAAAGTAGAATAATAGCATTCTATTAAGCATTTATATAAGGTAAAAGTATTTAGGATATGTATATGTAAGTATGGAGGTATAGTAGGCTGCAGTATTCATACTTGTTGGTAAAGCGAAATTATATTCTATCAAGTAATGTTAAGTCTGAAATAACTATTAAAATAATTAGGTTAAGAAGGAAGCATATAAAATTTTATTTAGGCTTTAAACTCTAGAAATTTAGATGCCTTCCTTAAATTACTGAATTTCATGATGTTTATTAAGTCAAGAGCATTATTAAATTCTTTACCTTTTTCTCTTTCACTAACTATTTTGCTAGCTGTTTTAGGACCTATACCAGGCACTCTTAGCAGCTCATAGTAGTTAGCTTCATTTACATTTATCGGGAATAAATCCCTTTTTACCATTGCATATATCTCCTTAATGTTTCCTCTAGGTAGGAATCCCTCATCATCCATTATATATTGGAAGTCATTAATAGTGAATCCATAATCCCTCATTAAGTAGAACATTTGATATAGTGATTTCTCCCTTACTTTGGAGCAGCATGGATAGTTCTCTAGAGGAGTACCTGGTATGGGCTCGAATGGGGAGTAGTAAACTCTTGTAATCCTATAGCTTTTCATCAACTCATATGTTCTCTTCACAATTTCTAAATCATTCTCACCAAGCCCAACTATTATCTGAGTATCTAGTCCGCTTCTCACTAGGCCGTAGCCTTCATTAAATTCCCTTCTTGAACTATCGAGCTGCTCATAAACCATCCTACACCACTCTAACCTCTTCAATATATCGTTATTGAAGGAACCCTTATCCGGACATATCTCATTGAATCTCGATGCTTCAGTAGCCTCAATATTTACACCAATTCTATCAGAAACAGTAGCTGCTCTAAATATATTGTCAAAGCTGCTTCCAGGCATTACCCTAAGATGTATATATCCTGTAAAACCCATCATCCTAAGCTTTTCAGCAACCTCTATCTCCCTCATTAAAGCATCATCAGGATCCCCATCCACTGAGGAGCTGAGGAAAACACCGTGAATAATCGATTTCCTCCATAACTCGTAGGATACTCTTACAAGCTTATCTAAATCCCATCTTCCCCTTAAAGTATTCCTATCTCTTCTAAAAGCACAGTATAGACAATTATTCCTACAAATATTTGAAACTAAGGTCTTAAGAAGAGGTATTAATCTACCTCTAGCTGAAGCCTTAAAGATAGGTATAACCGTACGATCATATTTAGAGCCGTCAATAAGATAGCTCCACTTACCCATTGAATACTATTATCTTAATAGCTTAAAAACCTATAGGTATTAAGATGATGTAGCAACTTAATAAGTATATAACTCTAGTATTTGATGTTTACGTTGGTATTAAGGGACGTGGCAACTTAAGGTTTAGTTACGTATTTCCGTTATTTATCTTATGTTTGGCATTAGGAATATTGTTAAGCGCTTCCTATTTGAGAGATATCCATTTGGGCTTAAGGTTCTTAGTTTTGTCTTCTATGTCCAATTATCTTAGGAGGACTGCTAGGACATTGTCAAAGTGTAAAAGGGCTTTTTAAATATCTGTTTGGGGTTGTTAATTTGAAGAGTTGCCTAAGTCTCTTCATGGATGTTAAGCCTAAGCGTTTTATAGTAGTTGATGAGATGTACGTTAAGGCGAACAACCTAGCTATGTTTTTCTCAGCCATGAATATCAATAGGAATGAGATCGTGTATGCTACCCATCCAGGAACATGCTTATAGTCAGGTCATTATTTAGCCTTAAAGCTATGTAATGGAAAACGAAGTTTATAGTGGATATCCATGACTTAAAGCATTAATTATCTTGGACTATTACTATCAAACCTTCAGCGAAAAAACCTTGCGGAATTCTCATCGCTAAGCAGAGGATAAGAACATTTTCAACAACATAATGATAAACCCAAATATAACGAAGGAATGAAGTGGAGAAGAAACGTGGGATCTAGAACCTACTATGACATGTTCACATATTACTACAACCACTTAAGAAGGTAACCTTAAGCTGCCACGTTCTGCGCTAATCTATAAATAGATGCTTAACCGTTAACATATTCAAAACTAATCTTATGGAGACGTTTGAACTTTACAATTTATATATGAGTCTGTCTGAAAACTCCATAGTTAATTAGTAGATATTAACCTATTAAGTCTTAGCAACATTTAAAGAGTTTTCAGATGAATTCTATGCTAATTCATTATTTAGGTTCAATTTCGTTTATTCAGAATTTAAATGTTATTAAGCTTATGAAGTCATGATTACCATTACATATAGGAGTGATTTACATAATATTCTTATTCTACGCAATTAGTAAACCCAATATTTAGCTTAATACTTTGATTTATGATTTAATTTGAAATCTTCAAGTATATAAATATGCCATCAATATAATCCTAATGCTAATGTTTCCTAACAATCTTATCCATGTGGAGAATCTAAGTACTCGTAATACTTACGTCTTTCCATTAGCCTTATGATCCTTATTTACATATATTCCCTATTAACCTCCATATTAGACTCTAATTCTCCTCACATCTAGAAATAAACTATAAAAATATTGAAGTTTATCGTTTCCATGATAGCCATGCTTCATATGATGTGTAGTCGCAGTTATGAGGCCATATGTATAATGTATCGCTATACCAGCTATAAACGTTTATAACTCTTACTCTAGGTGGTGCATAACCATTTCCACCTGCAGCTCTATAGAGAGTTATTGTTACTGATACTGGATAAACTTCTCCTCCAATAGTGAATGTAAGGGAAACATCGGTATTCATCCATGAAGTATTATCATTAGGATCGTTTTCAAAGGACATAGAGTATGGTAATGAAGTACTTTGAGTTATAGTAGTAGCGCATGTTGGTGGGGGCCATGGACCTATTCCTCTATAGGTGTTTGTAGCTTGTAGGTAGTGGTCTTCTATGTATATTGGGTCTAGATGATATATCGTATAGTGCATTTCAGGACCAGTTATTACCTGCCACCATAATCTATATCTAATATTAGCCCAAATTATATGGTCATATGGGCTCCCTAAGGTTCCTTCATCTCCTCCAAATGTTGATATCGCTATTCCTCTTCCTTCTGTGTTGGTACGTATGTTTGATAGGCAATCTATTGTCTGAGTATATGATTTGAAGTATTGTCCTGTTCGTGTAGGGTAGTCGTCATATCTCCATGCAATGTTAACGTAGGATATTCCATGTATTATTCCTGCTTTAGTCCATTCATTGTCTTCAGAGTATGATGATGTGAGTTGGCATGGTAGATTGCTTGGTAGTCCTTGAGTTAATAGCTCAGGCTTAACCATATCCTTCAACTCAGGCTTAATCGTTATCGTCGTTATTGGGTTTTTAGGATCTATGAATAGATCTGTTGTTGATGCTCTCTTATTAGCAATATCTATCAACAATATCCTAATATGTCTTGTTAAATATTTTGTCTCTCCATCTTCAACAGCGTATGGTATTCTCTTGATCTTAAAGCTAATTCTATCTGGTAGATTAGCTATACTGTTAAAAAGTTCTAATACTCTTGGAACAGGCTCCTTAACCTCGTAGTTATCAGGAGATAAATCATAAGCTACAACTATGTACGTACTTAAAGGTACATTAAAATCTATACTTAATAATCCTGAAGGCTTATTATTAATCCAATCCATGAATAGAGACCATAGATTAGGATCGAAACCATTAACACCAAATAAACCCATAGGAACAAGCGAAATCGTAAGCAATAATAGAATCGGTAAGAAAATCTTTGCAGCTCCAGATTTGTCCATACCTAACACCACCCTATTCTATAATATAGGACAATAATATAAATTTTCTTGAAAAAATTCAGATAGGAATCTAATTCAAGATATGAAATAGAAATACCTTATTTAAGCTCCATCGACCCTCCTATACTTAAGGATGAGCCTAACAACTTAAGAAGAAAGTTACAATATGCTAAGTTGCCAAGTCCATATTAGGCTTAGTTAAGGATTCTGGGGAAATAGGATTCTATTAGAAGTTAAGATGCTTGTATAGCTTTCAGATTCAGATGCTTAAGAAGAGTTTAGGGTATTATGAATCATAATATATGGGTAACTAATAACACATAGATAAGCTAAGCATTAATTCATTAGGATTCTGAAGAGCCTATAGCTCTAGAGATGGTAGTTTAGAATCTTCTTACAAATAGTTAAGCCATAAGATAAGTCTTACGTAGATTGCTAATGTTTAGTTTTACTCTAAGCTTATCTAAATTTATGCTTATAATAGCTAAAATTAGAAATCTACTAGTTTTACGCTTCTCTACATTATTATGCTTCTCGCTATTGTTTCTACTCCTAGCTCTCTACATTTATCATATGCCTCCTTATCAAATGCTACTGCAATAATTATCATTTTGAATTTTTCTTTAAGTGTTTTTTCAGCATATATTGTCTTCCTATAGAATTTCAATACATCATCAAGTCTACATCTTGACTTAACTTCTACAAGAATCTTCTCATCATCGCTTAGGTAGACATCAAATCTTATTTCTGCCGGAATACCGAAAACCTCCCCCTTCTCATCCATTAATGACAGCTTACTAGCCTTACTAATCCTCAATCCTTTAACCTCAGCTATAGTCTTCATAACGACATCCTCAAATCCATATCCAAACCTTTCACCTAAAGCAGAAACCTCAAGCCTTAAATCCCTCAAACAAGCCTCCATACTCTCAAATCTCTTATTAAACTCCTCAAATCTCTTATTAAATTCTTCAAATCTCTTATTAAATTCTTCAAATCCTTCCTTCATGTATGTCGCTAGGGATTCTATTGCTTTAGCCATCTCCTTCATTTCTCTAGTTCTAGATTTTTTTACTACTTTTTTAATTATCTTCTCTACGTCACTCCATGTAATTTCAGTCTTAGCTGAAGACATAAAAGTAAGAATAAGCAACAACATTTAAACCTTACGTTAAATAACACATTCAACTTGTTGTGGAGCTCATCACTGTTTCCTAAGGTAAATCGATGAAGATTAAACAAATGGTCAGATATGCCCGGTTAAGTAAGAGTATATTATTAAACTATATACTCCTCATATCTAGATTGTCTTCTTTACAGAGCTGATGAGAAACATGTTTGCTTACTCATAAGTTCTTATTAACCTTTAATTGTAGGGAGAATCGGTGAAGCAATAATAATTAATATTCATTATCCCTCCAACCTAAGCTTGCTTATGGCTTCCTAACTTAGTGATTATAGTAATAGTTTGATGAAGCTATTGAATATGTTTAATAAAGTTATTTACCATTAATCCATTAATACGTACAATCTAAGTTAATGGAAGGCATTCATTTAATTGTAAAATTTATTTATTGAGTATATAATCCTAATGATGGTAGGAGTTGGTGGATATTTAGGAAGTATAGTGGAGTCCTATGAAGTTCGGATTAGCTAGTGTTAACATAAAAAGTTTGTGTTTATGAAGAAATTCTTGAAGCTTGCTCTCCACTAATACCCCAATTGTTTTTCGGTACTTCATGAATTATTATATGTACATGTTCAGGCTTAACGCCTATATCCTCAAAAACCTTTGTTATCCCCTTTATAACTAGTCTCTTCTGCTCCTCCGTTCTACCACTCCACATTTCAACAATCACTACAGGTATGCTTACCACCAAATAGATAGTTATTCTACTAAAATATAATATTAACTATAAAATTAAATGATGTAGTAACTTAGCATATCATAGGTTTCTTCTTAAGTTATTAAGTTTAAATTAAGCATTATGTGAATTAATTTTATTTAGGGTTCTCCTACCTATGGTGGAGTTAGGTTAAGTCGCCTAAGTTTGTTGGGGAGGGGAACCCATTTATTCTTGTGTTATGGTATCTATATTTCATTTATTTAATTAATTAGTAGTAGTCCATAGACTATTATAATAGAGTACTTAAGAGGGAAATATTTTAGAAAATTTTGATTGAGGGTATAGCTGAGCTAATTAGAGTATTTACATGAATTTTGTTGAAGAAACCATTAAGAAGAAGGAAATTATAGTCTATAGAAAAGTTTAAAGTATTATTTTGTTTGTGGTTTAAATTTTAAATTTGAATTTAAGTGAAATACGGGAAATAAGTATTAAGTATAGGGCTGTTTAAGTGATTTGTAAAGAAGAGAGTTGCTAAGCTGAGCAGCATTGGAATTAGTTAAGGAATATTCAGTAAAGACTTACCATGATAAAATTTTCTAACCTTCATATTGGGGTGATTTAAAGCATCTTCCAATCTAAGGCTTAGATAAATATCTGTAAGCACTTAGATTTCCACTTATCCTTAAGATAGGACAATATCTTTCATCCCCAATAACTTAGAAATTACACTATTCATTTCCAAATTTCTTCAGTAGCTTTAATAGGATATCTCTATATATTGGTATCTGCCATCCAAAATCCTCTCCAATACCGACTTCCTTATCGGGTTTAAAGTCATTACTTACAGCTAACGTAATACCTGTACGCATGAATAGATTTGTCTCTACAAGGATATCTATAAGTGTAAGCATAGATTCTGTAGGGGTTTTAAAGCCGTTATCAGGATTATTGATTAGAGCTTTAAGCTCCTCAGTTAGACCTTTAGAGTATATTATGGTAGCAACATCTTTCAGCTTTCCAGTATATATTTTCACCATGCTTTCTAAATCCCATCTAAAATCTTTAGCTAGCTCAACTAGCTTTCCAGGATTTCCGCCGAGAAGATTCCAAACATCATCAATTTTTATGTTTGGAGGGGGAGTTAACTCGTAGAAGAGTTCTTCAAAGGATTTCTTGTCAAGATTCCATATAAATTTTGGATGAGTATGTCTATGCCTAAAGATAAGCTTAAGGCTTTTCCCTTCAGATGTAGTCACTATAAAGTTTATTGCTTTCGGCTTATACTCCTCCTCAAGCTTCCATTTAAGCTCATAAAGCCACTTAACATAATGCTCCACCCTATCTAATCCAATTGCTCTTACAACATCATCTATAATAATGAGAATATGCTTATTTTTAAGGCTTCTCCTGAAGGCTTTCTCAGCAATTTTATCGATAATCAGTGAAATAGATCTTGATAAAGCATGACCGAGTGGAATACTCTGATGAAGGAGATCCATATATGCCTCTAAACCAATTTTGGAAATATCAATTAACATAGATGACGTTAAAGCCTTCTTAACATCTCTATCTTCAAGAGCATCAATATATACTGCTACACCATCCGTAAAGAAATCATTAAACCTCTTAACAAACTCTCTTAAAAGCCTAGTTTTACCGCATCCCTCAGGACCGTAAATATATAGTGGAGTTGCTCTAGATTCTGACGCCCAGTCTTTAAAAGCTTCAACCTCCCTAACTCGATTAATAAATCTTAATTCAGACATTAACTATCACTACTATCTAACTACTATATTATTAAACTTTATAGTTTAAAATGGTTTTAAATAAATTCTAGCTCCCACCAATCTTCTTTCTAGCTTCATCATAAACTTTCTAAACTCTTTACTGTAAGCCATAACCTTACAATCTTTAACAACTACATACATGCTAGAGTACTTACTCTACATCTCAGAGTGATAGGAGTTCACATTCAAAATCCTCAATTGCCTTAGACATTCAAACTACTAAATAATTAGCCTATATACTTAAATCTTTGTAAGGGAATGCTGCTTTATAAACTTAAGCCATTAACTATATGTATCCTACTCTATTCATGGAATCCGTCATAACATACTAATTTCCCTTTAACTTTATGTGAGCTGACTTTACCACATCATAGCTCCTCATTATCCTGTTAACTTTTAATATCGTTCCTATCATTTCTTGTGAGGAGATTTATTTTATCTACGTCTTTAATTTCATTTTCATATTAATTGTTATTGATGGGTATGTTCTTATCCAGCTGTGGTATATATGAATACATCATAGCATGCTTTAATGGCTTCCTAACCTACTTTATGTTTAATCATACTTCGGTGCTGTGAACTTAAAATGTAGGAAACATATGTAGCTGATGACTTAACCTCACAAAGCCCATACTTCTAGCAAAATCCCTAAATTTTCATTAGCTCTCAATTTGCATTTATTAACTTGATGGCGTTTCAATCCATTAGCTTAGCTGTATAGCATCGTAGAAATCAGTAATAACAATTTTAAACATTTTATTAAAGAGCGTTATTGAAGAAACCCCACTATTCCTATTATGATGTTTATGTATTGGCCAATTATAAATAGTTTTTGAGTTTAGGCTTTATGTAAGGTAAAGAATAAATCTATAACTTATGATGCTACTGGCTTCATGCTCTCCACGATCTTTACCACTTCATCTAAATCAAATATTGGAGCAATACAATACTGATAGTTTAATATACCTATAGTTTAATATACCTATCTTTACATCTGCAATTATACAGTAGTGCCCATACTTCTTATTATACTCTCCATACGGATCCCAATATGGAGCTCTAGTATCTAGAAATACATCTAAACCATTTACCTTAATCATTTTCTGTTCTGAGCTATTTGTAAAACGCTATGGAAATGATGGGAGAGGCTCAACCTCCACTGTAAGCTCAGCTGAATAGATCTTCTTGGTACCCGTATTACTATATACAACGATAATTATGTTTCCCACCTCACCATTAAGAACCTTAGCATAAACAGCCGTTAACTTTAGGCCTTTAGGAAGATATGTAGGTAGGTGGAGGATCCATCCTCTCTTCATCCACTGCTTAACAACAACATCAATACTAACCTCCTCAGCAATCTTATCAAATGGAACAGGGCCAATTACAATTCTAGTATTTGTTTCCGTATTTTGGTTTAGGGACTGCATGCCCACTGTAATACAGTAAGCTAGGGAGATAGCTATAATTAGCCCTACTAGAAGAAGAACAGTAAATATTCTCATATCAATCATTATCCACCACCTCCAGCATAAAACTCATAATTCGAAACCTCAAGAATCCAATAAGGAAAATCAGCACGTGAAACATGTCTATCCCAAAACCGCCAATCATACTTTATCTTATAGGATAAATACATAAAATGAGTTCCATGAATACTTATAGCTGTATTTGTCATTTCATTAAATGCCTGATAATCCCTCGCCTCATTTGGACTAAGTATTCCCAAGTAAACACTCTAATCATCAGAACCACATCTCCAATCTAAATATTCTGGATGCTTGGAGATCCAGTATTCATATATATTATCTGGATAGCGTAGGCTAAAATAATCAGTAATATATCCATTTTTATCATTCTTCTCAAAGTATGATTGAAGCCTATATTGAGTAGCTTGGCTTTTAGCATATCCTACTTGTACCCAATACATAGGGCGATAGCTAAGTATTACTGTTACCCATTGAGCATAAAATTCCCCTTCAGGAACTGATCTATCAATTGTATATATATCTCCCTTAACACCATGATGGGGAGGCCATCCCTCACTATTATAGTAGTAATATCCAGCATAGAAATGTTTAGAAGAAGCGGAAAGCACCTGTACACCAGCTAATACTGAAATACCTAACAATACTTATTATTGTATTGTTAGGTATTTCTTCAATTGTCCCATAATTAAGTAATTTTAAACTAGCTTTTATTTTTTGCTAGAAAAATTCCAATAGGAATCAAATCTATGAATGTTGTGGAGAATCTAATAAGCATTTATAGATAATAACATTGAATGGTTAAACTTAACAAGATACTATAGTATTTGTCTTATGAATTTAAGCATACTTTATCATCTCTATTTTAAGAATTCGCTTAAATGTTGTTAAGGCTTAATAAGGTAACTACCAGTTAACTATGAGTTTTCAGAGCTTTAACATTATTTTTACTTTGCTCTCCTCTTAAATACTATAGCGAATCCTTTAACACCCTGGAATGATGGTCCTAATAAAAATTTACTTGTTGGAGTTAATCCAATGTTAGGTATTATAGTGATAACTTCACCGAAGTTTTTCTCTACATAGTCTAATGCATTAATTAAAATATTTAAATCCTTAGTAAAGTCGTTAATAGGTAAATAAACAATACCGTAAACTTCACCTAGAACTATAACATTAATTAGCTCATTTATATTTGCAATCTTAATATATCCTCTCTCCATAATGCGTAAAGCTTCCAGCCCTAATATATAGTTAACCATCTTAATTTTAACTCGGCAACTTAGGAAGGAAGCTATAATACGCTACAACCCTATAAATATCTAAACGTATCTACTACCTAAATAATAATTAGTGGTTTTCAATTCATAATACTTAAAAGAGTACGTGTTATTATGAGTTAGGTAGTATATGGTAAAGCTTGGGAAGATATATACATTAGTTTTTAAGCCTTTAAAGCCGTATAGCTTTAAGCTTACTGCTTCAGCATACAATTTTAATTGGTGGTTTAACGGTTCATATTTAATTCTTCCCTTAGGAAGTTCTACTATTAGTATTCTACGTGAACTTAATGGAGAGGTAAAATGTACAGTATATTCTAGCAGCTCGATAAATAGAGGAGTTGTTGAGGATTCTATTGCCTTCCATATGGGTTTCTATGAGGATCTAAGTGATTTCTATACTAAAATATGTAGTGATTCTCTTCTAAGAGGGGTTCCCTTAAGGCTTGCTGGGATGAGGTTAAGGTCAACAGATCCCTTTAACGCTCTTCTAGTAGCTATATGTCAGCAGAATGCAAGTTTTAAGCAGGGATGGAGGATGCTTATGAATATTTATGATAAGTATTGTGGAAGAGTATTTGTTAATGGATTGGAGGCTAGAATACTTCCATCCCCATTAGAAATTGTTAATGCTGGAGTTGAAGAACTTAGAGGTTTAGGAGTTGGATATAGAGCTGAAACCATATTTGAAGCCTCCCGGCTTTTAAGCGAATTAAATCTTGGAGAGCTAAGCATCAATGATTTTGAGGAAAGACTTCTTAAGATTAAAGGTATTGGGCAGTATACCTCTAGATTAACTCTACTTTTCAGTAGGAGACTCTACACTAAACCACCAATAGATAGATGGGTTTCAAGAATAGCTTCAGAAACCTATAGGGTTCCAGTAAGTGGTGTTGAGAAATTCTATACTAACTATTTAGGATCATGGGCTGGTTTAGGAATATATTTTCTAACTATAGTTTTAGATGCAGTACCATTAAGGAAGGCTATTGAGAGAGTTAAAACTGGGAGAATATATCCTGAAATGAAGGGTTTAACTCCGTTAACACTATGGATGCTGGGTGGAGGTATTGATACTTGAAACGCTTATGAGGATTCTTGAATTGAGAAGTTTAGCTATTATTGATGCTAAGGGATTAACTCAAGAACTACTTTACGAGCTTAGAGAAGTTGTAGAAGTTAAGAATGGATTTATTAGAGTAGTTAATCCTATAGGTTTAGCTATGATTACTATTAAGCTTGGAGTAGACGTAGAGAAAGTATCAAAACTGTTGGATTGGAGGGATTTTGAGAAGCTATGTGTAGAAGCTTTAGAAGCACACAGCTTCAGAGTTAAGGCTCCGTTAAGATTTAAATATGAGGATAGAAGATACGAGATAGATATAGTTGCATGTAAAGATGAATTAATGCTAGCTATCGACTGTAAACATTGGATGGCTAAAGGACAAAGCTACATGGTTAAGAATGCTTCCCTTAAGCATCTAGATAAATGCTTAAAGCTGGCAAAAATTCAAAACGTAAAACTTATAGTTCCAATAATAATAACACTAAGAGAAATAAAGCCTAAATCACCTATAGACAAGGTTTTAATAGTACCTGTATTCAAGCTTAACTCCTTCTTACTAGATCTTGAAGCAAACATGGATAAGCTTCCATTAATAAATCACCTATAGGCTTTAACCATAGCTTCAGCCATATCATTTACTATTTTTCCAGGCTCTTTAGCCTTCATTACTGCTGAAGCTACTAGAACACCTGATGTTCCAAGCTTAATAGCTGCTATAACATCTTCAGCTGTAGATATTCCCGCTCCAGTTAGTAAAATTACTTTACTATTAACTTTTCTAATCTTCTCAATAGTGTTTGTAATGATTTCAGGTTTAGCTTTAGAGACAGCTATACCTGTACCTATTAGTTCAGGCGGTTCTATTGCTAGTATATCTGGGTTTAGAGTGGAGATAGCCATTGAGGTTTCAGGAGTATCTGCGCATGCTAGGGATGTGAGGTTAAGGGTTTTAGCCTTACTTATTATGAAGTTTACTTCATCTATTCTAAGTCTCTTTTCACTATGATTCATCAATATTCCTGATGCTCCAGCTTCCTTAACCATTTCGGCAACAACATGCCCAGTCCATGCCCCAGGCTCAACAGGATCAACATGCTGAGCGAAAACAGGGATCTCAACTTGGGAAGCTATAAATCTTATTTCAGTAAGTGGAGGGATTACAATTATTGTTAAGCCATAATTTCTAAATGCTTTCTCAGCTAGCTTTGCAATTTGTACTGCCTTAATACCGAATGCATTAACATATGCTTTAAAATTTATTGCTAGTATAGGCTCCTTAATCATATATCTCAATAGTTAGCTTACTGAAGCCTTATATGTTAGGTAATTTTCTTAAATCTACTCTTTATCTTCTCCATTATTTTAACTATTCCAGTATATTCAAGCTCTTCAGGTCCTAGAAGGGCTGGAGCTATTTCTCCATGTCTCCTCATGTAGTCAGCTATTTCCATAGCTTTCCTCCTAGCCTCGTTGAATGCTACATCTTCAAACAGGTCTGCAGGCTCATTACTGTGGAGGCCAATAAGTTCACCATTCCTCAACTGGAAGCCTAAACCTATAACTCTAGGAGGCCCGTCGAAGAATGTACATTTAGCATCTTTTAGGCTAACAGGCATTAATGGACCGTGATGTGAGCCCCTCATCCATCCAGCTACTAAATGTGGAAATGCAAATGGAGCCAGTACTTCCCCTACTGCAGGTAAACCCGCCTGCGCTCTAACCATGAGGACAGGATCATCCTTACCAACATATCTACCAGCTATGAAGCTTAATCTACTAGTACTTGCAACTGCAGCTATTAATCCATCACTACTCCTAAATACTCTCTCAACAGCGTATCTACCTGGAGTTCCAAGTAAAGCTATAAGCTCATATGTTTCAGCTGGACACTTCAAATCAATATATTCCCCCTCCTTCATATCTACAACTCTAAAGGTAAATCCTCCACTCATAGCCGGATCTATAACTAAACCTGCTGTAGACATTGGATCTGCAAATATCCTGTAGAGAGGTAGATTCCAGGCTCCAGGCTCAGTCTTATCAGCAGCAAATACAAGTAGTGGTTCACTTGGTCTTTCATCAATCTCCATTTCAGCAACTCCTGGACCCATACCCTTAATGTTTCCTGAGAATGCTTCCTTCAAAAGGTCTTGACCTGCAGCGTAAAGCTTTAATGGTCTAGATATTTTCTCAGTAACCTCCTTGAAAACATTCCATGCTAATCCATGGATTTCAGAACTATTCTCTCCTTTACCATGAGTCATTAAAAGCTCTAAATCATCACCACAATTAAAAACATAGTAATCAATCAGTATTCCTCTCCTCTTCTCTTCTTCAAGAATTTCTTTAGCAAGATCTAGCTGTTTTGGATGAACTATATGGTGACCACATAAGCTACCTACATCAGCCTTTATTAGGGAAACTGTAACTTTCATAAGAGAAATTATAACTACACTATTTAAGTCTTTCGTAAACCATAATGACTCAATAAACTTTAGATTATGTAGCTAATAGCTTAAGTTTAAGTGTAGTAATGCTGCTAGTCTATAAGTTTTCCATATTTAATTAGGATGTATCAGCTTAACATATTTAGCTTTCTCCTAAGCTACCATGTCCTTAATGTATTAATTGACAATGTTAATTTCTTAGATATAAATGTTGCTAGCTAAGACTACTTAGTATTGGGGTCTAGATTCTCCCGTCTTAATAGGGTAAGAATTAAAAGTACGTAAATCATATATATTATGCTCGTTATGAATATTGGTGTATCCAAACTGTAATCCATTATTATTCCTCCTAGCTGTGTTGTGAAGGAGTAAGGTAGACTCCATAGTAGAGTAGATATTGATATGATTGTAGCTCTCTCCTCTTTAGAGCATGATCTAACAAGTAGGGAGCTCCATAATGGGTTAACCATATTCATAAACGTTGTTCTAGCTATTAGTATTGTGGAGGCTATGATGAAGTTAGAGGTAAACGGTAATATAGCTAATAGTATTGCTGCTAAAGCCTGAGGAATAACTATAGCGTACAGCATTCTTAGAAGCTCAACCATTAATGGTGCTATGAGAAAAGATATTGACTGAATAATACTAGTTATAGCGTTTAAGGTTCCTATTGGGCCGCTTTCAACTTTAAATTTTAAGCTTAAATAATATGATAGTAGAGGTATACTAAACCCTGCTCCAAGCCCTACTATAACGTTTAAAACTAAGATTTTAAATAGTAGCTTACTGATATGTATTTTAATTAGCTTAGTTCTATATGGCTTGCTTTCAGATACGAGTAATAATGGAATACACGTTGTTAAACTAATAATGCATGATAGGAAAATAACGATTCTATAAGCTTCTAAATATGTTAATCCCTTACTAGCTAGGATTTCAGGAATCCACCCCATAAGTCCTCCAATAGCCATACCTATAGATAATAGAAAAGATGCTGAGCTATATGTAACTTCAAGATTATCCCTAGCCTTATCAGCCAGTAGGGCGCTTAAAGATGGATGAATTAAAGCTGATCCTAACCCGCCGAGAAGCGCTGAAGTAGCCATGAATGGTTTAAGAGTAGATGTAGCAATTAAGAATGTAGATAATGTTAAAGGTATAATACTAATAATAGCTATTCTCCTTCTTCCAAATACATCAGCTAAATAGCCTGAAGGTATTATAAGTATTGTGGAAACTAAGCCATTAATAAACATAAAAAACCCAACATCCCCTCCACTATATCCTGCTGATTTAAGATATAGTTGAAGAAGACCACCCATATATAGAAGACCATCAAAAACACCGCTAATAAATGATGTAAGGAGAAGAATTTTAACTTCATAGTTTAAGCTTAAATACTTATTAAGCACTCTATTAAGCATAACGATCTCCTAAGCCTTTCTATATTTTAGAGATAAATTTAAACCTAATTAATACTAATATTAGAGCAGAGGCTACGTTTAATCATTGAGGACTATATATGCTAGTATTTTAACTATTGGCTTCTACCCTTCCTAAATAGCTCATCAATAAGGTTAAGAGTACTCCTAATATTCTCCGGTATTTTACCAACAAATATTCTAGTTGTTTTTACTTCTCCATTTATCCATCCAGTAACTGTATATATAAAGCAGTCAGGATGTATTTCACCTATTTCATCTTGAGATAATAGCGATACTGAGCTTTCTAGAATTTGCTTAACTTTCATTGGAGTTATGTTAAACCTTACTTTGCTATTAGCTTTATGATCTATAAAGTATATTAATCCATTACTCATAATCATTAACTCAAGATTAAAGCCAGCTATTCCCCCTTGCTTAAATACGTGTAATACAACTCCTGGAGGCAATATATTGCTTATAGTTTCCCCCTCAATAACGTCAATGTATGGCTTACCATCCTTAGAAATCCTTACAAATCCTTTTAGATAGATTAGGGTTTTTATATCTCCTAATCCGTATGGGCTTGGTAGATTTTTAATATTGCTTACAGTATGGGCATCTATATATATTGCACCAGTAGCATCAGCAATTACAATATCGCTCCTAGTTACGGGGGGACTATAGTTAACCTCTCCTAGAAGATCCCATCCACGATAATAGCCTATAAGTACAACTTCCCTATCAACATATTTATACGGGTTTTCTATAATTACCCCTATTAATGTAGTATTAAACCACAATTCATAGTTTATATTTAAGTAGGAACGGTTCCTTATAATCATATTTTTAATGTCTTGACTTCTAAATTTGTCTTTAACATATATCTTAAATCCACCGATCTCAGTAGGTATTCTAGTAGTGTTAGCTACATATTTATCAATATAGATTGCTACCCCCTTAATGTAGTTGTTTTCATCTCTCTCAATACCGGCTCCTAGAACACCATCAATACTTAGTAAATACTTTTCATTTTCTAATAGAGTTTCAATAATTCTAGTATCTAATGGTTTCCCAAATTGAAATATGTAAATAAAGTATCCAAATCCCATAATGAATAACAGTATTAGAGCCGCTATGAATATTTTAATATTCATCAAGAATCATTATTTAAAGGGTATATATTTCTATCGTACTAATAGTACGTATTACTAGTACGTGAAGCATTACGCTTTTAAAATGATAGTTTACCTATAAATATAGCTATATAAACTATTAATTTAAGATGCTTACTGTATCTTGAATCATCGACTACGCATACTTCCATATTTAAAGCTTACAAAGCCTACTATAACCTAGTAAGAATTATAAATCTTAATACTTACTCAAACTATGGAGTATACTGTAAAATGTAGTAGATGTGGTAGAGAGCGTAGAGATTATAGAGAGTGGAGATGTGAGTGTAATGCACCGTTTAATGTTGTTTTAGAGGGGGATTTCTACATAGAAGGAATAGATAATAAAAATTATACTGTTTGGCGTTATAGAAGGTTTTACCCGTATATTAAGGAAAATTCCATAATAAGTCTTGGAGAGGGATTTACACCTCTTGTAAGGGTTGAAAATAATCTTTGGTTTAAACTTGATTTCTTAATGCCTACAGGCTCATATAAGGATAGGGGATCATCAATATTAGTATCCGGATTACTTTCCGACTTTAAAGAGGTTAGAGGTGTTTCAGAAGATTCTTCCGGAAACGCTGGAGCTTCAATTGCAGCATACTGCGCTAAAGCAGGTTTAAAAGCAAAAATATTTGTTCCAGAAAAAGCATCTGGACCTAAGCTTCTCCAAATAGGAAAATACGGTGCAGAAGTCTACATTGTTAAGGGTAAAAGAGAGAATGTTTCTATTGCTGCTCAAAACGTTAAAGATGGATTCATATATGTTGGCCATATATGGCATCCATACTTTAAAGATGGTGTTAGAACCTTAGCATATGAGGTGGCTGAGCAGATGGAGTGGAGGATGTTTGATAAAATTTTCCTACCAGTTTCAGCTGGTACTCTACTACTTGGCCTAATAAATGGATTTATTCATCTACTTAACTCCGGAGTAATTAATACCATTCCAAAAATTATAGCATGCCAGACAAGTCAAGTATCCCCACTCTACCACAAAATTAAAGGTATAAAATATACTCCACCGGAAAGAATACTTTCTGTTGCGGACGCCTTAGTTTCCACGAATCCACCATTACTTGAGGAAATGTTTGTTAAAATAAAGGAAATCGATGGAGATGCCGTAATAGTAGATGAAGATGAAATTATTCATGCACATAATGTTCTTGCTAAAAGGGGTTTCTATGTTGAGCCGAGCTCAGCTGTAGCTTACGCTGCATATCTTAAATATTTAAAAGAAAAAGAGCTAAGTAAAACTGAGAAGACCCTAATTATATTAACTGGTTCAGGCTTTAAAAGCACTTTTTAAAGCTCTATATCTCGTAAATCCAAGCCATCAGCTAAACGTGTTTTCACATCTAAGTTTACAGAATAGACTTTACAGTTCAATATTTACTTCGTTTCACTTATAATATTACAAATTAAAATACCTATCATTCATATATTGTAGTTATGAATGGAGGTATTCTAGCTTTTCTTAAGATGTCTAAGAAGTCTTCAAGCTCCATTCTAGCTATGTGTTGAGCTAGTCTTAGATCCCCCATTTCTATAAATAGAATAACTGCCTCCCTAATACGTATAGGTAGACTGTTTATATAGCTCCAGTCAGCTTCCCTCCTCCTAATATCCCTCTCAATGATTCTCTCCTTATCCTCTAGGAATCTTCGGAAATCTATGGCCTGTTTCCCTCTCATAGATTTTCACCTCATCCTCAAAATTATTTATAAGTCCACGCTTATAAGCTTCTCTAAGAAGCTCAAAGCTCCTCCATACTCTTATAGAGCTGAATTCAGAATATAGTCTTACAAGGTTTAATACCCCATTATTCTCTGTTAGTACAATCGTGTTTTCACGTATTCCTATAGCGAAGGCATAGGCTTCAGGAGGATCTAAGACACGTATTCTAGGATCTCCTACACTTAAATCTATTATTCTTCTAACTATAGGTTCAAGCTCGCTTTTAAATGGGTAAAAGACTAGAAATCCTTTTGATAGTAGTGAGGAAACATAGGCAAGGCTTTCATCACTTTTAATCTCTCTTAGAACATCATCAACAATAAAGCAGTAATCAAAAATCTTCTCTAAAACTCCCCTCTTGCTATATCGACACCAGTCTATTAGGAAGCAAGTATCTATAGAGGAAATCATTTAGATTCATCCTCTACAGCTACAACCTTAGGTACTCTAGCTTTAATTCTTAAATCTTCAAACTCCTCTATAGATAATCCAGCTAGTCTTGAAGCTTTATATTCATCCCCGATCTCTATGTAGAGTATTAAGGCATATCTAAGTTTAGGGGGTAGACTGTTTATATAGCTCCAGTCAGCTTCCCTCCTCCTAATATCCCTCTCAAACTCTTCCAGCATCTAAACTACTATATAGCACAGTAACTTAAATATTTGCAGATGCCTATTAACACCCTCTACAGCTAGGATCTAGAAATTCTTAATAGAAACATAAAATCTAAGAATAACGCCATTTAAGATGTTGAGATATCTAACACTAAACTTACTCTATAAAATATTTTATACTTTACTATAACAAGGGAAAGAGCTTAAGCTACACATTAGATATAGAGACTCTGTAAACTTAGGGTTAGAATATATAGCTTAAGTCTACAGGACTATAGGGAACGCTATGAGTTTAAGTTATTGGCTATATGTGGTTTTACACTTAAAGTTTATAAAACCTAATAATTATTTTATAGATTAACTTAAATTAATTCTTAATTTGGCTGGGTATGTTTTGCTGATTTTAAGAATAGATTTGTTATCCTTTCTGAATTGATTTTAGCATTATTTTTACATGTATTTCCCGGACTAGAATCCCATTCATATAGTATTGGGCTGTATATTCTTCCTTAACTTCTCCTACTTCAGATGAGATCCACGAATAGCCTTTAACAATTATTGTTAATTTTCCTTTACTTACATTGAATTGATCTGTTGTTTTGAAGCTTATCTTAGCGCATGAGTATGTTTTACCTATAGCTTCTATATCTTGAATCTCCTCGACATAGCATTCCTCCATGTATTTTCCACGTGTCTCCTCTTCACCTATATGGAGTGTATAGCTGCTTTCATACTTCCAATTCTTCCCCTTAAATATGGGATAGGGTGGAGGAGGTATTGGTGTATCGTACATAACTTCTATACCGTTTGAAGTATATCCGGTTAGCTTTTCCTCCTCGTTATAGTAGTAGTGGGTTATCATGTCTGGACGTTCAACAACTATTTCCTGCTTACTGGTTTTAATCCATTTCAATAAATGTTCTTCACCATTAATTTCCTCTATAAACTCCTTAACAGTTCCTACTGGAAGATTTGGTTTAGCTATTTCCCTGATTTCCTCAATTTTTCTAGATTCAACAGTAACTTTAACCCCTACTATTTCGGAGACTAGATTTAGTATTAGCTTATAGTTATCCTCAACATAGCAGTACGGTTCTTTAAGAAATGTTTGGTCGCTGAAGGCTATTACTGTACCGTTCCTCTTTACGTAGGCTATAACGTCATATCGCCCCCTCCTTTCAGCTGTTGATGAGTAGGTATTGTTTGACGTCCATGCTACTCCATTATTCATGTTATGTATATATGTTGAGGTGAAGAAAACAAGTGATGTTAGGTTTCTTGTTAATGGGTTTTCCCTGAAATTTCTTATATATATGTTTCTATAGAATCCGTAATGCTCAACCTCATTGTATAGGTAGCCCTTAGCAAACGATAATCCAAATCTATTAGCTATGGAATTTACTGGGCCGAAGAAGTCAGGAATACTTACATACTCGTAGGACGGATCATAAAATAGTAGAAGCATTCCTCCCCTCCCTACAAATCTCTCTATATCTTCACATTCCCTCATAGAGTATGTTCTTGTAGGGGAGGCTACTATAAGGCAGGATATATTGTTTAGCATTGATTTTAAGTCATCCCAACTCGAGATAAAACCTACAGTTACATTTCTCTTAGCAAGCTCAGCTATAAATATATCTAGATCCCATTCTGATACAATGTTCCCATGAGATTTATCTACAGCTACTAAGCCAGCTTTACTTCCTCCAGATATTTCCACTATACTTTCTTCAAAACTATTGATTTTACTACTTGGAAGATATAGATACCATATAGATGGAGGGGGTTGAATCCTATTAAGAGTATTAACTGTTAAGTTTCTCCATTCCGTTATGCTTTGGCTTAAAGCAGTATTTCTAGGCATTAAGCTAGCAACTCCATACTGTACTATACCTGCCTTCTCAGCAGCTTTACTAATGGCTTTCTGAAGGGAGCCGACTTCGTCAGCTAATCCAATCTTTAATGCTTCACTTCCCATATATATCATTCCCTTCTTAAGCTCCATTAATGGGATTTTAAGCTTACTCCCCCTATTACTGGTTACGGCTAAGAGAAAGTTTTCTAGTGCATGTGTTAGATTAAATGGGAATAGAAGTCTTGAATATCCTGTAGCCTTATACACTCCGGTTTCAAGTACTGTTTCAGATGGGATTAGAATAGGCGGCATTACACCTATAACTCCTACATTTCCAATAGATGAAGTAGGCTCAACATAAATATGATCTGCAGCAACCGCGATATAGTATCCTCCGGAGAGAGCAAGAGTTACAGAAGCTATAATAGGTTTAATCTTTCTTAATTCTAGAAGATCTAAATATATTTGCTCTACTAAATCAGCATATCCACCTGGAGAATCTATTCTTAGCACTACTGCCTTTATAGTATCATTTATTATTGCTTGATTTATAGCTTCAAGACATTTATTAGCATCCTCAGAAGTAAGTATAGGGCCTTCAATATTTATAATTCCTACTATATTTCTCTTAACAGCTAAACCCATGTAGAAATATATAGATAATCCGGAAACAATAAGTACAAGAATTATAAATATAGCAATTACTAATTTATGCTTAAGTAAGAGCACACTAACAATTCTAAAATCATCCTTATAAAGGTTTCTATAGTCTTCCCGTCTTCTTAGGTGTAAAAGTATATATTTGATGGCTTAATTTAGCAAGACAGTTTTCTCTCTACTATTATTCTACATTTAGACATCATTGCAGCAATAATTCCTAATGTGGTAATCCATGGAGTAACTATAACTCCTAAAATTCCAACTGTAACAGGTATTTCAAGTAGTGTTTCTCCCTTCTCATTCTTAACAATAATTTTAGTAACGTTACCCTCATGAATTATCTCTTTAATTTTTCCAATTAAATCTCCAGATAATACTGAATACTCCTCCCTTATAGTTTCCTCCCTACTCATTCAATTCGTAACTGGCAGGCATATATTTATACTTTTTTATAGGTGGAGGACTTCATGTAATGTAGTGTTTAAAAATCTACATGTAATAATTTATTAGAGAATTTTAAATAATACATTATGGAGTTAGAGTTTCATCCATTAGAGATATGTAAATGTTTAAGAGCTTCTTCGACTTCTTTACTGAAGCATTCCAGAAATTCTTCTAGCCTATCTTTAGGTATTTTCGCTCCTGCTGCTTTACGGTGTCCTCCACCACTACCATCATATTTGCTAGCTACGTTTCTTACTATCAAGTTTAAATCTATAAGGTTGGATTCTGTTCTAATACTTATATCTGCTTTCTTCTCCTCTATGCTTACTGCAATTCCCACAATTGCTCCACTTATACTTCTAGCATAAGTAGCAGCCTTACCTAGAGGGCCTTTAGGATCTATTACATAGGATACTTTACCAATTCTTTTAAAGCTGTTTTTAATTCTAATTCTCATTTCCTCTTCATAAAACGAGTTCATGAAGGCTGCTCCAATAAGTCCTTGATGATGGCTTGGAGGTTTACCTGAAGCTAGAAATCTAAGTATTTCCTCTTTTCTCTCATCATTTTTCCTAAAGCTCTCTAAACCGTTAACAAGAACTCCAGCTTCAAAATAGATTGATCTCTTATCCCATCTACTCAATATCTCCTTTACATATAGAGTATCATCAGCATAGTCGGCTACAGCTCCTATAAGCATAATTCTCTCCATATCGGGATCCAAATACCTACTTAAATGTTTAAACATAAGCTCTGAAGCACAAGCATTCTCATCATGTATGAATGTTACTGGTAATTTATTTAAATCAAACTCTTGAGGAAGAGGATGATGATCTATATAGGTAATTTCACAGTTTAATCCACATATACACTCTTTAAACTCCTCAAAATTATTAATTGCAATATCACTCATAATAATCTTTAAGTATTCTCTAGAAATCTTTCTAAGAGTTACGGGAAGATCTGAAGGATTTGAAAAGACTATGTGGAAATCTTTAAATACATTATAGGCTATAGCTCCTGAACATACGCCATCAGCATCTCCATGTGTTATTATTAAGCCATTCATACAATTAATTAAGTAGGAAATACTTAAAGATTATCTAACCCAGTCTTGTAAGCTTTACCTATAAGTGAGCAATATAATTTTACCTAGTAATAATTGTAGATTTCATCAGTAGTAGAATTTCAAATACCATGAGTTACCATATTAGAGAAAGCTTTAGGAGTAAACTTTTGAATAGGGGAGAAGCACTTATCTTTTGTTACAAGGGTTAGATTCTTGTTTAGAGCTATTGCTCTATAATTAGATCTTAATACCCTTAGAAAATCTATCAGGTTTAGAATAGCCGTATAGTCTTAGATTTAATAATATTTTCATAATTCTTGATTAAAGTTCTCTCTATCCTTTTATAAAAATTATCTCCTAAAATCTTGAGGAAAATTTCACTGGAGAGTTCAAGCTTCTTTTCTAGTTTCTCAAGGTAAGCAATTATTGCTCTTCATGCTATTTCACTTCTTTACGCTTCCTCATCTTCTCATATATCTTGAGGGAATTGGGAAACCGTATTTAGCATAGTAAGTTATGTAAATTCACATTATTTAGTTTTCTACAAAATTTTATGAGACTATTAAGTTAGATATGGTAAGCTTATGGGTTTACAACTTAATTTATAGTCTTGAAACATATCGCAATAGCTCCTCCATACTCTTATAAAACCATTAATTACCAGCTTAGTAATAATTCCTCTAACGTATTCTAAACCATTCTTACTGTTGAATCTACATATCTAATGCAATTATTTCTTGAAGAGCTTAATCATACAGTAATTAAGTTAGGGATAAATTGGTAGTATTCATTATGTTGGTGATTGTTTTAGGGCTTAATTATATCTAATATATGTTCTAGGAAGTCGATACCGTTTTTAAGCTCAGATTTTCCCTTAGCTGTGATTTCATAGTATTTTTTACCGTTTTTCTCTACGACTTCTATTAGTTTTTCATTAGCTAGCTTGTAGAGAATTACGTAGGCTGTTACTGTATTAACGCTTATTTTGAAGCTGTTTTTTATGTTATGTATTATTTCATATCCATACATTGGCTTTTCACTTAATAGTTTAAGTACGTATAGCCATATATTTCCTGAAGTTAATGTCCTAACAAGTCTTCTATAAGCTTTAGAAGATTTTTCTGAATTCATAGTAATACATTTACAGGCTTAAATATAAATTTGCTCTTCAATACAAGCTATAATAGTGAGCTTGGGTTGGTATGCTCGTAATACCATCTATACCAGGATGGAGGTATAGTTGTTAAAGCGTAAAATATATTAATTCCAATAAATATAAGACATAGATAAATATGGGTAGAATTAGAGTTGCATTAATTGGAGTTGGAAACTGTGCTTCAGCATTGGTTCAGGGTGTTTACTATTATAGGAATGTTGATGAGGATGTGGTTATACCTGGGCTTACATATGTTAAGCTTGGAAAATACCATGTTGGCGATATTGAGTTTGTAGCTGCATTCGATGTATCTAGAGATAAGATCGGTAAGGATTTATCAGATGCAATATTTGAACAGCCTAATATTACTAGGAAACTTATTGAAATACCTAATTTAAACGTTACTGTTAAGCCTGGCCCAGTTCTTGATGGTGTAGCTGAACATATGGTTAATGTTTTCAATCCAGTAAACTATAATAGAAGCTTAGATGAAGTTGTAGAGGATATTAAAAGCTCTAGAGCAGATGTAGCTGTAAATCTATTACCAGTAGGTAGTGAGAAGGCAACAAGATTCTATGCTGAAGCATGCATTAAGGCTGGAGCAGCTTTTGTTAACGGTATACCTGTATTTATTGCAAGTGATCCTGAAGGCTATTGGCCTAGAAGATTTGAGGATTCAGGGCTACCAGTTATAGGTGATGATATTAAGGGGCAGATTGGAGCAACAATACTTCATAGAGCACTTGTAAGACTACTACATATGAGGGGAGTTAAAGTTGAGGAAACATATCAGCTTAACGTTGGGGGGAATACTGACTTCCTAAACATGACTGTTGAGGAGAGACTTCATAGTAAGAGAATAAGTAAAACTAGAGCTGTTACAAGTATACTACCATACGGTGATGTTTTAGAATCCAGGGGGAAAGTTAGAATTGGACCTAGTGACTATGTGGAATTCCTAGGAAATACTAAGATAGCATACATATATGTTAAGGGTAGAAGCTTTGCAGATTTCCCAGTAACCTTAGAGGTTAAACTATCAGTAGATGATAAATCAATGTTTGCAGGATCAATGATTGATGCAATAAGATTGGCAAAGATAGCTTTAGATAGAAATGTTAAAGGACCAGTTATAAGCGCATCAGCATTCCTATTTAAACATCCACCAATACAAGCTCCAGATGATGAAACAGCTAGAAAATGGCTTGAGGAATTCATAGAGGGGAAAAGAGAAAAATAGCTATATTTATGATTGTGGGTTCCTATTCCCTTAAAGTCTATTCCCTTAAGGCTTCCTCCCATCTCTTCACTACGGTCTCCTTTGTAATTCCAAATTTTTCCTCTAAAAACTTGTAGACTCTTTCAAGATCTCTCTCAAGATCCTTCAATGCTTTTGGATCTTTATGGAGACATGACCATTCAGGCGGTTTCTGTCCTGGAATTGGTACAGCATATATATCCATAAGCTCCCCCCTCCTTTCTTCTCTAAATCTTATCTTAACTTCCTGTCCAATCCATACATAGGTTGGAGGAGTTAGAATTTGAATAGGTAGAGCTGTATGAGCACCATCAATCTGTACGTATCCAAGCACGAAGGGAAGCTGATCAAGAAATGAATCTGCTGAGAAAAGCATTATGGAGAATGTATGTACTCTACCTCTTGGAGGAAGCTCAACCCATTCTGTTGGCTGAACATTACAGTCAGGATTCCAGCAGTGAGCTCTAGGTGGACAGTAAACTGTACTGCATTTCGGACATTTTGTACCGTAAATCTTACCCTCAATTAATCCCTTGAAAAACTTTGAAACCTTACCTAGACTGTGATGGTAGAGAACACCGTGAGGACGATAAACTATTAGGAATTCATTCTCTTCTTCCTCTCCAACTTTAGTGTTTCCAGCAGGTCCTCTTACTACTTGATAACCTCTAACTCTTAAATTACCTTTTCTTGCATACTCCTCCCATTCCCTAAGAACTTGTGAAACTCTATCCTCAATAATTCTCTCCTTAACTCTTCTTCCATTAACCATATTCTCACCTTGAAAATATTATTACTCCACCTTGACAGCCAGTACCGCCATGACCAGTTATAAGTGCCTTCTCAGCTCCTGAAACCTGTAGTTTCGGATCTCCAAATTTCCTCGGTATCTGTTCTGTAAGCTCCCAGTAGAGGAAGAGGGTTTGAAGTAGGCTAGTAGCACCGACAGGATGAGCGAATGCTGTAAGTCCTCCACTAAGCTGGCATGGTAATTCCCCATCCCTCATAACAATCCCCTCCCTAACTAGTGTTTTACCCTCCCCTCTAGGACACCACATCAAGTCCTCATAGAGGCATAGTTCAACTCCATCGTAAGGCGCAAACAATTCTGCAATATCAAGCTCTCTAACAGGATTTGATATTCCTGCCTTAATATAGGCTTGTCTTGCTGCTTCTCTTGCAAATCCAAAGTTAGCCATTTCAGGATATGGTGTTAAAGGCTTCCCAATAAAGCCTGGATATATAGCTTCACAGTCTGGGAAAACACCCTTATAAGCCCAGTTAGCTAATCTATCTCCAGGCCTCATTGAATCCGTTCCAAGTCCAATACCTTTTATCCACATTGGTGAATCCGAATATTTCCTAGCGATTCTCTCTGATGCTAGAAGTAGAACTGCTGCTCCCTCACTTATCAGGGCGCAATTCCATCTTCGATATGGCCATGCAATAATTCTATCATTAAAGTAGTCGTCAAGCGTAACATAACTTGTTCCATGCTCAGCTCTCCATTGAGAATATGGATTGTGAACTGCATTATTCCTATTTCTAACTGCAAGCATTCCTAAGTCCTCTATGGTTTCACCGTAGAGCTGCATATGTCTTAATTCGAGGGCTGCATAATACCCATTATAATATCCACCAACAGTAAAATCCCAGTCAGTATCTGATGCTGAAGCAATGAATTCATTCGTTGTTGCAGTATCTACTTCAGACATCCATTCCCATCCAGCTACTAGAATAAGATCAAATTCTCCAGATTTTATTAAGAAGTAGGCATTTATTATTGCGTCAAGCGGAGTACTTCCTCCAGCCTCTACTCTATAACCTCCCTTCCGATGCTGCCCTATATAGTCCTGAATTATCCAACTCATACATAGCTGCTGATTTAAATGATCACTAAAATATGAGCACTGAATAAATTCTATATCTCTCGGATCCAGTTCAGGAGTATCTTCAAGTAGCATCCTATAGGCTTCAGCTACGCCCTCCTCGGCAACTTCATATCGAACCCTATCAGGCCTAAAAAGCCCACCACCAACTACAGCTACTCTACTCACAACTTACCACCAAATCCATAACCTACTACAATTATTTATATCTATGCTTAATATACAAACGTGGCTGTCTATATGTCATTTAACTTAAAGTCAAAGAAGATAAAGACTAATTACGAGCTTGTATTGAATGATGCTACTATAGGACAGCATATAAAATTCTGAATTTAAAGTATGACATGAATAAGCAGAGAACTCGTAGAAACAATATTGAATAGAGGAATAACAGGCTTAAGCTTACAAGCTACCTCTTAAGGCTTTGTTAACTTTAGATTTATTTGGGTTTCTCTTTATTTATGGTGTTAGTATGTCTAAAGTTATCAAATTTGTTAGGGAGAGAACTCCATTTACTCTAGTTGTTTATTGCTTATATATATTTTCGTTCTTCTAGAATGGCTTCAGATATTCTAAGCTTCATTATTGTTAGGAGTTATGTATCTATATTATCGTGGTTTATCTTAAATTCGATAGGAGGGATGTTAGGATTGTGGTTGATGATACTATTATAAGTGTGGGGTCTATGAGGAAGATTGTTTATGTTGCGTTTAAGCCATTGTTGAGGAGGATTCTATATGTATGGGTTTGCGATATTGCAACATACTTACATCTCTAACATTCCCTAGAAAATTAGAGCTATTTACGGTTCAAATATAGTTGTATTAAGTGATGGAGCTCAATACTATAAGCATCATGTAAAATATTAAAATTAAAACATGAATTATATAGTTTAGAGGTTAAGAATCTAATGGAGAGAATAATACAATACATTAAGGATAGAACTAAGCTATTCGATAACTACATACCGTGCATGAAGGATAAATGCGGTAATGAGCATGCATTAATGCTTATGAAGTCAATAGCATACATACTGAACGAAACATGGATTAACAGGAAAATAAAAGCTAAGGAATTCATAGAAGATACAATACCAAAAATAGAGGTGATAAAACATGCTTAAGTTAACAAAGCCCCTCTTAAAATAGATAAGTTTATATATTGGAGTATCTATCATATATTAGGTCCAGTAGTAGCCAGAGTTACGATACGATGTCATGTTACCTATAGGATATTTAATTTCTAAAACTATAGTTTCATTAACCTGAAGTTCAGAAATCAATTACTCTGCTAGAATGATTAAGTTGAATTAATAATTAGGAAGTGTACTAAGGTTAATTAACAGTTAAATGAATTGCAGTAATTCAATGATGTAAAGTTAAAGCATATCAATACATTTCAAAGCTATATTAAGCATTAACAGTTAAGCGTCAACTTATTGGGCTGAAATAATGTAAAGTATCTGGAAACTACTACTGGACCTATACTAGGAGAATTCTACTTATTGTAAATTAAAAGTTGATTTCAATAGAATAGTGTAAACTATTGCCTAATATACTTCCAAAATTAGAAATACGGTTCTGTGGCTTAATACTTGTTTCCCATATTTTTATCCATTAAATACTACGATTATAGAACCCATATTAAAATTTCTCTATTTTATGTAAATTTAGATCTACAAATTTCAGAATTAAGCCACAAAACGAAAAATACCATAAACTTCTCGAATTACTAGTATTTAGGTATTTGAAAACTCTTTTAAAATACTTCCTGAATAATGTATTTTAGAGCAAAGTTTATTAGTAGGAGGCTAAATAACTTTAATATGCCAATAACTATTAGAGTTAGAGATGTTATGGATGCTGATGTCTACTTCATTAATGCTAAACAAAAAGTTTCTGATGCTATTAATTTAATGCTTGAAAAGGGTGTTTGGTCTCTTATTGTTGAAAGAGAGGGGCTTCCAGTAGGTGTTATTACCGAAAGAGATATTATTAGGAGATGTGTTTCAAAGGGCCGTGACATAAAAACAGTTACTGTAGAGGAAATTATGAGTTCACCACTAATAACTATAGGCCCTAATGAACCTGTCGGTGAAGCTATGAAGCTTATGGCTGATAAAAAGATTAGGAGAGTATATGTTGTTGAAGAGGGGAAAATTATTGGTAGAGTAACTCAGACAAAAACCTTTGAACATATGCTAAACATCATGATTGCACTAGCAACATTACCATATCAAATATAGTGTTTAAACTAAACTACTAGACTAAAATACATATAAATTTCATACTTTATATTTTCCCCATATTCATCAGACAACAAACCCTTCTTCCTAACTATTAAGGCTTAAGCATGAAATCATATTTAAATAGATATATCAAAACTATTCATAAATCCTCATTACTGTAACCTTAAGTATAGAGGAAATGCGAAGCATAAACAATAATTAGACACGTTCACACAGTCCATAACCTTAATGTTTAAGTACGGTTCTTCCTACATTAATATAATTAGGGACTATGGATTCTTAAAGGATAAGAGTAATATTCATATTTGAGGCTTTATTAATCTATTTCTCTGAATTGATAATGTTTCAGCTTCATTATGGTTTGCATTGGTATTAAGGTTTAGCAATAATACTTATATGTTTAGTAATATAGTAATACTATGTCTAGCTGGAGTATTAGGAGGATAGAGCTTGCTAGAAGAGTATCTGAAATTCTCTCTGAAACATGTTCAATAAGCTTTGGAGAGTTTAAGCTTACATCAGGTAAGGTTAGCCCATACTATATAGACATGAGAAGAATACCTGGATATCCTAAAGCCTTCAGGGAAATTGTTGATGTTTATGTTGAGCTTATATGGAATACTGTTGGAGTTAAAGGATTTGATAGGATTGCAGGCATACCTACTGCTGGAATACCGTATGCAGTAATGGTAGCCTATAAGCTTTCTAAGCCTTTTCTATATCTTAGAAAGGAAGAGAAGAAGCATGGCTTAGGAAAGCTTGTTGAAGGGGTGATGAATAGAGGGGATAGAGTACTTATAATAGATGACTTAATAACAACTGGTGGAAGCATTATTAATGCTGCTAGATCTATAAGGCTTGAGGAAGGATCTGTAAGTGATGTTGTTGTTTTAATAGATAGAGAACAGGGAGGCTCCAGAAACTTAAAAATGGAGAATCTAAATTTACACTGTTTAACAACCATTTCGGAGCTTATCAATTTCTTAAGGGAGATGAAAGCTATCAGTGAAGAAAAATATCTAGAAATAGCTAAATATATAGAGAGGGAAAAAACTATCCAGTATTACAAGTAATTTAAGCTTAACCAAGCTTACAGTAGATATTTGGGAGTATATTGCTTATATGTTTTAGTGAATTATAGTTTTCTCTTTATCCACTTTCCTTTTTCAAGTCTGAATTCATATTTAACATTTCCAATAGTTATTGTTGCTGTTTTTAATTTTGGATGTTTCTTCTGAATATCCTTGAAAAACTTCTCTACAGCTAGGTCTTCTGAGACTTCACGTATAGTTCCTGTTTCTCTTATTGGAGCTTTATCTGGAAACGTTATTTCTGCTTTAATAGAAAAGGATTTAGGAGCTTGTGATTCCTTTTTCTCTTCAACTTTCTTAGAGGTTTTACTCATTCATTCACCTCCATACTCTATATATTTATACTGGATATTTATGTTTTCTTATTTTATACTTTTTATTTATATAATTCATTATTTTATACTTCAAGTTGCTAAATGTCGACTTAATCTGATACTTACTATAGGCTTACTCATATAAAGCTTAAAACTTCAAATATGATTTTACATTTAAGCCTTATCTTCTCAACATAACTACTAAATACTCTACACTTAGCAATCTAAAAGATACTAATTCCTCTAAAATAGGAAGGTTTTTATGTTTCAATGTTTAAGTAAGAGGGGTTACTTTGAGGTTTCCGAAATTTTGCCTTGAAAGATGGCAGAGTCTACGTGAGTATCGCGTTAAAATAAATTTAGCTGAGAGTGGAGTTTATCCATTAACACTTGAAGAGTTAGGTATAGAGATTCCTAGTAATTTACTTTTAGGATATGTTATGACTAAGGGGTTAATAGAGCTTAGAGAAGCTATTATTAATATATATGATGTGAAGCTTACCCGTGAAAATGTTCTAGTTACCAATGGTACTTCTGAAGCTAATCTCCTAGCTGTTTTATCATTGATTAGTAGAGGTAATGAAGTTATTGTTCAAATGCCTAACTATATGCAGGTTTACGGGCTGTTAAAGGCTCTTAACGCTAAAGTTAGGGAATGGTGGCTTAAACCTAATGAAGAGTTTAAACCGTCAATAGATCATTTAAGCAAGCTCTTAAGTAGAAATACTAGAGCAATATTTATTTCAAACCCAAATAATCCAACTGGAAAAGTTTTAAATAATAGGGAATTAAGGGAAATAGCTGAAATAGCTAGGGAGAATAATGTATTTCTCATATTTGACGAGGTATATCGAGGCTTAGAGCTTGTAGATAACTATACTCCAAGTATACTTGAATACTACGATGTAGATAAAACAATTGTAACTAGTGGTTTAAGTAAGGTTTACGGATTACCGGGTATTAGAGTAGGATGGATGATATCCTCAAGAAAAATAATTAATAAGGCATGGAGTATTAAGGACTATACAACAATATCTATCTCTACTTTAAGTAGCTATGTGGCATCAAAAATTCTACAACCCCAAATAAGAAATAGACTTATTGAGAGAGCAAGAAGAATTGTAAGTGGAAATCTAATAGTAGCTAAGTCAATAATTTCAAAATCAAAAAACCTATTAAGCCATGTTGAACCTGATGCTGGAGCCTATATTCTAGTAAAAATACACTTACCAATCAACACGTTAAAACTAGCAGAGAAAATCTATAGAGAGAAAAGCATTTTAGTAAATCCTGGAGAATGCTTTAACCTACCTGGATACTTTAGAATAGGGCTAGGTGGGCTATCAGAAGAATTAAATGCAGGAATGAAAACAATTACTGAAACTCTACAGAAACTTAACCATAATAATAGTGGATCTCATACTAACCATCATAGATCTATATTAGCTGAAATATGATATTAGGCTATTACTGAAGCCCTAAAACATTAATAACTAGTAAAGTTTGAATATCTCTAATAACTCTATCTACTCTCTTAAAGTTTGTTTATGAATTTAGTGGATGCAATACATTCTTCCTAATTCTTATAGCTTAAAGTTTATATTTTTAATTTAGAAGATTATTTATGAAGAGAATATGGTTATTAACTGGTAGACCTGGTATAGGTAAGACAACAGCTATTTTTAGAATAGTTGATGCTCTACGTGGAAGAAATGTATCTGTAGGCGGTGTTATTTCATTGGAGATTCGGGAGGGAAATGTTAGAGTTGGTTTTAAGCTTATTGATGTTAGAACAGGTAGAGAGGGGATTTTAGCGCATGTAAATTTTTCTATTGGTCCTCAGGTTGGTAAGTATAGGGTTAATCTTGAAGATTTAAGAAGTATTGCTGCCCAGTCAATACTTGATGCTATTAATAGTAGTAGTGTCATTGTATGCGATGAAATTGGACCTATGGAGCTTTACAGTAGAGAGTTTAGAGAAGCTGTATTGAAGGCTATAGAGTCCGGTAAGATATTTATTGGTACAATACATTATAGGGTAAGGGATAAACTGGTAGATTACGTTAAAAGCCTAAATGAAACTATGGTTATTGAGTTAACGTTTAGTAATAGGGATGAGGTTCCTAAAGCTATTGTAAATCAAGTATTAAGTATGTTGGAATTATAGCTTTGCTTTAGGTATATGTATAGCTTTCTTATAGGCAGCCATTACAGCTTCTCTAATAGCTTCAATAATTGTTGGATGGGGATGGGGAATATCTATTATTTCAGATGATGATGCTTCAAGCCTTAATGCTACTAAAGCCTCCCCAATAATATCTGTAGCTCTTGGACCGACAATATGTACTCCAAGAATCTCCCCGTATTTAGAATCTATTACAACCTTAACCATTCCCTCTCCCTCCCCTAGTGTTAATGCCCTTCCATTAGCTGAAAATAATGCCCTCCCAACAATTACCTTATATCCTTTAAGTTTAGCCTCTTCCTCAGTTAAACCTATCGATGATGCTTCAGGTCCAATATAGATACATTTTGGAATCTTTTCAAGATCTATGGAGATATTTCCTCCTAAAGCGTTTTCAGCTGCTACTATTCCCTCCATGAATGCTACATGAGCATACTTTCCACCAGTAACGTCACCTGCAGAATATACGCCATTAATATTTGTCTCCATTTTATTATTAACCCTAACCCATTGATTACTAAACTCTAAGCCTAAAGCATTAATCTCATCAATTCTAGCTATCCTATATCCTGAAACAATAGCGTCAATAGCTATCTTCCCTCCCCCTTCAAACCTAATTTCTCTACCATCTTCATTAATACTAAATCTTTTACCAGTTAAAATCTTAACTCCATTTCTAATAAGCCAGCTCTGAATACCTTTTGAAACATCACGATCCATATCTGGTAGAACTCCGGGTTTATCATTAACTAGAAATACATTCCTATCCAGTCTCCCCAATATGTATGCTACCTCAACGCTGAAAACATCTTCACCAATAATAGCTATGTTTTGGGGTAGTTTATCGATTCCCAGTAGAACACTATCAATACCTAAAACATTACTGGTATTAAATGGATTTACTGTTTTTGATCCTGATGCAATAATAAGTCTCCTACATTCAACATCCATTAAGCCGCTAGAGCTTTGAACCTTAACATAACTTGGAGATTGAGGTCTACCAACCCCATTAATAACAGTTACATCGTAGGATTCAAGAACACTCCTTAAACCATGAGTAAGCTTACTAATAACTTCTTTAACCTCAGACTTTACAGCTTCAATATTTAGTCCTCCTGAAACATTAAATCCAATCCTTCTAAAATACTCTAGTCTACTAGTAAGCTTCAGAATCTCGATTAAAGCCTTAGAGGGAATACATCCACGATTAAGACAGATCCCTCCAACCTCAGCATCCTCAATAACAGCAACCTTAACATTAAGCTGTGAAGCTCTTATAGCTGCATGATAGCCAGCAGGACCCCCACCAATAACACATAAATCAAAAATCATAAAGACAAAAAGTAGAAAAACATTTAAACCTTACGATCAGTAAAGATTTTCCTGTTAACCTCCAATATGTAGGCTTCTTTGCTTTATGGTTTTCAATAAGCTTATAGAATCGTTAAATCAAAATCTTTAGAAGCTGATTTTACTAGACTTCTAGCTTGTAATTGGAGAATAGAGCTTCTAGAAGCTTAGAATAGTATCAAGTTATTCTGGGTTTATGCTTACCCTATACAGTTACGTTTAAAAGTTGGATTGTATTGCTCATATATGATTGAAGTGGAGGTTAAGGTTAGAGGCTGGGATAATGTTGAGGAGCAAATTATTATGTTAGGGGGAGTATTAATTGGCATTGAGGAGCATCTTGATGTTTATTTTAATCATTCATCTAGGGATTTTAAAGTTACTGATGAAGCTTTAAGACTTAGAAGAGTAAATTCACATGTTGAGTTAACATATAAAGGTCCTAGGATTGGATCTATATCAAAGACAAGAGAGGAAATCACATTAACAATAAGCGATTTTAATACGTGTAGGGAGATGCTTAAGAAATTATCCTTTAAAGAGGTTATTGAAGTGTTTAAGGTAAGGAGAGTTTATAGGCTTAATGAGTTTAAGATTAATCTAGATGATGTTAGAGGTCTCGGTAAATACATTGAGGTTGAAGCTGAAGCATTATCTATAAGTGATATTCCAAGTGTAGAGGAGAAAGTTAGGAAGCTTCTTGAAGGATTTGGATTTCATGAAGAACAGTTTATAAGGAAAACCTATCTTGAACTGCTTCTTGAAGGCTGAGGTAGCCATGATTATACTATTAGTTTCAGCATGATCTATAGCTTTAAATCATTATTTACTTAGATACTTTATGTATCTAGATGTTTTAAAATTTATTAGTAGGGAGCTTTCAGGTATTAGAGCTAAGGAGTATGTTACTGGTATTTCATGTTTTCATAGGGTTCAATCATCAATAGGTCTTAATGAAGCTATAAACTATATTGAAAGTCAACTGAGAAGTTTTGGAATTGAAACATTTACTGAATGTTTCCCAGCTGACGGTAAAACTAGATTCTTCACTTTTACTTCCCCTATATGCTGGCATGTTGATGATGGTGAATTAATAGTTACTAAACCTAGGGAGATGCTTATTGGAAGATTTAATGATTCTCCAACTCTTATTATTGCTCATAGTGGATCTACACCTCCTGAAGGAGTTGAAGCTAATGTTGCTTATGTGGGTAGTGGTGTTAGTGATTTAGATTATTATGGAAGAAATGTTAATGGAAGATTTGTTTTAGCTTATGGTAGAGCTGTAAATGTTTTCCGTAAAGCTGTTCTAAAGTATAACGCGTTAGGAATTATGGTTTTTCAACGTGATAGAATTGAAACTCCTGAAGCTATACCGTATCAGAGCTTATGGATTGATTCCGATCTAGTAGATAAAACATGTCCAGCATTTTCAATTCCTCTAAGATATGCTGAGAAAATTATTCATTGGCTTGAAAGAGGGGAAGATGTTAGAGTTAAAGCTAAAGTATCCTCAAGAATTTATGTAGGAGAATTTAAGGTTTTAAGCGGTATTATTCGCGGTGAATGCGACGAGGAAATATGGCTTATAGCTCATGCATGCCATCCAAAGCCAAGCGCTAACGATAATGCTTCAGGTAGCGGCTTACTTATTGAAATTGCTAGAACATTAAAAACGCTAATTGATAGTGGGAGAATTAATAAGCCTAAGAGAACTCTAAGGTTTCTATGGGTTCCGGAAATAATTGGTACAGTTGCATTTCTAGAAGCTCATCCGGAGCTTGAGGGGAAAGTTATTGCAGCTTTAAATCTAGATATGGTTGGTGAAAACCAGGAGCAATGCGGCTCAGTATTAACAATAGTTTCAACACCGAACTCAAACCCTTCATTTCTTCCATATCTTGCAGAACATATTGTAGAGATTGTTTCGGAAATGGATGAAGTAAAACACTTCAATAATGTTTCAAATCTACCATCATTCAAATATAAACTTACACCATATATTAACGGTAGTGACCACTATATTCTTTCAGATTCAACAATAGGAATCCCCTCCATAGCCTTTATCCATTGGCCTGATAAATACTATCATACAGATCTTGACACTATTGATAAGGTTGATCCTAAAGAACTTAAAAGAGTAGGATTAGCTGTATCAGTAATAGCTTTAATGCTTACAACACCATCGAATAGTGATTTAGAGCTAATTATAGATGAATGCTTAAAAAGACTAATATCAAAAATCTCGTTTGAAAATCAAAAAACAATAAGTAAAGTAATAAGAGAAGTAACTGAAGGGAAATCTCCAAGTAGAATTGCTAGAGAGCTTACATTAGGATTCATCAAGAATAATGAATATATCGAATTAGCAGTTAATACTTTAAACTCAATACGTAGAATATATAACTTAACTAGTGAAGATATAGAGGAGGCTATTAAGCTAATTAGGGATTATGGAGAATATGAAGTTAATCGTTTGAGGAAGATAAGTATTAAACATGATATTCCATTAATAATTGAATATAATGATTATGAATCTAAAGCTAAAGAAATTATTCCTATGAGATGTTTTAAGGCACCATTGGATTTTAATATGTTTCGTAAACTACTTGGTGAAGACATCTATAATAAATATATTGAAATGTTTAACCATAATAGAAATCTAAGAAATATATTTGATGAAGTAATCAACTTTATGAATGGGAAACGTAGCCTACTCGAAATATACTGGAAAGTACTAGCTGAATACGATAATGCCGATTTAAAACAAATAATGGAATTCGTAGAGGATCTTGAAAAAATAAATCTAGTCAAGCTAGTGTAAACTAGCTAAATAATTAAATTAATAGTTTAAAACCTGAAATTCATCTAGAAGCTAGCTTTTAACTATGGTTTCCATATATTGATTTAATAACTGATTACCTAGTAAAATGAAGAGATATGCTGGTAACTATTTGAAGCTTCACGTAAATATTTAGGTTGACTATTAACGTTAAATGGTTAGGTTTAAAATTTAGATGGTAGTAAGACTTAAAGACTATAGTAAACTTGAGAATTATTGTTTAGCTATTTTGGATTCTAATATTAGAATTAATGGGTTTTCAAGATTCCTTTTAACTTCATTTAGGAATTTTGCTGCTGGAACTCCATCAATAACTTGATGGTTAAATACTAGGGTTAGGGTTGTAATTGGCTTTAAATCTAGATCATTATCTTTGGCAACTAATTTATGGTTTACTGATCCAACTCCAAGTATTGCTGTTTGTGGCGGGTTTATTAATGGTGTAAACGTAGTAACTCCGTAAGGTCCTAGATTTGTTATTGTAAATGTTCCGCCTGTAAGCATTTCAAGTGTTAGCTGTTTTCTTTCAGCTTTTTCAGTTAATATTTTAATTTCGTTTGAAATTTCTTCAACACTCTTATTGTCAGCATTAAATATTACAGGTGTTATTAATCCCTCCTCTGTATGTATTGCAACATTTATATTTATGCTATCATATACTGTTACTTCATCTCCTTCAATTGATGAGTTTAGCATTATATGGCTTCTTAATGCCTTAGCGGTAGCCTTAACTATAAATGCTGTAAGAGATATATCTACTTTTAGAGATTTCTCCATCATCTCTCTAAGCTTAATTAGATCTTCAAAGTCTACATCTACAGTTATGGAAGCTGACGGTATTGTCCTATGGCTATAGGTTAAACGTTCAGAAATTGTTTTTCTTAAGCCTGATAAATTGAATCTCCTTAACACTCTAGCCCTTCCAGTCCTAATCAGTACAGCTTCAGTAGATTCCACTTTAACCCTTTCAATTTCTCTAATTACATCATTCTTAGTTATTCTTCCATTAGGTCCTGATCCTTTAACTCTAGATAGATCAATACCATGCTCCTCAGCAATTCTTCTCGCTATAGGTGTTGCTTTAACTCTAGTTTTCTCTACAGCTTCTACTATTGGTTTAACTTCTCCAGCTTCAGACACTATTGCTATAATACTTCCAGCTTTAACTTCAGAGTTTTCAGGATACATTATCTTAGTGATAACACCATCAATAGGAGACTCTATTTCGAATATTGTTTTCTCCCCCTCAACTTTAGCTATTGGTTCTCCTCTTCTAACCAAGTCCCCCTCCCTCTTTATCCATTCAATAATTTTCGCTGTCTCCATTGCTGGATCAAATCTAGGCATGTAAATATTAACCATTCAACCACCTATTCTAGATACATTACCTTCTTTACAGCCTTAATAATATCCTCCCTACTAGGCATATACATTTTTTCAAGCTGTGGCGAGAATGGAACTGGAATGTTTGGAGCTCCAACTCTAACTATTTCTGCATCAAGATAGCTAAATACATGTTCCTGTATTGATGCAGCTATTTCAGCCCCAATACCGCCGAATACACAGTCATCTGAAGCTATAACTACACGATTGGTTTTCTTAATAGATTCCGTAATTGTCTTAATATCTAGCGGCTGTATTGTTCTTGGATCTATTACTTCAACACTTATATTTTCCTCTTCAAGTATTTTAGCTGCTTCTAATGCTTCATGAACCATTCTTGAAATAGCAATTATAGTTACATCGTTTCCAATTCTTTTAATATCTGCCTTTCCGAACTGTATCATGTATTCCTGATCTGGAATCTTGTCTTTAACTCTATGGTATAGAATACAGCATTCAATGTAGACTACGGGATTTTCACTTCTAATAGCTGTTTTCATTAGTCCATAAGCATCATATGGTGTTGATGGAAGAGCAATTATTATTCCAGGTATGTTAAGAAGTATTGATGGGAAGAATTGGGAATGCTGTGCTCCATGTGCTCTACCTAGACTATACTGTGTCCTAATAACTAGGGGAACCTTCAGTTCTCCCCCGCTCATAAAGTATATTTTAGCAGCATGATTTATAATTTGCTCTAAGGCTATTGGTAGGAAATCCATATACATTATTTCAACAATAGGCTTCATACCCATTAATGCAGCTCCAATACCTAAACCTACAATAGCTACTTCAGATATTGGAGTATCAATAACTCTTTCAGCTCCAAACTCCTCATATAGTCCTCTAGTAACTTTCTGTGCTCCCCCATAAACCCCTATGTCTTCCCCAGCAATGAATACCTTAGGATTTACCTTCATTTCCTCTCTTATAGCTTCTCTTATAGCTTCAGCATATGTTAGAGTTCTCATGGGATCACCCATATACAAGGCTGTAAAGCTTATTGAACTCCATTACTTGACTACTTTGAGCAAATAGTTCAGCTTCATCAATTTCTTTTTTAACCTCATCTTCAAGAACAGTTATTTCTCTAGAGCTTAATATATTAGCTTCAAGAAGTTTTTTCTTAAATAGGAGTATAGGGTCTCTTTCAATCCATTCGTTATACTCCTTCTTATCCCTGTATTCTGCCTTATCATATACTCCATGTCCTTTTAATCTATATGTTCTACATTCAAGAAATATAGGCCCTAATCCTCTTCTAATTTTTGAAGATGCTTCAAGAGATGCTTTATAGACTGATAATACATCATTACCATCAACAACATAGCATGGCATATTATACCCGTATGAAACCCTTTCAGCAATACTTCTTGCAGCTACTCCTATACTGGCCTTCATTGATATAGCGTATTGATTGTTTTCACATACGAAGAGTACTGGTACTTTAAGATATGATGCCATATTAAGTCCTTCATGGAAAGCTCCAGTATTAACAGCTCCATCCCCGAAGAAGCATACAGCAATTCTTCCAGTATTTCTTAATGCAAATCCAACACCTACAGCTATGGGGATATTACTTCCAACAATAGCTGAGGAATACAAGGCTCCAAGCTTAGGATACATACATACATGCATAGACCCACCTAAACCCTTACATGTACCTGTAGCCTTCCCGAAAAGCTCAGCCATAACATATTTAGATGGGATACCCTTCGCAATAGCATGTCCATGCCCTCTATGATTGCTTAAAACAACATCATCACGGCTAAGTGAACTACATATACCTACAGCTATAGCTTCCTGCCCAAAGTATAGATGTGCAGGACCAATAAGTAAACCTCTAACAAGAAATAACTCCTCAACTCTCTCCTCGAAAAATCTAATTCTAACCATGTCTTTAAGCATTCCTATAAGCTTACTCTTATCAAGATCTTTAAACTCATTTAGACTAGTATTATGTATCTCAGTAATTGACATAAAAGTTAGGATACAGAAAGAGTTATAAGCTTTACCTCATGAATCAAGAACTATCTCCTAATAGAGTTCTACTAATGTTTCAAAATCTTCTAGATCCCATATCAGCCATTCCATTTTAGATTTTCCCTTCAATTCTTCTTCCTATAAATCCGTAATGTTTCCTCCAGTTCTTAAAATTGACAAGTTGAAATTTCCTTCTAAATCTTTTAAATTTTCTCAGCTTCTTTCTCACTCAGATCTTTCCACTTAGCCTCAATATTCTGATGTAGATATTCAAAAAGGCATTCCAGTTCTGAAAAGGAATTCTTTCTGAGGAAATCATCGTCAAAGTAATTTGCAATCCTTTCAGAGAAACGCTTTAAATTTCGAAACCTCCAGTCTCTCTAGCTAATAGGTAGATTCCTCCATATTTCTGAATTAGCTCTATAATGAGGGAAGTCTTACCTATTCTCCTTCCTCCATAGATAATGATAAACTCAGCATTATTGCTTCTGAATTCCGGAAATCTAAGCTCCGCTTTTCGATTTATGAATTGTTTACTCATAAGTAATTTACTTCTAAGTAAATATTTCCATGTCTTCAAGCTTGTTCAAAATCAGTAAATATATAGTGTTCTAAATAAATAAGTTTAGCAAATGTATAATGTTAGAATATTAAGATTAAAACTATAGCTTTAAAATGGATTACAAGATACTATAATATGTATAGGCAAAGTTTAAATTGTTTAATTTAATATTAGGTATGTGAAGATTCAAGTAATAAATCCTGAAAATGTTTTTAAACCTCTTAAACCTACATATTCAAACGTCGTTAAGGTTGAAGATATTAAAAGCTTGGTTTTCATATCTGGGCAAGTAGCATTTGATAAGGAGGGAAATATTGTTGGGATTGGTGACCCGGAGGCTCAAACAAGACAGGCGTTAGAGAATCTAAAAGCATGTATTGAATCTGTTGGAGGTACAATAGATAACATTGTAAAAGTAACTTTTTACCTGAAGGATATGAAACATTTTGAAGCTGTACATAGGGTAAGAGCTGAATACTTTAAAAAGAATCCTCCAGCAAGCACTTTAGTTCAAATTTCCCAACTCGTACATCCGGAACTTCTTGTAGAAGTTGAAGCAATAGCTGTAGTTTAGTTATTGGTGACGCTAATCAATATTATGGATGGTTAAGGCGGAATGAGTGGAAATAAACTTCATTTTATTTCCCTATTTGCGTTCTATATATTGTGACTTGCAGTGTTTAAACAAGGATATTAAGGAATTTCGGTAAGGCTATTACCGTAGCTGCTAGTTCCAGTATACCAAGTACTCATAGGTTAAGTAGACGAGTTGATTATGTATGAGGTAGAGGAAGCTTCATATAGGATAATATTATTGCTCTAGCCATAGTGGCTATGATGGATAACAGCTACTATTTCATTGCCAAGCAGCATAAACAATCTAAAGTGATAGTAGATATAATATCAATTATTAAGCCTAGAATGCTGGAATTAATAGAATCCTCCTAGAAATAGTAGAGCTATTTTCATATATGAATATGATGTGGATATACATATTAGAATTGATTCAGAAATAAAAGTTTAGTGTTAAGACTATTCTTCAACTTCCTTATCTGCAATTTTTAATGCTTCATCTAATGCATCTATACCTTCATCTATTTGCTGCTCATTTATTATTAGTGGTGGTGCAATTATGAAGTGGCTTACTACACCGTATAGGTAAACTCCTCTCATCATTAATTCATTACTTATCTTATCAACCATAAGCTGTTTCATGGATGCCTTATCCATTTTAGTATTGAACGGCTTCTTAGTTCTTCTATTCTTTACGATTTCAATAGCCCAGAATAATCCTAAGCCTCTAATATCACCTATGCATTTATGATTCTCCCATAGCTCGCTAAGTCTACTAGCAAGGTAACTACCAACTCTCTGAACATGTCCACTATCGATTAGCCTCCTATATTCTTCAATCGCTACTGGTAGTGGTGCTAATGTAATTGGATGTGCTGTATATGTGTGTCCATGTACAAATATGTTTTCCTCAAAGTATTCCGCAATTCTACTATTTGTTGCTGTAATTCCTAGAGGCATGTATGCGCCAGTACATCCCTTAGCTGTAGTTAAAATATCAGGCTTAACACTCCAATGCTCTATAGCAAACATTTTACCTGTTCTACCCCATCCACACATAACTTCATCAGCTATTAGGAATACGTCATTTTCATCAGTTATCTCCCTTAATCTTGGAAGATATTCTTTAGGGGGGACAATAACACCATTAGTTCCAACTACAGGCTCAACAATTACTGCTGCTACATTTCCCTCATTTTTTATTATGTAGTCAACGTATTCAGCACATTGTATTCCACATTCGGGATGTTTAAGTTTGAATGGGCAACGGTAACAGTAAGCATCAGGCGCGTATACTACTCCAGGTATTGTACTTACATGTTCCGCAAACCATCTCCTCCAGTCTCCCGTTAAAGTGTTAGCAGCTGCTGTAGTGCCATGGTATGATGAGTATCTAGATATAATTTTATACTTACCCTTAGAGGCATTATAGAGCCTCACAATTCTTACAGCTGTTTCATTAGCTTCTGATCCTGATGTGGAGTAGAAGATCTTCCTAAGGTTCTCCGGCATAACTTTAAGGAGAGATTCTGTTGCTTTAGCACGTATCTCACATGCAAACATTGGGCTAATATACTGAAGCTTTTGGGTTTGCTCTATAATTGCGTTTATTAATGCCTTATTCTTATGTCCGAGATTTGAACACATAAGCTGTGATGAAAAGTCAAGATATTGCTTACCTGTATCATCATATAGATATACTCCTTCAGCATCAGTAATATAGATAGGCTTCCTCCAAGCTTTCTGCGGTCTCCATAATCCATATGTATGTTCACAGATAAACTCAGCTAATTCCTTACTGGACAGGCAGATCACCAAATATATTTCTCAACACCTACTAATTTATATTTCTAAAACTCATCTTATAGGTTGTTATAGTATAGCATGAATAATTTATGAATAGACTCCAACATTCAATTACTCTCTTACTATTTAGAATATCTCTGTTTAAACGAGGAGTATACTGACTCCACTATACTTCTCTTACTGAAAGATATCCTTGGTCTTCCATTACAGTAACTTAATACTTAATTGAGAATTATTATATATCATGATGTTGCTTAGCATAATTTATGTGTTGATTTTGAATTGAAACAGTAAAGGTAGTTTAGACATTATTTAGCATCTAGAACATGTTTCTCAGTAACAATACATGTAAATATTCCTTCTAGAACCTTTACATTATTAGCTTCAACTATAACATTTACAATGTATTTTCCATTTATCCTATCGATTACTTTAGCTCTAGCAATCATTAAATCACCAACCTTTACGGGAGCGGTAAACTTAACTTCTACCTTAGCTAAAACTACGTTAGGCTCATTAACTACAATCATAGCGGTATAGTCTGCAAGTCCAAATGTAAATCCTCCATGTATTAATCCTCTTTCATCAACAGCCATTTTCCAATCAGCTTTAAGCTCTGCCTCAGCATAACTACCAGGAGAAATAGTTAGAGGCTTACCTACAAGAGTTGGAGATGCATACTTATGGGTTTTAATACTCATAACAATAAATATTGTTAACTCTTAAATACCTTCTTAAGCTTTTATACTTGATAAGTAGGGTTACTGTTCATCCTATATGGTGAAAGAGCTAGCTTGAACTATTAAGTAGCTTAAGCAAAATAGTTATCTATTAAAGAAGTAGTTTGGAGAGGATTGCGGATTCGAATGTGTTCCATGTAGATATATTAGAGTTTACAGTTAATAATCATAAGAAGTCTAGCTTGAGGAGGAGAAGTAAGCTTCATGTCTAGAGTTTAAATATGAAAATTTTAATATTGCTATTTACTAAATTGTTAAGTCGTATTCTGCTTTATGTTTTATGTCGTTAGCTACTTTACGTTCGAATTTAATCCTTATATCATCTATTTCCGATTTAAATACTAGGTCTTCACTTTCAGGCTCTAAATGAAGACTACTATCTTTACTTGTAGGGACCTTATATATTGGTATGGGTTTAGAGATATGCATTTCCTTTCTATTTTTATAGTATTTTAACCCTAATGCTAGTATTTTACCGAATGGAGTTAGTTCAACTCTTTTTACTTTAGCTTGTGGAACCTCCTTAACAAGTCCCTTCCTCACTAGACTGTCAATAAGTCTACTATACTTATTTTTTACAGCTGCGTTTTCAGGGTTTTCATTACACCATTCAATAATGCTTCGAATAGAATCTGAAATACCTCCATGATTTAGGAGAAGGGAAATTATTTTCTCTTCATCCTCTTTAGGGTTTTCAAGCCTATATCCTGGAAGAAATATTTCCTGGGGTTCTAGTCCATTAATGCTTCTAACTTTATTAAACCATTCCTCATATTCTGGCATACCAGGTTCAGGAATATACCATCCTCTCTCAGCAGGTGGGACAATATATAGTGTAACATCTGAAAACATTAATGCACATGTTACAGCTGCGCCGTAAGCTTCTTTTGTTGTTGATGTTGTATCAATTAAAACCTTTCTCTCCATATCTACTACTTCAAATCTAATAATTGAGTATAGAGTTGAGAAAACATCTGGATAGCTTTGGGGATTGTAGCCTATAAGGATAGGTTTTGATCCTGCAAAGCTTAAAGCTCTTTCAAGATCTTTAGCGTTTCTTCTTGATGCATATCCATACTTATCCTTTTTCCTATCATATAGAATGTATATGGTTTCAATAGGGTATCTTTTCCTCCAGCAGTTAACACCATCAAGTATTCTCTGATAGTCATGTCCAACCATGCAAATTAATACAGCCATTAAATCACCGTATCATCAAATCGTTACAGTATAATATAGGGAAGCTTAGTAATAAATTTTTGCTACTATTTATGTATTAAATGTTACAGTTAAACATTTATATAGCTAGTCACTTATTGAACTGTTACTGTCCACTATAATTGCAATTGTCTACTCTAACACATTACCGTCATATGTTTTCTCTAATTTTCATGGATTTAAAATATCTACGATAATGTTAATATTAATGTTTAAACATCTATATTGGTGTCTGAATGAGGGGGTTAACTGAAAGTATAGATGTAATCGTAGATGAAATAGTAAATATTTTTAATATTGATAGTAGACATGGAGGTATACGTCCCATATTAAAGATTAAGGGGAAAACACTTTACGGCTTTGAAATTCATGATAGCTACTTCCATGATTTAACTCCAACCCCCCATGATAGAGGAGTTTTATGTGTTGATGCTTCTGTTAAAAAGATTTTTGATTTAGGTTCTCTTCAAATTATATGTATTAAGGTTGCATGGGGATTATGGCGTGGGAGAAATAAGGTTAATTCATCATCAAAAAGAGTTTTCAGCATCGTTAACGGTAAGGTTGAAGCATTATCTCTTTTAAGAAGTGTTGAAGCTGAAACTATTCTCTTAAACTCTACTCTACTTAGAAGTGGGGATATATGCATTCTAGATAGACCATTAATGGCTATACCTACATTTAAGAAGAGCTCATTTGATGTTTTAGCAAGCCTTGAAAATAAGCTTTCAAATAGAGGAATTATACTTGTTGGATTATGTAAATCTACACAGCTTAAACTTGAAAATGGGGAAAGTATTGTTGGCTATTTAATGTTTAGAAGAAGAGAGAAACCGTGGCTTTACTATCCAGTCTTTGAAGATACATATCCATGGATTCTCGGTAGAATTGTTATTGCATGCTTCAACAATGTTGAATATGCTTTCCGAGTTGATATTTCACCAAGTATTTCAAGCATTCAAGATATTAAGAAAATACTTAGCTATATAGCATATCTACAGGACTCAGCATATCCAGGCTATCCATATCCACCACTACACGTCCATAATGAAGCTAAAATATCTGATAGTGAAATAGAGGTTTTAAGAGAAAGAATTGTTGAGCAACTAGAGGAAAAAGCGTTTCTTAAAAGATTCCTGGGAAGTGTTAGATCTGGAGAGTTTAGAGAGGATATTTTATGGGGGAATCGGTGAAGATAGGTACTGTTGTATGGGTTGAAGGTGTAAAGGTTAAATTTAGAATTAAGGATGGTGTAAAGATTGATAGGGGGCAATTAGCAAAGGTTCAGCATGGAAGCTGTAGATTTATTTTAAGAGTTACTGATTTTAGACCTGAAAGCCTCCTAACACAAGCTGAAGTTGCTAGATTATCATTAAGAGGAGAAAACGGTGAAGAACTTAACATATATGATAAACCATTAAGATTCTACGATACAGCTATTGCAGTTATAGTTGCTCAAGTTGAAGATGGATTTAAAGCACATGGTCCAACATCGGTTCCCCCACTATTCTCAAATGTATACACTATTGGAGATGATGATTTAAAAATGCTGGATCTAGATAGTGGAGATATTGAGCTTGGCTACGTTAGACAGGGACATAGGGTTACAGGTCAACATGTAAAGATTAATGGATTTAAAACATTTCCACATCATATGCTTATATGCTCAAGAACTGGAGGGGGGAAAACAAACTTCAGTAAGGTTTTAGCATTAAATATTTTAAGCCAAAACACAGGGAAATACTCTCTCATCATCATCGATACTGAAGGAGAATACTTTGATGGAGGTGATAGTAGCCATCTAGGACTTGCTCATTCACCATACTCTGAAAACAGACTATTCTATATTACAAACAGTATTGAGCAGCTATCTAGGAGAAAATATCTCCTTAACGTTAACGGTACAGTTATTGAGAGAAACATTCTTACATGTCCATTAAGAATTTCATGGAATCAACTTCACCCTGAAGACTTCATCCAAACAGGTTTCCTAACGCCTCCACAGGAAGCTTTACTATGGCTTCTATGGCGTAAAAGACATGAAGACTGGCTATACACACTCATACGTGCAGACTCCAGTACAATATATGAAGATCTTAACAAGCAAGTTCAAAAAGTTACAATAAACACTACAAAGAGAAAAATTAGAAGTATGATAGGAGATGAACAGATATTTATTCCAGATGAGAAATTCGATATGTTAAAGCATTTTATGGGTGCTGTTAAGGATGGATACGTTATACTTATTGATCTACCATCAGCATCAGAACTACAGGAAAAACTATTAACAGTCACTATTACTAGAAGAGTTTTCTCAGCCTATGAGGGTTTGAAGAGAATTATGCCTGATGAATGGACAAAGCTTCCAACAATACTAATAATTGTAGAGGAAGCACATCGATACCTTTCAAAAACAGTTTTAAGAGATAGTGGAGAAAACATTTTCTCAACAATTAGTAAAAGAGGAAGAAAATATAGAATTGGATTATGCTGTATTACACAGATGCCAGGTGAACTTGATGAACCAATTATAAGACAACAACTTACAAAAATAATTCTCCCACTACCAACAAAACCAGACTATAGTAAAGTTATACAGTACAGCCCATATCTTGACGGAGCATCCTCAGAGATTAAAACCCTAGATGAAGGAGAAGCCATACTTGTATCACCACCATCAGGAATAAAGTTTGCAGTACCTGTAAAAATCCATTCATTCGAGGAACTTATACAGACACAGATCAAAAATGAACTTTTAAAACCGAAGTTAATAATTAAAGAGTAATAATAGCATTTTAAATCTCTACTACGACTTGCCATTTATGCTATGTAGCTAAACTAATAAATTAGGATGCAATATCTAAAATTGAGAAAGTAATGAAGATTTGGGGCGGCTTCTAAGAGAATGATAAATACTATATTGGATGTAAACCATTAGAGCATAGTAAGGAGTAGCGTATAACTAAATAAATACCATGCATTATTAATAACAAGTACATGTAGAAGATGGGTAAAGTGAAATCCTCATGGAAGATGCTGAAAGGAGTATGAACTTCTAAAGTTGGCATGACGTATTTCATGAAGATTTATTAAGAGAAGCTGGCTAAGTATTAGTTACTAAAGCTTAGGCTTTAAACTCTCCAAATTCTTAGATTATTCCATCTATAGGCTGTGTTTCCTTAGTCTGTATTGATTTCTCCTCCAAAGATAGTTTAAACCATACCCTCCTCCTTAAAGCTAAAACCCTAAGATTAGAAAGCAAACTACAATAAAGCATTACATGAATGGTTGAGTTTAGGAAAGAAGTATAGTAAGAAGAATTTATAAAGAATTAAGATATGGATTGATGTGTCTGGAAAGATTGAGAGTAACGGATTATCAGATAATGAAATATTAAGATAACGTTAAACTATTATGTTTTAACCACTAAATGCTAGATTTATAAGGATATTGCTGATATTATGGTAGTAGTAAGCTATGAAACATAAAATAACTAGGATACGGATAACCTTCAGAACATATTATTACTCCCTTACTGGAAGAGTCTTTAATAGATGGGTAATGAAAGAACAGATTGTAGAGACAGTAAGATTTTTAAGGAGAATTCTAGATGTTCAAGAAATAGAAATTGTATGTTTAGATAGGAGGAGAGGGGAAAAATCATATTATGACGAAGAGAAGCTGCCAAGAAAAGTAATTCTAGGAGGAAT